>NZ_CP030064.1:1371846-2057769 GCF_003990725.2 Halorubrum sp. PV6
ACGAGCAGACCGCGGTCCTCGACTCGATGCTCTCACAGGATGTCCTTCCGGCGTGGAACAGTGCGCTCCGAACGGCCTCCTCGAACGCCGAGGAGCTGCCGAGCGGGCGAGTCGCATCGTCTACTGGAGGGAACCTATCGTGAGCAACTCTGCAAACATCCCGGATGACATCCCGGTGGACTCGGCAGACTCGATGCTTGAGGTCGTTAAAGACCCTGAGTACCTGTACGAGTGGCTGTCAGGGCTTGAGGCAACGAGTATCGAGGCGACTCGGGAGGTCCAAAACGACAAGCGACGGCACAGCATCGGCGAGAACCTGGTTCGGCACATGGAGATGACGCCGTTCCCGAAACTCCTCAAGCGACTGGAGCGGACGCCCGATCCGGTCGAAGGGACACCGCCACACAGCACGCTTCGCCACCCGCGGGCGATGCTCGACGCCATCGTCCACACATCGGACATGGACGGGTTCCGGCTCGACTTCGAGGACTTCAGCGGTCTCTCCGACGCCCGCAAAGGCGTCTTCGAGTACCTGACCGACCCGGACACGCCCGTCGACGACAGCGAGCTTGAAACGACTGGCGGCTCAGATGCCCTGATTCACGGGCCGATGGGTCGCGGGAAGACCACCAGTGTGTCGACGTTTATCGCACGCTGGATGGAGGTCAACGGCGAGGCCGTCGTCTGGCGCGGAACGCCCCAGCGGACCGAGTGGCTCCCCTTTGCCCCGTGGGCCGTGGTCTGTCTGCCAGAAGGTGTCGAGTTCAAGGTACAACTCGCACCGCCAGAGGACGATTCAGGCTTCGCCGAGACGGACTTCGAGCCGATCGAGGTCGACCTCGAAGACATCGTCTGGCGAGTCGAGCGGTACAGCGACCTCGACGACCTCAACAACAACGTGCTCATGTCGGGTGCCTTTCACGTCGTCTACCCCGACCCGAAGTTCCGGGGCTGCGAGCGGATTACTCGGCAGGCGTCGGAGTGCCCGCCGCTTGAGTACACCAGCGTCTGGGAAGCTGACCGAGCGAAACACGATCCCGAACTCGACGACGAGGAGGTGACGCCGACGAGCCACTGGTGGTTCAGCTGGCTCGTCCACCACAACGTCAACGAGCAGCGTTCGATGCGGACAACGTGGGTCTGCGACGAGGCGAGCAACCTGTTCAAACACCACGCCTCGAACGACAACGGCGGTCTCTCGACAAAAATCGACGCCGTCAGCCAACAGTACGTCGACTTCCGCCGGAACGGGCTGTCGTTCGTGCTGCTCACACAGAAGCCGAGAGAGATCTCGTGGATGATTCGAAAGAAAATGCGCTGGGGAGTCACGCTCTCTGGCACCGACAACCCGACGGGTAGCGACGAGATCATCGGTGTTCGACCGCCGATGAGCAGCGAAATGACTTCGACCTGGAAGCTCGGCCGCGGTCTGTTCTGGACCAGCGGCCAGTACACCGAGTTCGGCTGGGACGACCTTCCTCGTCGATACAAGGTTCCGGGGAAGCTCCGCATCATCTCGCCGGAAGTTCGGAGAGTGAGCGCCAAATGAAACTGATCTCAAACAACCGCCGAAATCGAGCCGAACCCCGCCGAGCGGGAGTTTACGCGCTCGCGCGTGCGCCAGCCCCCCACCCCCCCGCGGGATGGAGGTCGGCATGAACATCGACGACTACCTCGACGACGAGCAGCTGAAAGTCGTCGGGTTGATCGGCGTCGTCATCGTCGCGATGGCCGCCGGACCGATACTGCTCGCACCGTCCGACGACAACGAGATCGAACCGAACAAAGGGACTGTCGTCACTCCCGACGGGACGGAACTCCAAGAGGTCGACAGCACCGTTGATCGCGGTCCGCTCGGCGAACTGAACGCCATCCCGACATCTCACCTCCAGAACGACGAGAGTCCGACCGTCCACGCCTCTGCCGGCTCGCAGACGATGCGCGTCGAGACGACGACTGTCGGCGGCGAGCCGGCGCTGAACCTCTCGGACGACCGAACACATGACGGTCGGTGGGTCTCAGTGCCGACAGAGTGGTTCAACCGGACTCAAGGCGAGGTTCCGGCCGTCGCGCGTATCGCTCACGAGGAGAACGGCACCTATACCGAGGCTATTCAGGTGCGTGGCGACTCTGCCGCGTTCTACGTTCGCGGGTTCTCGACGAACACAGTCACCTTCGGCGGTGAACTTGTCATCCGCGACCAACCGGCCGTCGACGGCACGCGGCACACCTACCAACTGGACTCGCGAGACTCCGTCAACGACGTGTCGATCAATTTGACGGGCGTGGAAAACACCGGAATAGTAACGGAGAACGGCACGTCGACAGGTGACAAAACGATCGACATAGCAGGAAACGCGCCTCCGCGTAACGGTTCTGTGTCCGTCTCTATGCCGGGTACTGTTTCAAAAGCAAATAACGGTATAACAAGCAATTCATACACGATTCCCGACTCTTGGCCTGATACTGAATATTCTGTTAGCATCCAACTTGAGAATATGGGAAATGAGCGGGATACCGGGGTGAAGGTGAACGGAAATACCGTCCGAGAGGAGACGGTGGATGGTTATTATCAAAGCGGTTGTGGTTGCTACACCGGGGGTGCTTGGTTTAGCGGTATCAGCGCGTCTCCGGGAGATACTGTTTCGGTCATAAACGGCTATTATATAGATGATTGGAACATAGACGGTAGTTACCAGCCAACGGGAACCACTACAATATCGACAGATCAGGGCGATTCAGTAACGATTGACGATAGTGGCTCGAAGCCGATCAGCCTCCCGGAAGATGAAGCGTCATTATCAATTTCACACACCGGAGACGCGCCCGAGTCGTGGAGTGTTGAATATGAAGCTGTCGCGGAAACGCGCGATCCCGTCGTGGAAGTTAACGGGAACACGGTTTCACACGACGGCACGCTCGCGGACGGCGAGACGGTCTCTCTGGACGCGAACCCGTCGTGGCTCCAGAACGGACAGAACAACGTCACCGTGCAGGTCGGCGACGGCTCGGTCACCAGCGGCCCGGAGCCGCAGGTCGAACTCGAATACCGCCACGACCTCGAATCGCCGCGCACGGTCGACTACGAGAGCGAGGCGCTCTCGGAGCGCTACAACATCTCGAAGACGTACACGACGCCGCGAGAGAACGCCACGCTCACCGTTCCGCACGCTCGGACCGTGCTGTCGATGCGATCGCTCGAATACCGGCTGAACGAAACCGGGAGTTGGGCGAGCGTTCCGCAGTCGGCCGCGAACCTCTCCGGCACGACGCTCACCGTCGACGTCTCCGACTTCGCAGGGAACCCGGTGCCTGAGGGGACGACCGTCGAAGTGCGGTCGGTCGGATCTCGCGTCGACGCGCACAACGCGGAGATTTCCGTCGTCGAGGCGACGCCGGTCGGCTTCGACCTGGACTCGCGAGTCCGTCTCGATTCGTGGAACTCGGATAGTTACCTCGGCATCGGCGAGACACCGCAGGGGAGTCTCGTGACCTACGCCGAAAACGAGAGCTACAGCGCCGAGAGCGACTACGTCGAACTGTACAGCGACGGGTCGCAGCGCTTCTACGCGCCGAACGCAACCAGCGGCTCGGAACTCACGCTGAACACGCTCTCCGCGCGTGTCGAGCCCGACCGGAACTCGATGCGCGTCCGCGTCCCGGAAAGTGCAAACGCGACCAACACCGAATTCGTGGTCGAGCCCGCCAGTGTCGTCGGTGACGCCTGGACCGCCGAGTACGTCGCCGGCACCGATGGCCAGTGGTACGCCGTCGTCGACGGTTCCGGGACAGAGCTCGGCGCGGCAGAGAAGCCAGACCCGATCGAAGTGAGTCGCGACGACGTCGGGTTTGTGTCGATTGAACCGACCGACCCGCCGAGCGCGTCGACAAGCGGTGCGGGCGGCGGCGTGTTCGCGACGTTCACGAGTGGGAACCTCCCGAGCCTCCTCTTGCTGTTCGGTGGTGTCGGGATGCTGTTTGTCGCCGGGACGCGGCCGCATTCCTCGCGAGAAGCGGTCGACGGCATCGCTGCCGGAGTTGGCGGCCTGTTCGAGCGCATCCCGCGCATCGGTGAGACGGTCGGCTCCGGAGTCGAGTCGGCCCTCTCGGCGGTTGGTAGCGGGCTGGTGAGCGTCGGAGAGAACCGACTCCTCACCGGCACCATCGGCGCCGCTGTCGTCGTCGCGGCTGCAGAGGCAGGTCTGTTCACCATCGGCTCGGAGGGGGGCGCGATACTCGCTGTCGGCGGCATCGCCGTCGGCTCGCTGTGGCTCCTTCGGGAGTCCGGCGAGTTCACCACCGCACGGTGGATCGCCATCGTCGCCGTCGCCGGTGTCGTCGCGCTCCAAGGCCTCGGCGAAGGCGACCTCCTTACAGCGTTCGTCAACTCCGACGCCTTCCTCATCGCGGTCCTCATCGGCGGCTACGCCGCGATACAACTGGTACGTGAGTACCGCGCGAACAACTCCCCGGACGACGACCGCCCGCAGGTGATCATCGGCGGGCAGTTCCGCTCCGGCTCCGGTGACGACCAGGAGGGCTCCGACTGATGAGCTGGCTGCTTGAAGCGCTCGAAGCGCTCGGCGCCGGCCAGCGACTCATGATGGGGGCTGTGCTCCTCGCGGGAGCGCTCTACCTGTTCAAAGTCGTCAAAATCGGGCGGCTAATCGGGAACGTGCTGTCGTCCGGCGCTGCCTACGCGATCGTCGTGCTCGTCGGCGCCGGCGTCGCGATAGCGCTCGGGTGGATCGACCCGAACGTGTCGGCTATCACCTCGCAGCTATCGATGGCTGCGGACACAGTGTGGAGTGCGGTCGGCGAGTGGGTCGTCGATGCGACGATCGGACGGCTCACCGAGTAGCCGACCTAAGGCTATTCGCTAAGGTTCTTTCTCGGGGTCCCGGCCTCCACGATCCCGCGCTCTTCCGGCTGAGAGGGCGTCCTCGACTGTTTCGTAGGTTCCACGTGCTGTGTGGTGCGGTGCGGTAGACCGGAGCCGTTCTGGCTCCGGTCGTTATTGTTCTCCCCCTTAGGGGCTACACCCGTAGGGTCCCCTGCTAACCTACCCACGCACCGCGAGCGCCCTATCGGCCGATTTGATGCCACTCAGCACCATTTGAATCGCGAACTGTCTCAGAAGTTAAGAACCATTATGTTTTAAATTTCAGCACACAATCCCGTAGAACTGACTCAACAGCCGGATCGACATGAGATTCTCATCGGCGACACGCTCGATCTGCCAAATTAGAGCGCGATAGGTTCGAGATGTCGATTGAAACCACGAACAAAGAGAGAGCCGAGGCTATCGACCGACGCGAACACGTGTCGTCGAGCGCCGCTACTCGACCCAGTCTCGCCGATCGGTCCTCACGCGAACCTCGTCACCGTCCAGGTACTCACGATCGAGCGCGGTCGCCAGCTGATGCGGCTCAAGCGAGATGTCCTCGAAGTACGCCCAGCGGGTGCGACCACGATCCCGGTCGACGTCGACGTCGTCCTGGTCGTCGCTCTCCTCCTGATCCCCGACTGAACTGGGATCGTCTCGGTTCTCACGACGCTCGCGGCGCTCCTCTGCGCGTTCCGTCATGTCGTCGACCTGGTCGTCGGGGTAGATCCGCCGGAGGATCTCCTCAGCCTCGTCGAGAACGGCGAGGCTCGGGAAAACGACCAGAACCGGATTAGAGACCTTCTCACAGACGCCGATCTCCGTGAGCCGAGAGACGTGGTATCGGATCGTCGAACGAGCGAGTCCGGTCCGCTCTTCGAGCGTGTCGTAGGACGCACCGGACTCGGTCGCGACGACGCGCAGGATGTCGTAGACGGCCTGCGTGTTCGCCTTCAGCGCCTCGCGGTGTATCTCCGTCCCGACGGCCTCGTACCGCTCTCGGAGCTGCTCACGACGGCCACCTGGGTGCGAGTAGCGATACTCCGGACTTGCGGGACCGGGTTGATAGTCGTCGGCGACTAGCTCCTCTCGACTGACACCGGCCCACTCCAAGTGGGCGGAGACGACCGACCGGAGCACGGACATCACCTCGTCCCAGTCGTCGACGTGAGGGAGCGCACCGTCACCGTCGACGCCGGCGAACGACGCTTCGAGCTTCGGGTGGTGCGCCGGATCCTCGCGAGGAATCTCCGACCAACCGGCGTTTTGGTAGCACTTGAGCTCAATGTCGTAGCTGGTCCGCTCGAATCCGAGGAGATGCCAGCGATCGGCGTCGAGAAGCGCCTCCAGGTATCCCTCGCGAACGCGGTACTGGTGTGCCTCTACCTCCGACATCCCGCCGTAGGCGATGAGGTCACGAGTCTGGTCCATGACCTCTACGACCTGCCGTTTCCAGCCGATGTCGAATCGATGGTGCGCCTCGGCCTTCGTCAGCCGGCGGGAGTCCGCGTCTCGATCGGCGAGGAGGCGACCGCGATCGACGTCTAAAACGATCTCAAGCACGTCGAGCATCCGACCCTCGATCTCCGCAGCCGAATCCGCCCACGTCGTGGAGCATCGGACGAGCGAGCCTTCTCCGTACTGCAGCGTCAGCGGTTTCCCGTCCTTGTAGTTGAGATCGCCGAACTGTGGAATCACGCGAAGCGAGCACGCCTGTCCCGTCTTGTGGAGGTCACCGTCCTCGTCGCGTTCGCGAAGGGTGAGATCGTACTTGTAGTACGCCGAGTAGTCGTCGCCCGTGCCGGTTCCCGCCTTCCAGCGCGACGAAGTGAGCTTCACGACCCACTCGCGGCCGGACGTCGGAACATCGAGCCACGGGAGATCCTCGTGATTCACCTCCGCAGCAATCCCAGGCTCCTCGTCACGGTCACCGACGACATCGTACCACAGCTGGTGGACCGCCGAGTAGAGTGCGAGGTCTCGGTCAGCATCGTTGAAAACGGCCTGCGCGGCGGCGCCGTGAGCTGCAGGGCGGGGCGCGACCCGGTCCTCGATGCGCGGGTCGGGAAGCGTCCCGATTGTCGCGTCGGGAGTGTTCGGAGCGTCGACGCTCACGCGGACCCACCTCGACACCTGTAGCAGACGACATCGCGGCCGGACGTTTCGTCACCGCATTCGGGGCACTCGTACTCGCCGAGGTCGTCGAGATCGACGCCTCCGAACTGCGCCTCGATCGCGCACATCCTGCAGCGACCGCTGGGACGCTGGGTGGGATGTGGACACCCCGTCATCGGTCACCCCGCGAGCGATCGGACGGTTCGGCGACGTCGAGGACGTTCCACCAAGTGACACCGCGGCACGAGTGACAGACGTGCTGGAACGAACCGCTCGATTCGTCGCCGACGATTTCGGTGGTTCGTTTCTCGGAGGTCTTCCCGCAGCTCGTACAGCGTGCCGAGAGCAGCGGGCCGACGTGTCCCACGCCGGGCGCGGTGGCTCGCTCACTCGACATCGTCTTCCTCCTCCTCGTTGTCTTCTTCCTGATCGTGCGCGAGTTCGGCGGGGAGGTTTCCGTTCTCTTTCGCAAGTCGGAGTTGTTCCGCGAGGGACTCTGCGTGACCGGACTCGTCGTCGCTCACGCGGACGCACCTCCGTCGGATCCCTCGTCGGGACGGTACCGACGGCCCTCTGAGGTACCGATCTGAAACTCGTCAGGACGCTTCGGGCAGCCGACCAGATGACCGTACTCAAGGTCGCCGTTGACGCTGCGGGTACAGCGCGCGCCGCAGGTGTCACAGAAGAACTCGCGGTCCTTCTCGGCGGTGAAGCTCCCGGAGTAGCCGAGACTCACGCTACCCCACCTCCTGTGCTGGAAACCCGGAGACGGCTCTGGGGGTCGCTATGTTTGTAGTTTGGACAGCGAGAATCGGCCCTCTCTGGAAGTAGCGGAAGTACGGAAATTAGGTGGCTGGGGAGTTGTACGGCCCCAACCGCGGTGGCATAACGCCGACCGCTTCTGAGGTGGGCCAACACGGATTTGAACGCGTGGACCTCGCCGCCTTCGGGCAGTTTTCACTGCCCTCGGCGCCGAACGCAACGCACGACGGTTATGCCACCCACTGCTCACCCTCAGCCGGCCACTCTGCGATTCGCAAACCCATGTGCGCGAACAACCTCGAACCTATTACGCCGGAAGAAGCGAAGGCAATGTATCTCGAACAGCGAAAGCAGGAAGTCTCGGATTCGACCATCCAAGCCCATCATTATCGACTTGGGCACTTCGTTGAGTGGTGCGATAAGGTCGCCGAGATCGACAACCTGAACGAGCTGACGGGGCGCGATCTTCAGCGGTACAAACTGTGGCGGCGAGAGGATGGCGACCTCAACAACGTCTCGCTATCCACTCAGCTGTCCACGCTCCGCGTGTTCATCAGGTGGTGTGAGAAGATCGACGCGGTGGCATCCGGAACCCACGATAAGATTCTAATCCCATCGTTGGACAAAAACGAGGACCGACGAACGGCAAAACTCGATAAGGGCGCGGCAGAGCGCCTTATCGAATATCTCCGC
This sequence comes from Halorubrum sp. PV6, assembly GCF_003990725.2. Taxonomy (NCBI): domain Archaea; kingdom Methanobacteriati; phylum Methanobacteriota; class Halobacteria; order Halobacteriales; family Haloferacaceae; genus Halorubrum; species Halorubrum sp. PV6. Next base: position 1,380,302 of record NZ_CP030064.1, read on the forward strand.
CAGTTCGAATTTTCGACTCGGACACACGCTCTCGTGGAGCTACTGTGGCATACTGGGATGAGAATTGGCGCTGCTCACGGCCTCGACGTGGAAGATTACGATCCCGAGGAGCAGTACGTCGAGCTTCACCATCGTCCTAAGACAGATACTCGACTAAAGAATAAGAAAGCCGGTGAACGGTATGTCGCTTTGAGTCCAGAAGTCTGTGATGCGCTTGATGGCTATCTCAGGTACAACCGCGATAAGGTCGCCGACGATTACGACCGGAAACCGTTGTTCACATCCAGACAGGGACGCCCGGCAAAGTCTTCTCTCCGAGATAGTATCTATCGGATCACCCGCCCCTGCCAATATACTGGGGAGTGTCCTCATGACCGCGAGATAAAATCCTGTGAGGCGATGGAGAATAACAAGGCGAGTACCTGTCCATCGAGCGTGAGTCCACACGCGATACGCCGTGGATCAATCACTCACCACTTGTCAGAAGACGTGCCGGAGAAGGTCGTTAGTGACAGAATGAATGTGAGTCTAGATGTTCTTGAGAAGCACTATGACCGTCGTACAGAACGGAAAAAATCCGAACAGAGGAGAGACTACACTGATGAGTTATAAACTCACCTAGCTTACAAAGCCGCGATACTCTTACTCGTATTCGCTATTGATAATATCCTCAATCACCCATAGACTCAGTTTGTAATCATCGGGAGTAATTCTGTTTAAAACACCAATAGGCATAACAAGCAATGATGCCCAACCGTTCATTCCGCGATTCCAAGCATAAGCGAACTTTAGTTGGCGATCATCGTAGATCCTATATGGGTCATCATATAGGACCATTGTCACAGTTACCCGACGAAACAGTGTTAGGATACTAATTAGTAGGCCAGCAATCGTTAGAAACGCACTAAATGGGATTGAAATAAAAGCAGAAAAAGACGTGATTATACCAATGAAAAATCCAATTCGATCCCACTTTGACCGTCGTGCCTTATCATGGGCGTTTTTTATTTCCTTCCTTAGGAATTGTTTAGACGGATTCCACCGTTTGAAGGCTTCAATACTATCGTACGCAATCCATTTGAAATCATCTCGTACTTGCTCCAAATTTTCTTTCCCAACAGTATAGTCTATAAATCGGTAGAAGTACCCCCGAGAACCCTCATCAGAAGTCATTATGCTCAGTCAGTAGTATTCGTATCAGGAATTTATAGTTTTCTCAAGAGTAACAATGATCGCCACCGCAACATAGATGATCAACTAAAGCGTTCTTAGGCTCTATTGAAGTAAATAGGAGCAGACAGGACCGGCGTGCGAGATATAGAGGGTGTGTTACTCAGCTCACTACTCTTAGTTTTATTTCTATTCACTAGGTCGGCTGGCATAATCTTACTGCACAGCAAACAATTTACTGAGCGAAGTTGTTGGCTCCAACATGGTCATCGAACAACAAATCGGTTCAATAATTGCTGCTGCAGCTGCTCTTTGTGGCGCTGCTCTCGGGTATTTCGGTAGTCTGAATTCTCAGCGAATTGCCGCAGAAGCGGAAAATAAACGACGAAGAGCAGACCACATTTTGGAGAAAGAAGCCGAGATGCTGATTCAACTGCTGGAAGATGCAGAGCATTGCCATGCTATTGCACAGGAGTACATGAGTAAATCCTCAAACGGTGAGGTAACCGATGAATTCCTTGAAGACGCAAATGACGCACTTGCCTCGTTTGAATCAACTGCCCGACAATCAAAGGTGTTCTTGGACCCTGAAAGGCAGGAGTCTATGGATTCTCTGCTTGGAACATTGAGAACGATGTATGTGTACGGAGATGAGCAGCGTAGAGGGCGTCCTAAGATGGCAGAAGAAGTATTGAACCGAGAAGGGGTCGTCAAAGACTTCGGGGAGTTTATCGAGTCAATCCAAGCGCTCATTCAAGATCGGACATCGGCGTTGGACTCCTGAATAGATCAAACAAATGGTAGAAATACCCGGATTTACCTACCTAATCAGCCCCATATCACGGAGAATCCTATGGACGATTTGCGTCCTGTACCCAACATAGTCTCTACAAACTATCTACGATAGAAGATTTTAACAGGGCCAACTATACCTCATTCGGGGATGGCAAGACACTCCGTGATAGTAACGGTTCAACTAGGCGGAGAACAGACTTTTTTCTCATCAGTTAGCGGAACGAAGTTAGGTGGCTGGGGAGTTCCCGGCCCCTAACACGCCACGGCCAAAGACCGTGGACGCTGTAGGTGGGCCAACACGGATTTGAACCGTGGACCTCCCGGTTATCAGCCGAGCGCTCAACCTGACTGAGCTATTGGCCCAGGTGAGCGCATTCAAGCGTTGCGCTGGTAGGATTTTAAGGGTTTCCTTTCGTAAGTCGGCCGCCGTCAGTCGGTTTCGGTCGTCGTCGCAAACGCGGTCGCCGGGAGCGAGCGCGTCTCGCGGCGGGCGTCAGTCGCGTCGGTCCGTCTCGTCGTCCTCGACGGTGAAGTCCACGTCGACCACGTCGTCCGCGTCGTCGTAGCGGTCGCCGTCGCGGGTCGTGCTCGACCCGTCGCCTTCCGAGGCGTCCGGGCCGGGAGCGCCGCCACCGAAGTCGCCGCCCTCGAAGCCGGCACCGCCGCCCATCGTGAACCCCCCGCCGGCGCCGCTGCCGTCGCCACCGGGGAATCCGCCGATGTAGACGTTTCCGGTGGTGAAGCCGTTGGTTTCCCGATCGAGGTACGGGATCACGACGTACTTTTTCAGCGCCATGCGGATGGGGACCCGCGAGAGCGGTAGGGCGAGCAGGAACCCGACGGCGTCGGTGACGAGCCCCGGCGTGAGCAGGAACGCGCCGGCGGCGATCAGGAGCCCGCCGTCGAGCAGTTCGTCGGTCGGTGGCTCGCCGCGAGCCAGTTTGCGCTGGACGCGTGCGAGCGTCGCGCGCCCCTCGGCGCGCAGCAGCAGCATCCCGAGAATAGCCGTCAGCACGACGAGCGCGACGGTAACCGCCCATCCCAGCTCTGTCGCGACGACGATGAGGAACAACGCGTCCACGAGGGGGACGACGAGGAGCAGCGCGAGCAGCGTTCGCGGGCGCATACCGCCGAGTACCCGCTGGGGCCCCATAGCCCTTTTCGTCCGGTTGCCGCGCTCGCTCGACGGGCTCGACGTCCGGCTCCGCGACCGCCACGGCTATGACTGGGCGGCCCGAGCCGAGCGTATGGACATCGTCGGCGCACTCGGCCGCGACCCGCCGGACTGCGAGGCGCTGCCTCGGTGGCTCGCTCCGCTTCCGGAGGCGCTGGAAGACGTCGCCTTCCGGTTCGCGTGGGTCATCGTCCTCATCAACCTCGTCGGGACGGCGTTCGGCTTCTGGTACTACCGCTTCCAGTTCCGCGAACTGCCGGTCGAGATGTGGCCGTTCATCCCCGACAGTCCGGGCGCGACGCTTCTTATCGCGGCCGCGCTCGCGGCGTGGGCGCTCGGCCGGTCGAACGACACGCTCGCGGCGCTCGCGTTCTTCGGGAACATCAAACTCGGGCTCTGGACCCCGTACGTCCTCGCCGTCTTCTGGCCGGCGTTCCTCGCGGGCGCCGGGCCGGCGATGTACGCGTTCCTCTTCGTCAGCCACCTGGGGATGGTGCTTCAGGCGTTCGTCCTCCACCGCATCACCGACTTCCCGCTGAAGGCGGTCGGCATCGCGACCGCGTGGTACACGGTCGACCTGCTGATGGACTACTTCGTCCCCGTCCTCGGCGACGTGACGCACACCGCGATCCCGTACGCCGACGCCGAGCCGTGGTTCACGACGACCGTGCTGCAGGTCGCGGCGGCCGGTGCGGTCGTACTCACCGTGGTCCCGCTGTTCTGGGCGCTCGGGACGCGGATCGCCACCCTCCGGACCCGCGTCGGAGACGACAACGCGGCGTGAGTCGCGGGGGGTTTCCGTGGTGTCTGCGCCCGTCGCTCGGGTTCGTCCGCGTCGCGCGCTTAAGTTCTCGCAGACCGTGTGTGGCGTATGAGCGCATACGAGCGTGTCGCGGATCTTTCGGTAACCATCGAGTCGGTCGGACGGCGCCGGTACACCGCCCAGACCACGAGCGGGTTCGAACGGACGACGACGGAGTTCCGTCTCGCCGGCGACGGGGTCGTGGGACGCGGCGAGGACGTGACGTACGAGACGGCCGACCACGACGCGATCGCCGGGACCGACCCGATCGACATCGAGGGTGAGTGGACGATCGACGGACTGTCCGCCCGTCTCGACGAGATCGACCTCTTTGCTCACGAGCCGCCGACACAGGAGTACTTCCGGAACTACCGGCGGTGGGCGGTCGAGAGCGCCGCGCTCGACCTGGCGCTCCGCCAGCGCGAGGAGTCGCTCGGCGAGTGTCTCGGGATCGAGCCCTCGCCGGTTCGGTTCGTCGTCTCGACGCGGCTGGACGGCGAACCGCCGACGGCGGACCGGGTCGAGGAACTGCTCGCACTCGACGACGAGCTGGAGTTCAAACTCGACCCGACACCGGACTGGCCGGAGGAAGTGTTCGTCGCGCTCAGAGAGACCGACGCGGTCCGGATCGCCGATTTAAAAGGCTGGTACGAGGGGACCGACGTCGACGTCGAAGCCGACCCGGAGCTGTACCGCGACGTGTTCGCGGCGTTCCCGACCGCGGTCGTGGAAGACCCCGCGTTCACCCCGCAGACCACGCCGCTCGTCGAGCCGCAGGCCGACCGCCTCGCCTTCGATTACCCGGTCGACGGCGTGGAGAGCCTGAAATCGCTCCCGGTCGAGCCGGGGTGGTGTAACGTCAAGCCCTCGCGGTTCGGGACGCTCGAATCCCTCTTCGAGACCATCGCGTACTGCGACGACGCGGGGATCGAGCTGTACGGGGGCGGGCAGTTCGAACTCGCGAGCGGCCGAACCGCGATCCAGACGCTCGCCGCGCTCTTCTACCCCGACGGACCGAACGACGTGGCGCCTCGACCGTTCAACGACCCGGAGGCGTCGCCGCCGTACCCGACGAGTCCGATTCGACCGGACCGCGACGCCGTCGGCTTCGAGTTTTAACTATCCGACTTTTAAACAGCGGAGCGCGGGCTCTCGGTGTAGACGGTTGCCGGCGAGAGTCTCCATACACGTAAGCGATACTGCGCGCTGACCGCGGTCCGGTCGCTCACGAGGTCGTCAAAAAATCACAACGCTGGTGACCGAGCCGATGGGGCTCAGTCGTCGGCGGGAGCCGCGGAGTCGCCGGCGGAGACGCCGGTTCCGGGGCCGATGTCGATGCCGAGGTCGGCGAGCTTCTCGTCGGGGACGACGCCGTCGACCCAGCCGCGGGCCTCGTAGTACTCCGCTTTCATCTGGTCGAGCTCACACAGCTCGCCCTCGCTGGCGCCCGTGCCGGGAATGGCGTCCGGGTGCCCGTCGATGAAGCGGTTCGGAAGCGTGTCGTCCGCGCCGTCGAAGCCGACGAGGTTGTTGTAGTAGCGTTCGAGGGTGTACACGCGCTCGCCGGCCTCGAACAGCTCGTCCTCCGAGAGGTCGCGACCGGTCATGCCGTTGTACTGGAGCACGTACTCTTCGATCCCTTCGGCGAAAGCGCTGAACTTGCAGATGTCGAAGGAGTCGGAGACGGCGTGCAGGTCCTGGAAGGTCGCGGTGAGTTCGCCTTTGCCCTCCCACTCGTACGGATCGACCTTCTCCGGGACGCCGAGGATCTCGGCGGACGGCGTGTACGCGCGCAGGTGGCACGCCCCGCGGTTGGAGGTCGCGTAGGCGATCCCCATCCCCTTCATGCAGCGCGGGTCGTAGGCGGCCATCGTCTGACCCTTCACGGAGAGTTTGTTCCCGTGTGCGTCTTTCGCGTCGGCGACGCGCTCCGGCCCCTCCGCGAGGAGGTCACCGAGGTCCGAAGAGCGGTGGCCGATCTCGTCGAGGAGGTCGATCATCGTCTCGGAGTCGCCCCAGTCGAGGTGGCCGACGCCGTCGAGTTTGCCCTCCTCGCTCATCTCCATCGCCATCGCCATCATGTTGCCGGCCTCGATGGTGTCGATACCGAGGTCGTTACAGCGTTCGAGCATCACCGCGATCTCGTCGCGGTCGGAGTGGCCCGAGTTCGGGCCGAGCGCCCACGCGGACTCGTACTCGTACGACTCCGTGCGGACGTTCATGTCATCGCCTTTGTGCGTGACGCTGACTTCGACCTCCTTCTTACACGCGACCGGACAGGAGTGACAGGTCGGCTCGTCGACGAGGATGTTCTCGCGAACGTTCTCGCCGGAGACGCGCTCGGAGTCGACGTCGACGCCCTCGGACTCGCTGTACCCCTCCGTCGAGGTGTACTTCGCGTTCTTCGTCGGGAGGCCGTCCATCTCCTCCGTCGCGTTCATCAGGACGTTCGTCCCGTACAGGGAGAGCCCGCCCTCGTTGGGCGCCGTCACGTCGGACTCGCGGATGACCTCCATCGCCTGCTGGTACCCTTCCTGGAACGTCTCCGGGTCGGACGGCTTCGGCATGTCGGTGCCGCTTTTGACGACGATCGCTTTCACGTTCTTCGAGCCCATCACGGCGCCGGTGCCGCCGCGGCCCGAGGCGCGGTCGTCCTCGTTGACGACACAGCCGTAGCGCACCTGATTCTCGCCGCCTTGCCCGATGGCCATCACGGAGACGTCGCGACCGACCTTCCCGTCGACTTCCTCGCCGAGCGCGTCGATAGTGTCGTGAACCCCGTGGCCCCAGAGGTGCGAGGCGTCGCGTACCTCGACGTCGCCGTCTTCGACGTAGAGGTACACCGGGTCGTCGCTCGCGCCGTCGAGCAGGATCCCGTCGAGGCCGGCCCACTTGAGGCGCGCACCGGACCAGCCGCCGTGGTGCGAGTCGGTGACGGTCCCCGTGAGCGGGGATTTCGTTACGACGGCGATCCGGCCGCTCATCACGGTCTGGGTGCCGGTGAGCGGCCCCGTCATGAACGCCAGCCGGTTGTCCGGTCCCAGCGGGTCCACGTCCGGCCCGGCGTCGAAGACGTACTTGACGCCGAGTCCGCGCGCGCCGATGTACTTCTTGGCGTCGTCGTCGTCGATCCCGTGGTAGTTGACCGCACCGTCCCCGAGATCGATCTGTGCAACTCGGTCTCTGTAGCCGCCCATTTCAGTCATGTAATGCTCTTTTATTATAGAAGGGCCGTATCGGGTTAGTTGTTCACCTCCGAACGCAACGACTTCCGGTTACGGTGGGCCGGCGGCCCCGCCGGATCGACACGTTCCGGCGCACAGGCCGGTACGTTCCGGCGTACAGGTCGACACGCCCCGGCGTCCGCGTTCATGGCGTGGGCGACGCGGGTGCAGTCCCCGAACCCGAAGGCGGTCCGGTCGGCCTCCGTGACCGATAACTGCCCTCGCGGCGAACGGGCGCTGTGTCTCCCGCCGACCGACGCCGAGACGACGACACCACCGGTCGTCCCGCCAGCGCCGACTGGCGGGGGACCGTCGCGTTCGCGCTGGCGCTCCTCGTCGCCTCGGTGATTCCGGTTTCGTGGGTGGCCGGCGACGGCGCCGCCGGTGGAAGCGGCGCCGGAGCACTCGAAATCGGACTCACCGACCCATTCCATCTGGTCGGGTACGCGGTCCTGACGGTCCTCGCGAGTCGCGCGCTCGGTCGGAGACGGCGGGGTCTCCTCCTCGCCGCCGCCGCGTCCGTCACCCTCGGGTTCGGTGTCGAACTCGTGCAGGCGCCGATCCCGTGGCGGTCCTTCGCGTGGCGCGACGCCGCCGTCAACGGGGTCGGCGCGGTCGGGGTCGTGGGGCTCGTCCGGGCGAGGTCGGCCGTGCGAGCGCTGACGCGGGGTAAAAAGGACGACGAGACCGAATAACCGGCGAGGCGCGTCGCTGCGGGTCGATCCGCGAGACGGCGTCGCCGAGCCGCGCCGACGACGCGTGACGACACCGACGGCGCGTGACGACACGGCTTTACGCGCCCGCCCGCTTCCTCCGGTAATGAGTAAGCCGAGCCCCGACGCGTACGAGCAGGGGCGCGGAATGGACGCGCACAACGCCGTGATGCGCGACATCCGCGCCGAGCGCTCGGAGACGTACGACCCGACGCAGCCGACGCGCGTGTGGATAGACGAGGACAACACGCCCGACGGCGTCGTCAACTCCCTCACGATCATCTTGAACACCGGCGGCTGCCGGTGGGCCCGCGCCGGCGGCTGTACCATGTGCGGCTACGTCGCCGAGTCCGTGGAGGGCGGGAGCGTGAGCCACGAGGCCCTGCTGAACCAGATCGACGTGTGTCTCGACCACGAGACGGAGAACGCGGACGCCCCCGCCGAACTCATCAAGATCTACACCTCCGGCTCCTTCCTCGACGAGCGCGAGGTGCCCGCGGAGACGCGCCGCGCCATCGCCGAGACGTTCGCGGACCGCGACCGGATCGTCGTCGAGTCGCTCCCCGACTTCGTGAGCCGGGAGAAGATCGGCGACTTCGCCGACCACGGCATCGCGACCGACGTGGCGGTCGGGCTGGAGACGGCGACCGACCGCGTGCGCCACGACTGCGTGAACAAGTACTTCGACTTCGCCGACTTCGAGGACGCCTGCGCCGAGGCCGACGCCGCGGACGCCGAGTTCGACGCCGACGTGGGGATCAAGGCGTACCTCCTGATGAAGCCGCCCTTCCTCGCGGAGCCGGAGGCCGCCGCGGACATGATCGACTCCATCCGGCGCTGCGCCGCCGTCGACGGCTGTCACACCGTCTCGATGAACCCGACGAACGTCCAGCGCTACACGATGGTCGACGAGCTGTTCTTCGAGGGCGGCTACCGCCCGCCGTGGCTCTGGTCGGTCGCGCACGTCTTAGAGGAGACGGCGGACGTCGACGCCATCGTCGTCTCCGACCCCGTCGGTCACGGCTCCGACCGCGGCGCGCACAACTGCGGCGAGTGCGACGACCGCGTCCAGACCGCGATCAAGGACTTCGACAAGCGACAGGACCCGAGCGTCTTCTCGCAGGTCGACTGCGAGTGCGAGGCGACGTGGGAGTACGTGATGGCGGAGGAGACGAGTTACAACATGCCGCTCGCCCGGTAGTCGCGCTCGGCTCACAATCGACTCGGCTCACGACCGACCACAGCGATCACGGATATCGCACACACCCAAACGATCGATCACTAATAAGCGGATTTCTGAAATAAAACGTCGTGCTAACGCGGATCATACCGAACGATCAGGTCGAACAAGAGCCTTATACCTCCAGTTAGTTATGTATAGTATGAACGCAGACGCCAGCGAACACCGGCTCTCACGTGAGAAGTCGGTCCTGTTCTGTGCGGAGTGTAGCTTCGAGAACCCCATCTCTGACGGGTGGCTCATCGTCACCGAGGGCGACGAGCGCACAGTCGTCTGTCCGGAGTGCGGGCACGTCGCCGACCACCGGACGACGCAGTCGGCGCCGACGCAGGCGCCGCGAGCCGACTGAGCCGGCCGCCCCGTCACGAATCGTCGGTCCCGCCGTTTTCTTACTTCGCGACTCCCGCCGTTCGCCCTACGCTCTTTCCGGCGCGCGCTCTCGTAACACCGGAATCGCCGCGAGTTTCTCCTCGTCGAGCGCGTCCCAGTCGATGCCGGACGGTCGCTCGCGCGGCGCGTCGGGACGGATCGTCCGCTCGGGCGTCACCACCAGGTCGAGGGGCACGTCGTGCGGGTCGGGTTCGAGGCGGTGGGCGTCGGCGACCGGCGACTCGGGCCCGTCGAGCACCGACAGCTCGTGGACCGTGGTCGCCACCGTGGTCGCGTCGTCTGGACTCGTCCGGTGTGGACTCGCTCGACCATCCGAGGGGCTCCGCCTCTCGTCGTTCACCGCGCCGAGTTCGCTGAGGACACCCCACTCGAGGTCGCTGTACCCCTCGCCTTTGCCGATCCGGTCTCCGTCGGTCGTGACGCCCACCGACCCGGCGACGACGAGGTCGACGTGGGGGACCGCCTCGGGAGCGACGGGGGTCCCGTGCGTCGAGATGCCCGAGACCGTGGTGGCGTCGTCGACCGTCGGCGCGTCCGGATCGTCGGCGTCGGCGTGGGCCAGGTCGTCGGGGTCGATCCGGAGGAACGGGTCGGGGTCGCGCAGTCGCGGCTGAGCGACGAACAGCGTCTTGCCGGCGCGGAGCGCGGCGCGTCGGACCGGCAGTTGGGGCGCGTCGGGGTTGCACTTGAGCGTCTCGGCGGCGGCCCACTCCGGGGTGTCCGTCAGTCGCTCGCAGGCCGCGTCGGCGCCCGCGAAGTTGGGGATCCGGTCGTGTGGCGGGAACGGGAAGCGGGCCTGATCGCCCGCGTCGAACGCGTCCCAGACGGCCTCGCGGGCGGTCTGTTTGTCCATACCAGAGGGTGGGGCCGCCCCGGCAAGTAGCCCACGGCCGCGGCCCCGCCTCCGTCGGTCGAGAGCCGATCCATCGGGGCGTTTATATATCAGATGTGTGTGAATTCACCCATGCTCGAAGACGGACTCTCGTATCCGGTTCGCGGCGACTGGATCGGGCGGATCATCATCGGCGGCGTGCTGGGGTTCCTCTCGGTGCTCCTCCTACCGGCGTTCGTCGTCGTCGGCTACCTCGTCCGCGTCCTCGAACAGACGGTCGGCGGCAACGAGGTCCCGCCGGAGTTCGACGAGTGGGGTGACCTCCTCGTGAAGGGTATCGTCGGGTCGTTGATCACGCTCGCCTACGTCATCGTCCCGGTGATCATCTACGGCGTCATCGTGACGACCGTCTTCGGCGCGGGCGCCGGAATCGGCGGCGACGCCGGCGCGCTCATCGGCGTGGTCGGCGTGCTGCTCGCGCTGTCGGCCATCCCCGTCCTGTTTCTGGTCTACTACGCGGTCCCGGCCGGGCTGACGGCCTACGCCGTCCGCGGCGAGATGAGCGCCGCGTTCGACGTGAGCCTGCTGAAGCCGACGCTTCTCAGCACGGAGTACCTCGTCGCGGTGCTGATGCCCATCGTCGTCGCGGTGGTCACGTGGATCATCACCGCGGTCCTCTCGATAACCGTCGTCGGCCTCCTGCTCGTCCCCTTCGTCCAGTTTTACGGGCAGGTCGCGGTGTTCCGGATGTTCGGTGCGGCGTTCGCGAGCGTGAACGACCGCATCGACGCCGGCCCGGCCGGCGGCAGCGCGGGAAGCGTCGGCGACGACGCCGCCTTCTGAACCGGACCGGCGGCGGTTCACGACGCGCCTTTTAAACCGCTCACTCGCCCACGTACGGGTATGTTTGAAGACCGGCCGGCCCGCGACGCGGAGGTCGTCCTCGTCGGACGCTCGAACGTCGGCAAGTCCACGCTGATGCGCGAGCTGACGGGGCACGACTTCTCGACCGGCGGTAAGCCGGGCGTCACCCGGCAGCCGAACCACTTCGACTGGGCCAGCGAGAGCTTCATGTTCACGGACCTGCCCGGCTTCGGGTTCATGTCCGGCGTCGAAGAGGAGCACCGCGAGGCGATCAAGACGAACATCGTTCACTACCTCGAAGACAACGCCGACTCGATTCTGGCCGGCGTCGTCGTGATGGACGGGAAGGCCGCCGTCGACATCATCGACCGCCACGCCGAGCGCGGGAACATCCCCCACGACGTCGAGATGTTCGGCTTCTTAGAGGACGTGGGCGTCGAGCCCATCGTCGCCGTCAACAAGACCGACAAGATCGACGACCTCGACGAGCGGCTCGACGCGATCTGCGACCGCCTCGGCCTCTACCCGCCCTGGCAGCAGTGGTCCGACCGCGTCGCGCCGATCTGTGCGAAGCGCGGCGACATCGACGCGTTAGAGGAGTGTCTCCGGACGCGGTTCCACGACCACAACCGCGACGACCTCCTGAAGTTCGTCGCCTGAGCGACACCGAGCAGCGCGCTGCGATCCGGAGGGGAGTATAAATAGCCCGCCTGTGAGATGAGTCCATGAATGGCCGCCACCTCACGACCGTCGGCGTCGCGATCACGACGGCCGTCGTCGTGGGCGGGCTGCTCACCGAACTGCTCGCGGCCCGGATCGCGTTTTCGGCGATCGTCGGGCTCCCCGCGGGACTCCTCGCGGGCGTCGTGGCGGGGACGGCGGCGTGGGTGCGATACGGGCGAGCGGGACGCCTTCGCCCGGCGCTTTTCGGCGTCGCCGCGTTCGGGTACGCCCTGCTCGCGGCGGCAAGCCTCTCGTACTCCGTCCCCCCTGTTCGAGGGCTGGTGAGCGTCGGCACGGCCGTCCCGTTCGCGGTCGCCTGCGCGGTGCTCGTTGGCGTCGCCGCGGCGCTGCGCGCTCGTCGCGCGGCGAGCCAACGCGAGTGAGGCATTTAAAAACGACCTCGTGGACGCGTCGATCAGGCGAACACGACGAACCGAAACAGCCACAGCGCGGCCATCCCGACCGTGATCGTCGCGAACACGTTCTCCGTGCGCCACGCGACCACTCCGGCGGCGACGCCGGCGATCAGTCGCTCGTCGGCCAGCGTCGCGGCGACGGTCGGCTCTATCGAGATCAGGTACGGGAAGACGAGCGCCGCCAGCACCGCCGGCGGCACGTAGCGGAGGGGGCGTTTGATCCCGTCCGGCACCTCGTCGATCCGCCCGAACAGGTGGATAAAGGAGAGCCGGAAGCCGTAGGTCGTGACGCCGATGAGGACGATGGCGACCCAGACCCGAACCGACCCGCCGACGAGGGCGCCGCCCGTCATCCGCCGATCACCTCGGTCGCGAGACCCGCGACGATACCGGAGACCGCCCCCGTGAGCAGGCCGAGGTTCATCGGCAGGCCGGCGGCGGCGACGGCGACGGCGCCGCCGACGACCGCCGCGAGGACGGTCGGGCGATCCTTCATGGCGGGGACGAGAAGCGCCAAGAACACCAGCGGGACCGCGAACGTCAGCCCCCACGCGTCCGGCACCCCCGCGCCGATGACGAAGCCGACGACCGTCGTGATCTGCCAGACGATCCACAGCGTCGCGGCCGCGCCGAGGTAGTAGCGCCACCGGGTCCGGTCCGGGGTTCGCTCGTACTCAGCGACCGAGAGGGCGTACGCCTGGTCGGTGAGGAGATACGCGAGCCCCGCGCGGAAACGGCGACCGTAGTCCGCCAGGTACGGCGCGATGGACGCCGAGTACATCACCATGCGCACGTTGATCACGACCGCGGTGCCGATCACGACCGCGAGCGGGGCGTTCTGTGCGAGCAGCTCGATAGCGGCGAGTTGGGAGGCGCCGGCGAACACGATCACCGACAGCCCGACCGCCTCGGCCAACCCCAGTCCGGCGTTGACCGCCGCGATGCCCGCGACGAGCCCGAAGGGGATGATGCCGAGAAGCAGCGGTGAGACGTCCCTAACGCCGGCGCGGGTGTCGGGGTCGAGTGGGAGTCCGTCCACGGTCACTCGCGCGGGTACACCGGTTCGTCGTGTTTCGCGGCGAGGTGGTCGGCGTGTTCGAGCTTCGTCGTGGCCTTGCGGAACGTCCCGAGCAGCGAGTGGATCTCCCGTTCCGTCGGGTGTGCGCGCCCGAGCAGCCGGCGCATCAACAGCGCGTTCTTCTCGCGGACGTGTTCGCGCTGGCCGCCGGCCGCGAGGAACTCGCCGAAGAACTCGTGGAAGCGCTCCACGTCGGGTTCGGGAGCGCGGGTGACCGCGGTGTCGGGGAGCTGCGTCTCGTCGACCGTGATGTCGCGGAGTTCGTACAGGAGGACGGTGGCGGCCTGCCCGAGGTTCAAGACGGGGTAGTCGTCGTCCGCCGGGATCGAACACACCTCGTCGAGGCGCGACAGCTCCTCGTTGTTGAGTCCGCGCCCTTCCCGCCCGAAGACGATAGCGGTCGGGGCGTCCACGGTCCGCAGCGACTCGCGGAGTTCGGCCGGCGTCTTAAACGGGAACCGCTCGTGGCTCTGGTCGTCCTCGCCGGTGATCGCGGTCGTCCCGACCGTGTGGTAGTTTTCGACGACCTCGTCGAAGGTCACCTCGTCCGCGTTCGGGAGGACGTCCTCGCGGGCGTGACCGGCGAACCCGTACGCCTCGCCGTCCTCCGGGAGCGCCGGCGGGTCGACCAGTTTGAGGTCCGAGAGCCCGAAGTTCTTCATCGCTCTCGCGATGGTGCCGACGTTGCCGGGCGTCTCCGGTTCGACGACGACCACGACGGGTTTGCGGCGGGTGCGCGAGTCCGCGTCGGCGTCGGTGTTGCCGTCGCCGTCGACCGCGTCTCCCTCGCTCATCGGTTCGACGGGTAGTCGGTCGAGAGGTCGACGTCGCCGAGGTCGTCCTCGTCCAGTTCGTCCCCCTCGTCCGCCGACTTCCCGGCCAGTTCGAGGATGTCGATCCGGTCGCCTTCGAAGTCCTGTTCGACGCGTTCCTGGATGTCCTGTTGATCGGGGAGGTCCGGGAGGCCGTCGGGGTCCTCGTCGACGTGTTCGACCGACTCGTACCCGTCCGGCGCCTCGTTGCCCGCGGCGACCCACTCGTGGAAGCGGTCGCCGAACTCCAGGGAGCCGACGTGGTCGCTTCCGCCCTCCTCGCGGAACCAGTAGAGTAGGTCCGGTTCGTGTTCCGGACAGAGCAGGACCTCGCCTTTCGGCTCACCGTAGACGATTTCGGCCTGGTTACAGCGGTGGACTTCCGCTTCGCCGTGGTCGAGGTAGCAGACGTCGCAGGGCTCCTCGACGAGGCTGACGAGTCGGAGGAGTCGCTCCCGCGGCTCCTCGGGAATCTCGTCGAGGGGCTTTAGCTCCTCGTCGTCGGTGAATATCTCTGTCTCGTCGAACCGCCATCCGCGGAGGCCGACGCTCACTTTCGCCATGCCCCAGTTACACGTGGCGCGAATAAAAGCGCGTCCTTCCGCGCGAACGCCCCCGTCGCGGGGCCTATACGACCGGGCGACCTACGCGACCCAATGCGACGACGACGGATCCTCTCGGCGGTCGGTGTCGCGTCGGCCGGCGCGCTCGCGGGCTGTGGCGGGCGAGCCCCGGCGGGAGACGGGACCGACGGCGAGGGCGCGAGCGACGGCGACGAAGGCGGTGGCGGCGCGAACGACGCAACCGCGGGGGAGTGGCCCGCCGGGACGTACGCCGACTACGAGACGGCGACCGTGACGGTGACCGGGGCCGACGGCGAGGCGCGCGGGTCGGTGCGCGCCGCGATTGCGGACACGCGCGATAAGCGGATTCTGGGACTGAGCGCCGCCCCCTCGCTGCCGGACGACGCCGGTATGCTGTTCGTCTACGACGCGCCACAGGAGTCGCTCACGTACATCATGCCGGAGATGAGCTTCGGTATCGACATCGTCTACGTCGACGCCGACCGGGCGATAACCCGGATCCACAACGCCCCGAAGCCGGGGCCGGACGAGGACGGCAGCGAGCAGCGATACCCAGGGTCCGGTCAGTACGTGCTTGAGGTGCCGTATCGCTGGACCGAACGCAACGACGTTGCCGTCGGCGACACGCTCTCCTTCCAACTGTAGCGTCGGCTATCGGGGTTTCTCTGCCAGGTCTGGAGTGAACGACGGGAGATCCGACTCCCGCGCGACGCCGACGACGAGGACGACGCTCATGACCGCAAAGAGGGCCACGAGCGCGAGCGCGAAGACGGTCAACGCGGCCGTCATCAGCAGGTCGCTCCCGAGCAGTTCGCCGCCGATGGTCGCGAGGAGGGCCGCCACGGCAAGTCTGAGCAGTCGATCTTCGGATTTCGTGTCCATCCGACACCTTGGGCGCGGAGCCGAATAAGGCGTGCCCGACGCCTGTCGTCGTGGCTCACACTGACACGTTCGCCGCTGAAGGGGGCGATGATCGCCCCACGGTGGCCGGCGACGACCGGCCGTCTGTTCCGACTTGCGCTCGGTCGATCGTGTGGTGTCATCTCTTGGCACTCCCCCCGTTTATGTCGCTCGCGCCCGTGCTGATCGTATGCGAAACGTGGACGCCGCGGGACTCGGAATCGGCGACGACCATCCGCCCCGGATCATGGGCGTGCTCAACGTCTCGGAGGAGTCGCCGTACGACCCCAGCGTGTACGACGATCCGGGCGAAGCCGCCGAGTACGTCGACGAGGAGCTGATCGGCGAGGGCGCAGACATCGTCGACGTCGGCCTCGAATCGGCAAACAAGGATCTCGACGTCCTCACGGCCGACCAAGAGCTCGAACGGCTCGACACCGCCATCGAGACGCTGGAGTCGACGTCCGGCGACGCCGTCTGGTCCATCGAGACCCGCTATCACGAGGTCGCCGACGCGGCGCTCTCGCGCGGGTTCGACATGGTCAACGACATCTGCGGGTTCGCCGACCCCGAGATGCCGCGGGTCTGCCGCGAACACGACGTGGCCGTCTCGAAGATGGCCTCGCCTCCCGACTTAGAGCGGCCGGGAGCCATCGAGGACGTCGACGACATCTACGAGGCGCTCTCGATGAACGGGTTCACGGACAAGACGATTCTCGACCCCGCGTTCGGCGGCTGGTCCGAGGCGAAGACCCACGAGGACGACCAGGAGACGTTCCACCGCCTGCGGGAGTTCCGCGGGTACGGCCGGCCGCTGCTCGTCTCGATCAACCGCAAGAGTTTCTTAAAAACGATCGCCGGCCGGACCACCGAGGAGGCGCTTCCGGTGTCGCTCGCGGCCACCTCGATGGCCGTCGAGCGCGGCGCGCACGTGATCCGCACCCACGACGTCGCCGAGACGCGGGACGCCGCGCTGATCGGCGCCGCGTTCGCCCGCGACCGGTTTAAAAAGACGCCGGCGACGGACGCCGTCTCGGTCGAGGAACTCGACGTGACGACGGTGCGAGAGGCCGACCGCCACCTCGACCGCCTCGCCGCAGACCCGACCGTCGCCGATGACACCGTCGTTCGAACGTACGAGATTCGCGGCCTCTCCGAGGAGGCGGTCGGCGGGCTCCGGGCGGCGACCGCCGAGCCGGGTGTCGGCGCCACGTTCGCCGTCGCCGGATCGGCCCGTGAGGCCCCGAGAGCGCCTCTGCGACCGACGGCGGCGCCTCCGAGGGCGGCGAGACCGGGCTTCTCGTCGGGACCGCCGACGGACTGAACGACGTGCGATCGGCGGTTTCGGACGTTTCAGCCGCGCTCGACGGCGCGCTCGAACCGATAGCCGGCGGCTCCAAGTAAGAGAAAGTTTATGCCGTCGTGTAGACAACCAGTTCAGTGGACGCCGGAGGGGCACGCGGGTAGGGGTACTCTGTGCCACTCCGGCCCATATCATATTCACACCCGCCAGCGGCGGCGCCGTCCGTGGCCCCGATCGACCCGGCGCCACACCGAGGCGCTCGGCCGCCCGGCCACGGGGGTCGACGCGTGAACTTCGAGACGTTCGAACCCGTCTACGAGGCGATTCTCGACGACTTCGGCTTCGGCCGTGGCGCCGATGAGCGCGCCCGCGACATCGCCGCCGACCTCGCGACGCCGTTCACCCTCGATAGACTCGGCGACTGGCGGGGACAGACGGTCGCGATAGCCGGCGCCGCCCCCACTCTCGTCGACGACGTCGACATGGCTCGCGAGGCGGACGTGGTCGTCGCCGCCTCAACGGCGGCCGACGTGCTGTCCGACCGCGGCGTCGGCGTCGACTGTATGGTGACCGACCTCGACAAGAACCCCGAGACGGCGGCGGCGCTGACCCGCGAGGGGGTCCCGGTCGCGGCCCACGCCCACGGCGACAACATCCCCGCGGTCCGCGAGTGGCTGCCGCGGTTCGACGACGCGGCGACGCTGGCGACGACGCAGGCGGCGCCGGTCGGCCCGGTCCGGAACCTCGGCGGGTTCACCGACGGCGACCGCGCCGCGTTCCTCGCGGACCACGTCGGCGCCGGGCGACTCGTGTTTCCGGGGTGGGACTTCGACGACCCCGCGGTCGGGCCGATGAAGGCGCGGAAACTCGACTGGGCCGCGAGGCTCTTAGGATGGTTAGAGCGGCGCCGCGACGAGCGCTTCGAGATTCTCGACGGGCGCCGCGACGACCTCGACCCGCTTTTTAAGTAACGCGCTTACGCGACGCGATCTTTCGGCAACAGTTCGTCGCGGTCGCGGGCTTCGAGCCACTCGACCAACTGAACGAGTTGGTCGCTCGCCGCCTCGAACAGCCGCTCCGCCTTTTCCGGCGTCACGTCGGTCGGGTCGCCGAACGCGCCGTTGGCGGAGTTGTCGACCGCGTCGTAAAAGGTCCGGGCGCCGTGGACGACCGCGTCCGACTCGTCGAGGTGGACGAGGCCGTCGTCGCGGGCGTCTTCCAGTCGGTCCGTTCGGACCAGATCCGGCGCGAGGTGCGTGATCATCGCCGTCTCTTTCGGTCCCGCGTGCGGCCCGTTGTGCTCGAACAAGTCGTCGACGAGCGCCGGGATCGACTCGTCCCACATCCACTCTATCGCGTACGCCGTCTCGTCTTCGTGGAGCCGACGACCGACCTCGCGGAGGTGTTGGACGTTGCCGCCGTGGGCGTTCACGAAGATCACGCGGTCGATCCCGTGGTACGCGAGGTTGCGGGTGAACGACTCGACGTAGTCGCGGAACTCGGGCGGGTCGACCCACATCGTCCCCGGAAACTGCCGGTGGTGCGGGCTGACGCCGACGGTGACGGTCGGGGTTCGGACGGCGCCGGTCGCCTCGGCGGCCGCGCTCGCGAGCCCCTCGGCGATCAGGTGGTCGGTCGCGAGCGGGAGGTGCGGGCCGTGCTGTTCCGTGGAGCCGAGCGGGACGAGCGCGACGGACTGCTCCGACAGCGACTCCCCCAGTTCCGGCCACGTGTGGTCGGCGAGATACATACCTTCTGTCGTGTTCCGGGACGTATGAACCCCGCTCTCTCGGTGGCGTTCGCCGGGAGCGGTGATCGCGGTCTGGCGCGTCGGTCGCGGACAGCGGCGAAAGCGTCGGCGCGCGCCCCGACCGACGCCCGTCTCGTGTCGCCACCCTTTTTGTGTCGTCACGCCGACTCTGCGCGTATGTTCGGAGGAGGCGGCATGAACCCGCGTAAGATGAAACAGATGATGAAACAGATGGGGATCGACGTCGAGGAGCTCGACGCCGAGCGGGTCGTCATCGAGACGGCCGACGGCGACGACCTCGTCTTCGACGGCGCGCAGGTGACGAAGATGGACGCCCAGGGTCAGGAGACGTACCAGATCGTCGGCTCGCCCGACTCGGTCGCCGACGCCGGCGCCGGCGGGAGTCCCTCGGCGGTCGAGGGCGCGACGGACGACGAGGCCGCCGCGGACGACGCGGGCATCCCCGACGAGGACGTGGCGCTCGTCGCCGAGCGCGCCGGCGTCCCGCAGTCGACGGCCCGCGAGGCCCTCGAAGACGCCGACGGCGACCTCGCGGCCGCGATCGCGGATCTGGAGTGACCGACGCCGCGTACCTGCTGGTCCACGAGGACCGGGAGTACCTGCTGGAACCGGGCGAGGAGTTCGGCACCGACCTCGGCGTCTTGGACGTCCCGGAAGACGTCGCTGACGGAGACACCGTCGAGACGCATCTCGGCACCGAATTCGAGGTCCGCGAACTCCGCGGCCCGGACCTGTTCAACCACCTCGAACGCACCGGCGCCCCGATGATGCCCCGCGACGTTGGGCTCGTGATGGGCCACACCGGCGTCGCCGGCGGCGACCGCGTTCTCGACGCCGGCACCGGCACCGGCATCCTCGCGGCGTACCTCGGTCGCGCCGGCGCCGACGTGACCACCTACGAAATCGATCCCGACTTCGCCGACGTCGCTCGCGGCAACATGACGACCGCCGGCGTGGCCGACCGCGTCGACGTGCGGACCGGCGACCTCACCGAGGAACTGGACGCGCTCGCCGACGAGGAGCCATTCGACGTGTTGACACTCGACACGGGCGACGCTCCGGCGGTCGTCGAACGCGCGAACGACCTGCTCGCCTCGGGCGGGAACCTCGCGGTCTACTCGCCGTTCGTCGAGGGCACCCGCGAGGCCGCGCTCGCCGCTCGCGAGGCCGGCCTCGAAGGCGTCGAGACGCTCGAAACGATCCAACGCGAGATGGACTTCTCCGACCGCGGCTCGCGCCCGTCGACCGCGGGCGTCGGCCACACCGGCTACCTCGTGTTCGGCCGCCGGCCGTAGCCGGACACCGGCGCAACGTTCTTTCCGATTCCGCCGCCACTTCGCGTATGGCTCCGGCGACCGGCGACGACGCCCCCGACAGCGACCGCGCGAGCGACGCGGCGAGTCGGCCCCCGGTCGCCGCCGCGCTCGACGAGTTCGACGACGGACTCGCCGAGTCGGTGGCGTCGTCGCTGACCGGGCGGTCAGACGTCGTTGTGGTCGGCGTTCCCCTGGCGCTGCTTCCACCGATACTCGCCGCGAGAGACGAGACGACCGGCGGCACCTGGCGAGTCGCCTGCCGACCGGGAGCCGTCGAACCGCTCGCCAGAGCGCTCGTCCTCGGGACCGCCGTCGCCGAGGCGGTTGCGACGGGATCGCTCGAACTCCGGACCGCGGCCGACCTCGGCCCTCGGTCCGGCGCGCTCGGCGGCGCTCGGACCTGCTTCGCGTCGGCCGACCGCGTCGACGCGGTCGCCGGACCGGCGAGCGCGCGAACCCTCGTGACCGAGGAGACAGCGGAGCGAGTCGCGGCCGCGGGTCGGGCGGTCCGGGACCGATTCGCGTCGGCGACGCCGGCGACCGTGGGGATGCCCGCCCGGAGTCGGCTCCTCGCGACCGCCGCCGAGACGCTCGACGACCGGTTCGCGACCGACCTGGCGGCGGCGCTCGACGCGCTGCCGTACGGCGCGCTCGGGCGGAGCGGGGACCTCACCGACCGGACGCTCCTCGTCGCGCTTGCGGCGCGCCACGATCACCTGCTGTGGGACCTCAGGCGATGGATAAGCGGTGAGACGCAGCCAGCTGGCGGGGCGCGCGAAGGCGGCGACGGAACGCGCCGCGAGGCCGAACGCGTCGGCGTCGCCGCCGGACAGGACCTCACCGACGACCGACGGCGGCTGGTCCGGCGGGGGCTGATCGAGGCGATCAAAGTGCCCGTCGGCGACGGCCGGCCGCGGCTCCGGCTCAGGGCCGTCGACGACGCGCTGCTCCGTGCGACGCCGACAGAGGTGCTGAGCGTCCTCCGCGGGCGGTTCGCGCTCCCGGTCGACGAGGACGGGCGGGTCGAGAGCCCGCCGGGGAGCGACGGGCGGCGGCCGGTGTGGGAGCGGACGCGACGTGGCAAGAACTAACTCCCGGCGGCGCCCCCGAACGGGTATGCCGAACTTCTCCGAGCGAGTCGAGCGGATCTCCATCAGCGGGATCCGCGAGGTGTTCGAGGCGGCGGGCGACGACGCGATCAACCTCGGGCTGGGACAGCCCGACTTTCCGACGCCGGCGCACGCGCGCGAGGCGGCCGTCGACGCCATCGAGTCCGGAAAGGCGGACGCGTACACCGAGAACAAAGGGACGCGGTCGCTCCGGGAGGCCATCGCCGAGAAGCACCGGACGGACCAGGGGATCGACCTCGGCGCGGACGACGTGATCGCGACGGCGGGCGGGAGCGAGGCGCTCCACATCGCCCTGGAGGCCCACGTCGACGCCGGCGACGAGGTGTTGATCCCGGATCCGGGGTTCGTCTCGTACGACGCGTTGACGAAACTGACCGGGGCGACGCCGGTTCCGGTCCCGCTCCGCGACGACCTCACCATCGACCCCGCGGCCATCGAGGCGGCGATCACCGACGACACCGAGGCGTTCGTGGTGAACTCGCCGGGGAACCCGACCGGCGCGGTCTCCTCCGAGGCGGACGTGCGCGAGTTCGCCCGGATCGCCGACGAACACGACGTGCTCTGTCTCTCCGACGAGGTGTACGAGTACACTGTCTTCGACGGCGAACACTACTCCCCGATCGAGTTCACCGAGACGGACAACGTCGTCGTCGTCAACTCGGCCTCGAAGCTGTTCTCGATGACCGGCTGGCGGCTCGGGTGGGTGTACGGGTCGGCGGAGCGCGTCGAGCGCATGCTGCGCGTCCACCAGTACGCGCAGGCCTGCGCGTCGGCGCCGGCTCAGTACGCCGCCGAGGCCGCCCTCAGGGGCGACCGCGGGGTCGTCGACGAGATGACCGCCTCCTTCGAGCGCCGGCGTGACCTCCTCCTCGACGGCTTCGAGGAGATCGGGATCGACTGCCCGACGCCGCAGGGCGCCTTCTACGCGATGCCGCGAGTGCCCGAGGGGTTCGTCGACGAGTGTCTCGACCGCGGCGTCGTCGTCGTCCCCGGCGAGGCGTTCGGGGAGCACGGCCACGGGCACGCTCGCATCTCGTACGCGACCGACGAGAGCGAGCTCCGCGAGGCGCTCGACGTGATGGCGGCCGCGTACGAGGCGTCGGTCTGAGGGCGGGCACGTTCCGGACCGCGCCGTCGGAACCGCTTATAAAATAACTGTAGGGCATTACTTAGCGGCGGGAGGTTTCCGCAAGTTATACTGTCGCCGACGAAGTATCGGCGCGTAATGGACCGGAACATACAGGTCAGCCGTCTCGACC
This sequence comes from Halorubrum sp. PV6, assembly GCF_003990725.2. Lineage (NCBI taxonomy): Archaea > Methanobacteriati > Methanobacteriota > Halobacteria > Halobacteriales > Haloferacaceae > Halorubrum > Halorubrum sp. PV6. The sequence continues at coordinate 1,402,798 of NZ_CP030064.1, forward strand.
GCCGGGCGGTCGAAGACCAGGAGGTCGAAATCGTCGAGCGGAAGGGCGTCGGCCACCCGGACTCGATCTGCGACGGGATCGCGGAGTCGGTGTCGCGGGCGCTCTCGCAGCTGTACTTAGACCGCGTCGGCAAGGTGCTCCACTACAACACCGACGAGACGCAGCTGGTCGCCGGCCGCGCCGCGCCGGCGTACGGCGGCGGCGAGGTCGTCGAACCGCTCTACGTCCTCATCGTCGGTCGCGCCACGAAGGAGTACGAGGGCGAACAGCTCCCGGTCGACTCGACCGCGCTCGCGGCCGCCCGCGAGTACCTCTCCGAGACGATCCCCGAACTGGAGTACGGCACCGACGTGATCGTCGACGTACGGCTCGGCGAAGGGTCGGGCGACCTCCAGGACGTGTTCGGCGAGGAGACCCAGCAGGTGCCGATGGCCAACGACACCTCCTTCGGCGTCGGCCACGCCCCCCTGACCGAGACGGAAGCGATCGTGTACGAGGCCGAGCGCGAACTCAACACGACGTACCACGCCGAGAACCCCGAACTGGGGCCGGACGTGAAGATCATGGGCAAACGCGAGGGCGACCAGATCGACATCACGGTCGCGGCCGCGATGGTCGACGAGTACGTCGACGGCCTCGACGACTACGCCGACGCGGTCGAGCGCGTCCGCGAGTACGTCACCGACCTCGCCAAGTCGCACACCGACCGCGAGGTCAACGTCGACGTCAACACCGCCGACGACTACGAGGAGGGCTCCGTCTACCTCACCGTCACCGGCACCTCCGCGGAGCAGGGCGACGACGGCTCCGTGGGCCGCGGGAACCGCGCCAACGGGCTCATCACGCCGAACCGCCCCATGTCGATGGAGGCGACCTCCGGCAAGAACCCCGTCAACCACATCGGGAAGATATACAACCTCCTCTCGACGCGGATCGCCGAGTCCGTCACGGGCGAGGTCGACGGGATCCGCGACCTGCAGGTGCGACTGCTCTCGCAGATCGGGCGGCCGATAGACGAGCCGCACGTCGCCGACGCCCAGCTCGTCACCGAGGACGGCGTCGACATCGCCGACATCGAAGACGAGGTCGTCGCCATCATCGACGAGGAACTGGCCGACGTGACCGACGTGACCCGGAGCGTCATCGACGGCGACGTGTCGACGTTCTGAGCGGGCGAAACGACCGCAACCGATTTGGGGGCCGACCGAGTGAGATTCGCTGTGACGCGGGTGTGTCTCCTCGGCGACCCCGACGTGAACCTCACCTACGAGCTGTTGTCTCGCGAGACGGCTCGCGACGCGCTCGCGACCTACGATATCGAGGAGCCGTTCGAGAACAGCCTCGCCGTCGAGACGGTGAGTCTCGGCGCGGCCGTCTCCCTCTTAAACGATCTCAACTGGTACCTCGTGCGCTTCGCCGACGAGGCGCTCGTCCGCGAGCCGTCCGTCTCCGCCGACGAGTGGCTCTCCCGCGACCTCGCCCGCGAGGTGCGCGACGGGGCCGTCCCGCCCGAGGAGACGGACCAGCGCCTGAAGGTGTACGGGCTCGTCGACGGGCGGCCGGTCGATCCGATCTACGTCCGGCGGACGCAAGGCGAGACGCCCGCGTACGACCGCCGCGAGGTCGACGAGACGGTGGTCGTCCGGGTGAGCGAATCGGAGTTCTCGGCGTCGAACTAGTCTTTTAAAACACCGCGTCGGACCGGGAGCGGTGCGTCCCTCAGGGCGCGACCGGATCGTTCGGCGGGTCGCGAACGCCCAGTTCCTCCAGCGCGCGCAACACCACTATCGCCTCGACCACGTCGCGCTCTTCGGTGTAGGGGTCGTCGACCGAATCGAGCGTCGCCTCCGCCTCGCGTTCGAGCCGGGTCTCCAGTTCCGTCTGGTCGGTCTCCGCCTTCGTCGCCGACAGCAGCGCCTCGTGGTCTTCGCGGAGGTCCAAGGAGACGTGTGCCGCGTTACACCGCGAGAGCGGGTGCGTGTCCATCTCGATCGCCAGATCGCTCACGAGGTCCCAGTCGTCGGCGCAAAACCGGAGCGTCACCGTGCCGACCACGTCGCGCCACGCTATCGGGTCGCCGTTCTCCATGAGGCGGAGCGCCCGCGGGGGCACCGCGATTCGGGTGTGGGTGTCGTCGCGACCGCACAGGCAACAGGGGGTGTTCTTCAGTCCGGCGTACACGCGAAATCGTACGGTCCGGAGGGTACTGTGCGTTTCGCCGGCGGAGCGCCGTTTGCCCGTGCCGAGCCGTGGTATAACACTCGACGCGGTGGCGCGTGCCTGTGAGCGACCGGAGCGAAGCGGCGGTCGTGAGCCAGCACGCGCGAGGGAGCGGTGAGCGCTCGTGGAGCGCGAACCGCGAGGATGGGGAGGGCGTGGTTGCGGTGCTGTCGGGTGGACTCAAAGGGGCAGTCGCGAGGACGAAGCACGGCGACGCAAGGACCGGAACGAGAGAGCGAAAGCGACCGAGTGAGAACCGCAGCGAGTCGCGCGAGTCCTCGCGACTGGGGCTTTGGTGGTGTTCGTCGACGGGTCAGCATCAACTGCTTATAAACGAGTGGCCAGGGATTTTTCAGGTGTTCGCGGTCGGGTCGTCGGCGACGGAAGCTAGATAGGCCGCCACGCCCCCGAGATTCGATCAGAAACGACCGGCAGTAGCGGTTCCCGGCTCTTACGCGTCACACTCCGCGAGCCACTCGTGAGCCCAGCCTTCTATCTCCTCGAAGACGGGCGCGAGCGACTCGCCCTTGTCGGTGAGACTGTAGTAGGTCGCCACCGGCGAGTCCTCCTCTAACCGGCGGTGGACGAAGCCGGTCTCTTGGAGATCGTCGAGCACGCGCGAGAGGGTCCGGGCGTTCGCGTCGGTCTCGCGTTTGAGTTCGTTGAATCGCGACTCGCCGTTCAGCAGTTCGTGGAGGACGACGAGCCGCCAGCGCGAGCCGATCTGTTCGAGCGAGTCGACGACGGGACACGGCGTCTCAAGGGTCGAAGACGCCGTCGAGTCGCGTTCTGTGTCGCCCGCTTCCGCCGCGTCGTCTCCGGAGAGCTCCTGTGAGGACATCGATGTTATCTACTTACCCAATTGTCCGGGAAGCGATAAATAGGTTACGTCCGTATATGTGGTTACACGATGTTAGCAGAAATCACGACGCTACCGCTACAGATCGACACCCCGTTCGCGGGTGAACTCTTCCTGCTCGGTCGGATCCTGTTCGGGGCCACGCTCGCGTTCATGGGACTGAACCACTTCATGGACCTCGACGCGATGGCCGGCTACGCGAAGTTCAAGGGGCTCCCGTTGCCTCGCGTTTCGGTGATCGGGTCCGGTCTCGTGCTGCTCTTGGGCGGGCTCGGCGTCGTCCTCGGGGCGTTCCCCGTCGTCGCCGGCGGCGCGCTCGCCGTCTTCCTGCTCGTCTCCGCCGTGACCATGCACGACTTCTGGTCGGTCGACGACCCCGAGGAGAAGCAAAACGAGATGACGGGTTTCCTGAAGAACGTCTACGGCGCGGGCGCCGCGCTTGCGCTGCTCGCCGTCGGCGGCACCGCGTGGCCGTACGCGGTCGGCCTCGGCCTCTTTTAAACCGAGCGGCCGCGTTTCGGGCGTTCGAACGGCGATTCGTCGCCAGTATCACTAACTGACCTCGCAACCACCGGACAGACGACCATGACCGACGCGCCGCCCACCACCGGACTGCACCACGTGACGAACATCTGCACCGACATGGACGAGACGGTCGCGTTCTACGAGGACGCGCTCGGCTGGCACACCGTCAAACGGACGCAAAACTACGACGATCCGGGGACGCCCCACTACTACTTCTCGTCGACGCCCGAGGGCGAACCGGGGACCACGGTCACGTACTTCGAGTACCCCAACTCGCAGGGCGCCCCCGGTCCGGGCGCGAGCCACCACTTCGCGTTCGGCGTCGCCGACGAGGAGACCCTCCGCGAGTGGCAGGCGCACCTCCGCGATCAGGGCGTGCGCGTCTCCGAGGTGAAAGACCGGACCTACTTCAAGAGCATCTACTTCAGCGACCCCGACGGGCTCGTCTTCGAGCTGGCGACGGAGGGGCCGGGGTTCACCCACGACGAGGCAAAGCCGGGCAGCGAGGAGATAAACCCGTTCGCGGCGGAAGGCGGCGACTGAAGCGGGGTCGGACGACCCCAGCGGAACCGCCGTCGACAGCGCTCACGCGCCGGCGTCGCTCGGGTGACCGCTCGGCTCGGACTCGACCAGCCGCGCGAATCGGTCCAGCGCCCGCCGGCAGACCGGCACTTACCAGGCCGCGACGAGGGGCACCTCGATGACGACGCGGCTGCGGTCGGCGTCGCCGGCGTAGCGGTCGACCCGGTGGCCCGTCGCGGGGATGCCGCCGACCCGCCAGTCCCAGCGGCGCCCGGTACAGGCCGTGACCCGAAACGGGACCCACGCGCCGCCGACTTCGACGCGACCCGTCGTTCCGCGGGTGACGAAGCGGTCGTCGCTCTCGACGGCGTCGATGGCCGGACCCCAGGCCGGCCACGCGGCGGTGTCGCGGAGACGTCGAGCGGCGACCGCGGGCCCGACGGCGACGTCGCGTCCCACCGCGAGCGTCGTTCCCTCGCGAGCGACCGTCGACGCCGACTCGCCGTCGGAATCGAAACGCGCGTTCGATTTGCTGCCGGCTTGAGCGCGGTAATTCACGATTCGTCCAACGGACTCGGCGCAGTTAACCCGAAGTATATTAATACCTTATATGGTATCAGGTATCATTATCACATTCCACGAAGGGTTGATACAGGGATCCGCGAAATGGCGTAGCAAGATGGCAGACGACCGCAAAACCATGAAAGACGTCTCGCACACAGCACCGAACGACACCTCGGCGAAAGGAGTCTGGCGACGAGGCCGCGGCCTCACCGAAGAAGAGGAAGAAGAGTAGCGAACGCCGAGATTTTCTGGCCTTCTCTGTCCTCTCAGCGACGCTCGTGAGCCACCGCTCGTGACCGGCTCGCGTCTCGGCGTGCGCCCCGCGGCGGTTGTCACGCGACCCGAGCCGTTGACCGGTCGACACCCTCTTTGACCTCGTTCGTGCATACGTCGCATGGTCGGAGCCACACTCGGGTTGACCGGTATCGCGACGGTGACGCTGCTTTTGGCGCTCAGTGCGTTCTTTTCGAGCGCTGAAACGGCCATCTTCTCGCTGTCGGCGGAGTGGTTCGACCAACAGATCGGATCGGACGACCCGCGAGCGAGCGTGCTCAAGGAACTCCACGACGACCCCCACCGACTGCTCGTGACGCTGCTCGTCGGAAACAACGTCGTCAACGTCGCCATCTCCAGTATCCTGACCGTGCTCGTCGCCAGTTACCTACCCTCCGGCGCCGCGGTCGCGGTGGCGACCGCGTGTACGAGCGTGCTCGTGATCGTGTTCGGCGAGATCGTTCCGAAGGCGTTCGGGCTGGGGAACGCCGAGACGTGGTCGCTGCGGGTCGCGTCCCCGATCCGGCTGACAGAGCGGGTTCTCTCGCCGCTCATCACGCTGTTCGACGGGATCACCCGGCGGATGACCGCCTACATCAGCGGCGACGCGAACATCGAGACGCCGTACACCGACTGACACCGGACGCGAGGCGATCGGTCGGCGGACGAGGCGGACGGGGCGGACGGGGCACCGACGTGTGCGGTCGCGAACCGGCGGTCCGTTCTCGGAGGTGATACCCGCGGAGGTGGGTTTAAACGGGGGCGCTGTCATTCGATATTCATGATCGAGGTGGAGGGGTTGCGGAAGACCTACGGCGACTTCGCGGCCGTCGTCGACAGCGACTTCTCCGTCGAAGAGGGCGAGGTGTTCGGCATCGTCGGCCCGAACGGCGCCGGCAAGACGACCACGCTCAAGATACTCGCCGGGCTCATCGACCCCACCGACGGCGAGGTCACGGTCGCCGGCTTCGCCTCCGACGACCCGGAGATGCGCCGGCAGTTGGGGTTCCTCCCCGAGGAGTCGCCGCTGTACGAGGAGATGACGCCGCTCAGTTATCTCCGCTTTTTCGCCGACCTGTACGACGTGCCGCGCGAGGCGGCCGACGAGCGGATCGAGGCCGCACTCGACCGGCTCGAACTCGACCACCGCGAGCGCCGCCTCGGCGACATGTCGAAGGGGATGAAACGGAAGGTCGCCATCGCCCGGTCGCTCGTCAACGACCCCGACGTGTTGGTGTACGACGAACCGGCCTCGGGGCTGGACCCGGTGACGACGAACTCCGTGCTCGCGTTCACGCGCGAACTCCGCGAGACGGGCAAGACCGTGGTGTTCTCGGCGCACAACCTCTATCACGTCGAGTCCGTCTGCGACCGGGTCGCCGTGATGAACGAGGGGCGCATCGTCGCTCGCGGCAGCGTCGACGGCATCCGCGACCGACACGGCGAGACGGCCTACCACGTGTTCACCGACGTTCGGCCGGCCCGTACCGACGCGCTGGCCGCCCTGTTCGAGGACGATGGCGCCGCCGACGCCGCCCCGGAGGAGGTCGGTGACCGATTCCGGACGACCGTCCCGACGATGGACGCGGTCGAGGCGGTCCGCGAGGCCGCCGCCGAAGCGGGCGGGCGCGTCGTCGACATCCGCAGCCGAGAGCCGAGCCTCGAAGACGTGTTCCTCGACATCGTCGGGCGGCCCATGCCGGGCCGGTACACCGGCGGCGCGGCGGAGCCCGAGGAGGGGACGGGGGATGCGACGGACGCGACGAAACCGGCCGACGCGACGGACGCGACGAAACCGACCGACGAGCCGCCGGAGGAGGCCGAGTGAGCGAACGACCGGGTCGGTCACGGCGGCTCATTCGCGGGGTTTCGAGCCGGCTCCGGCGCGTCCTCCGGGTCGCTCGGTGGGAGACGGCGCGGGCGGGCGGCGGCGTCGACCGCCGGACCGCTCTCGCGGCGCTGGCGCTCCTCCTCGTCGCGGTCGGCGTCCTCGGCGCAGGGGTCGCGGCGGGCGTCGTCGGCCTCGACGTCGACCGCGACGTGTACCGGGTCGGCGTCGACCGCGACACCCCGTACGCCGACGCCGTCGAGGCCGAGCCGTCGCTCACGCGCGTCCCCGCGCAACGGGCACGGCTCGGCGACACGGCCGATCTGGTCATCGTGACGAGCGGCCCGCCCGACACCGCCGAGGCGGTGACCGTCCTCGCCAGCAACAGCAGGAAGGGGGAGGCCGCGGCGGCCGCCTTCCGCGAGGCGGTGGCGGCGCACAACGAGCGAGTGATGGCCGCCGAGGAGAACCGGACCGCCGCGTTCCCGATCACCGTCACGCTCCAGTACGTCGGTCGGACGAGCGGGCTCGAAACCGATTCGACGCTCGGGGACGATAGCGACGCCGGTTCCGGAGCGGGTGGGGGGAGCGATGGAGAGTCCGGTTCGGGCGGCGGCGGGAGCGGCGACGGCGGGGGCGACGACGGCGGCGCAGGCGGTGACGGCACCGCCGGCAGCGACGCCGCGGGCGGGAGCGTCGCGGACGGCGACGGCGGCCTCGCGGTCCCGTCGGTCGGCGGCGGGGCGTTCCGCGCCGACACGGTTGGGTCGCCGGGGTCGATATCGCCGCCGTTCCCGTTCGTCTCGCTCCTCTTGGCGTTCGTCTTCCTCGTGCCGATGAACTTCCTCATCCAGGCGTACGGCTCCTCGATCCTCGACGAGCGAACGAACAGGCGCGGGGAGCCGCTGCTCGTGACGCCGCTCTCGCCGGTCGACATCGTCGCGGGGAAGACCCTCCCGTACGTCGCGGTCGCGGCGGTCGTGACGACGCTCATCGCCCTCGCCGTCGGCGGCGGAGCGCTCTCGGTGGTCGCCGTGCTGCCGGTGGCGATGACCTTCCTCGGAGCCACCTTCGTCGGCGCGATGTTCGCGCGGTCGTTCAAAGAGCTCACGTTCGTCACGGTGGGCGTGAGCGTACTCCTGACGACGTACGCGTTCGTCCCGGCCATCTTCACGAACGTCACGCCGGTGGCGCTCGTCTCGCCGCTGACGCTCGTCGTCTTCGACCTGCAGGGCGAGCCGGTCGGCATCGGCGAGATACTGTTCTCGACGGGGCCGATGACGGTCGGGGCGGCGCTGCTCTTCGGCCTCGGTCTCGGCGTCTACCGCGAGGAGGACATGTTCACCCAGAAGCCGGTCGGTCGGAAGTTCCTCGACGCGCTCGCGGTCCGGCTCGCGGCGGTCGGGGAGACGCCTCCGGCGACGTCGCTGTGGAGTCGTCTCCGGCCGCTCGCCCCCGTCGCGTTCCTGACGGCCTGTACGGTCCCGTTCGTCTTCGTCGCCGAGCTGTTGGCGGTCGCGCTGCTGTTCGCGCTCCCGGTGACGGTGTCGATCCCCGTCCTCCTGGTCACCATCGCGTTCATCGAGGAGTTCGCGAAGAGCGTCCACCTCTACGCCGGCTTCGAGCGCGGCGCTTTCGTCCGCGGCGACCGCGTCGCCGTCGCGGTCGGGAGCGCGTCGGCCGTCGGCTTCTTCCTCGCCGAGAAGGCCACGGCGGTCGTGCAGGCGGTCGGGCTCACGGAGCTGTACGTCGGGCGCGCCGCCTTCGGGAGCGTGGCGGGCGTCGAAGGGCTCCCGGCGATCGCGATCGCGGGGCTGTTCTTCGCGCCGCTTTTGCTCCACGGGTTCACGACCGTCCTCGCCGCGGTGGGCGCGAGTCGGAACCGGACGTACTACGTCCTGACGCTGGCGCTGGCGGCGTTGATCCACGCCGCCTACAACTTCGGGGTGGTGCGGCTCTATGCGTAGTCGCGGCAGCCGGCTGACGATCGCCGGTCGAGAGCTATCGGGGCTGCGCGCGGAGAAGACGATCCTGCTCGCGATCGGCATTCAGCTGTTCATCGCCGCGTTCTCGTCGTTCCTCGTCGTCGGACTCGTCTCGATGTACGACCCCGGCTCGCTCGGCGGCGCGGAGGTCGAGGTGGCCGGCGCCGGCGACGCGGTGGCCGACCTCGAACGCGCCGCGGCCGAAGTCGAGGGCGCGTCCGTCACGCGCTACGAGGACGCCGGCGCCGCCCGACTCGCCTTCGACCGCAACGCGGCCGACGCGGTGGTGGTCGCCAACCGGAACGACGACGGCCGGATATCGGCGGTGGTCACCGCCCCGGACGCGACCGTCGAGACGACGGTGATCGTCGTCCAACTGCGCGACCTGCTCCGGACGTACGAGCGCCAGGAGCGGGCGGACCGGGCCGACCACCTCAGCGAGTCGCCGCTGCCGCTCCCCGAGCGCACCGGCACCAGCCCGTACTTCACGTTCACCTACACCGTGTTGATCCCCGTGTTAGTGTTCCTGCCCGTGTTCATCTCGGGGTCGCTCGTGGTGGACTCGATCACGGAGGAGCTAGACGAAGGGACCTTCGAGCTGCTGCGCGTCGCCCCCGTCACGCTCGGGGAGATAGTCGACGGGAAGGCGCTGGCGGCGGTCGCGATCGCCCCCGGACAGGCGCTGTTGTGGCTGCTGCTGTTGCGTTTCAACGGGACGCCCGTGGCCAACGTCCCCTCGATCCTCGCGTTGATGACCGGGCTCACGACGCTCGTCGTCGCGCTGGCGCTCGCCATCTCCGCGCTCGCGCCGGACCGGCGGGCGGCGCAGTTCCTCTACTCGATCGGCGTCCTCGTCCTCTTCGGCGGCGCCACGGCGATGGCGGGCGGGCCGGCGAACGCGGTCGCGCGGCTCGCGATCGACAGCGCCGACGCGACGACGACGGCGCTCGTGGTCGCGTACGTCGGTCTCGCCGCGGTCGCGTACGTCGGCGTCAGAGCCATCGTCGCGGAGAACGGGTTCGAGGCGTGAGGTCGGCACCCGTCTCATACATAAAAGACGTATAAATGGCCAATCGAGCGTCGACGGGCCATCATTCGCTTAAAAGAGCCGCGCCGCTCGGTCGGGAGAGCCGAACCGCTCGGGCAGGGTATCAGTCGTCGTCGGCCGCCGCGCCGTCGGCGTCCCCGGCCTCGGTCGCCGCCGCGTCTTCGATGCTCGGCGGGTACTTGCCGCGGTCGAGTTTCAGGTCGGACTGCGGCCGCGCCATGCAGGTGAGCGCGTACTCGTCGGCCTCCTCGTCGGTGAGCCCGCGAGCCGCCGGCTGGGTCACCTCGCCCTCGACGATCTCCGCGGAACAGGCGAGACACATCCCGACGCGGCAGGAGTACTCCTGGGCGATGCCCGCGTCGATACAGGAGCTGAGAACCGTCTCCGTGTCGGCCACCTCGATCGTCTCGCCGGTGCCGACGAACTCGACGGTGTACTCGGTCATACCGCGGAGTATCCGCCGGCCCGTAAAAAAGGGTTCCCCTCGATCGCGTCGTCGTCGCGGGAACGGAACCCGCGGGAAACGGCGGCTGTCGCACCCGAGCGAGGGTACGAACGGGGTCGTCTCGTCCGGCGGCGCTACGACGCGGGACGCCCCGCCGACTCGTCGGCGGCGGCGAGCAGGTACCCGCCGAACGCGGGCAGCCAGATGATGAGCGGATAGACGACCCAGCGCTCGATGCCGCCGGCGCTGAGAAACTGGAGCGGCGAGGGGCCACCGACCACGATCCCGTAAAACAACACGCTGAGAAGGACGACGAGGGAGACGCCGCCGAAGAGCCCACAGAGGAACGAGAAGGGCCTGGGGACGACCCGCGACGAGAGGACGACGGTGATGCCGCCGGCGAAGAACGTGAGCATGGCGAAGAGCCCGTGCCACGGCGTCACGTTGCCGGGGAACACGCCGACGCCGAACGCGCCGAACCCGAACACGGCGAGCGCGAGCGGGAAGCCGCGGCGGTCGGCGACGCGGTAGAGGAGGTACGCGGAGAGTATCACCAGCAGGCCGGTCACGAGCATCGTCGTGTTGAAGATGGTCGCCGACGGCTCGAAGCTCACCGGGTTCGGCGGACGGGTCGAGCCGAGGTCGCTGATGTCCTGCTGGGTGGAGTAGTTCGGGTAGAGCACTTCCGCCGTGATAATGCCCATAAACCCGATAAACCCGGAGAGCGCGAGCGCGAACCCGGCTATCGCTCGCTCGGAGAAGCCGACCGTCGACTGGAGGGTGTCCGTAGTATCCATAATTGATTAGACACGACTGGGCGGAATAATCGTTCCGGTGTTGTGACAACACGGCAAGACAGTGGCACGCGCAGCCCGCGAGAGGCCGCAATAGCCCGCGTGCGCCGACGTTACTCGGTCGCCGACGCCGAGACGGTCATCACGGGGACCGTCGCGCCTCGCACGACGCGTTCGGCCACGCTGCCGACGACGCGGCGAGCCACGCTGTCCCGACCGTGCGTTCCCATCACCACGAGGTCGACGTCGTGGTCCGCCGCGTAGCCGAGAATCGCCTCGTCGACGCTGCCCTCGCGGACCTCGGTGCGGGTCGGGGCGTCGTACCCCGCGGCGAGGTCTTCGAACGCCGTCAGCGCCCGGTCGCCGGCGACCTCGCTGACCTCTCGCAGGCTCTCCTCGACGTCGAGCTTCGAGACCGTGAGCCAGTTCGTCCCGGTGTCGACGACGTACAGGCCGTGAACCGTCGCGTCGAACGTCTCCGCGAGGCCGAGGGCCTGCCGAGCCGCCGCCGTGGAGTGGTCGCTCCCGTCGGTGGGGAGGAGGATGTGGTCGTACATCTCAGAGCACCCCGAAGCCGAACTGGGCGTACGGCCAGAAGTAGTAGACGAGCAGCCCGGTGATCACGCCGGGGATAGTCGTGTAGATGGTCGCCACGATGGCGGCTTTCATGTCGATGGCCATCAGCGGGAACAGCGCGTCGCCGTCCTGACTGATCGCGTTCGCGACGAGCGCCGAGAACGGGATCGCCTCCTCGATCGCGTACAGCTGTGCGAACACGATGTGGGCGGCACAGCCGGGAATCAGCCCGAGCATGGCGCCCGCGATAGGCGCCATCGCGCCGGCGGCCGCGGCGAAGCCCTGAACGTCGACGCCGGTGAGGAGCAGGCCGTACTCGTAGAGGAGGTAGCCGGCGATGACCCAGACGGTGACCATCGCGGTCTCCATCGCGGCGTGTCGGAAGGTCCCGTACAGGTCGGCAAAGGAGTCCCGGACGCGGCCGGCCTCGCTCCGCCCGATGTAGTGGCGTCCGACGAAGTACAGGTAAAACGAGAGGGTCGTGCCGAGCAGCCCGCTGACCGTGAACAGCCCGTCGTACGTCGCCGTGACGGCCCACTCTGGTTCGACGGCTCCCTTCGCGAGGTACATCACGCCGGCGACGAGCGCGCCGGCGAGGGTGATCCACCAGAGCACGTGGACGACGTGGCTGACGCGTTCGAGGAGCCGCGAGTCCGGCAGGTAGCTCGGGAGGTCGCTCGCGCGGTCGTGGCCGTGGCGGCACTGGGCCCCGCTGTCGTCGCCGTCCGGCCCGTCGTAGTCGGGGATGCTCGGACCGCCGGCGGCGACGTTGGCGGTCGAAAACCCGCCGTCGGTCACCGGGCGGCTCATCCGGTCGACCAGCCTGTCGACGCGACCGACGCCGAGCCCGCCGTAGTCGATGGCGTAGCCGAACAGGATCGCCGAGATGAACGCCAATCCGTAGGCGTAGATGGCCGCCTCGGGCGCCAGCGCGAGGATGACGAACGCCGAGTCGCCGGCGGTCGCCGCCAGCGCCGCGACGACGGTCCCGAAGCTGACCGTGCCGCGAATGTACAGCGGCATCGCGATGATCGCCCCGCCACAGCCCGGCGTCAGCCCGAGGAGCGCGCCGGCGAGCGGCTGGGCGCGTTCGTTCTCCTCTAACCACTTCGTGATCCGACCGTCGTATCTGAACTGCACGAGGCTAAACAGGAGGATGGTCGCCCCGACGAAGCCGGACACCTGAACGAACCCCTCGCGCCACGAGCCGATGAGGATGTTCGCCACCTCCTGAAGCGGCGAGCCCAACAGGTCGGGGGGTAACACGAGCGGGATCATCGGAACGCACCGTCCGAGGGAGCCCGCGCCGTCGGTGCGACCGGGCCGGCCCGCCCGGTGGCGGCGTTCGTCCGGTCGAGGGAGAGACAGAACAGATCGTGAGTCTCGAGATCGCTGAGAGTGTCGCCTGATATCGTCATAGACGCTGAACGAGTATCGGTGGTCGCCCGAAGGATAAAAGGGTGTCTCTCTAATCGTAAAATTAGACGTGTCTAATCTTTTGGCGTTCAGTCGTCTCGGTCGCTCTGTCGGGAACACGCGGAGACGACGCCGACGCCGGCCGGCCGGTCACGCGTCGGGTGACGCCGCGGACGGCGGCTCGTCGAACGCCGACGGCGACTCCATCGTCGCGTCTCGCACGACGTATCTCACACCCTCCTCGTACCCGTGGTCGAGGGCGACGCGCCACCCCTCGACGCGGGCGAGCGCGCGGACGTTCGGCAGCGACATCCCGGCGTCGGCGCGGGGTTCGGCGCTCTCGTACTCGAAGAGCAATGACCCCCCGTCGGCGGCCGTGAAGCGCCCGTCGTCGGCGACGGCGAACCCGTCGTCGGTCACCGTCACCGTGAGCGTCTCCGCCTCGTTGAAGGCGGCGAACGCGAGCGCGTTTTTAAATAACTGTTCGAGACGCGTGGGCACCGCGACGACGCGACCGGCGCCTTCGACGTGGACGTCTACGTCGACGTCGGTGGCGCGCTCTGCGCCCCTGACCGCGTCCGTGAGCGAGACGAACGCCGACTCGTCGGTGTCGCGCGCGTGGTACGCCAGCGTGTGAAGGTCCTCTATCACCGTGCCGATCTGTTCGATCCGCCGCCGCGCCACCGCGGCCGACTCGGCGGCCCCCTGTTCGTCTCCCGACTCGATCCGATCTATCGTCTGCGCGAGGTACCCGTCGGCGACGGCGACGCCGTTCCGCAGTTCGTGAGCGATGGCGCCCGCCATGTCGCTGAGCTGTTCCTCGTGGCGTTCGATCCGCTCGCGCCGGTCCTCCCGGTCGGTCACGTCCTGAACGAGGACGGCCCAGCCGAACGACTCGCCGCCGATTTCGAGCGACTCTCCGGCGACGTAGTAGCTTCGCTCGCCCTCGCCGCCGGGGTCGACGGCGACGATCGACGGCTCCGCCGCCCGATACGCCTCGGCGACGGCGAGCGAGACGGCCTCGATCTGCGTCTCGCCGGCCGCGAGCGACGGAAACAGCTCTTCGGCGCGGTCGTTACGGTCCCGCACGCGGCCGTCCGAGTCGATCACGAGGACGGCGCCGGCGGTCCGCTCGACGAACGAGCGCGTCGCGGTCCGTTCGACCGCGCGGAACGTGTCGTCGACGACGTACACCACACCGACCGCGAAGACGGCCACCCCGAGCGGTTCGTAGCTCAGTTGCGGCAGCGTCGCCGAGGTGGTACGGGCCAGGAGGTTCGGGACGACCGCCAGCCCGGTCGCCGCGAACAGCGCGGCGAGGGGGAGCGACGACTGGTCGGACTCCCGGTACAGCCGGTACAGGAAATAGAAGCCGACGCCGGTGAGGGCGTACGCCAAGACGAACGTCGCCACGTACAGCGGCCCGTGGTCGACGACGAGCAGTCGGACGGGCTCCCGTTCGAGCGTCGCAGAGAAGTACCGGCCGTGGATCGGGTTGGTGAGCTTCTCGATCGTGACGACGAGGAACCCGAGGAGACCGACGATTCGATACGCGGGCCGGCGGTGGTACTCCAGCCCGGCGTACGCGGAGACGAAGTACAGCCACGCGAACGGCGTCGCGAACCCCACGACCAACGAGAGCGTGAAGAGGGTGATGGCCGTCTGCTCCTGCGTGGCGAGGAGCACGCCCGCCTGCAGGAGCGCCCACGTCCCGACGATGACGAGCAGCCACCGGAGGCCCTGCTTCGCGTCTTGGTTCCGTAACCGCGAGCCGTGGAGCGTGGCCGCGAAGCAGACCGCTCCGGAAACGGCGAACAGCCCGACGAACCACCACGACGTGGCCATGAGTAATGTGTACTTCCTGTGACCAAATGAAGGTATTTGCTCCGAAGTGACAGGCTTTCGACGAGGGTGGAGCTGTCGTCGCCGTCAGCGGCTCACTCCTGTGCCCGCACTCATCGGGCTCGCACCCGCGCGCACACTCTCTGGGCTCACGCCCGCGCTCGCACTCATCGCAACGACTAATCCCCCGCCGGACGCTTCCCGAGGTATGACGGAAAAAGCGACCGCGCGAGCCCACCCGATCCAGGGGCTCGTCAAGTACCACGGGATGCGCGACGAGCAGCTTCGGCTCCCGTACCACGACAGCATCAGCCTCTGTACCGCGCCCACCGCGACGACGACGACGGTCGAGTGGCAGCCCGACGCGAGCGAGGACACCTACGTCATCGGCGACGAGGAAGTCGACGGGCGGGCCGCAGAGCGCATCGACATGGTCGTCGACTACGTTCGCGAGCTGGCCGGGGTCGACGCCGCGGTCCGGCTGGAAAGCGAGAACTCCTTCCCGTCGAACATCGGCTTCGGCTCGTCGTCGTCCGGCTTCGCGGCCGCCGCGCTCGCCTTGGTCGAGGCCGCCGGGCTCGACATGACGCTCCCCGAGGTCTCGACCGTCGCCCGCCGCGGCTCCTCCTCGGCTGCTCGCTCGGTGACGGGCGCGTACTCGCGGCTCGACGCCGGCCTCAACGACGAGGACTGTCGCTCCTACCGCCTCGAAACCGGCGTGAACGAGGACGGGTTCGACCCCGAGGAGGACCTCCGGATCGTCGCCGCGCACGTCCCCGCTTATAAAGAGACCGAGGAGGCACACCGCGAGGCCGCCGCGAGCCACATGATGCAGGCGCGGACCGCCCACGTCCAGGACCAGCTCGTCGAGATGACCGACGCGCTCCGCGAGGGCGACTTCGACCGGATATTCGAGACGGCCGAGCACGACTCGCTGTCGCTGACAGCCACGACGATGACCGGTCCCGCGGGCTGGGTGTACTGGCAGCCGGAGACCATCGCGGTGTTCAACGCGGTCCGCGAACTCCGCGAAGAAGGCGTCCCCGTCTACTTCTCGACGGACACCGGCGCCTCCGTCTACGTGAACACGCTCGCGGACCACGTCGATGCGGTCGAGTCGCGGATCGCCGAAATCGGCATCGACACCGACGTGTGGGAGGTCGGCGGCCCCGCGCACGTCCTCGACGAGAGCGAGGCGCTCTTTTAAAAGAAACCGCGATGCGGTCGGCGCGCGCCTGCGAGCGGTCGCCCGCGGCGGCCGCGAGTCAGCGCGTGCGAGGGAGTCGGGCGGTCGGAGCGACGCGGAGGCCGCCCGACGAGGGTGGGGAGGCCCGAGGCTGCGGTGCGGTCGGGGTGGGACTCAAAGGGGCAGCCGTGAGACCGGCGTAGGCGACGCAAGCACCGCAGTGAGTGAGCGGAGCGAACGAACGAGGAACGAAGCGAGCGTACGCCGGTCTCACGGCTGGGGCTTTGGTGGTGTTACCCGTCGATCCGAACTCAACTATTTATAAGCGAACGGCTGGGGCTTTAGTGGTGTTACCCGTCGATCCGAACTCAACTATTTATAAGCGAACGGCTGGGGCTTTAGTGGTGTTACCCGTCGATCCGAACTCAACTATTTATAAGCGAACGGCTGGGGCTTTAGTGGTATTCACCGTCGATCCGAACTCAACTATTTATAAGCGAACGGCCGGGAGTTTGGTGGTGTTACCCGTCGAATCAACAGCGTACAGTTATTCGTCCGGGTCCTCGCCGCGCGCTCGCTTGTACATCGCCAGCGCCGCCTCGCGACGCTCCGAGTGGTCGACGATCGGCGCGGGGTACGCCGGCGCCGCGTTCGCGCGCTGGGTGGGCGAGAGCTCGTGCCACTCGTGGATCAGGTCCGGGTCGACGTCGCGGAGTTCTGGGACGTATTCTTTTATATACGCCGCGTCGGGGTCGTAGCGCTCCCCCTGCGTCATCGGGTTGAAGATGCGGAAGTAGGGTTGGGCGTCGGTTCCGGTGGAGGCGGCCCACTGCCACCCGCCGTTGTCGTTGGCCGTGTCGTGGTCGGCGAGCAGGTCGCGGAAGTGGTCGTAGCCGTGTCGCCAGTCGACGAGCAGGTCCTTCGTGAGGAAGGAGGCGACGATCATCCGCACGCGGTTGTGCATGAACGCCTCCTCGCGGAGCTGGCGCATCCCGGCGTCGACGATGGGGTACCCCGTCTCGCCGCGCTTCCACGCCGCGATCTCCTCTGGGTCGTCGCGCCACGCGATCCCCTCCTCGTACTCCTTGTAGTTCGCCGTCACCACCTCGGGGTTGTGGTACAGCACCTGCGTGTAGAACTCCCGCCACGCGAGCTGCTGTTGGAACTCCTCGACCGCGGCGACCGGCCCGCCGTCGTCGTCGTCGTCGCCCGCATCCTCGACGCGGGCCTCCGCCGCGGTCAACGCCTCCGTCGTCGCCTCGTACGTCTCGCGCACGCCGATCTCGCCGTATTTTAAGAAGGCCGACAGCCGAGAGGTCGCGTCTTTGGCCGGGTAGTCGCGCTCCGCGTCGTACGAGAACACGGCCTCGTCGAGAAACGCGGAGAGCCGGTCGCGGGCCGCCTCGGTGCCCGCCGGGCCGACCTCGGCCTCGGGCTCCGAGAAGCCGAGGGCCGCGGGGTCGGGCACGTCACCGACGGCGACGGCCTCGATCGCGAGGCCGCCGTCCGTCACGGCGCCGTCTTCGACTCGCTCGACCGCCGCCGACAGCGAGTCGGCATCGACGAGGTCGCTCGCCTTCGGCGTCGGCGCCGGCTGGTCGGTCTCGCGGTCGGTCCACTTCTTCCAGTAGTACGTGTACACCGAGTAGGGGTCGCCCGCGTTCGTCCGGATCGAGTCCGGGGTGTGTAACACCGCGTCGTGGTGCGCCTCGCGTTCGACCCCGGCGTCGTTGAGCGCGGTTCTCACCGCGGCGTCTCGCTCGCGGGCGAGCCCCGAGTAGTCGCGGTTCCAGACGACCCGGTCGGCGTCGAGCGCGTCCGCGAGCGCCGGCAGCACCGTCTCCGGGTCGCCGCGGGCGACGAGGAGGTCGCTGCCGCGTTCGCGGTAGTCGGCTCGGAGCGCCGCGAGTCCGTCGAGCAGGCGGCGGACCCGCACGTCGCTCGCGTGGTCGAGTACGTCCGGATCGAACACGAACACGGGGGCGGCCGGGCCGCGCTCGTCGTCCCGCGCTCCCGCCGCGGCCGCGAGACCGAGGTTGTCGGCCACTCTGAGGTCCCGCCGGTGCCAGAACAACTCCATGAACGTCGTACGACCGCGAGCACCGTGAAACCACCGAGGCCGCGCGCCGGGGCGGGCGAGCGGTCACTCGTCGGTCGTCAGGGCGTCGAGCAGACGGACCGCCGGCGCCTTCGCCAGCGGGTCGTTCGCGTTGCCGCAGTGAGGCGACTGGACGCAGGCCGGGCACCCGCCCGCGCAGTCGCAGGTGTCGATGAGCGTCGCCGTGCGAGCCATCAACTCCTCGATGCGCTGGTGGCCGCGGCGCGTGAGCCCCACCCCGCCGGGGTGACCGTCGTAGACGAAGACCGCCGGCCCGTCGGTGTGCCCGTGATACGGCGTCGAAATCCCGCCGATGTCGGCCCGGTCACAGAGGAGGTGGAAGGGAAAAAGCGAGATGATCCCGTGTTCGGCGGCGTGGATACCCCCGTTGAACGCGTACTCGCTGCCGTACGCGGCCGCTCCGCCGTCGGTCGTCGGCCCATCGCAGTCGTCGCCCGTCGTCGCCGCCTCGCGGTCGCCGCCGCCTGACCGCTCCTCGTCGGCATCGTCGGGCGCGCCGAGAGAACGCATCTCCGACTCCAAATCCGCCGGGACGGGGAAGTACAGCGCCTTCGTTCGCAGCGTCGTCTCCGGCAGGTCGAGTGCCGACTCGCCGAGCGAGTCGCCGGTCTTCGCGTCCTTCCGGACGAACCCCGTGATCTGTTCTGTGACCGTCACGTCGGCGAACCGGACGGGAACGTCGGGCCGCGCCGTGAGCGCGCGCTCGTCGAGGTCCTCGTTCACGACGATGTCCTTCTCGGAGAGCGGCTGGGTGTAGTAGTCGGCCCACGACGACTGGAGCTCGGCCACGTCGCGGTCGAGGTCGAGGCTCGTGACCTCGTAGGTGCGCCCCTGCTGGTGGTAGATCGCGCCGGGGTGGGCGTCCCGGAGCGCGTCGCCGAACCCGAGCGACGCGATCGTCTCGTTGCGCGAGCGGTCGACCAGATCGATCTCGCGGTCGCCGGCGGTCCGCAGGCTCACGGCCTGTTGCGGGCTCTTCGACCCGGCGTGGGTCCAGCGGATGCCGTCGGCGACCTCCCGCCTGTCGAGGACGCCCGAATCGGTCAGGTCCGCGACCGCGCCGGGGAACGAGGGGCCGAAGAACCGCTCGTCGTCGGGCGAGAGCCAGCGCTCGTCGGCCGCGCAGGCGACGTGACCGGGGAGGAGCCGGTCGTTCTCAGGGTCGCAGATGGCGTCTTCTGGCGGGGCCTCGAAGAAGTCCGCCGGCGTGCGCATCAGGTACTGGTCGAGCTGGTCTTCGCCGCCGACCATCACGACCAAGGCCGGGTCGTCGCCGCGACCGGCGCGCCCCGCGCGCTGATACGCCGACATCCGCGTGCCGGGGTAGCCGTCGAGGATGACGGCGTCGAGCCCCCCGACGTCGACGCCGAGCTCGAGCGCGCTCGTCGACCAGACGCCCCGGAGGTCGCCGGCGTGAAGCGCGCCCTCGATTTCGCGGCGGCGGTCGTCGCTCAGGGCGGCCTGATACGCGCCGACGTTGGCCGCGAGGTCGCGTTCGCCCCGCTCGCGCAGGTCGCTCGCGCTGTCGGTCGCGTACTGCTCCGCGGTCTGTCGGGCGCGGGTGAACGCCAGCGTCTGCTGGCCCGCCGTCACGAGGTCGACGAAGAGCCGCTTGCTCTCCGTGTGGCTCGACTTTCGGCGACCGCTCCCGCGCTCCTGCCAGTCGTCGTCGTACTCCGGGGGGTTCCACAACACCCAGTCGCGCGGGCCGCGTCCCGACGCGTCCTCGTCGACGAGCGCGATTCCCTCCGGGTCGCGGCCGGTCACGGTCGCGACGTGTTCGACCGGATTGTTGATCGTCGCCGAACAGCAGACGAACTGCGGGCGCGACCCGAACTGCTCGCAGGTTCGTGCGAGTCGCCGGAGCGTCAGCGCGACCTGCGAACCGAACACCCCGCGGTAGCTGTGTACCTCGTCGATCACGACGTACTCCAACGAGCCGAAAAACCAGTCCCAGAGCCGGCTCGCGTAGGGGAGCAGCGCGTAGTGGAGCATGTCCGGGTTCGAGAGGAGGACCGTCGGCTCGCGGTCGCGCACGGCGCGCTTTTCCGACTGCGAGAGCCGCCCGGTGTAGGATTCGACCGAGACGCCGCTGCCGAAGCCGAGCCCGTGCGCGAGGTCGCTCAGGCTCTCCTCCTGGTCCGCGATCAGGGCGTTCTGCGGGCCGATGTAGAGGGTCCGCCCCCCGTGGTCCATCGCGGCCTCGAACGCCGGCACGGTGTACGCCAGCGACTTCCCGCTCGCCGTCTCGGTGGCGAGGACCACGTCGTCGCCGTCGCGGACCGCTTCGATCGCGTCGGCCTGATGGCGATAGAGCCGGTCGACCCCGTCTTTCGCGAGCGCGTCGGCCATCCGGGGCGCCAGATCCACGTCGCGGTAGGCGGGGTCGCGGGCGGGGAAACGGCGGTGCTCCGCGATCTGTCCCTCGTAAAAGGGGCGGTTCCGGAGCCACTCGATGGCGTCGTCCACAACGACAATGGTAAGGGGTCGATCGAGGGTAATCGTTGTGGTTACACCGGCGACGGAGCAGATGTCAGCCGGCAGCGCCTGAAGCGTCGGCTCCGGGGAGTGAGATGCTGACCACGTTCCCCCGAGGGGAGTTCTCCGAAAAGGAGAGTTCGCCGCCGAGAGAGTCGACGCACCACTGCATCACCCACAGCCCGACCCCGGCGCCGTGATACGTGCTGGTCGTCTCCACGTCTTCGTCGAGAACCGCGGTCTCGACGTCGGGGATCGGTGGCCCGTTGTCTTGAATGTGGATCTGTCCGTGACCGTTCTGCTGACAGGACTCGACGCTGACCGTCACCATCCGTACGTCGCGGTCGTTGTGTTCGATGGCGTTTCGCACCGCGTGGTCCACCGCGTAGCGAACTCCTTCGTCGGCGATGGCCCAGACGTGTTCCGGCGCTTCGAGCGAGATGTCGGCGTCGGGGTACTCGTGCCGGATGTCGTCGACGAGCGAGCGGACCACCGCTCGAAGGTCGGTCGGGGAGCGCTCCGTCGCGGTCGGTTCGGCGATCTGTTCGATCTGCTTGACCGACTCGCTGAGTCCGCCCACCTCGCTGGTGATGTCGAGGACCGTCTGGATCTCGCGTTCGAGCGTGTCGTCCTCGACGGCCCGTCGAATGCGGTCGGCGTATCCCATGAGCACGTTCGTCTTGTTCCGGAGGTTGTGTCGGACGATCCGACTGAGAAGCCGGAGGCGACGCTCGCGAGCCCGGTACGCTGTGATGTCCTGTACTTCGGCAAGGACGCACCGTACGCCGCTAATCTCGGTCGCCTTGAGATTGACCTGGATCCAGCGCAACTCGTCGTTTGCGCGCTGTATCTGCCACTCGAACGACTGGGGATCGCCGTCTGCCGCCTGAGCGATCAGACGGGACGCCTTCTCCTGCGTAAATCGCGTCGAGGGCGCCGTGTAGTCTTCGACGGTCATCGTTCGGAGCTCCGCGAGCGAATACCCGTACAGTTCGGTGAGCCGAGCGTTCGAGTCGAGAATTCGTTCGCCGCTCGTGTCGTGGAGGTTGATACCCACGTCCAGGTCGTCGAACGCCTCCGGCAGAGAAACCTCCCCTGGGTGTCCCATAGAGATCGTTTCGGGGTGGTGCGTATATAGCCGTTCACCAACGCCACGAAAACACGCACACCTGACAGCCAAGCGTTCTGTTGTGGTGGCCCTATCGAGACGGCCATCGCCTCTCGCGACGACTCGGAGGCCGCGCGAGGGGACACAGCGAGAGCCGTGATGAGGCCGGGTGTCATCCCCCCGACCGCGTGGGGTTCCTGACCGTCACGCCGCTCGGAGGAGGGGGTCGGCGTACTCGACGAGCACGTCGGCGACCGTCTTGAGGACGACGAGCACGACGAGCGCGAACAGCGGGGACCCCAAGGTGACGGCCCCGAAGCCGCCGATGAGGACCGCGTAGTGAAGCACGAGGAGCCGTGGAAACACCGCGAACACCTGGGCGACGGGAGCGGTACGCTCCCAGGCGCCACCAGCGAGAAAGCCCAGACCAAAGGAGAGCCCGTGGCTCAGGGCCATCGCGCCGACGGCGGGCAGGAGCGTCGGCAACACGGCCAGCGGCTCCCAGCCAAGCGGCTCGAAGGCGAACCCCGGGAGCAAGAAGAGCGCTGCACCGTGGATCACCCAGAGGGGTCCGTACTGGAAGCAGAACAGCGCCACGGCCCCGAACCGGGCGTTGCTCGTCCCGGCGCCGGGCCCGGTGTATCTGTCGAACCCGAACAGCGCGCCCAGGCCGGTATCGGTCGGATCACCCATGGCCAGCAACACCCGAACCACGGTGAACACGCCGACGACGGCTGCCTCAAGCCAGTACAGCAACAGCAGGTCAAGCGCCTGCCACCCGAATGCGAACACGCCGACGATGGGTATCACGTTAGCGAGTAGCAGTCCTATCAGGGCAGCGAGAGACGAGAGACGCACGAGAGAGACAGTCTATGGGCGGACATAACCTCATCGGGAGTAAGGCTTGGAGGGGAGTTAGTGTGAGGCAGATGCGGTGTGTCTCTCGAACGACTGACGGCCCATTTTGCGACGAGTAACAGAACAGGTGACCGATCGGAACGCGTGTTCGGCCGCCGAGACGCGCCCTTCAGCGATCCCCTGTTTCAGACACCGCGTGTCTGGAGGGGGGTATCAACGGAGCCGTTAGGATGGAGCGACGCGGGGGAGTTCGCGTCTGGCCCCGTTTTGTCAACGACGTCAGTCCCGAATCAGTACGATTCCGTCGCGAAACACCGAGTGGTTCGGGATCACGTGGTCTTCGCCGGCGGCCTCGATGTGCGTCACGAACAGGTCGACCTCCTGGACGATGCCGCGCTCGCCGGCGACTTTCACCTCGTCGCCGATGCCGTACGGCTGGCGGAGCAGGAGGAAGACGCCGGCGGCCGCGCTGGCGATCAGGTCTTTTAGCCCCAGCGCGGCGAACAACACGACGGCGAACGCGTACGCCGCCAGCAACACGACCAGCGCGAGCGTCTGCACGCCGACCTGCCCGAGCGCGACGAGCGCGGCGACGTAGACGATGCTGTACTTGACGATCGGCGGCAGGACGCCGAGTTCCGGGAGTTTGATCCCGCGGAGCCGCTCGGCGACGAGGAGTTCGGCTTTGTCGCCGATGACGACGCCGACGATGAGGACGACGACCGCGATGAACACGCGAGGGAGGAACGCGGCGACGCCGGCCCAGAACTGCTCGAGGTAGTTGACCTCGGCGACGGTCATCGCGGCGATGACGGCGACCGCGACGATGAAGTAGCTCGACAGGCTCGCGAGGATCCGCACGGTCGACGTGTCGAACTCGCGGGCGGTGCGCTCGAAGGCGGTGCCCTCTATCACGTCGGGGACGCCGGCGCGGGTCAGCAGGCGGCGGTTGATCACGCCGACGACGTACGCCGCCACCAGTCCGAAGAGGAGGACCAAGAGCGCGAGCCAGATCCGCTCGGGGACCGCCGAGACGACCCCGGAGAGGGAGGTCGGGACCGCGGACATGGGTCAGTACTCCTCCGGATCGATCTCCAAGACGAGTTCGCCGGCTTTGAACGCGCGGACGAGCCCGTCGGACTCCGAGAGGACGATGGCCGTCGCGTTCGTGTCGCGGGTGATCGCGCCGCCGGCCATGTGGCGCGCGCCGAGCCCCTTCGGGATGTCGACCCCCTCCGCGCCCGGTTCGAGGTAGCGGTACGCGGAGACGATCTTCCCCGAGTCGGAGACGACGAAGGCGCCGTCGAGCCGGGAGAACTCCTTTAACATGACGTTGACGATGGGGTCGCCGACGTGGACGTGCGACTTCTCGAAGGGGTTGTACGACAGCGGGCGGGACTTGTTCATCACCTTCCCCGCGTCGCCGACGACGAACAGGGCGCCGACGGGTTTCCCCTTCTGTCCCTTCTGTCCGAGTTCGATGGCGACCTCGAACACGTCGCGGATCACGCTGGGCTCGGCGCGGGAGTCGACGAAGAGGCCGTAGATCCCCGTGTGAACCGTCTCGTCGACGGTGACGCGGATCACGCTGTCCGGACCCCCGTCGAAGACGGAGGCGACACAGACCACCTCGTCGCCCGCCGAGACGAGGTCGGCGTCCATCGCGCCCTCGATGCCGAACCGAATTCTGTCCTTGACGTTGTCGAAGGGGAGCGGCAGCTCGACGAACACCTCGGCGTCGACATCGTTGTCGGGCGCGACGACGACGACGTCCGTGTCGTCGCCCTCGAACCGATCGAAGAACGAACTGGTCGGCGAGAACAGCAACACGGCGTCTGCGTCCGAGACGAGATCGGACAGGTGATCGGTGAGCGAGGCCATTGGCAGAAAAACTCTCGGGCAACGTATAGTCGTTGCGTCGGCGTCATACGGGCGTCTGACGCGTTCTGTCGGGAGTCGCCTGCCGCGGCGCCCGCTGTCCGTCGCCCGCGCGACTTTTATCCGGGAGGCGAGTACGGGGCGGCGTATGGCGACCCGCGACGCCCTCTGGGGGTACCGCAACGAGTTCGGCGACGCCTTCGGGCGGACGTACTTCCGGCGGTTCGGGCCGGGCGTGGCCTCCAGCATCGGCCTCGGGACGTACCTCGGCGCCCCCACGCCCGCCGTCGACGCGGCCTATCGCGAGGCGATCGAACTCGCGCTCCGATCCGGGATCAACCACGTCGACACCGCCGTCAACTACCGATGCGGGCGCGCCGAGCGCGTCGTCGGCGAGGCGGTCCGATCGTCCCCCGTCGACCGCGAGGCGGTCGTCGTCGCGACGAAGGGGGGCTTCCTCCCGTTCGACGGCGAGCGACCGGACGACCCCGCCGCGTACGTCCGCGAGCGGTTCGTCGAACCGGGCCTCGTCGCGCCCGACGCCCTCGCGAGCGGGTCACACGCGATCGCGCCGGCGTACCTGGAGTGGTCGCTCGACCGCTCGCTGGACCGCCTCGGCCTCGATTCGGTCGACTACTTTTATATCCACAATCCGGAGACGCAGCTCGCGACCCGCTCCCGCGAGGCGGTGTACGACCAGCTGTCGGCCGCCTTCGAGGCGCTCGAACGGCGTCGCGCCGCGGGCGACGTGGGCGCGTACGGCGTCGCGACGTGGGACGCGTTTCGCGTCCCCGAGGGCGCCGACCGGTACCTCTCGCTCGCCGAGGTCCTCGCGCGGGCCGAGGCCGCCGGCGAAGCGGTCGGCGCCGACGACGGCCACGGGTTCGAGGCGATCCAACTGCCCTTCAACGTCGCGATGGCGGACGCGTTCACGCGCCGGAATCAGCGGCTCCCCGACGGTGACGACGGCGACCGAGTCTCCGCCCTCGAACTCGCCCACGAGGCCGGCCTCTCCGTGGTGACGAGCGCGAGCATCGGCCAGGGTGACCTCGCGAGCGAGGGGTCGGTCCCGGGCGAGGTCGACGCGGCGCTCGCGGGCGAGACGCCGGCCCAGCGAGCGCTCAACTTCGCTCGGAGCGCGCCGGGCGTCACCTCGTCGCTCGTCGGCGCGAGCGATCTCGACCACCTCCGCGAGAACGTCGCGGCCGGAACCTTCGACCCGCTCGGCGCGTCGGCGTTCGACGCGGTGTTCGAGTGAGGCGGTGAAAGCGACGGGCCGTAGCAAAAAGGAGGTTTGCGGGGAGGGCAGTTCGGCGCGAAGCCGCCGTCAGCGGAGCTCTTTGAACTTCGTTCCGCACTCGGGACAGACGCGAACCGAGAACACTTCGTCGGGGTCGTTCTGCTTTTTTAAGACCTGCTCGCACTCGGCGCAGTTCAGTCGCTCGTACGTGTCCTTAAATAAGTCGCCGTCGCGAAGGCCCTTCCGCGTCGATTTCATACTCCGAGTTGAACACGTGGCGGTATAAAAACCCCGTCCGACGCCAGTCAGACGCGTCGCTTTCGCAACCCTTGTCTCCCGGCGCCGTCAACTCCGCTCGTGTCACGGACTCGGCTGTTCGGATCGCTCTGTGCGCTGGTCTTCCTCGTGAACTTCGCACGAGTGGTGTTCGCACCCCTCGTGGGACAGTTCATCACCGAGTTCGCCATCGGCGAGGGGACCGCGGGGCTCATCGTCACGCTCGCCTGGCTGGGCTCTGCGGCCCCGCGGCTCCCGGCGGGCTGGGCACTCACGCGGTTCTCGCGGCAGTTCGTCATCCTCGTCTCCGGCGCCATGCTGACGCTCGGCGCGCTCGGCGTCGCGCTCGCGCCGGGCGTGCCGACGCTGATGACCGCCGCGTTCGCCATCGGCCTCTCGTCCGGCGTCTACTTCGTCGCCGCCAACCCGTTCATCGCCGAGCTGTTCCCCCGGCGCGTCGGCCGCGTCATGGGCGTCCACGGCATGGCGAGCCAACTCGCCGCCGTCGCCGCCGCGCCCGTGGTCACGGTCGCCCTCTGGTACGACTGGCGGCTCGCGTTCTACGGGCTCGCCGCGGTCGCCGCCGCCTCCACCGCCATCTTCGTCGCGCTCGCGCGGCGCACGGACCTGCCCGACGCGGGCACGAGCGACACCGACTTCCTCGCCGGGGCGTTCTCGGAGTGGAAGCTGATCCTCGCCGGCGTCGTGCTGATGGGGCTCACGGGGTTCGTCTGGCAGGGCCTGTTCAACTTCTACGAGCTGTACATGGTCGACAAGGGGCTCCCGCCGACGACCGCCCGGAACCTGCTGACGGTGATCTTCGCCGCCGGCGTCCCGGCGTTCCTCGTCTCCGGGGACCTCGCCGACCGGCTCCCGCACGTCCCGTATCTCCTCGGTATCGTCTCGACGTTCATCCTCGGCACCGTCTTCGTCGTCGTCTCCTCCGGGCTGGTCGCGGTGATCGCCGCCAGCGTCGTCGTCGGCTTTGCCATCCACATGCTGTTTCCGGCGGGGGACACCTACCTGCTCGCGTCGCTGCCGGACGAGTCCAGGGCGTCGGCGTACGCCGTCTTCTCCGCGGGGATGATGACGATGCAGGCGGCCGGGTCGTGGGTCGTCGGCGAGGCCATCGAGGCCGGCGCCGGCTACGACGCGGTGTTCCTGGCGCTCGCCGGCGGCCTCGCGCTCGTCGTCCTCGCGTACGCCGGACTGGAGTACGTCGGGCGCGTGCCGGGCGGCGCGGCGGGGACGGAGCCCGCGGTCTGACCCCGCCGGTCGACGGCGACGAACCGGTCGCGACGGATCGGGGGTATCGGACCTATTTAGGGCGTCCCGCCCGTGGTAACTGCTACATGGAGTACGTACAAGAGCGCGTGACGACCCTCCACGCGTTGACCGACCACCGGCCGGCCGCGCCGACCGGCCGCGCGGCGGTCGTCGTGCCGATGACGGAACGCGAGTACGGGACGCTCGCGGCCGACCGGGTCCTGACGGCGCTGGAGACGGTCGACCCCGCTCGCGTCGTGGTCCCCCTCCGCGCCGCCCCCGACCGCGTCGGCCCCTTCGCCGACTGGCTCGACGGCTTCGACGTGGACGTGGAGACCCTCTGGTGTGGCGGACCGCGCCTCACGGAACTGCTCGCGAGCCGCGGGCTCGACGGGAGCCGGGGAAAGGGCCGCGACGTGTGGCTCGGGTTGGGTCGCGCGCTCGACGAGGAGTTCGTCGTCGTCCACGACGCCGACACCAAGACGTACTCGCCCGCCTTCGTCTCTCGGCTCCTCTTCCCGCTCGCGAACGATCACGAGTTCTCGAAGGGGTACTACGCCCGCGTCGAGGATAACTCGCTGTACGGCCGGCTGTTCCGGCTGTTCTTCCGACCGCTGGTCCGCGCGCTCGGCGACGCGACCGAGCGCCGCGAACCGAGCATCATGGAGTATCTCGACGCGTTCCGGTACGCGCTCGCCGGAGAGTTCGCGGCGACGACCGACCTCGTCTCGCGGTGCCGCATCCAGCGCGGGTGGGGGTTAGAGGTCGGCACGCTGGGCGAGGCGTTCGCGCACGCCGGCTTCGCGGAGAGCGCGCAGGTCGACCTGGGGCGGTACGAACACGACCACCGCTCCGTCGACGGCCCGACCGGCCTCGCCGACATGAGCCGCGCGGTCGGCGCGGCGACCCTCCGAGCCGTCGAGGGCGCGGGCGTCGCCGTCGAGTACGACGCGCTCGCCGACCGCTACCGCGAGGCGGCCGAGCGGCTGATCCGCGGCTACGAGACGGACGCCGCGTTCAACGGTCTCGACTACGACCGCGCGGCCGAGCGCGAGCAGGTCGAGACCTACGCCGACGCACTCGGCGAACCGGGCCCGGACACCCGCCTTCCGGCGTGGCGAACCGCGCCCGTGACCCCGAGCGAGGTGGCTGACGCGGCGCAGGCCGACCTCGCGGCGGCGCGGGAGTCGCACGCCGACGCGGCCGCGCGCCCGCCGGAAGAGTCCGACCGACGCCAGTCGGCCGAGGAAGCGCCCGAGACCGGGACGGGAGAGGACTGATGAGCGACGCGCCGAGCGTCGCCGCGCGCGCCGACCTCGCCGGCGTCGTCGACCTGTTCGAGTGGCTCACCCGCGAAGAGCTGTCGCGGGCGCTCTCGGAGCTCGCTTTTAAACAGCGCGCCGAGATCGACGAGGCGGCCATCGCCGCCGCCATCGACCTCGCGGTCGCGGAGTACGCCCTCGTTCCGGCGCCGCCGGCGTCGCTCTCGGAGTCTGCGGGCGGCGCCGACGCGACGGAGCCGGTCGACCCGACCGACGACGCCGACGCCGACGGCGTCGCGCTCGCGGTCGGCCCGGCGGCGTTCCCCTCGCTGCCGGCGGACGCCGAGGACCTCCCGCACATCCTCGACGTGCCCGACCGCGACGTGGACCGGGAGCTGCTCGCCGAGGCGGTCGTCGAGCGCCTCTCCGCCGACGCGGTCGCCGCCATCGGGGCGAACGACGCGGCGCGGTTGGAGGTCCTCGCCGACGTGACCTACGACATCGAGGCGTGGGCGCCCGTCGACGCCGGCGACGTTCGCGAGCGGATCGTCGCCGAACTGGACGGCTGACCCCTCGGAAGACAGTCATTTTTCGGCGCTCCGGTCTCGCGTCGACACCGTCTCGCAGGCATATCTTTAATGGCCGCCAGAGTGTCATTGACGACGATTATGAAAAAACTGATCAACGAGCCGGACGACGTCGTCGACGAGATGCTGGACGGAATGACCGCGGCGTATCCGGACCGGGTCCGACGGGTCCCGGACACGCAGGTCCTCGTCCGGAGCGACGGGCCGGTCGAGGGGAAGGTGGCGCTCGTGACCGGCGGCGGAAGCGGTCACGAGCCGACCCACGCGGGCTACGTCGGCGACGGAATGCTCGACGGGGCCGCCGCGGGCGACGTGTTCTCCTCGCCGACCGCGGACGAGTTCGAGGCGCTCATCCACGCCTGCGACGCCGGCGACGGCGTGTTGGCGATCATCAAAAACTACGAGGGCGACGTGATGAACTTCGAGACCGCCATCGAACTCGCCGAGATGGAGGGCGTCGAGGTCGAGAGCGTCGTCGTCGACGACGACGTGGCGGTCGAGGACTCGCTGTACACCTCCGGGCGCCGCGGCGTCTGCGGGACCATCCTCGTCCACAAGGCCGCCGGCGCGAAGGCCGCGGCGGGCGGAGACCTCGCCGAGGTCAAGCGCGTCGCCGAGAAGGTGATCGACAACGTGGGCACGATGGGCACCGCGCTCACGTCGTGTGTCACCCCCGAGAAGGGCGAGCCGACCTTCGATCTGGGCGACGACGAGATCGAATTAGGGATCGGGATCCACGGCGAACCGGGAACCGAACGCACCGAAACGATGAGCGCAGACGAGATAACCGAGGCGCTGACTGATGCGGTCTTGGACGACCTCGACCTCGACGATGGACAGGAGGTGCTCACCATCGTCAACGGGATGGGCGGCACCCCGCAGATGGAGCTGTTCGTCGTCAACCGACGGCTCCAGGAGCTGCTCGGCGACCACGGGCTGGAGACGTGGGACGCGTGGGTCGGCGACTACATGACCTCACTCGACATGGCGGGCGCGTCGATCACCGTGTGTGCCGTCGACGACGAACTGAAGGAGCTCCTCGGCGCGCCGGCGGACACTCCGGCGTTCGCTCGGACCCGATGAGCGATGGCGATTCCGCCGGCGCCGCCGTCGTGGCGGTCGTCGAAGCGGTCGCGGCGCGGATCGAGGCGGAGCGCAGCCACCTGACCGAACTCGACTCGGCCATCGGCGACGCGGACCACGGGGGGAACATGGCGCGGGGGTGGGCCGCGGCGGCCGACGCCGCCCGCGACCTCGACGATCCGGACGCGCAGACCGTCTGCAAGACGGTCGGCAAGACGCTCATGAGCGAAGTCGGCGGCGCTTCCGGCCCACTCTTCGGCGGGTCGCTCGTGTTCGCGAGCGCCGAACTCGACGACGGCCTGACTCCCGAGAGCGCGGTCGCGTTCGCCGAGACCTACTTAGCGAAGGTCCAGGACCGCGGCGACGCGACGGTGGGCGACCAGACGGTGGTCGACGCGCTCACCCCCGCCGTCCACACGTTTAAAAAGTCGATCGAGACGGACGACCTCCCGCCGCTCGAAGCGCTCGCGAAGGCGGTCGACGCGGCCGAGCGCGGCGTCGCGTTCACCGTCCCGATCCGAGCCAAAAAGGGCCGGGCCTCCTACCTCGGCTGGCGCTCGGTCGGACACCAAGACCCCGGCGCGACGAGCGTACTCTACATCCTCGAAGAGGTGCTCTCAGTCGTCGCAGAGCAGATGGACGCTGAGGTCCCCGACGTTGACGCGACCTCGCCGACGATCCCGGACGACGCCGAGCCGGAGGACGACTGATGGTCGGGCTCGTCGTCGTCTCGCACAGCGCGCGGGCGGCTGAGGGCATCGTCGAAGTCGCCGCCGAGATGGCCGGCGACACCCGCATTGAGGCCGTCGGCGGCGACGGACAGGGCGGGATCGGTACCGTCCCGGACGCCATCGGCGACGCCATCGACGCGGCCGACGACGGCGACGGGGTGGTCGTCCTCGTCGACCTCGGCAGCGCGGTGATGAACGCCGACGTCGCCGTCGAGTTGAGCGACGCCGAGGCCGTCATCGCCGACGCGCCCGTGCTGGAAGGCGCGGTCAACGCGGCCGTCGCGGCGACCGACCCCGCCGCCACGCTCGACTCGGTTCGCGAGCAGGCCGAGGCGGCTCGGGGACTGGAGAAACTCTGATCGGGCGGCCCGAGCGACGGTCAGTCGCGGTCGAGCCCCAGCACGTCGACGACCTCGGCCCGCGTCTCGCAGGCGAGCGCCTCGTCGGCGCGGGCCCGCGCCGCCGCCGAGTCTATCTGGCGGATTCGGGTCTTTACCGCCGGGACGGTCACCGCGCTCATGCTGAGCTCGTCGAGCCCGAGGGCGACGAGGAGCTCGGTGAGCGCCGGATCGCCGGCCATCTCGCCGCACATCCCGACCCACGCGTCGGTCTCCGCCGCGGCCGCCGTCGTCCGGTCGACGGCGCGTAACACCGCCGGATGAAGCGGGTCGTGATACGCGGCGACCCCGTCGTTCTCGCGGTCGGCGGCCATCACGTACTGCGTGAGGTCGTTCGTCCCGATGCTCAGGAAGTCGACCGCGTCCGCCAGTCGGCCCGCGAGGAACACCGCGGCCGGGGTCTCGACCATCACTCCCACGTCGGGTATCGCGTGGGGGACGCCCTCCGCTTCGAGGTCGGCGGCGACCGCGTCGACCGCCGAGAGCGCCGACTCGACCTCCGTCATCCGCGAGACGAGCGGGAACATGACTGCGAGGTCCGCGTCGCCCCCGTGGGCCGCCGCGCGCAGGAGCGCCCGCAGCTGCGTCTCGAAGAGGTCGCGGTGGTCGTCCAGCGAGAGCCGGATCCCGCGACGCCCGAGGAAGGGGTTCGACTCGGCGGGGAGATCGAGGTACGGCACCCGCTTGTCGCCGCCGACGTCAAGCGTCCGGACCACGACCTGCTCGCCGGGGAACGCCGACAGCGCGGCCGTCACGGCCTCGTACTGCTCCGCCTCGGTCGGGGGCGACTCGCGGTCGAGAAAGAGGAACTCCGTCCGGAACAGCCCGATTCCGTCGGCGCCGCGCTCGGCCGCCGGGGCGACCTCCGCCTCGCTCCCGACGTTCGCGGCGACCGTGATCGGAACCCCGTCCGCGGTCGACACGCGGTCCGGGACCGGGGTCGTCGCCGCCGTGTCCGCTTGCTCGCGAGTCGCCGCGTCCGGATCGACGACGACTCGCCCGTCGCTCCCGTCGACGAGCAGGTCGGTTCCGGCGTCGACGTCGCGGAGCGACTCGCCGACGCCGACGACCGCCGGGATCGAGAGCGACCGCGCGATGATGGCCGCGTGGGCGGTCCGCCCGCCGGTGACGGTCGCGATGCCCGCGACGGCCGCCGGGTCGAGCGCGGCGGTGTCGCTCGGGGTGAGCCGCTCGGCTAACAGCACCGTTCCCGGCGGGAGGTCGGCGACGTCGGTCCCCGGCGCGGCGTCTAACAGGGCACGGAGGAGCCGGTCTCGCACGTCTCGCAGGTCGTCGGCGCGCTCGGCCATCGGCCCGTCGAGCGCCTCGAACTGCTCGATAGCGGCCGCGAACCGATCGCTCACGGCGTGTGGCGCGGGCGTCCCCTCGGCCATCGCCGCCTCGATGTCGTCGACGAGCTCCGGGTCGTCGAGGAACTGCTCGTGGGCCTCGAACACCGCCGCCTCCTCCTCGCCGACGCGCGCCGCCGCCCGGTCGCGCGCCTCGCGGATGTCGTCGCGAACCGCGTCGCGGGCCGCGGCGAACCGGGCGCGCTCGGCGTCGCCGTCGACGGTCGCGGGGGCGGGGCGCTCGGGGAGCGTCAGGTCGGCCTCGGGCCGATACCAGCGCGCGGTCCCGACGCCCGAGAGGGGCGTGCTGCCCACGCCGGTGAGCGTCCTCACGGCGTGTCACCGCCGTCGGCGCCCTCGGATCGGGCATCGCTCTCACCGCCCGCTCCGTCGCCCGCTCCGCCCGCTCCGTCGCCCGCTCCGCCCGCTCCGTCGACCTCGCTCGTCAGTAGGTCGCAGACGGCGTCGAGCGCGTCGGCCGCGTCCGCGCCCTCGGCGACGACGCGGACGGACTCGCCGTGGCCGACGTTCAGCCCGCTCACGGAGAGCATGCTGTCGGCGCGGACGAGGCCGTCGTCGCCGTCGTCCGCGCGACCGATCGAGACGCTGGCGTCGAACCGGTTCGCCGTCTGCACCAGCTTCGAGGCCGGTCGCGCGTGGAGGCCCGCCTCCGGCACGACCGATACAGTGCGTTCCATGCGCCGGGGTAGGCGCGGCGGCGGCTTATAAGTGCGTTCGCCGGGGACGCAGATCATCCCCTCCGTCTCACTCGATCACGTCGACGACCTCCCCGTCGATCATCCGAGCGAGGACGACTCGCGACACGGTCGCGCGCTCGCGGACGACCCGCGCGACGGTCCGCGCCGCCGCCGCGTCGGCCGCGTCGTCGACGGCGTTCAGGAGGGGAATCACGGTCGCGCCCGCCGGGACGCCTCGGAGTCCGCCGTCCTCGTGAGCGAGGACCCGGCCGACGAGTTCGGGCGTGATCTCGTCGCCGAGCGCGGCGTCGGTGAGCGCCGCGACGCGCTCGGGGCGGTGGACGGTCTCGGCCGTCAACGGCTCGCCGACCGCGCCGACGCTCGCGACCGGGACGACGCGGTCGGCGCCGGCCGGAACCTGTGGCTCGCGCTCGTTCGGCGCCTTTAAAAGTCGCGTCCGCGCGCCGTCGGCTTTCACGAGGACCGGACCGTCGTGTGCCGCCCCG
Source organism: Halorubrum sp. PV6 (assembly GCF_003990725.2). Taxonomy (NCBI): domain Archaea; kingdom Methanobacteriati; phylum Methanobacteriota; class Halobacteria; order Halobacteriales; family Haloferacaceae; genus Halorubrum; species Halorubrum sp. PV6. Next base: position 1,436,718 of record NZ_CP030064.1, read on the forward strand.
ATATCGTCGACGACCGACGGGTCGTACCCCCGATACCGGTCGTCGCGCTCGCGCTCCGGGACCAGACCGAGGGGGAAGGCGGCGTCCCGGTCGTCGAAGTCCCCCAGCGCGGCGACCGGGTCGCCGGTGACGCGCACCGCGGCGACCTCGCGGTCGAAGATCGGGATCCGGACCGTCGCGGTGAGCACGGCCCGGTCGAGGCGGTCGGCGAGCGCGTAGAGCGTGGTCTTCTTTCCGCCGGCCCCGACGAGACAGGTCGTCCCCCGTGCCGCGTCGAGGGCGGCGACGACATCGTCCATGCCTCTCCGTCACGACCGGCGGCGGCGAAAAGCCGTCGGTCGGGTGAGTTCGGTCGGGTGGATTCGGTCGATCGGGAGGGGTCAGTCGGCCGACCGAGCGACTCCGGGTCGAGTCGGGGCCGACGGGTGGTTTAATCCGGCCCGCCCGCGAGGTGCGTCACGATGTCCGTCCCCGACCGAATGCTGCGCGTCGATCTCTCCGCGGAGCGCGTGCGCAGCGAGCCGGTCCCCGAGGCGTGGCTCGCGCGCTACGTCGGCGGAAAGGGGCTCGGCGCCCGCTACCTCTACGAGACGCCGCCGGGCGTCGACCCGTCGTCATCGGCGAACCGGCTCGCGTTTCTCGTGGGACCGCTGACGGGGCTGTTGCCGGGCGAGCCGCGCTACGCGGCGGTGACGAAGTCCTCGCTCACGGGCGCGTTCCTCGACTCGTACGGGGGCGGGTCGTTCGCGGCCCGGCTCGCGGGGTCGCTCGGGGGCCACCTCGGCGTCGTGATCGAGGGGGCGAGCGACGAGCCGGTGACCCTCTCGGTCGCGGACGGCACGGCGACGATCGAGTCCGCGGCCGATCTCTCCGGGCTCGATACGGCCGAAACCGACGCGCGGTTCCCGGACGCCGCGGTCGCCTGCGTCGGGCCGGCCGGCGAAGCCGGCGTCCGGTACGCGACCATCGCGTCCGACGGCGGGGACCACCACGCCGGTCGGGGCGGCGCGGGCGCGGTGATGGGCGCGAAGGGGCTCAAAGCCGTCGTCGCGCGCGACGCGGCGCCGACGGTCCCGGCCGCGCTCCGCGAGCACCGGGAGCGCGCCGAGGAAGCCTTCGCCGACAGCGACGGCGGGCGCTGGCTCGCCGCCGGCGACACGCTGGAGACGGTGGCGTTCGGCGACGAGACGGGGGTCTTGCCGACCCGCGGCTGGCAGACCCGGCGCTTCGACGGGGCCGAGGGGCTCGGGGTGGCGGCGGCGACGGAGCGCGCGGTCGGTCGCGAGCGCCCCGACGACCCGGTGCCGGGCGGGTTCCGGGTCGCGAGCGAGAGGGGGAAAATCGAGAGCGACGACCCCGCCGACGCGACGGCGACGACCGTCCCCCGCGGGGGCACACCGATCGCGCTCGGGGCGGGGCTCGGGATCGACGACTTCGACGCGGTGGCGGCGCTCGGGGGCGTCTGTGACCGACTCGGGCTCGACGTGATCTCCGCCGGGAACGCCGTCGCGTGGGCGGTTCGCGCGAGCGACGCCGGCGTGATACCCCCCGGCGACCGCGAGGTCGACGACGACCTCTCGTTCGGCGACGCGACCGCGGCGCGGCGCCTGATCGAGGACATCGCGGCCCGGTCGACGCCCCTCGGCGACGCGCTCGCGGACGGGGTGGCGGCCGCCGCGGCCCGGTTCGGCGGGACCGACCTCGTCCCGACGGTGAAGGGGCTGGAACTCGCGTCGTACGACCCCCGCGGCGCGGCGACGATGGCGCTGGCGTTCGCCACGGGCGACCGGGGCGGCTGTCACCGTCGCGCTCGGCCGGTCGAGACCGAGGCGGTGGCCGACCCGAGGTGGACGCCGACCGAGCGCGCGGCCGTCGTCGCCGACGAGCAGGACCGGCGGGCCGCGCTCTGGTGTCTCGTCGGCGACGACTTCCTCGCCGAGAGCTTCGGACCGGACGCGGCCGCCGAGTGGCTCGCCGCTCTCGGCGACGAGCGCGACCCGACCGACCTCCGCGCGCTCGGCGAGCGGGTGTGGACGCTCACGCGCCTGTACAATTTGCGAGAGGGGTTCGACCGGAGCGACGACGGGCTTCCGGAGGCGCTGACCCGCGCGACCGATGGGGAAAACGAATCCGACGGCGAGGCGGGAGACGGTCTCGACCCCGACGCGTTCGAGGCGCTCCTCGACCGGTACTACGCGTACCGGGGGTGGGACCGCGAGGGGCGCCCGACGGCCGAGCTACTGGACCGACTCGACATCGGGGATCTGCCCGACTCGGCGACGCCGGTGGGGTCGGCGGCGGAGCGGCCGGACGCCGGTCGCAACGACGACTGAAGGAGGGAGAACGGTCGCCGCGTTACGGGGCCGCCTGCTTCGTCGAGATCAGTTCGATCACGTCGCGGTGAGAGAGCTCGTGGTCCGCGCCGACCTGCCGACCGCTCCGGCAGTCGGTGCCGTGGAGGAGCCCCTCGCCGATGTCCGAGTGGATGTGGAACGCGAAGTCCTCGGTCGTCGACCCCTCGGGGAGGATAAAGCAGTCGCGGAAGACGCCCTTCTCGTCTTTGCTCCCGTTCGCGGAGCCGGGGAAGACGGCGATACAGTCGAGCACGTCGAAGACGGCTTCTTCGAGTGCGCCCTGCACGCCGGTGCCGTCGTACTCGTCGACGAACTCGGCTATCTGATCGAGGCCCGCCGCCTGCTCGCCGGAGACGTCGCCGACGACGTCGAATTCGCTCTCGCCGGGGCGGTAGTCGACGACGCCGGCCTCGTCGGCGTTTTTAAGCGCCTTCTCGGCGTGAGCGCTCGCCGGGACGAAAGAGAGGTGGTCGTAGTCGGGGTCGGCCGTGATCTCGTCCCAGTTCGCCTGCGCTTCCGGCGTGTCCATCTTGTTCGCGGCGACGACCATCGGCTTCGTGCGCTTGCGGATCTCGCGTGCGAGGTCCGCCTCGTCCGTCTCGTCCCACGTCTCGGGGTCGAGTTCGAGCCCCTCCGCGAGGATCACCTGTTTCATGCGGTCCTTGTCGATGCCGAACGCCGACATCTGGTCGGCGAGCTCCGCCTCGATGGCCGCGTCCGCGCCGTGGTAGCGCGTCTCGAACTTCTCGAGGCCCTTCCGGAGCACGTCGAGGTACCACTCGTCGAGCTCCTCTTCGAGGAAGTCGATGTCCTCGCGCGGGTCGTGGCCTTCAGTCGTCTCCCCCTCGATGTCCGTCTTGCCGGAGAAGTCGACGACGTGGATCAACACGTCCGTCTCGTTGAGGTCGGTGAGGAACTGGTTACCGAGGCCGCGTCCCTCGTGGGCGCCCGGAACCAGCCCGGCGACGTCGACGAGTTTTACGGGGACGAAGCGGGTTCCCTCGCGGCAGACGCCGACGCTCGGCGTACACGTCTCGTCGAACTCGGGGGCGGCACAGTCGACGCGGACGTACGCCTCGCCGACGGTCGGGTCGATGGTGGTGAACGGGTACGCGCCCTCGGGCACGTCGTTCATCGTCGCGGCGTTGAAAAACGTCGACTTCCCCACCGAGGGCTTGCCGACGAGACCGATCCGGTAACTCATTACCACCAGTGTGCGATCCACGGTAAAAAGCGATGCGAGAGGCGTCGTGGCGTGGGGGTCGGTGACGGGGTGGCGACCCTCTGAACGGGCTCGCCGGGGCAAGGCGGGTCGAATCGAGCGAGCGCGGATCAGGCGTCGCCGTCCGACTGTCCGGGCTCGCCGAGCGCCTCGATGGGAAGGACGTTCTGGAGCGCGATGTAGGCGTCCTCGGCGCTCTCGAACCGCTCCTGTGTGATGTCGGCCACCAGTTCGCCCAGGTCGGCGTCGCCGTCGGCGAACAGCACGGTGGTGTCGGCACACGACTCGGCGAGGTCGTCGCGGGCGGTGGGGAACGAGTGGTCGTTGAACTCGGCTTCGACGCGCGAGAGACGGACTTCGGGTGTCATTACCACGGTATACACCTGCGGAGGGCTTAAATACGCCTGTTCGGCGCCTCTGCCGCCGATTTGCGGCTCAGACCGCGAATTCGACCGTAACATGAACCGGCAAGACGCGCAAAGAGTTATGCGTAGGGAGTGCCGTGGTGTATGTGAGCAAATGGCGTTATACGATCGGCTCCTCGTTCCGACCGACGGCTCCCCCGAGGGGCGGCGGGCAATCGCACACGCCCTCGACCTCGCGTCGTTCCACGGAGCGGCCGTTCACACCCTCTACGTCGTCGACACGGCGAGGTACGTGGGAACGCCGATGGAGCGCTCCTGGGAGGGGGTCGGCGACCTGCTCCGGGACGACGCGGCCGAGGCGGTCGCCGAAGTGGCGTCGTTCGCGGCCGCGACCGACATCGACGTCGAAACGGCGGTCGTCGAAGGGCCCCCGAGCGCGGCTATCGTCGACTACGCGGAGCGCACCGACTGCGATCTGATCGTGATGGGGACGCACGGCCGCGGTGGGATCAACCGGCTACTGCTCGGGAGCGTCGCGGAGAAAGTGGTTCGCGGATCGGCCGTACCCGTCCTCACGGTGCGGCTGACCGGCGAGGAGTCGGCGGCCGAGAGCGGGACCGCGAGCGCGACGGAAACGGATCCCGCGAGCGCGACGGAAACGGATTCCACGAGTGCGACGAACACCGCAGCGGCCGGCCGCGAACGCGACGCGTCGCCCACGCGAAAGCCGAGCGGCGAAGGCGACGCGGAGGCGGCAAGCGAGGGGTAAGCGACGGCGCTCCGCTTAGTCCCCGGCGTCGCGCAGGTGTTCGCAGTCGCCGGCGTGGACGCGCCGGGTCCCCTCGGCGGTCTCCACGACGAGTGCGCCGGGCGCTTCAACGTCGACCGCGGTGCCCGTCACCGGGCCGCTCGGCGTGTCGACGCGGACCCGGCGCCCCAGCGTGCTCGCGAACTCGCGCCACGCCGGGAGGATTCGGTCCATCCGGTCCGGCGTCTCGGTGAGCGCCGCGAAGCGCTCGAGCAGGGTCGCGGCGAACCGTCGCCTGTCGATCGGTTCGCCTACCTCGGCCGCGAGGGCGGCCGCGTCGGCGGGGAGCGCGTCGGTCGCGACGTTGGCGTTGACGCCGACCCCGGCGACGAGCCACGAGACCCGGTCGGCCTCTCCCTCCATCTCGGTGAGAATCCCGGCGACCTTGCGACCGCCCCGACCGCCGGCCTCGCTCGCAGCGTGGCCGACGAGAACGTCGTTCGGCCACTTGATGTGGGCGTCGACGCCGGCGTCTCGACAGGCCTCGGCGGTCGCGACCGCGGCCGCGAGAGTGAACAGGGGAGCGCGGGCCGGCGGCACGTCGGGGCGGACCGCGAGCGAGAGCCAGACGCCCCCGCTCGGCGCGACCCACTCGCGGTCTAAGCGGCCGCGGCTGCCCGTCTGCTCGTCGGCGACGACCGCGATGCCGTCGGCCCCTGCTGCCGCCAGTTCGCGGGCGCGCTCGTTCGTCGACCCGATCCGGTCGTGGTACTCGACCTCGTAGGGGGCGTCGAGCCCGAACTCGATGCCGGCCGCGGAGTAGCCGGGGGCCTCGGGCGCGACGTAGCCGTCAGGCGTCGACTCGACCGCGAACCCCTCCTCCCGGAGCGATTCCACCGCCTTCCAGACCGCCGCCCGCGACACGTCGAGGTCGTCGGCGAGGGCGGGGCCGGCGACGGGGCCGGCGGCGAGAGCGTCGAGCAGCGCGCGACGCGTGTCCATGTCGTCGGGGTCGGCGCGGACCCGCAAAGCCGTTCCGGGTCGGCGGCGCGTCGGGGGTGGACGCTGCCACAGGGCTATGTGCCCGGCGTCCGAACGTCGGATCGAATGACCCGAGACGCCGACGAGACCGTGTCGCTGACCGTCCTCCACGGCGACGACCGGACGGAGCTGTCGGTCGAGCCTGGGGCGTCGCTCCGTCAGGTGCTGATCGACGCGAACCTGTCCCCGTACGCCCCCGCGACCCGCCGGCTGAACTGCGGCGGAAGGGGGCTCTGTGCGACCTGCGGCGTCCGGATTCGCGACGAGTGTCCGCCGGACCACTGGCACGACCGGCTGGCGGCGCGGTTCGGGTACCCGCGGCTCTCCTGTCAGGTGACCGTCGAGGAACCCATGACGGTCGAACTGGTGGAGAAGGTGGTGTGGGGGTCGCGGGAGCGGTCGGACGAGGGCGCGTGAGCGGACTGCGGGCGAGCGGAGAGACGGGTGAGCGGCCGGAGTTCGGGCCGCGACTCCCCTCGCCGAAGACACCGCGTTTCCGGTGAAACGAAGCGTGTTACCGAACGGCACGGATCGGGGCGGACGGACGAGTTCGCGCGTCGACCGCGGCACAAGACACAAGGTCTCAGGGGCGAACGCTCGGGTATGCAACCCTCCAAGGAACGCGAGGCGTCCACAGAGGACGTGACGGACGACCTCGATAGCCTCCTCGACGACGACCTCGCGGCCGACGAGCGCGGGGGTGACGCGGACGCGGATTCGGCCGGGTCGAGCGCAGCGACCGCGACGGCAGACGACGGGGGTCGGATCGGGGTCGACGGGCGCTGGTTTTCGCTGAAATCGTTCGCGGTTGCGCTCGGTGCCATCGCCGTCGGCGTGTTCGCGGGTGGTGCCATCCCGATCATCGGAGGGACCATCGGCTCCATCGGCGGCGTGTTCCTCGCCGCGTTCCTCCTCGGCGTGGTGTTCTCGGGGCGGCGGTACGCGGAACTCGGCGTCGCCGGCGCGGCGGCCGGCGCGGGGACCGCGGTGGCCAGCGTCCTCGGCGTCGGGTTCCTGCCGATCGGTATCGACTACCTCCAGCAGTGGGGGCTCGCGCTGCTCGCCGTCGGCGGCGGCCTCGGACTGGCGGTGGCGCTCGTGGGCCACTACTTCGGCCGGGACCTGCGGGCCGGCCTGACCGCGGACATCGACTGAGTGGGATCGGGGAGTCAGTGCGCCCGGAAGGGATTCTCCACGCCGACGTACGCGGCGATCTCGTGGCGTTCGAGCATCGCGAACCCGGCGAGGATCGCGACGAAGCCGACGAGCGCCTCTGCCTCGATCAGGCTGCCGAGCAGCGCCCAACTGCCGACCGCGGCGACGACCGGCTCCGCGTAGCCGACGAGGTGGAGCTGCGTCGGCCCGACCTCGTCGAGCAGCGCGAAGTAGATGAGGAAGGCGACGACGCCGGACAGCAGGGTGAGATACGACAGCGACGCCACGGAGGTGACGTTCCAGACGATCGCAGCGGGCGACTCGCCGAGCGCGGCGGCGCCGACGAAGAGCGCCCCGGCGCCGGCGACCATCGCCCAGCCCTGGAGCGCGGCGATCGGGAAGTCGGTCCGGAGCGGGCGGAGCAGCACCGCGCCGAGCGAGAACGAGACGGCGCCCGCGAACGCGAGGCCGACCCCAAACAGGGCGGCGCTGCCGGTCCCGGCGCCCAGCGGGTCGGCGATCACGACGACGCCGAGGATCCCGAGCGCGAACCCGCCGATTTCGACGGGGCCGAGCCGCTCGTTCGGGAGGACGAGCGCCGCGAACGTGGCGGTCAACACCGGAGAGAGGCTTACGATCACGGCGGCGACCGCGCCCGTGACGTGGAGTTCGGCGACGTACAACAGGCCGTGGTAGGCCGCGATGACGAACGCGCCCGCGACGGCGATACCGAGCCACTCGTCGCGGCGGCGGGGGAGGGTTCTCCCGCTCGTCACCGCGGCGAAGCCTAAGACGATGGCGCCGGCGATGGCGTATCGGACCCCGGCGAACAGAAGCGGGGGAAAGTAGTGGAGGCCGGCCTCGATGGCGACGAAGGAACTGCCCCACAGCGTCGCGAGGAGGACGAACGCCGCGACGATCGATTCGGGCGTGGAAATAACGTTCCGCAGATTCATTGAGTAAACCTTTGGAATTTCTGGCGATAGTTAAATCATTCTTCGAAAACGGCGCGGATTGGAAATGAACAATCATACATACGAATTACTTGCAACTGCGTCTCGAAATAGCCTGAAGTCTTGAATCTCTGTGTAATTATATCGGTCGTAATATATAACAAACCGTCACTCGAATGGGGTGCATGGACGAGCGCGACGTGCGGCTGTTGAAGGCGATTTCGGATCTCGGCACCGGGAGTCCGGAGCGGCTTCACGAGGAGACCGACATCCCGGTGTCGACGATCCACTACCGGCTGAACAACTTGCGAGACGCCGGCGTGATCGAAAACGACCTCTACGATTTCGACCACGAGGCGCTCGGTCTCGGCGTCACCGTTATCGTCGAGGTGCTCGCCGACTACGAGGGCCCCTACGACGCGTTCGCCGAGGAACTGCTCGCGGTCGAAGGGGTCACCGAGGCCTTCTTCACCATGGGCGAGACGGATTTCGTCGTCCTCGCGCGGCTCTCCTCGTCGGACACCGTCGAACGGCTCATCAGCGACTTCGAGGCCATCCCGCAGGTCGAGCGGACGAACTCGACGTTTACCATCGCCACCCTGCGCGACGAGTCGCGCGCGCCGGCGACGTACGACCTCGACACGCTGATCAAGGAGCTGACCGAGTAGCCGGGTGCCTCAGTCGGTGAGCGACGGGCCGACCGACCGCTCGACGTACAGGAGCGCGACGAGCCCGACGATCACGATTCCGTAGGCGAGGGCGGCGAAGAGCGCGTCCCGCGGCGTGGCGTACTCCGTGGTGCGGAAGATGATCACCTTCCGGACCATGGCGATGACGCCGGTGTAGATCACCAGCCGGACGATCCGGCGGGTGTTGCTCTGTTCGATGTAGGCGACGACCGTCTGGTACACCTCGACGATGATCAACAGGAGCAGCCCCGTCTCGATGAACCCGATGACCACGTTCGGGTCCGTGATCTCCCCGGTCGGGACGGACTCCGCGATCTGGAGGGCGAGGTCGACGACGCCGATGCCGAAGAGAAGGGCGAAAAGCGCCGCGGCGGCGAGTTCGACGCCGTGGACGAACCAGCTCGTCGCGTCGGAGACCCGGTCGCTGCGCGAGCGCGAGACGGGCGCGCCGTCGGTCTCGGCGGGTGGACCCGAGTCGGTCGAGCGGTCGGTTGCGGGCGAGTCGTCCATCTGAACTCTCTCACACGACAGGAGGGTCCCGCGACACGTAAAGAACGGGGGCGACTACGTCAGATATCGGGTCGTCGCCGGGTGCGCGAGCGCGTTACGACCGCTTGCCGATCTCTTCGCGCAGCACGTCGGAGACGACCTCGCCGTCCGCTTTCCCGCGGAGCGCGCCCATCGCCTCGCCCATCAGGCCCGAGAAGGCGCCCATCCCCTCGGCTTCGATCTGGTCGGCGTTGCGCTCGACGACCTCGACGACGGCGTCTCGCACTTCCGCCTCGCTGACGCCGGACAGCCCCGCCTCCTCGACGGCCTCGGCCGCCGACAGCGACGGCGTCTCGGCGAGCGTCGTCAGCACCTCGGGTACGCCCTCCTTCGCCAGGTCGCCGTCCTCGACGAGATCGAACAGGGCTAGGAACTGCTCGTCGGTCAGGTTCTCGACGGGCGCGCCCTCCCTGCGGATCTCCGTGGTCGTCGACTCCAGCGTCGAGGCCGCGAAGGTGGGGTCGACGCCGCGGTCGACCGCCGTCTCGAACAGCGGGAAGCGCTGACCGAACGCGACCTGCTTGGCGAGGCCGGCGTCGAGCCCGAACTGCTCGGTGTACCGCTCGGCCTTCTCGTCGAGGAGTTCGGGCCGCTCCACGTCGGAGGGGTCGGGCTCGACCGGCGGCACGTCCGTCTCGGGGTACATCCGCGCCGCGCCGGGGAGCGGTCGGAGGTAGCGCGTGGTCCCGTCGTCGTTCGCGCCGCGCGTCTCTTCGGGGACGCCCTCGATGGCGGTCTCGGCGCGCTCGGCGGCCGCCTCGATGGCGAGGTCGGCGGTCTCCGGATCGGCGGCCACGATGGCGACCGCGTCGTCCTCGCCGGCACCGACCGCGTCTCGGAGGGCCGCCACCTCGGCCTCGGTCACGCCGTAGGCCGGGAGTTCGTCGGTGTGGAAGATGCCGCCCGCGCCGTGGCGCTTCGCGTGGTCGGAGAACTCGGTCCCCAGTCGGCGGTCAGGCTGGATTTCGCGGCCGACGAGGCCGTCGAAGCCGAAGAGGGGGACGGCGGTGACTTTCCCGCCGGAGTCGAGCGCGCCGCGGATGACCCCCGACTCGGTGTCGGCGAAGGTGTCGGTCACGTCGGAGACGGATCCGACGCTTGCGTCGCGCTCGCGGAGTTCGTCGCGGATGTCGAGCAGTTCGGCCTGTCTGCCGACCTCGCCGCGGACGATGTCCTCGATGCCTTGGAGGTCCTGGACGCCTTTCACCTCGACGCGCGCGCCGTCGGCGATGGAGACGTTCACGTCCTGTCGGATCGTGCCGAGGCCGCGCTTGACCGCGCCCGTCGAGCGGAGCAGCATGCCGATACGCTCGGCGGCCTCGCGGGCGCCCTCCGGGCTCCGGATGTCCGGGCCCGTACCGATTTCGACGAGCGGCACGCCGAGCCGGTCGAGCGAGTAGACGACGCCCTCGTCGGTCTCTTCGACGCGTTTGGCCGACTCCTCTTCGAGCATGAGGTCCGCGATGGAGACGCGGCCCTCGCTCGTCTCGATTTCGCCCTCCTGACCGAGCAGGATGGAGCGCTGGAAGCCGGAGGTGTTCGAGCCGTCGATGACGAGCTTGCGCATGACGTGGGCCTGATCGACCACGGATAAGTCGAGCAGGTCGGCGATCTGCAGGGCGACGGCGAGGGCTTCGTCGTCGACGCGACGGGGCGGCTCGTCGTCCTCTTCGACGAGGCAGGTGGTGTCGTAGCCGAGGTAGGTGAACTCGCGGTCGACGCGGCTCTCCTCCATCGCGGCGTCGTCGAGTTCGCCGAGTTCGCTCTTCGTCGGGTGGAGCCGGCGAGTGATCGAACGGTCGGCTTCCTCGGGGTCGCGCTCGGTCGTCGGGGAGTCACAGAACAGCTTCGTCTCCGTGTCGAGCTGCTGGTGGATCTCCAGGCCGGCGACGAGCCCCAGCTCCTCGTGGTCGTACTCGGGGGTCGCGTCCGTACTCATTACGCCTCACTCCGGCGGCGCGCGACTAAAAGGGTGGCAGTTCGTCGGGGCTGCGCCGACCGCAGAACGAGCGGATCGCGGAGCCGCCGCTCGTCGCGTAGCGGTCGAAAGGAATTATGCGTGGGTGCTGTCGTAGAGACAACACCGTGCATCGTGGGGGTGTGCCCCGTGCGATGCGTGGGACCGGATTTGAACCGGCGGACCTCTACAGGACAGCGCCCTCAACGCTGCGCCGTTGGCCTGGCTTGGCTACCCACGCTCGCGGTGTTCTGTCGCGTTCCCACGTACCCTTCCCCCAATTAAAAGCCCTTCCATTCGACCGGGCCGTGTCGGGCGTTGCCACCGATCCCAACGCCCGAACAGAACGCCCCGGCCCGCCGCAACCGGCACGCGTTTGGGGATGGCGCTCGTCCATTCGCCTATGTCCGAGTGGGCCCGCGAGAACGTCCCGTTGCTGACCGCGCTGCTGTCCGTCGCCGCGCTGGCGCTCGTGTTCGGCGCCGTCGGCGGCGTCATCCCGAGCGGCATTCTGCCGCGCGCGAGCGACGGCGTCCTCAGTGCGCTTCCGCACCTCAACGCCGTCATCTCCGCGACCGCCATCGCCACCATCCTGCTGGGGTGGCGCGCGATATCGCGGGGGAACGTCCGCCGCCACCGCGCGTTCATGCTGTCGTCGTTCGCGCTGTTCGTCGCGTTCCTCGTCAGTTACCTCTACCGGCTGATCCTCGTCGGGACCGTCGAGTTCCCCGGCCCCGAGGCGGCGTACACCTACCTCTATCTGCCCTTCCTGGCGATCCACATTCTGCTCGCGATCGTCTGTATCCCGTTCGTCTTCTACGCGCTGTTGCTCGCCGCGACGCGCCCGTACGCGGAGTTGTACCACACCCGGCACGCGCAGGTCGGCCTCGTCGGCGCGGTGCTCTGGCTGATCTCCTTTACCATGGGGATCGGCGTGTACCTGATGCTGTACCACGTGTTCTGAGGGCGAGAAGATGCTGACGGAGTCGATCGCGGTCGGACGCAATCGGCGGATGCGGGCGCTACTCCTTGTTAGCGCGCTTGTGAGCCGCGTAGAACAGCGGGATCAGCAGCGCGCCGGCGAACCCGAACCCGAGCGCGAGCGCCCCGATGTCGCCGGCGCTGAGAACGCGACCGCCGGAACCGCTGCTTCCATCGCCGCCGTCGCTTCCGTCGCCGCTTCCGCCGCTTGCGCCGCTTCCGTCGCTGCTCCCGCCGCTGCCACCGCTCCCGCCCTCGCCGGGCGTCACGAGGGTATCGTCGACCGAGCCGATGGCGACGGCGCCTTTCATTCCGACCGCCTTGTGGGGCGTACAGTAGTAGTTGAACGTGTCGCCCTCCGCGGCGTCGCTGAAGGTGTACTCGAAGGTGGTCCCCTCCTCGCCGACCGGGTCGCCGCTGTTGAACGTCTCGTTGTTCTCGACGACGTTGTGGTTCCCGCCCGCGCCGGTCCACTCCCAGACGACCGTCGTTCCGGGGTCGACGAGAATGGCCGCAGGACCGAACTTGAGGCCGTTCTCGCCCGCCCCGACCTCGACCGTGACCTCGTCTTGGCCGGTGTAGTCGTGCGTGCCGTCGTAGTTGTCGACGTCGCTCAGCCAGCCGTCGTACTGGGCCGCCGCACCGCCCGCGCCGGCGGCAAGCCCGGTTGCGGCGGCGGCGCCCGCGGCGCCGGCCCGAAACAGCCCGCGGCGACTCATCGTCGTCTCGTCGGCGTCGGATGTCATACGTCCCACTCCCGTCGTGCGCGTATTTAAGTTCCCGATACGCGACGAGCGGTCGACACTCGAGGCCCGCGCGGTCAGTCGTCGGCGGGCGTCGACTCCAGGCCCGCGCTCTCGATGTCGCGGTCCGTCGTCTCGCCCTCCACGTCGAAGGGATACTCACCGGTGACACAGCCTAAACAGAGGTCCGCGCGGCTCTCGCCGAGCGCCGCGGCGACGGCGTCGATCGAGAGGTACGAAAGCGAGTCCGCGCCGATCTCCTCGCGGATCGCCTCGGTGGACCTGTCGGCCGCGATCAGTTCGTCGCGCGTCGCCATGTCGATGCCGAAGTAACAGGGCGCGACGATCTTCGGCGCGCCGATCCGGAGGTGGACCGACTCGGCGCCGGCCTCGCGGACCAGATCGACGAGTTGGGTCGAGGTGGTCCCCCGGACTATCGAGTCGTCGATGATGGTGACCGACTTCCCCTCGACAGTCGATCGGATCGGGTTGAGCTTCAGCCGGACGGCGCGCTCGCGCTCGTCCTGGGTCGGCATGATGAACGTGCGGCCGACGTAGCGGTTCTTCATCAGCCCCTCGGCGAACTCGATGCCGCCCTCACCGTCGGGACGCGGCTCGCCGGCCGCCGTCGTCTCGCCGGCCGCGTCGGCGTACCCGGAGGCGAAGGCGCGCCCGGAGTCGGGGACGGGCATCACCACGTCCGACTCGACGCCGGACTCCTCCCAGAGCTTCCGGCCGAGCTTGCGCCGGACCTCGTAGACCAGGTTCTCGTCGATCACGGAGTCCGGGCGCGCGAAGTAAACGTGTTCGAAGAAACAGTGAGCGGTCGACTCGCGCTCGACCAACTGATACGTGTCGTAACCGCTTCCGTCGGGGTCCAACACGACGAGTTCGCCGGGGCGAACGTCTCTGATTAGCTCCCCGTCGAGCGTGTCGATGGCGGCGGACTCGCTGGCGATGACGTAGCCGCCGTCGATCTTGCCGAGACACAGCGGGCGGTTCCCGAGCGGGTCGCGGACGCCCAACACGGTGTCGTCGTGGGTGATCGCAAGCGAGTAGGAGCCGTGGATCCGTCGCATGGTGTGTTTGACGGCGCGAACCAAGTCCTCCTCTAAGAGGTTGCGCGCGAGGTCGTGGGCGATGACCTCCGTGTCGCCGTCGGAGGTGAACGCGTGGCCGGCCGCCGCGAGCTCCTCTCGGACCGCGTCGGCGTTGACGAGGTTCCCGTTGTGCGAGAGACCGAGCGATCCTGATTTAAAAGAGACCGAGAACGGCTGCGCGCAGCTCTTATCGAGACTCCCGGCGGTCGGATAGCGGACGTGACCGATACCCGTCCCGCCGGACAGCGACGCCAAGTCCCCCTCGTCGAACGCGTCCCCGACGAGTCCACGCTCGACGTGGCTGTGCTGTTGGAACCCGTCGTGGGTGACGATCCCCGCGGACTCCTGTCCGCGGTGTTGGAGCGCGTACAGCGCGTAGTACAGCGGGCGTGCGGCCTCGCGGTCAGCGAGCGAAACGCCGACGACGCCGCACTTCTCTCGCGGCTCGTCAGCGGTGTGGTCCCCACCGGCGTGCATATATCCGTCGCTGGGGCGGGGGGCGGTAAAAACCCTCGTGTTCGTGGTTCAAACCACCGTTGAATATCTATTTATATACAGAAACGTGGATCGGTTTCGCGCTGCGGCCCGAGTTCACGCGCCGCCGACGTGTTCGTCGAGCCGCTCGAAATACGCCTCTCGCGGCACCTGATACGCGGCCCGGTAGTCGACCTCGCCGCCCGCGAACCGCTCCGCGACGTCGACGGCGGCGGTCGCGCCGGCCTCGCGGCTCTCGTGAGTCTCCGAGACGGCCTCGATCTCGGGCTCTAAGAAGAGGACGACGTGCCACTCGTCGGTCGCGTACTGTCCCGATCCGGGGCGGGCGTTGCGCGCGCCGTTCGTCAGGTAGATGGTCGGCAGACACGCGGACGGGAGGTCGTCGCCGCCGAAGACGTCCGGGCGGTACACGAGGATCGCCCGCCCGCTCGGCTCCTCGTTCCACACCCGCCAACCGTCCGGCAGCGCCTCGAAGCTCATGGGCCGAATCGGGGGCGGACGTATGAAAGGGTCGCGCTCCGAGCGACGATCGGTATAAAAGGCACCGCGGGCGGTGCGTGTGGTCGAGCGGTGCGTGCGATCGGGCGGTCGTCGCTCTCAGTCGACGATGTCCGAGCCGCCCGGCGGCAGGAACTCCTGGAGCTGGTCGGCACTCGCCACTTTCCGCACGAACGAGGTGTCGGCGAACCGGCTCTTCAGCTCGCGGTACACCATCATCGCGGCGTCGTTTTGCGCGTACATCCCCGGCTCCAGCGTGACGCTCGTCGCCACCCGATCGACGATGGCCGACGGGGGGCCGCCGAGCGCCCGCGTGACGGGTTCACACTGGACCCCGACGGCGACCCGGCAGGGCACGTCCTCGAAATACGTGCGGTCGCCGCGGATGACGAAACTTCCCTTCTCGATGTACTCGCCGCTCTCGGGCGTCTTCGACACCTGGTCCGGCTCGACCATGTACGCGTCGCCGGCGCCGCGCCCGTCTTTCCAATCCGAGGAGTACGAGACGGCGAACTGGGCGGCCTCCCGCAGCGTCTCCTCCGAGAAGTCGACCGGGTCGGCCGATTCCGACGGCCCGGACGCTTTTAAGATCGTCACCGGTCCGCCGTGCGCCTGCGTGTGGAAGAACCGGTCGTGTTTGCCCATGTACTTTTTCACCAGCTCCTCGTTCTGGTCGGCGTTGCGCCCGCCGATGACGAGGTACCCGGTCGAGGTTCGGAACCAGCGGAAGTGGTCGAACCAGTCGTCCGGGCTCCGGATCGGGATCGACGACCGGGAGAGCCAGTCCGTCTCGTACTCCGCTTCGTCGTCGGCGTCGGCTTCGTCGGCGTCGGCTTCCGCCTGTTCCGCGGTCCACTCGGCTTTCCGCTCTTTGACCGCTTCGAGCTCTCGGCGAGTGGCCTCGATGGCCTCCTGTGCGCCCTCCTTTTTCCCCTCGATCCGCTTCGCCTCCTGGTACAGCTGGTCGGCGTTGACCTCCACCCCCGCGCCGGCGTCAAGTTCGATCCGAGTCGGCCCGCCGTCGTCGCCCTCGCCCGTGAGCTCCACCGTCACCGTCCCGTCGCCGCCGTCGACGTCGACGACGGCCTCTGCCGCCGGGATCCCCTGTTCCGCGCCCGCATCGAGGGTCGCTGCGATGTCGTCCCACGGAACGTCGTTCTCGCGGGCGTCCTGAACGGTCGAGAGGACCTCGTCGACGAGGTCGTACTGCGCGTACAACAGTTCCGCGCGCTCGCGTTCGGCGTCGGCCTGTTCGTCGAACCCTTCGATCGCGCCCCGCTGCTGTTCGATGATCCGCTCTTGTTTGGCGATCTCCTCTTCGAAGTCGGGCCGCGAAGCGCCGGCGTCAGCCGGCGCCTCGCCCGACTCGCTCTCCTCGCGTTCGAGCCGATAGAAGTACTCGTCGACGGCGGCGGTAAACGAGTCGAAGCCGACGCTCGGGAGGCCCTCGTGTTCCGAGAGCGGGAAGGGCGTAACGTCAACGACGCGGGCGTCGGCGTCGCCGTCGTCGCGTTCCCCGTCGCCGTCGACGCGCTCCTCGTACACGCGCGGGTCGAGGTCGCCGGAGCGGAGACGCTCGCCGACGCGCTCTAACGCCTCGTGGAGCGCGCGGAACTGGTCGTCGGTCGCCTCGTCGATCGGCGTCTCCTTCTCGACGCCGGCGCGGGTACACACCTCCTCGGCGTAGAGCCCGCCGAGGTTGAGCTGCGTGGCGAGCGTTCGCACCACGTCGCTGTCCGAGTCGCGCATGTGCCGTGTGAACCCGCCGAGACTCACGTCGAGCGGGTTGAGCCGGGAGGCCGGGTACTCGTACTGTGCGCCGGGAGCGACCGTCCGGGATTTGAGCCGAACCGTCGACAGCGACCCGACGACCTCGCCCGTCTCGTCGAGCGCGGCGACGTTCCCCTGTCCGAACAGCTCGGCGACGAGGGTCGTGTTCTCGTCGTCGCGCTCGAACTCGAAGGTGAGGATCCGGTCGAACTCGTACTGCTCGACGCCGGCGAAGTCGGCCCCGGAGAGCCGGTTTCTGAGCATCTTCGCGAAGTTCGGCGGCCGGCCCGGCGCGTCCGCGACGTGATCCGGGTCGGCGACGTGAGCGCGCTTGATATCGCCCACCTCGATCAGCAACTCGACGCGCCCGCGGTCGAAGTCGCGGAGCTTCAGCCGGAGCAGGTCGTCGTCGTAGAGGTACGCCTTGTCGACCTTCGCGCCCGAGTACCGGTTCAACTCGGTGACGAGCGCGGCGAGGTCGATGCTCGACAGCTCCCGCTTCTGGTCCATGTACGAACAAGACAGTCGGCCCGGAAAAAGGGGTGTCGTTCGAGGTGCCGGACGAAGTGGCGCGCGTGCGGCAGTCGAGACGGGGTGAGGGCTGCTCGCAGGCGTCTCGGCTCAGCGGTTGATTCGGCGAGCGAAGGTGAATCGCGACGCACTCAGAGCCGCTTCGAGACGTACGGGCCGTCTTGGTGGTAGCCGAGCTTGGTCCGGTAGTACTCTCGCGCCCCGATTCCGGAGATGATCGCGAGTTTGCGGTAGCCGGCCTCGCGGGCGGTCTCCTCGGCGCGTTCGAGGAGCTTTCGGCCGTACCCCTGATGCTGCCAGTCGCCGTCGCCGCCGATGGCGACTTCGCTGCCGTACACGTGGAGTTCGCGGAGCAGCGCGGCGTCTTCCAGTTCGGGGCGGATCGCGTCGGTTTCGGTGCCGGGTGCGCCGGGCTGGCCGGGCGCGAAGGAGGGGAACCGCAGGCGACAGAACCCGACGAGGAGGTCCCGAACGGGGTCTTCGAAGGAGATGAAGTGTTCCGTCCCGCCGCCGGCCTCGTAGGTCATGACGTCGAGTTCCACGTCGTCGGGCTCCGGGTCGGCGTCGTTGTGACCGACCTCGCGGGCGCGGATGTCCCGCTGGGTGATCCCCTTCTCCTCGGCGCGCTGGTCGGCGAGCTGCCGGAGGTTCGACTTCCAGACGCCGCCCTCGATGAAGTCGGCCGGAATGTCGCGCTGGACGCGCTGGAGCCGGGTGTACTTCGGAATCTGGTCCATCGCCTCGGCGACGACGTCTGCAGCCTCCTCGTTCGAGAGCGGTTCGAACTCCTCGCGGCGCCAGCGGTCGTACACCCGCGTCCCCTCGACGACGAGCGTCGGGTAGATCTTCAGGTAGTCCGGCCGCCAGTCGGAGTTCTCGAAGATCTGTCGGAAATCCTCGATACACATCTCCTTCGTCATCCCCGGCTGACCGGGCATCATGTGGAAGCCGACTTTGAACGCGGCGTCGCGGAGGCGGCGGTTGGCGTTGCGCGAGGCCTCGTTGCCGTGGCCGCGATGCATCTCGCGGTTGATCCGCTCGTAGGTGGTCTGGACGCCGACCTCGACTTTGGTCCCCCCGAGATCGAGCATTCGGTCGATCTGTTCGGGGTCACACCAGTCGGGTTTCGTCTCGAACGTCGTCCCGATGTTGCGGATCTCGTTGGTCTCGTTTCTCGCGATCACGTCTTCGAGGTACTCGAAGGAGGTCTCTTCGGGGGCGGGCGCGAACGACTCGCCTTCGGCCGGCTCGGGCTCTTTGTCGAGATCATAGTCGTTCATCGCCTGCAGGGCGCGCTTGACGAACCACTCTTGATAGTCGTGCGAGCGAGCGGTCATCGTCCCGCCCATCAGGATGAGTTCGACCTTATCGACCGGGTGGCCGATCTTCCGGAGCTGTTCGAGTCGGAGCGTGACCTGCCCGTACGGGTCGTAGTCGTTCTGCTCGCCGCGGGCCGCGGCGGGCTCGTGGCCCGTGTACGACTGCGCCGAGGAGAACTCCGAGGCCGGCCCGCCCGGACAGTAGAGGCATTTCCCGTGCGGACACAGCTTCGGGGAGGTCATGATCGCGACCGGAGAGACGCCGGACGCGGTTCGGACCGGCTTCCGCTGGACGACTTCGATCACGTCGTCGCGGGCCTCTTGCGGGGCGTGATCGAGGATTTCGGTGTTCTTCGGCACCTTCGGCGAAGAGAACTCGGAACAGGCGTCGAGTTTGGCGGATTCCAACTCGTCGCGACCGATCTCCCCGTCGAGAATCCGGTCGACGAGGTGTTCGCAGGCCCGGACGAACGCCTCGGGTTCGCCGTCGTCGCCGTCGCTTCCGGCGTCCCCCTCGGTCGCCGCGTCAGTACTCATTACCCTCCGATCGACGGGTTTCGGAGTTAAGCGTGTCGCACCGGTACCCGACCGACGGTTTCGGTGACGGGTGGTGTCGTGTTTCGGCGGCGGGTGGTGTCGCTGCTCACCGGAGCGCGCTCGCACCGAACCCGCCCGCTTTAGGTCGGTCGCTTCCTACCGCCGGCCGTGCTCCGGAAGGACCTCCTGCGCGTCTCTCGGGCCGGCGGCGGCTACCGGCCGCAGTTCACCACCCGAGACCACCGCCCGCTCGCGGCGACGGTCTTAGAGACCGTCGAGTCGCACGTCGGCGAGCGGCGCGGCGATGTCGACGACGCGCTGGAGGCGTTAGAGAGCGACGCGGCCGCTCGGAACGGCGACTTCAAGCTCGTCCGGGGGCTCGCCGCGCTCGTCGAACGCGAGTGCGTCTTCGAGACGCGCGCGCCGGTCCCCCCGCGCCGGGTCCGACGAGCCGTGTTCGAGGCCGCGGAAGCGGTCGGCGTCGCGACCGAGACGGAACGCGAGATGGCGATTGCGAGCGCCGCCGACGGCCTCGGGATCACGCCCGACGCCGTCGAGCGCTCGCTGTACGCCGACCGCGAGCAGAACGAGGTGCTGGTCGACGCCGACGTGCGGTGGGGCCCGGACGCCTTGCTCGAACAGTACGACCTGTCGTTAGCCCAGACCGCACTCTTCGACGCCACCGAGGTCCGGGTGCGCTCGAACGACCCCAAGCGGCTCGTCTCGGCGGTCAAGCGGCTCCGACTCATGTACGAGGTGGAGACGACGCCGGAGGGGCGCGAACTCGTCGTCACCGGCCCCGACGCGCTGTTCTCCCGCACTCGTCGCTACGGGAGCGCCTTCGCGCGGCTGCTCCGGACCGTCGCGGGGTCGGCGGACTGGGAGCTGACAGCGACGATCGACGACCGTGGTCGCGAGCGCACCATGCGCCTCTCCGACGGCGACGTGACCGTGCCGGGCGTCGAGCCGGTCGTGGAGCCGGCGTTCGACAGCGGGGTCGAGGCCGACTTCGCCGGGCGGTTCCGCGGCCTCGATCTCGACTGGACGCTGGTCCGGGAGCCGGAGCCGCTCGAAACCGGAGCGCGGGTGATGATCCCCGACTTCGCGTTCGACTACGACCACGCCGACTTTCGGCTCTTCTTCGAGGTGATGGGGTTTTGGACCCCCGAGTACGTCGAGAAGAAACTCGATCAACTCGCGGACGTGGAGGACGTGGACCTGCTCGTCGCCGTCGACGAGAGCCTCGGCGTCGGCGAGGAAATCGTCGCCCGCGACCACCGAGTCGTGTCCTACTCCGGCACGGTTCGGGTAAAAGACGTCGTCGACGTGCTTCGCGAGTACGAGGCAGAGTTCGTCGCCGAGGCGGCCGCGGCGCTGCCCGACGCCTTCGAGCCGGACGACGACGTGATCACCGTCGGTGAGCTGGCGGACCGACACGGCGTGAGCGAGTCGGCGGTCGAAGACGGCCCGTTTCCGGATCACGAGCGCGTGGGCCGGACGCTCGTTCGGCCGGCGGTGCTCGACCGCATCGCCGACGAGATAACCGACGGCGTGGAATTGTCGGCGGTCGAGGCGGCCTTAGAGTCGTACGACATCGACGACACGAGCGCGCTCCTCTCGGTTCTCGGCTATCGCGTCGAGTGGGAGGGGCTCGGTGGCGGCACCGTCAGACGGAAGGAGTAGTGCGGTGGGTGCGGATTACCCACCGGCGAGAACGGCAGCATATTTATATATTATGATAGAGGAGTTATCTTCTTGGAGGCAACACATGGTAACTAACATTCAAACGCAGTTGCTCGGTAGAGACATATCGTTCCCGGTCGAGGAGTCGCGATTCGCGTACTGGCTCGTCGTGATGCGACTGATCGTCGGGTGGTGGTTCCTGCACGCGGGGCTCGATAAATTCCTCGCGTGGCCGTTCGACGCGGGGTGGTTCGTCGGCGGCGCGGCGGCCCAGACGAGCCTCGGCCCCGTCGTGACCCTGTTCGCGGACGGGATCCTGTTATCGTTTACCAACATCATGGTCCCGCTGGGACAGACCCTGATCGGGCTCGGCCTGATCGTCGGCGCGCTGACGCGGCTCGCCGCGTTCTTCGGCGCGTTCCTGATGACGTTCTTCTACTTCATCAACGGCGAGACGGGCGGGTGGGCACACGGCGTGATCACCGGCGACCTACTCGGGCTGCTGATCTTCGCGATGATCGCGACGCTCGGCGCCGGCCGCGTCCTCGGCGTGGACGCCTACCTCGCGAAGACGGCGTTCGTCCGAAATCATCCGCGGCTGCGGTACTTCATCGGCTAACAAGGTGACAACAGATGAGCGAACTCACAACAATGGAACGGATTGGATTGTACGGCGGCGCCGTGTTCCTGCTGCTGGGCACGGTTGGGATGGGGCTGTTAGAGATGGCGCTCGGAGCCCCCCACCCGGTGTCGGGAGAGGGACAGATCGTCCACGAGACGCTGTTCAGTCTGAGCATTCGGTCGTATACGATCCTGCTCGGGCTGATCCTGCTGGCGGCGTACGGGATCAGTAACCTCGCGACCAAGCCGCCACAGGACCCGTCGATCTAGGGTCCCGTCTCACCCACAGCCAACTCTATCGGGACACCCACCGATAGACGACGCTCGTGAACAGTATTTTGCGTCGCAGCCCCGCTCACTCGACGACCGGCAGGTCCGCCCGGCTCCCCTTCGGAACCACGGAGCGCAGTTCGTCGTAGAGGTACAGACCGACGCCGATCGGCGCCGACTCGCCCGCGACCTCGTGGGCCGCGATGAGGTAGCCCCAGTCGCCGTCCCACTCGGGAAGGTCCTGATCCTCGCCGGCCACGAACCGAGCGGCCTGCTCGGGGTCGAGGTCGACGACGTTTTTCGTCGCGCGCGCGCCGAAACGCGTGACCGCCCGGCTGGTCGGCTTCCAGTGGTCCTGTCGCGTCCGCAGGAAGGTCATGCCGATGGCTTCCACCGCACTGGGGTCGGTCGCCTCCCCGTTGAAGATCCACACCTTGCCCGCCCCCTTCTCCCAGAAGGTGTACGTCTCGAAGACGCTCGGCTCGATGCCGAACCGCTCGTCCCACCAGTCTAAGACCTCCTTGCGGCTCGCGCGGCCCTCCACGTCGCGGTCCGCGGGCGTCTCCGGGAGCCGGTCGAACTGCTGGCCGTCGTTGGTGGGGGCGTCGGGAGAGCCCGCGGGCTCAGTCTCGTCGTCGCTCACGCGCCCACCTCCGTGCCGCCGACGCGCAGTTTCGCACAGAAGAATCCGCCGGTGTCGTTGTGGTGTGGGTACACGCGGTGTGCGCGCGTCACCGACTCGTCGTACGTCTCCTCTTCCCACTCCGTCACGCCGGGAACCGTCTCGACCGGGAGGTCGAACTCAACGAGTTCGCAGTCTTCGGCCGCGAGGACGTGATCGAGGACGGCCTCGTTTTCCTCGGGCGCGAACGTGCAGGTGGAGTAGACGACAGTTCCGCCGGGGCGGGTCGCCTGCACGGCGCGGGCTAAGATTCCCTTTTGAATCCCGGCGACGCCGTGGACGTGGTCGAGCGTCCACTGGTCGACCACGTCCGGGTTCTTCCGGCAGGTCCCCTCACAGGAACACGGGGCGTCGACCAAGGCCCGGTCGAACTCATCGAACGCGAGCGGCTTCGTCGAGAAGTTGCGCGCGTCCTGGTTCGTGACGATGGTGTTCGTGATCCCCAGTCGCTCGGCGTTGTGCCGGAGCGCGGAGAGCCGCCCGAGGTTGTTGTCGTTCGCGACGACCGTCCCCCGGTCGTCCATCGCGTCGGCGATCTGGGTGGTCTTGCTGCCGGGCGCCGCGCAGGCGTCCCAGACGCGGTCGCCCGGTTGCGGGTCGAGCGCGAGACCGGGGAGCACGGACACCTCCTCCTGGCCGTGCGTCCAGCCGTGGACGTACGGCCAGTTGCCGCCGGGGTTCCCGTCCGGAAGCCGAAACAGCCCGTCGTGCCAGTCGACCGGCTCGTACGCCACGCCCTCCTCGTCGAACGCGTCGCGGACGCGGGCGGGCGAGGCCGCCATCTCGTTCACGCGGACGACCGACGGCAGGGGTCGGTCACAGGCCGCGCGGAACGCCGCCGCGTCGTCGACGAGCGGCTCGTACCGCGCTAACGGATTCATGGCCGTCCTTTCGCGTCGGCCCGTTAGTCGGTTTCGGGACGTGCCCGCCCTACCTTTAGGTCACTGGCCGGAGTTGGCCGGGGTATGGCGAGTATCTCAGTGCTTGAAGACGGGGTGTCGCTGGACGCGCCGACGCTGGTCGAAGGGTTCCCCGGCATCGGGTTGGTCGGGAAGATCGCCACGGACAACCTGATCGAAGCCCACGACATGGTCCACTACGCCAACGTTCACTGCAGCGCGCTTCCGCGGGTGGCCGTCTACCACGAGGCGGACCCGTCGCTGACGACGCCGGTCCGGCTGTACGCCGACGCCGACCGCGATCTCGTCGCGCTCCGCAGCGACGTGCCGGTGAATCCAGACGCCGCGACCCAGGTCGCCGGCTGCCTCGACACGTGGTTCGCGGAACACGACGTGTTGCCCGTGTTCCTCTCCGGGCTCGGCCGCGAGAAGGGCGAGGAACCACCCGCCCTCTACGGCATCGCGACGGGAGACGGCGGTGAGGCCCTCGCTCGCGCCGACATCGACCGACCGACCGAGCCGGGGCTCGTCTCCGGGCCGACGGGTGCGATGCTCGCGGAGTCGTTAGAGCGTGGCCGCGACGCGGTCGGGCTCGTCGTCGAGTCGGACCCGAGGTTCCCGGACCCGGAGGCGGCGCGGACGCTCCTCGTCCAGGGGATCGACCCGATAGCGGGGATAGAGACGCCGACCGACGAACTCGTCACCAAGGCGACCGAAATCCGGAACGCAAAGCAGGCGTTCGCAAAGCAGATGCAGGAGGCGACACAGGAGAGCTCGCAGGCGGAACCGCTGAAGATGTTCCAGTAGTCGCACCCGCCGGCGACCGCTCAGTTCGTTTCTTCCAGTTCGTCGAGGATCGGGCGGTACTTGAGCTGCACCTCGTCCCACTCGCGGTCGGGCTCGGAGTCGGCGACGAGGCCGACGCCGGCGAAGAGCGTCGCGCGGCGCGAGGTCGCCACCGCGGACCGGATCGCGACCGCGAACGCCCCGTTGCCGGCGGCGTCGATCCAGCCGACCGGGGCCGCGTACCAGCCGCGGTCGAACGGCTCCGTGTCGTGGATCGTTTCGAGCGCGCGGTCCGGCGGGAGCCCGCCGACCGCGGGGGTCGGGTGGAGCGCCTCGACGAGGTCGAGGACGTGACGGTCCGCGTTGAGTTCGGCGGTGATCGGCGTGTGAAGGTGTTGTACCGTGGCGAGCCGGCGGACCCGGCGCTCGCCGGCGGCGATCGAGGCCGCAAACGGCTCGAGCTGTTCGCGAACCGTGTCGGCGACGAGCTCGTGTTCGTGGACGTTCTTCGGGTCGGCGAGCAGTTCCTCTGCGAGCCACTCGTCTTCGGTCGGCGTCTCGCCTCGGCCGGTCGTCCCCGCGAGCGCGTCGGTCTCGACGGTCCGCCCGCGGAGCGCGACCAGTCGCTCCGGCGTCGCGCCGAAGAAGGCGCTCCCGCCGGCGTCGGGCTCGAAGTAGTATCGGTGACAGTCCGGGTACTTCACCGCGAGTCGGTCGAGCGTCGCCGCCCGCGGGAACGGCGCGTCGAGGTCCACTTCGAGCGCCTGCGCGAGGACGACTTTCCGAAGGTCGCCGCCACGGATGCGGTCGACCGCGGCCTCGACGCTCTCGCGCCACGCCTCGCGGCTCGTCGTCCGGCGAGTGGCGCCGATTCCCGGCCGCGGAGGGCGGTCGCCCGTCGCCGCAAGTCCCGAGATCCGGTCGCGCTCGGCGGCGAGTCGCTCCTCAACCGCGTCCGGGTCGGCGTCGTCGCCGACCGCGTTCACCGTGAGCCAGGTGCCGTTGTCTGCAAAAGTGACTTGCACGCGCGGGAGGACGAACCGCGCTTCCGGGAACGGTCCCCACGGATCGCCGTCGCACCCGCCCTCGTGGAAGGCGAAACCGCCGAACAGGCGCGGGCGGGCGGCCTCGGTCCCGGCGTGGACGTCGCCGGAGTGGAACAAGTCGTCCACGCCGGATCTGACCGCCGCGAACCGGTCCGGACCGCTGGCGGTGACGGTCGCGGCCGCGCCGCTGCCGAGGACGAGCGCGTCGTCGGGGGCGTTCCACGTCGTTCGCGGGGCGGCGAGCGCGTCGAACGCGGCCGCGAAGCCGGGCGCGTCGATCTGGGCCGTGCGGCTGACGAGGGTCGACGCCGGGGACGAACGCGCCCGTTCCATTACAGATAGATCGGGTGCGAGGAACCTTTATCTTGACTATCCCGCGTATCGGCGGCGCTCGTCGCCGAGCCTAACTGTACCGCTCCTCGTTCCACGGGTTCGCGGTGTCGCTGTAGCCGCGCTGCTCCCAGTAGCCCAACTCCTTTTCGGTGAGAAACTCGACGCCGGACACCCACTTTGCGCCTTTATAAGCGTACTTGTGCGGCGTGACGACGCGGATCGGACCGCCGTGGTCTGCGGGGAGGTCCCCGTCGTCGAAGCCGTACGCGAAGAGGACGCCCTCGCGGGTGCACTCCGAGAGCGAGAGGTTCGTCGTGTAGCCGTCGAGCGCGTGAAACATGACGTGATCGGCCTCGTCTCGCACGCCCGCGCGCTCGACGAGTTCGCCGAACTCGACGCCGGTGAACGTGCAGTCGAACTTGCTCCATCCGGTGACGCAGTGAAAGTCCTGCCGCTGCGTGACGGACGGAAGCTCTCGGAACTCGGCAAGCGAATAGTCGAGCGCGTTTTCGACCGCACCCCACACCTCGAACGCGAACGTCTCCGGGTCCCACGACGGCGTCCCGCTCTTCGAGAGGACGGGGAAGCGGTCCGTCTCGCGCTGTCCCGGCGGGAGCCGGTCGGTGCCGTACTCTCGGTAGAGCCCCGTGAGGTCCTCGACGGTGTCCGTGCCAGCGGCGGTGTCGGCGCCGGAATCGGTCATGCCACCGCTTCGGGCCGGCGTCACGTATCAATGTCGCTCTCGCAGGCGTCTAACGGGCGCGGTCGATGCTCGGGAGAGAAGTATACGCAAACTGGCGTGTGTTTTGATTGTCAAAAGAGGTATTTGTAGAATAGAAACGATCATTATTTGATTACCCGAATTTGGTTTCAATTCAGCGTAGCACCGACGCCACATTTATATCCCCATTCCCATTACTCCCGTGCAGGAAATGCCACAAGTAGAGATCACCGTGCCGGAGCATCTGGAGATGCAGATCGCGCAGATGGTCGAGCAGGGAGAGTTCCTCAACCGCGAAGAAGCGGTCGAAGAGCTCCTGTCGACGGGCATAAAGGCGTTTAAGACGAGCGGGCCGCGAGACGACGAGGACTCCAGCGGGTTCGAAGACGAGGGAATGATGGGCCACGAAGACGAGTACGTCTTCTAATCCGGGTCGTTGCACGCTCCGGGAACGGCCCCGGCGGTTCACGGTGTGGTTTCGACGACGCTCGTCGGTCGTGTCCTCCGACGATCCGACGCACGTAGTCACACTACCGCAGAGCCGTGCGTATACCCCTCAACAACGTTTAAAGGGTGTACGCCCCGTATCAGTGGTATGCACAAAGACGAGCTGCTCGAACTCCACGAACAGATGGTGACGATCATGGAGCATTTCCGCGACCACGAAACCGTGGACAGCTCGCTTTTCGACCCGTACGACGAACTCGACGTCGACCCGTCTCACGTCCACAAATCGAAGAGCGAACACAAACACGCCGTATTCGTCCTCGGCAACGCCCTCGCGAGCGCGATGAGCGAAGACGAGTTCTCTCCCGCCGGCCGGGTCGGGAAGCGGATGGAAGAGCTGGCCGACGACGCCGAAAACAAGATCTGAGTCGGCGCCCCGCGAACGCTTAAGCGCACGGCCGCCCGCTGGCCTGTATGGTCGCGGAGGCGCTCTCGTCAGGAGTCGCGCACCTCGTCGCCGGCGGCGCCCTCGTCGTCGCCGCCCTCGCTGTCGTCTATCGGACCGACCGCCCGAGCGGCGCGTGGACTCGCGCGCTTCGCTCGCGGCTCCTCCTCGGCGTCCCCTGGGGGACGCTCGTCACCGTCGCCGCGGTTATCGCCGTCTACCTGTTCGTTCAAAGCGGGCTGGAGAACCCGAATCGACCCGTCGTGATCCCGTTTCGGTCGTGGTCGTACCTCTACCCGGAAGGGATGTTCTGGGCCGGGCTCGCCCATTCGAGTCGTAGCCACATCACCGGAAACCTCCTGTCGACGCTCGTCGCCGGCGGACTCGCCGAGTACGCCTTCGGGCACTTCCCCGACGGACGCGGCGTCGACGAGGCGAGCGAGACGGAAGACGGCGCGACGCGGTCGGGACGCCTCACGCTCGCCGCCGCTCGCGAGTCGCTCCCCACGCTCGCGGCGATCCGTGACGGTCTCGCCGCCGGCGACCGCCCGCTCGCCGCCAACCCCTACGTTCGAGCGTTCGTCGTCGTCCCCGGCTCGCTGCTGTCCTTTGCCGTCCTCTCGTCGCTGTTCGCGCTCGGCCCGGTGATCGGCTTCTCGGGGGTCGTGTTCGCGCTGTGGGGGTTCGCGCTCGTCTTCTACCCCCTCTCGACCGTCGCGGCGCTCACCGGGGCGACGCTGGTGAACGTGACCTACGAGACGCTCCGAAACCCCGTCGTCGTCGCGGAGGCGAGCGGGTCGTACGGCGCGCCGAGCTGGGCGAACATCGCGGTACAGAGCCACGCCATCGGGCTGATCGCGGGGGTGCTCGCGGCCGGCTGGCTGATTCGGTACCGCCGCCGGCGCGGTGCAGGCGACCCGACCGGTCGACGGTCGCGAACCGCGGGGCTCGCCGTCTTCGGTGCGGTCCTCCTGTTCGGTGCGTCACGACGGCTCTGGGCGATATACTGGTACCTCGGGAACGAGCGGTACGAGCTGTATCGCGCCGTGGGCCTCGGGCTGCTCGCGGCGTTGGCGGCCATCGCGGCGCTCGCCGTCGCCGGGCGCGACGAGCCGATCCGGTCGGCGGTTGCGGTGCCGGAGCCGGACACGATTCGCGGGAGCGTCCGGTCCGTCACGCCGGGGGCCGTCGGGTTCCTCCTGCTCGTCTCGGCGCTGGCGGTCGTCGCCGGACCGGGAATCGGTCCGAACCTCGTCGCCGTCGACGACGACGAACTGCCGGGCGACCCGATCGAAATCGACGGGTATCAGGTGACCTACGCGGAGAACGTCGAGGACCGGCTGGTGAGCGTCGTCGATGTCGAGGCGTTCGGGCGGTCGACGAGCGTCAACACCTCGGGGGTGATCGTGGCCAACGCCGACCGGGAGATATGGACCACGGCGGTCTCGAAGGGGAACCTCGCGTTCTGGGGGTATCGTGCGGTCGATGTCGGCGGAACCGGCTGGCGTGAGACCGTCTGGGTGCAGCGCGTCGGCTGGGTCGCGACAAACGCCGGCCCGGCGTACCGCGTGGACGCGGTGCGCAACGACACGCGCGAGACCCTGTTCGTGAGCGACCCCGTTCAGGCCGGCCCCCGGATCGACGGCCGGAACGTCACCGTCGCCCCCGTCGCAGGCGGGTTCGAACTGCGCGTCGACGCCGACGGCGACCGCGAAGTCGCCGCGCTCCCGGCGACCAACGAGTCGGTGACGCTCGAAGGGATCGAGTTCGTTCGCCAAAGCGACGCGGTGTTCGCCGAACGCGGGGAGACGCGCGTTCGGATCGCGACACGGGAACGCTACGAGGGGAGGCAGTAGCGGGTGAAGAACGGCGGTGAGAGAGGCGGTAGGAGCAACGGGCGACGGTGAGAGGGACGGTACCGAGCAACGGGCGATAACGAGGGTGAGTCGTCGTGGTCGCCGACTTACCGCCACTCGATCCGGTACACCTCCGCGTCGATGTCGCGGGAGTCGTCGGTGTGGTGATCGAACTGCGACTCGATGGCGAAGTCGGCGGCGAACGCGTGGGTTACCTCGCCGCCGTTGTCGGCCGCGAACGCCTCCACGAACTCGCGGCTCCCGCCGTTGTGGACCGAGTAGGAGACGGTCGCGACGCGGCTGGCCGTCGTGAGGAACTCCCTGTCGGCGTTCCGGTGTCCGTCCTGGGCCCCGAAGGGCGGGTTCATCAGGACCGTCACGGGGTCTGGCACGTCGAGGGGAAGGCGGGTCGCGTCGCCTTGCAGCCAGTGGACTGGCGCGCTCGCCGCGACGCGTCGCTGGTTTTCGGTCGCGGTCACGAGCGCGTCTCCGTCCAGTTCGATACCGATCACGCGCGCGGGGCCGCGGAGGGCGGCCGCCAGCGCGAGCATCCCCGTTCCGGTGCCCAGATCGAGGACGGTGCGGGCGTCGACGTCGCCGTGTAAGTCCGCGAGGTGGACGACGTGCGCCGCCAGGTCGGGCGGCGTCGGGTACTGTTCGAGGGCCGCGCTCGGCGCCTCGAAGCCGGCGACGACGCCGAGTTTGGTTGCGAGCGAGCGCTTCGACGCCATCGGATCAGTCGGACTCGATGCGGGCGAGGTCGACGCCCTCGCGGCGCGCGCGCTCGGCGAGCGCCGACAGCGCGGAGTCGACGGCGTCCGGTTCGGCGCCGTCGTCGAGGCGAACTTCGAGGCGCCCGGCGCCGAGGAACGACGCGGCGCGGACGAACTCCCGGAGGCGGTCGGCCTCGCGCTGGGTCGCGAGGGTGTCGCCGGCCTCGAATCGCGCGACGACGGAGAGGGTGGCGGGCTGGTAGCCGCGAGCGGACAGCGCGGCCTTGACGTCGCGGAGGTGGTCGGGTGCGGTGCTTTCGAGGTCGGCGGCTTCGATGACGATGGGGTCGACTTCGGCCGGGCGACAGCCCCGAAGCGCCGCGTCGATCCCGCCGGACTGTGTCGTGCTCATACCACAGGATATACCGCGGTAATATATAAGTTTTAGTGTATGTTCAGTAGTTATTCCTGCGAGCCGAAAAGCGACGAGTCGACACCGCGGCTCAGTCGCGCGTGCGAGGCCGACCGCCGCCACCGGTCACGTTTCGTGTTCAGGTCGGTGGTCCGACAGGGAAATGCGACGCGACGCGAACTCGTGAAAGGCGGCCGAGAGCGCCCGATAAGTCGTATCGGCGTCTCTGTCGCCACCGCTCGGTGTCAGTCGACGTGAGCGGCGTTACAGATCGGGACAAAGGTTTAAATGCGGCAATAACCAGAAACCTTATAATGGAACGTCCGAGCCGCCAGCGCCAACAGGAGCGGGAGACAGAGCGAGAATCGGACGAAGAAACGCTCTCCTGCCCGGAGTGCGACTCGACCGAGATCGTCACTGACGCTGACCAAGAACTGGTGTGTGAAGACTGCGGCTTGGTGTTAGACGAGCGGAACATCGATCGCGGCCCGGAGTGGCGGGCGTTCAACCACTCGGAGCGCCAGTCGAAGTCCCGCGTCGGCGCGCCCATCACGGAGACGATGCACGACAAGGGGCTGACGACGACCATCGACTGGAAGGACAAGGACGCCTACGGTCGGTCGCTCTCCTCGGAGAAGCGGTCGCAGATGCACCGGCTACGGAAGTGGCAAGAGCGGATTCGGACGAAAGACGCCGGCGAGCGCAACCTCCAGTTCGCGCTCTCTGAGATCGACCGGATGGCCAGCGCGCTCGGCGTGCCGCGCTCGGTCCGAGAAGTCGCCTCGGTCATCTATCGACGCGCGTTGAACGAGGACCTGATCCGCGGGCGATCGATCGAGGGCGTCTCGACCGCCGCCCTCTACGCCGCCTGTCGCCAGGAGGGGATCCCCCGATCGCTCGACGAGGTCGCCGACGTGTCGCGCGTACCGCAAAAGGAGATCGGCCGGACGTATCGGTACATCTCACAGGAGCTCGGCTTGGAACTGAAGCCGGTCGACCCGAAGCAGTTCGTCCCCCGGTTCGCGTCGGCGCTCCAACTCAGCGAGGAGGTCCAGTCGAAGGCGACGGAGATCATCGACGTCTCCGCCGAACAGGGGCTGCTCTCCGGGAAGTCCCCGACCGGGTTCGCGGCGGCGGCGATCTACGCCGCCTCGCTGCTCTGTAACGAGAAGAAGACCCAACGAGAGGTCGCCGACGTGGCGCAGGTCACCGAGGTCACCATCCGCAACCGGTACCAAGAGCAGATCGAAGCGATGGGCTTCCGCTGACCTCGGCGGCGATTCGAACGCAGACGCGGCGACTCGGACACGA
Source organism: Halorubrum sp. PV6 (assembly GCF_003990725.2). NCBI lineage: Archaea > Methanobacteriati > Methanobacteriota > Halobacteria > Halobacteriales > Haloferacaceae > Halorubrum > Halorubrum sp. PV6. The sequence continues at coordinate 1,467,950 of NZ_CP030064.1, forward strand.
ACGCGGCGGGAACGACCGAGACGCACCGTGCGCTGTGAACCGACGTTCTACGGGTGAGACCCCGACTCCGGGGGCGACGCCGAACCGCTGTGATCGGGTTTTTAATCGACACCAACCGTATCGAGTGAGTAGATGTACTCTCAAATTCTCGTGCCGACCGACGGCAGTCCCGCATCAGACGCCGCCATCGAGCACGCGATCGACCTCGCGGAGCACTACGACGCGCGCGTTCACGCCCTCTACGTCGTCGACGGGGCGGCGTACTCGACGCTCGAAGCCGGCTCCGACATCGTCGTCGAAGCGCTCGAAGCGGAGGGCGAAAACGCCACGCGTCGCGTCGCCGAGGCCGCCGCGAACGCCGGCGTGGACTGCGAGACGACCGTCGCGACGGGCACCGCGTATCAGTCGATCCGCGACCACGTCGCCGAGAACGACATCGACGTGGTCGTCATGGGGACCCACGGGCGGAAGGGCCTCGACCGGTACCTCCTCGGGAGCGTGACAGAGCGGGTCGTTCGCACCTCCGACGTCCCCGTACTGACGGTTCGCCATCCGGTCGATGAGTAGTCGCCACTCGCGTCCGCGGTGACAGCCATGCGGGACTGGCTATCTCACCGGGTCGTCTCCTCGCCGGACGACACCGCGCTGATCCGGGCCGAAGACGGGGAGGCGTGGACCTACACCGACCTCGATCAGTTGGTCTCCGACATCGCCGGGCGCCTCGTGGCACACGGGATCGAAGCCGGCGACCGCCTCGGCGTCCTCACGCCGCCGTACGTCGGGACCGTCGGGCTCGTCCACGCGTCGATGCGGATCGGCGCGACGTTCGTCCCGTTGGCCGAGGAGTTCACCGGGCGGGAACTCGCCCAGCGCGTGGAGGGGGCCGACCTCGACGCCATCGTGTGCGCCGATCCGACCGAGGACGTCGCGCTCAGCGCGGTCGAGGAGTGCGAGTCGGTCGATTCCGTCCCGGTGTTATCGGTCGACGAGCCGATAGCCGAGGAGGTGACGGCGGTCCACGGCGTCGATCCGGAGCCAGTCGAGCCCGCGCGTTGGGAGGAGTCGGACTACCTCTGTGTCCTGTTTACGTCCGGAACGACGGGCGACCCCAAGCCGGTGCCGCTGACCGCGGGCAACGTGTACAGTTCCGCCGTCGCCTCCGCGTTCCGACTGGGGGTCGAACCGGAGGATCGGTGGCTCGTGTCGCTGTCGCTCCACCACATGGGTGGGCTCGCCCCCGTGTATCGCTCCGCGTTGTACGGGACGACGCTGGTGTTGCGAGAGGGGTTCGCACCCGGCGGCACCGCAGACGACATCGACAGTTACGACGTGACCGGCATCTCGCTGGTGCCGACCATGCTCAAGCGGATGTTGGACCGACGCGGCACCCTCGCCGACTCCCTCCGCGTGGTGCTGCTCGGCGGGGCGCCGGCCTCCGAGGAGCTGCTCGAACGGTGTCACGACTACTCGGTCCCGGTGTACCCCACCTACGGGATGACGGAGACCGCCTCACAGATCGCGACCGCGACGCCCCGACAGACTAAGGACCGACTCACCACCGTCGGGCGCCCCCTGTTCGGCATCGACGTGACGATCGTCGACGAAGACGGGACGCCGGCAGAGCCCGGAGCGACCGGCGAGATCGTCGTCGACGGGCCGACGGTTACCCCCGGCTACGTCGAGACCGGCAGCGACGACGCGGACGGCGACGCCCTCGACCGATTGGCGTTCGGCCCGCACGGGCTTCACACCGGCGACGTGGGGAAAATCGACGATGAGGGGTTCCTCTCGGTCCTCAACCGCCTCGACGATCGGATCGTCACCGGCGGCGAGAACGTCGAACCCGGCGAAGTGATCGAGGTCCTCCGGACGTTTGCCCCGGTCGAGGACGCCGCGGTCGTCGGCCTCGACGACGAGGTGTGGGGCGAACGCGTGAGCGCGCTCCTCGCGGTCGGTGACGTGGACGGCGTCGAGCCGAAGGGGGCAGCCGGCTCGACCGACGACGAGAGCGAAGAGACGGACGCCGATGCGGTTGAGACGGGTGACGATGGGGCTGAGACGGGCGATGAAGGTGAGATGGACGCCGATGGGGCTGGAGCAGGCGACAATGAGGCCGAGACGGACACCGATGGGGATGAGGCGGACGCCGATGCGGCTGAGACGGACGACGAGACGACGGGGGACGCCGAGGAATCGGAAGCGGACGAACCGGCGCCGCCGGTCGTCGACGAAGGGGAACTCCTCTCGTTCGCCCGCGATCGGCTGGCAGGGTTTAAGATCCCGAAGACGGTCGGGTACGTGGACTCCCTTCCCCGGACCGTGTCTGGCACCGTCGATCGGTCGGCGGTGCGCCGACTGCTGCGCGAACACGGACACGACCCGCGGAACGGGGACGCCGACCTCGAAACGGCCGGGTTCGAGCCCGCCGACCCCGCTGACCCGGACGACCAGGGCGACGTAGCGGAATCGGTCGACGGCGACGAGCCCGGACCTGTCGAAGATGTCGGCATCGACGAGGCCGAGCCTGCGAGAGACGCAGCTCGGGAGGAGGCCGAGGCGGCCGACGACGACGACTCCGAGGACGCCGACTCCGTCGAAGATGCGACCACCGACGAGGGCGAAGGCGACGGCGAAGCGGCAGCCTACATCGAAGACGCGGAGCCGCAGGGCGACCAGACCGACGAATAAACGCACCCGGTGTTTTTCGTTGTTCCACGAACGTTTTGACCACGGGGTCCACAGGGAGGGTATGGACTTGCTCGACGACAGCATTGTTCCGGAACACGCCAGAGACGTGAAAGCGGAGGCCCGCGAGTTCGCGGAAGAGTACATCACACCGAACGCCGAGGAGTACTACGAGTCGGGCGACTATCCCTGGGAAGTGTTAGAGGCGGGGATGGACGCCGGACTCGTCGCCCAAGACATCGGTGAGGAGTACGGCGGAAAGGGGTTCGACCTCGCGCAGATCCTCGCCATCGCCGAGGAGTTCTACCGCGCCGACGCCGGCATCGCGCTCACCCTCCAACTCGCGAGTTTCGGCGCCGAGATGGTCGAGCAGTACGGTACCGAAGCACAGAAAGAGGAGTATCTCCGTCCGGTCGCAGAAAACGACCAAATCTCGGGACTCGCCGTCTCCGAGCCAGAGACCGGCTCTGACCTCGCGGGGATGACGACAAAAGCCGAGAAGGTCGAGGGCGGCTACGAACTCACCGGCGAGAAGTACTGGGTCGGGAACGCCGTCGAGGCCGACTGGCTCACGGTGTACGCCAAGACCGGCGACAGCGACGACCGCTACTCGAACTACACCCTGTTCATCGTCGAGACGGACAGCGAGGGGTACGAGGCCGAACACATCCCCGAGAAGATGGGTATGCGCGCCTCCAAGCAGGGCCACATCGTCTTCGAGGACTGCTTCGTCCCCGAGGAGAACGTCGTCGGCAGCGAGGGCGGCGGCTTCTACGTCCTCGCCGACTTCTTCAACCACGGCCGCGTCATCGTCGGCGGGCACGGGCTGGGGCTCGCCGCCGCCGCCATCGAGGAGGCCGAGGACTTCGTGCACGGCCGCAACGCCTTCGGTCGCACGATAAACGAGTTCCAGGCCGTCCAACACACCATCTCGGATATGCGAATCGGCTTCGAGGCCGCGCGGGCGCTCAACTGGCGCGCCTGCGAGAAGGTCGCGAACAACGACAACGCGGGTTACTGGGCCGCGCTGGCGAAGACAAAGTCGACCGAAGTGGCCACCGACTGCGCCGAGAAGGGCATGAAGCTCCACGGCGGTCGCTCGAATCTCACGGACCGCCGGATCGCCCGCGTCTACCGCGACGTGCGGATCCCCGTCATCTACGAGGGCGCGAACGATATCCAGCGGAACCTCATCTACCGCCAGTCCCGCTGAACGCGGCTACAGTTCCGCCGCCAACCGCGCGAACGCCTCGTCGCCGCCCGTCGCGAGCGGGTCGCCGTGTCCGACGCAGGCGACTTCGAACGGCGGGGCGTGCGTCGCGAGCCCCCGAACGCTCGTCGCGACTGCTTCCGTGTCGTAACTGATCAGCCAGCCGGAGGGTTCGATGTCGCCGTCCGACGCCGAGACGAGGTCGCCAAGCAGGGCGACCCCGAGTTCCGCGCTGACGTACGCGACGTGACCCGGCGTGTGGCCGGGGGTGTGGTACGCCGTGAACGACCCGACCGTCTCACCGTCGCGGAGGCCGACAACGTCGAGATCGGGGAGGTCAGTAACGAGCCCGCCGAGTCGCTGTATCAGGCCCTTGTGGTTCCGGAGCGGCGGGGAGCGTGTCCCGCGGAGCAGCTGGGCGTCGAAGCCGTAGGCGTAGACGGGTGCGTCGAGGTCGGGCGCGATCGCCGCCAACGTCCCGACGTGATCGAGGTCGTAGTGCGTGAGCAGCACGCGCCCCACGTCCTCGACCGAGAGGCCGGCGTCGTCGAGTCCGGTACGGATCGCGGCCTCGTCCCACGGCGTCCCGGCGTCGACGAGGGTCGGCACGTCGTCGAAGACGAGATACGCGTTGACGCCGCGGCAGTCGAGTCGCCAGACGCCCTCCGCGAGTTCGGTCGCCATGGGAGAGCGTCGGGACGAAGCGACATGAACCCTGTCGTGACGCGAGACGTGCAGGGAGATCGACCGGGGGCTGAACCCCCGCGACGGCGACGAAAGCGCCAAGACGCCGGGGCGACACCACGACGTATGCGACTGGAGGACTACTGGGGGATCGGTCCGAAGACGAGCGAGCAGCTCACCGCGTCGCTCGGGACCGAACGGGCGGTCGCGGCGATCGAGTCGGCCGACGTCCGGGCCCTCGTCGACGCCGGTCTCCACCGAGGCCGGGCGACGCGCATCCTCCGACGAGCGAACGGCGAGGCCGGAATGGACGTGCTCGCGACGGGAGACGCCCGCTCCGTGTACGACGACCTCCTCACGATCGCCGCGGGACACGCGCTGACCGACCACGCCGCCGACCGGATCCGCGTTTTGACCCCGCTCGCCGATAGCGATGCCGTCGAGAGTCGCCTCGACGAGATTGTCGCGGCGCGCGACGCGTGGGCGGCGCTCGACGACGCGGAGCGCGACCGCGTCGTCACCGCGTTCGACGAGTACGACGCCGCGGAGGGGTCGGACCTAGCCGCCGTCGAGACCGCCGTCGCGTTGCAGGCGGTCGGCCTCACGGACGGTCCGTTCGAGGCCGTCGGCGAGTTGGCGGGAGCCGAACTGCGCGACGCCGCCGACGCGCTCGCGGATGTCCGCGGGGCGATCGATCCGATGCGAGCCGGCGAGGACGGCGACATCGAGGTCGCGCGCGGCGCGGACGAGGAACTGGATCGGCGACGCGACCAGCGGGACGCCGCCCGCGACCTCGCGAACTCGGCGTTCGACGTGCTCGACGCGGTGCGAGACGGCTCCGTCCGCGACTTCGAGGCGCTCGAAGCGGCGACGATAGACCACGTCGCACAGCGGACGGGCGTCGAACCGGCGACGGTGCGATCGGTCGCGCCGGACGACGCGCTCGACGCCGCCGACTTCGTCTCGGCCACGCTCAGGGACCTGGCCGCGGAACTCACGGAGGCGGCCGCGGAGCGCGAGGCGACCGTCGCCGCCGACATCCGCGAGCGGATCGGCGGGGCGGAGGCGGCGGACGGCACGGCCGACGGCGACGGGACGGGAGGCGGCACCGTCGCGGACGCGGTCGGGGCCGTGGCGGACGCCGCGTTCCTGCTCTCGCTCGCGCGGTTCGCGGTCGAGCGGGACCTGACCCGGCCCACGCTCGTCGACGACGGCATCGCGGTCCGGAACGCCCGGAGCCCGTTTATCAGCGGCGAGGTCCAGCCGGTGTCGTACGCGATCGGGTCGCACTCGCTCGCGGGAGCGGCCGGCGTGGCGAGCGCCGACGCGCCCCCGACCGGCGACCGGGTAAGCGTCCTCACGGGGGCGAACTCGGGCGGGAAGACCACGCTCTTAGAGACGCTGTGTGCCGTGGCGCTGCTGGCGTCGATGGGGCTCCCGGTGCCGGCCGAGGAGGCGGAGGTCGGCGCGTTCGACCGGGTCGTCTTCCACCGCCGACACGCCTCGTTCAACGCCGGCGTGTTGGAGTCGACGTTGAAGTCGGTCGTGCCGCCGCTCGTCGCGGACGGGCGGACGCTGATGCTCGTCGACGAGTTCGAGGCGATCACCGAGCCCGGCCGCGCCGCCGACCTGCTCAACGGGTTGGTGACTCTCACCGTCGACCGCGGGGCGCTCGGCGTGTACGTCACCCACCTCGCGGCGGACCTGAGTCCGCTACCGGAGCCAGCCCGGATCGACGGCATCTTCGCCGAGGGGCTCACGAGCGACCTCGACCTCCGCGTCGACTACCAGCCGCGCTTCGGCACGGTCGGGAAGTCGACGCCGGAGTTCATCGTCTCCCGACTGGTGGCGAACGCGAGCGACCGGGGCGTTCGGGCCGGCTTCGAACACCTCGCCGGCGCGGTCGGCGAGGAGGCGGTCCAGCGCACCCTCTCGGACGCGCAGTGGTCGGGTGGCGATGACTGACGACGAGTCGCCCGCATCGGCGGGTCCGGACCGACTCCGGTCGATCGCGGTCCACCGCGATGACGTGGCGACCGCGCTGGAGGCGACGCTCCGGAGCGACCGCGAGGTGGTGCTTCGCGTCACGCCGCCGTTCTCGGGCCGAATGCGGGCGCGCCTCCACAGCGTCGGGCCGGCGTCGGGGTCGGGGCCAGCGTCAGAGTCGGGGTCGGGGGCGGCGTCTGAGTCGGAGCCCACCGCAGAACACGAGGGAGGTGCCGAATCGGGGTCGACCGCCGAGCCGTCGCCGCTCCACGTCGACCCGCAGAGTCTCGTCGCCGACGCACCGCCGTACCCGGAGGTCGATCAGACGGCGGCGGACCACCCCGACACCGACGTCGACACCCGAAGAGAGCGACACACGGAGGCCGTCGAAGCGTGGCGGACGGCGGTTCGGGGGTCGGTGGTCGACACCGTTTCTATCGAAGCCGGCGACGGCGAGTCAATCGACGTCGACGTGACCGCGCTCGGGTGAGCGGCGAGGGTCTATTTATAAACGGACGCCGCGGCATAAAAAAAACAGAGCGCCGTCGAGGTTGGCCTACAGCCGCAGTCGCTCGACCGCGGTGCCGGCGTCGGCGAACGCCCCGAGCGTGTCGTCGCCGTCGGCCGCGCCGCCGGCGGTGTTCGCGGCGGCGACGACCACCGTCTTCGCGTTGAGCGTCGCGTCGAGCGTGAACTCGTACTCGCCGTCCGTCGGCGTCGCGAGCGTGGAGCCCTCCGCGGTGTGGAGCGCCACCGCATCGGCGGTGGTCTCACCCGAGATGACGACGTCGCCGTCTTGGTGTTCATCCGTCGCCGTCAGTTCCGGCGGGGCGGTGCGGTCGCGTTCGACGTATCGGTCGCGGACGACCGCCGGCGTCTCGACCGGTTCGCCGGCGTCGACGCCGTGTGCGAGCCGGATGAACCCGGCCATCGACCACGCGAGGGGCGTCGCCCCCCCGGTTCCCTCGCCGAACTCCCAGCCGTAGTCGGTGGGGTGTTCGCGGTCCCACACCTGCTCCGGGAGCATCCGGCCGGAGTTGCCGAAGCCGGCCATCGTCTCCAGCAGGGCGTCCGGTTCGAGCGCGTCCTCGTCGGTGCCGCCGAACCCGTCGGGGCCGTCGGCGCGGGCGCGCAGTTCGTACTCGCCGCGCTCGCCGGTGAAGATCGGCCAGAGGCGCCCCCGCCCGTCGCCGGTCCCGGCCCAGGGACCGCCCGGATCGCCGCGGGCGATTTCGCCGTACGCGTCGCCGACGTATCGGTACCAGCCGGGGCCGTACGGCGTGTCGACGCGGATCGAGTCGTCGACGACCGAGACGGAGTTGCGGACCACCTCGTCGTCGGCGGGTTTGATCCCGAGGCGGACCAGTTCGAGGAAGCCGCCGTCGATGATCTCCCGCTCGTCGTAGGTCGGGCCGTCGTTCGCGATCGTCCGCGGCCGCCCGGACTCGGGGTCCCCGTCGGCGGTCACGCGCACGTAGTACGGCGTCTCGGCGTGGCGTTCGGTGCCCGTCGCAGTCGCGCACCACTCGTCGACGCGGGCCGTCCAGTCGTCCGCGAGCGCGAGCCACGCGAGCGCGTCGGCGCGGAGCGACTCGGGCGACGCCTCGGCCTCGGCGGCGCCCCCGTCCGCTTCGATACGGTTCGCCTCGATGCGGTCGGCCTCGGTGACGGCGAGGGCGGCCCCACAGCAGAGGCCGGCGATCTCCGCGGCGATGCTCGACGGCGAGAAGCCGGCCTCCTCCTCCCAGCGCTCCTGGGCGGTCTCGGGGCCGTTGACGGCGATGTAGCCGAGCGAGCGACGCATCTGGTCGTACGTGTAGTCGGCGTCGCCCGGCGAGACGCCGTGCTCGTGGAGCTGCCACGCCATCACCGAGGGGAACGCGATGTTGTCCATCTGCTCGCCGCCCCACCGCGTCCGCCCGTCGATGTAGGTGTTCTGCGGGAGGAACCCGTCTTCGTCCTGCTGGGTGTTGTACAGGTACGCGAGCGCGTCGGCCCCGCGCTCGACTTCGCCGACCTCTATCAGCGCCGTGAACACCTGGTATAAATCCCGCGACCAGACGAAGTTGTACCCGTAGCCGCGCTTTTCTGCGGCGTACTCGGTCTCGCCCCACGGCACCGAGGGGCTGGCGATGCCCGCGCCGTCCTGTCGTTTGTCTTCGACGGCTGCGAGCGTCATCAGCGCGAATCGGTACTGCGTCGCCAGGTCCGGGTCATCCGTCACGGAGGCGGGGAACTGCCGGTCGTCGAGCCACTCCCGCCAGGTCGCGGCGTACGCCTCGGAGACCGCCTCGAAGCCCCGCGAGACGGCGTCGCGAGCCTCGTCGAACGCGGCGGCCGCGTCGGCCCCTTCGGCGAAGCCGAGCGCCACCGTGTCCGACAGTTCGGTCCCGCTCCCGAGCAGTCCGGCGAGCACGACGTTGCCGGTCGCCTCCGTAGCGCCCTCGTCGCGCTGTCCCTCGTCGAAGAGCGCTTCGGTCACGTCGTCGCCGCCGACCATCGCGCTGGCCCACTCGAAACCGCTCGCGCTGTCGACGGCGAGCGCGACCTCGAACGGGTCGCCGTCCTCGTCGACCAGTTTGCCCGCGTCGCGGTCGGCGTCGATCTCGTTGCGCGCGATCAGGTGGTAGCCGTCCGTCCGCTCGACGCGGTGGCCGCGGTCGTTGGTCCCGACGTTCCCGACGGCGGTGTCGGCGACGGCGTACACGTCGTACTCGCGGCCGCCCTCGAAGGTCACGTCGGCGAGAATGGCGTGTCCCTCGGTGTCGACGGCGTACTCGACGGTGAGCGTCCACTCGTGGCCGTGGCTGTCACCGGTCTCGCGGATCGTCTGTGTGTACGCGAGAACGTCGTCGTCGGTCGGCTCCGTGGTCCGTTCGACCGTCTCCGTGGTGGAGACGTGGCTCGTCTCGTCGAAGGTTCGGATCGTGTAGCCGGTGTCGGGGTCGGCGACGAGGAAGTCGAACGTCCGGAGGTTCATCACGTCGATACGGGGGAACCGCGCCTCGGTCAGCGCCCCCTCGGTCAGCGTGAACCAGACCGGAACCGGGTCGGCGGCCTGGTGGTCGGCCGGGGTCCCGACGCCGAACTTCCGGCCGGTCGTCCAGTGGGGCCCGTCGGCCGGGCCGAACGGGTCGTCGTGCGGGACCGGAAGGGCCCCGTGTCTCGCCAACGTCACCGTCGCGTCGACGCGGAGGGCGTGCGACCACGCGATCGGGGTCGCGCCGTCGAGGTCGCCGTCGTCGAACGCCTGCTCGGCGATCAGCCCGGCGTCGTTGACGAAGGGGCCGTCGGGCTCACACAGCGTGTAGAGGTCGCGGGCGGCCCCGAACAGTTCGCTCGCGTCTCCGTCTCGCTCCTGGACGAACCCGCCGAGTTCGGCGGCGGCCGTCGCGCCCCACAGGGTCGCTATCGACCAGACCTTCGCCGCGCCCTGCTCGGCAGTGCGCCAGTCGTCGCCGGTGAACCTGACGAGCCCCTCGATGTCGGCGGTCTCGCGGTGGAGTTCGTCGATCGTCCCCAACACGTGTGTTATTACGTGATCGAGGAACTCGTCGACGTCGACTTCGGGGGTCGCTTTCGCGGAACCGATCTCGTCGCGTTCGGCTCCGAGCTCCGCGTACTCCGTCACGGCGTTCGCGAGCGAGAGCGTGCTGGCGTCCGCTCGGTCGTCGCGGCTCTCCTCGCTCGCGCGCTGGGGGAACCGCTCCGTGTCCGGGTTCCATCGGTCGGCGAGGCCGGCGGCGGCGGCGTCCGCCGCGGCGAGCGCGTCGACTCGCACGTCGTCGGGGAGGGGCGCGCGAGCCGCCGCGGCGAAGGCGCGGAGGTACGTCGCGCCGGTGTGGGTGAACCGACCGAGCGCGTTCTCCCAGCAGTTCTGACACCGCTTCGGGAGCCCGTCGGATTCGGTCGTCTCGTGGAGGAACGCGAGGGCGTCGGCGAGCGTGTCGTCGATCCGGTCGCACCACTCCGCCGGGAGGTCTGCGGTTCGTCGGAGACGGGCGAGAAAGGCGACGACCGACGCGGCCTGGTCCAGCTGGTCGTTCGGGCCGGCGGTGTCGTTCGCGCCCTCGATCCGGGCGTTCGCCCAGCCGGGAGCCACCTTTCCGGAGTCGGCCCACACCCGGTGGGGCCACGAGCCGTCGGCGTCCTGCGTGCGACAGAAGAACGAGGCCGTCGCGAGCAGTTCCTCGTCGGCATCCAAGCCGAGTTCATCGCTCGCACCGAGGAGGGCGAGCGACGCCTCGGCCTCGTCGCGGAACCACGTGTAGCCGTAGCCACCGGAGGTCGCATAAAAGGGGTCGAACTCCGGGGCCGCGATCCGCGCGCCCGACTCGGCGGTCAGCAAGTCGAGGGCGCGGAGGTCGCTCGCGACCACCGACCGCCGCGGCGTGTCCTCGGGGACCGTCGGACCGCGGCCTTCGGCGGCCTCTCGCAGGTCGTTGGCGTCCGGGTACGCGGTCGCGATCCGGGACAGTTCGTCGATCCGCCGCTGGCGGTTGGGGCCGTCGGAGACCGCGTCTTTCGCGTCGTCGCCGCGCTCGCGGCTCTCACGTCGGTCGAGGACCGCGCGGCTCGCGAGCGTGACGCGCTCCGTCCGGCCGTCGCGCTCGAACGGCGCGCGGACGACGACGTTGGGCGTGAGCCGGGAGTCCTCTCGCTGGTCGATTTCGCCCCGCTGGTCGATGGCGCCGCGGTGACCGAACTCCTCGCCGCCTTTGCCGGCCAGTTCGGAGATGCTCCGGAGTCGCTGCCCGTGTGCGGCCGACAGGCCGGTCGACGCGGTGAGGAAGTCGTGTTCGTTTCGGTGGTACACCTCGACGACACTGCCGTCGTCGGGGCCGGCCCCCTCGTGAACGAGGTTGCCGATCCGCCCCTCGACCATGTCGGGCGAGAACGCACAGGCGGCGACCAGTTCGGCGTCTGCCGGCGGCGCGCCGCGCAGTTCGACGTGCGTGAGGTGGGTGTCGCTCACAACCAGGTCGAACTGGTGGATCGTGTACCGTCCGGCGTCGTACTCGGTCTCGACGAGCGGCGTGTCGCCGTCGTAGTGCTGGCGCGTCGTCGTCAGGTCGTCGAGCCATCGAACGCCTCGACCGGCGGTGATCCCCATACGGAGCCGGTCCGCGCCGCCGATACCGGAAAGGGAGTACGAACAGTCGTGGACGGTGCCGTTCCGTCCGACGTGGACCAGCCGTCCGTCGTCGCCCGTGAACGCGCCGGCGGTCGTCGGTCGCTCCGCCGGGTAGCGCTCGCCGCGCCGACGTTCGTGTTGCGTGAGAGCGGTTCGCAGTCGCATGGGTGCACTGCGATTCCCGAGGTGAAAGCCTTGACGAACGCGGGGTTCTTCGCTTCGCTTCAGAATCCCGTCGCATTGACCGAGGAGCAACACCAAAGACCCAGGGTGTTAATGAAGAGCATATGCATCATCCAGGACCCCCGCGATTTCTCTCGACAGGAGAGACGACAGAGTTGGCGCCGAGAGATCCAGACCCCGGCGGATCGTACGCGTGGCGCGTCGTCGACGCGCCACCGAACAGCGAGGCGACGGTCGGCAGCGAGCCGGTAACCCAGTTCACGCCGGACGAGCCGGGTCGGTACCACATTGGGCTCGACGCGCCGGACGGCGACCACCTCCTGACGATTCGTGCGTTCCCCTCCAGCTACGAGGGCGTCGACGTCGAGGGCGGCAGCGGGACGGCGATCCGCAACCGCATCGCCGACGACGCGCCGGTGGGATACGCCGAGACGCAGGGCGACGCCGGCGTCGGGCGCCCGCGAGTCAGGCTCGACGCGAGCGTCGAGCGGGCGGACGCGGGCGAAGACGAGGTCGTCGTCCGCGCGACGCCGGCGCCGAATCCCGGCTCCGCGCTCGACGCCGACGACCTGCGCGTGTCCTTCGTCGTCGACGACCGAGACGTGGCGGCCGCGATCGAATCGGGGCAGACGAACCCGCGAGACGCGCTCCGAACCGTCGCTGACGGCCGAGAGCTTCGGGTTCCGGTCTCCGCAGTTCCGGACCGACTCCGGGTTCACGGGGCCGCAGTGGCGGCGGAGCCCGGACAGGAGCCGCGAGTGAGCGTCGCCGACGCGGTCGCTATCGAACGGGACCGCGACGCGGCAGAAGTCGAGGGGCCGACGCCGGCCGAGTTCGAGACGGTTCGCCTCAACGACCCGCCGGCGTGGACCAAAGACGCGACCGTCTACGAGGTGTACGTCCGGACCTTCGCCGACGAGGCGGAGGGCGACACGTTCGCGGCTATCGCAGACCGGATTCCGGCGATCGCCGACATGGGCGTCGACACGCTGTGGCTCACGCCGGTCCTCGAACACGACGGCAAGCCGCACGGGTACAACATCACCGACTTCTTCGACGTGGCGCCGGACCTCGGCGACCGCGACGACTACGAGGCGTTAGTCGAGACGGCCCACGAACACGACATGCGAGTCCTGTTCGACTTCGTCGCCAACCACACCGCGCGCGACCACGAGTGGTTCGAGGACGCGTATCAGAACCCCGAATCGCCGTACCGAGATCACTACGAGTGGCAAGAGTCCGGGGAGCCGGGCACGTACTTCGACTGGGAACTGATCGCGAACTTAAATCACAAGAACCTGGACGTTCGGCGCTTCCTCCTCGACGTGATAGACGAGTGGGCGCCGCTCGTGGACGGGTTCCGGTGTGACATGGCCTGGGCCGTGCCGGACTCGTTCTGGCGGGAGCTCCGCGACCGCGTGAAAGACATCGATCGGGAGTTCCTGCTGATGGACGAGACGATCCCGTACATCCCCGGCTTCCACGAGGGGATGTTCGACGTTCACTTCGACGCGACGCTGTACTTCCAACTCCGGCAGATCGGGCGGGGCGTCGACCCCGCGGCCTCGGTGGTCGATGCGATCGACAAGCGCACCGAGATCGGCTTCCCGGACCACGCGGAGTTCCTCCAGTACATCGAGAACCACGACGAGACGCGCTACCGCGTCGAGTGCGGCGACGCCGCGGCGGCCGCGGCGGGCGCGGCCATCGTCACGCTCCCCGGCGTTCCGATGATCTACGCGGGCCAGGAGATCGGACAGCGCGGGCGACGCGACGCGATCGCGTGGGACCACGCCCGCGAGGGGGTCCGTGAGCGCTACGAGCGACTGCTCGCGGTCCGGGCCGCTCACCCCGCGCTCGGCCCCGAGGGCGACTTAGAGCGCGTCGGCTACCACGTCGCGAGCGGCGACCTCTCAGAGCAGCCGGTCGTCGCAAGCGGCGACGTTCACCCCGACGACGTGGTGGCGTTCCGGCGCGACACGGACGAGGAGTCGCTGGTGGTCGTCCTCAACTTCGCGCCCGAGACGGCGAGCGTCGCGGTCGACGCGGACCACGCGACCCGAGACCTCGTGACCGACGAGTCGTGCGTGGTCGTCGACGGCGAGGGGACCGAACGGATTCGCGTGTCTGACGTCGCCATCGTCCGCGCGGGGGAGCAATGAGCGGGAGAGAGGCGCCCGGCCGGCTCCGGGACGCGACCGACGCGCTCGTCGAGCAGTCGCGTCGCGACCGCGAGGCGGCCGACGACCGGTTCGGTGCCGCCCGAGCCATCGCCGAGCGACTGGGCGCACACCCGATCCGCCCGGACGAGGCTGACCCCGCGACCGACCCGCCGAACGGGGTCGCGTTCGGCTTCTGGACCCCGGAGCTGACCGAGCGCGGCGTTCCCCTCGACGACGTGCGGCTCGAGCTGTTCACACCCCTCGCGGACGAGGCGAGCGAGTCAGCGGGCGCTATCGACCCCGGTTGCGACGACCTTCGGGACGTCGAGTTCCGCGTCGACCGAGTCCCCGTCGCGCGCGACGACGAGTTCCACTGGGTCGCCGTCGAGGGACTCCCGGTCGGGACCAGAGACCGGCTCGGTGCGCTCTATCAGTTGATTTACCGAACTCCGGACGGCGAGTGGGAGACGGTGCGGGACCCGCTCGCCCGGTCGGTCCCGTTCGGGGCGTTCGCGCCCGCGGAGGCGTACGACTGGCCGCGTCTCAACGCCACTCGCGCGGACCGCGACCACTTCGCCTCGTTCGGGGGTGACGACGAGGCGCTCCCGACGACCGAAGACGACGGGCTCCCGCGGGTCGACCCCGCGACGAGCATGCTCGAGATCCATCCCGGCACGTCGACCGATCGAGGGTCGCTCGGGGCACTCGCGGAGCGCTTCGAAGCGATCGGGGAGAAGCTCCGCGGCGACGAGCCGCTCGCCCCCCACGAACGGAACTACGCCGGCTACGACGCGGTCCAGTTGATGCCGGTCGAGCCGCTCACGCAGGCGTACGGCGAGCAGTGGTACTGGCGCCCCGGCGGGGCCCAAAGCGAGACCCCGGACGGGGCGCTCGACCGCGAGCGCGCCGCGGAGCGCGTCACCGTCGGCGTCGAGCGACCGGACCAGACGAACTGGGGGTACGACGTGGTCGTGAGCGCCTTTTCGGCCGCGAATCCCGCGATACTGGAGACGGGACGCCCCGACGAGCTCGTCGACTTCATCGCCGCCTGCCACGCGATGCCCGACCCCGTTCGGGTCGTCTTCGACGTCGCGCTCGGCCACGCCGACGAGGGCGCTTCGGGGCTGCTCCCGGACCCCTTCTTCGAGGGGCCGGGGATGTACGGGCTCCACCTGGACTACCGTCAGCCCGTGGTGCGCGCGATACTGCTCGAACTGCAGCGCCGGAAGGCGAACTTCGGCGCGGACGGGATCCGGATCGACGGCGCACAGGACTTCACGTACCACGACGAGGAGACCGGCGAGCAGGTCCACGACGACGCGTTCCTCGCGGAGATGGACCGGGTGACACACGAGGTCGCCGGGACCGAGTACAGACCGTGGATGATCTACGAGGACGGGCGACCGTGGCCCCGGGAGGACTGGGAGCTCGCGTCGACGTACCGGACGCTGATCGACCAGCACCCCCACGCGTTCCAGTGGTCGCCGGTGACGTTCGCGCACAACAAGCCCGCGCTGCTCACGTTCTGGGCGACGAAGTGGTGGCGCATGCGCGAGGTCGGCGAGATGGGGAGCCAGTGGATCACCGGCGTCGCGAACCACGACACGCTCCGGCGCGGGTCGCAGGTCGAGGTGACCGACGACTGGGGCGGGGCGCTTATCAACCCGTACCTCGCCGACTCGCCGCCGGAGACGATCCGCGAGGCGTACGACAGCCCCGCGGCGCTCGTCTGGTTCCACGTCGCGATGCCGGGCGTCCCGATGGACTTCCTGCACGCGAACTACCGCGCGCCTTGGGGATTCGTCCGGGACACCGACCCGACGTGGAACGTGAAGGTCGTCGCCGAGGAGGCGCCGTGGATCGACTGGCACGTCCCGGAGGGGTCGTTCGCCGGCGGCGACGCGTTCCCCCGGCTGAAAGGACTCGGGTTCGAGACGCGCGCGGAACTCAAGGGATTCGTCACCAAACTCGCTGCGCTCATCGACGCGACCGGGTACGACCTCGACATGATCGCTGAACTGCTGTCCGTACAGGGGACGCCGCTGTCGACCGCCGACAGCGACATTACCGCCGCCGACCTCCAGGCGTTCTCGTTCGCGTGGAGCGCTGACGTGGCGGAGTACCTCGTCTTGGATCGGTGGGAAGACGAGCAGGACGACGCGCGGACCGCGTTCGACCGCCGCGTCCGCGAGTTCCGGCAGGCCCGGCCGTGGCTCCGGGACGACATCGACGACGGTCGCGGCGAGGCGTTCGGGTATCGGCACCCGACCGAGGGGACCGTGGTGTATCAGGCCCTCAGACGCGACCCGGACGGCGGCGAGTCGCTGCTGATCGCCTGCAACGTCGAGGGAACGCCCGTGGAGGTGTCGCCGACCGGCGTCCGCGACGACCTCGGTCTCGGAGACGAACACGGAGCGGCACGCGACTGGACCGTCGCGCTCGCGGGCCCCGACACGGCGGTCGAAGTCGGCGACGACGCCGGTCCCGTCAGGCTCGAAACCGCAGACGCGGTCGTGTGGCGCGCGGAATCTCGCGACGACTGACGACGACTGATGCGGTCACGGGGCCGAGACGCACCGGAGCCGCCACCCGGTCACAACGCTTGAGTCGGTGGGGGTCACAGGAGGAGCCATGCGACTCGACCGTTCCGGCGGCGTGTTCTGTCACGTCACCTCGCTTCCAGGACGACACGGTATCGGCGACCTCGGTGACGGCGCACGCGAGTTCCTCTCGTTTCTCGGCGACGCCGATGTCGGCCACTGGCAGATCTGCCCGCTCGGGCCGACGATAGGCGCCGCCGGGGAGTCCCCCTACCAGTCCCCCTCCGCGTTCGCCGGCAATCCGCTCTTGATCGACCTCGACGGCCTCGTCGACGACGGCTGGCTCGACGAGTCCGATCTCACGCCCGCCCCCGACTTCCCGAGCGACCGCGTGGACTACGAGGCGGTCCGCGGGTACAAAGAACCGCTTTTGCGGACCGCGTTCGAGCGGTTCGACGAGGCCGGCGCCGGCGACGCGGCCCCCGACTTCGACGCCTTCTGCGAGCGCGAGTCGTGGCTCGACGATTACGCGCTCTTCCGTGCGCTGTCGGCGGAACGAGACGAGGCCACATGGGTCGACTGGCCTGACCCGCTCCGGACCCGCGAGCCGGACGCACTCGCCGACGCACGCGAGCGACACGCAGGCGAGATCCGGTTCCGCGAGTTCGTGCAGTGGGTGTTCGACCGCCAGTGGCGCGAGTTGCGGTCGGTCGCCGACGACGAGGGCGTGTCGATCGTGGGTGACGTGCCCATATACGTCGCGCTCGACTCCGCCGACGTGTGGGCGAACCCCGAGGCGTTCCGGCTCGACGAGGGGAACCGCCCCACCGCGGTCGCGGGCGTGCCGCCGAACCCCGGCGACGACGGCCAGCGATGGGGCAACCCCGTCTACGACTGGGATCGGCTCGCCGAGCGCGACTACGACTGGTGGATCGACCGGTTCCGCCGGCTCTTCGACCTCGCCGACGTGGCTCGGCTCGACCACTTCCTCGGGTTCGTCAAGTACTGGGCGATCCCCGCCGACGCCGACGATCCGGCCGCGGGCGAGTGGTGTGACGGCCCCGGCCGCGCGCTGTTCGAGACCGTCGAGCGTGAGTTAGGGCAGGCCCCCTTCATCGCGGAGGACCTCGGCTTCGAGGAGCCGGCGATGAACGAACTGATGGCGGAGTTCGGCTTTCCCGGCATGCGCGTGCCGCAGTACGCCGACTGGTGTGCGGAAGGAGACCAGTATCAGCCCATGCACTACCCGGAGGGCGTCGTCGGCTACACGGCCACGCACGACACGAACACGTGGGTCGGCTACTTCGAGTCGCTCCCCGAACGCCAGCGCGACTGTTTCCGCTTCAACGTCGGTGCCGACGGCGACCGCGCCCCCGAGTGGGAGATCATCGACGAGGTGTGGGCCTCGGGGGCCGTGCTGGCGATGACGACCCTGCCGGACCTGCTCGGTCGTGGGAGCGAGGCGCGGTTCAACGAGCCGGGAACGCTCGACGGCAACTGGGAGTGGCGCGTCCGCCGAGAGGCGCTCGACGACGACATCGCCGACCGACTGTTCGAACTCGCCGGCCGACACGTGAGATAGTCCGATGGGTGGCGGGCTCGTCTCGACGGCCACGGCGCTCCACGCGGCCGTGATCGTCGTCGCGACCGGCGCGATCTGGATCGGGAGCAGTTGGCTCGAAGAGTCCGCAGAGACGCTCTCGGGGTACTACGGGCTCCCGGCCGTCGTTCAGGGGTCGGTCGTCGTCGCCGTCGGGTCGAGTTTTCCGGAGTTCGCGAGCGTCGTCGTCACGGCCGCCACCGGCGTCTTCGATATGGGTGTCGGCGCGCTCGTCGGCTCCGCGATCTTCAACGTGCTCGTGATCCCCGGCCTGTCCGGGCTCAGTTCGGAGCGCCCGTTAGAGGCCAGCCGCGAGATCGTCTACAAGGAAGCACAGTTCTACATGATCGCGGTGTCGGCGCTGGTCGTCACCTTCTCGCTCGCGGTCATCTACTATCCGGTCTCCTCGACCCCGATCGTGGGTGAGTTGACCCGGCCCGTCGCCGCCATCCCGCTGGGCCTGTACGGGCTCTACCTGTTCATTCAGTACCAAGACGTCGGCGACGCCGCCATAGACCGGATCCGCGACGGGATCGACGTTCGCCGCGAGTGGGGGAAACTCGCCGGGGGCCTGCTCGTTATCGGCGTCGCCGTCGAGCGGCTGGTCGGGTCGGTCGAGTCGCTCGGGGCGACGTTCGGCGTCCCGGAGTTCCTCGCCGGTATCACCGTGGTTGCGGCGGCGACGAGCCTCCCGGACACGCTCGTGAGCGTGCGCACGGCCCGCGAAGGGCGGGGCGGGACGAGCCTCGGGAACGTCCTCGGGTCGAACACGTTCGACCTGCTGGTCGCGATCCCGGTCGGGGTGTTGATCGTCGGAAACGTCGAGGTGAACTTCTCGACTGCCGTCCCCATGTTCGGCGTCCTCACCGCCGCGACCGTGGTGTTGTTCGCGGCGCTCCGGACGGACCTCACGCTCACGAGCCGAGAGTCAGGGGTCCTGTTGATCTCGTATCTCCTGTTCGTCGCGTGGGTCGTCGCGGAGACGGTCGGCGTGACGTCGTCTCTCCGGGGTATTTAAATATGGAGCAGGCAGCGACTCAGTATTGGTTGCGGCCGAGAAGCACGTACAAGACGAGGCCGAGAAGCGGCGCGAAGAACGCGACGAGCGCCCACAGGAACGCCGGTTGGTCGCTCCGGTGTTGGGCGTCGGAGTAGATCCAGACGATGATACCGAGCTGTACGATCAGTATGAGGAGGCCGATTACCAAGAAGAGCGCGCCGGCACCTCCCTGTAGCAGGAACGGGGACATCGTCGATACCGACAGCGGCGAAAAATAAGTGCTTTTGGTTGATTGCGGCGATCACGTCCGGTCCACCACGTGGTGAGGCGGTGGAGTTAGGTTGCGTGGCGACGACACAAGTACGATGGAAGCGGCACTCTGGTACGTGTTAACCGGCACGCGAGGCGGAGCGAATCGCGTCCGGTTGCTGCGAGCGCTCGACGAGCGCCCGCGGAACGCGAACCAACTTGCCGAGGACCTCGAACTGGATTACAAAACGGTCCGTCATCACCTCGACGTGCTGATGGACAACGACGTGGTAGAGCGCAGCGGGGACGAGTACGGCGCCGTCTACCTCCCGACCGACCGAGCGCGCCACCACTGGGACACAATCGAGACGATCATGGAGCAAACAGATGACGACTGACGGGCCGACGGGACGAAGCCCCCGCATTGCGGGTGGTATTCGGAAGGAATTTGGGAAAGCCGTTATATCGGCACCGTCGATAGCAGGTGTACGATGAGTCTCTGGTTCGACGTTGCACGGGTCGCGGTCGGAGTCAACGTCGTCTTGCTCCTCGCGCTCGTCTGGGTGTGGGGGCGGAACTACGCGCAGTTCCGCTCGAAGCACGC
Source organism: Halorubrum sp. PV6 (assembly GCF_003990725.2). Classification (NCBI taxonomy): domain Archaea; kingdom Methanobacteriati; phylum Methanobacteriota; class Halobacteria; order Halobacteriales; family Haloferacaceae; genus Halorubrum; species Halorubrum sp. PV6. The sequence continues at coordinate 1,487,987 of NZ_CP030064.1, forward strand.
GCTCGGACTGGCCATGTTCGGCGTCTTTCTGCTCGGCGAGAACGCGTTTGCGCTGTACATCTACCTCGTCGACCCGATGTTGTCCGCGTGGTTCGCCTCGGAGGCGGTCTCGCCGACCGCGTGGCGCGCGATGATGGCGCTTCACGTGCTACAGACGGCGGGACTGATCTTCCTCGTGTGGATCACGTGGGACTGACCGCCGGGAGGTCCTCGACACGACTATTTATATACCTCTACGGAAATCGGCGCGAAAAATCGAAGCCGCTGAAAATCGCGCAGATACCCACCGAGGCTTCTCGAGTGGCTCTCACGGCTATTGACGATATCATTGTTGAGAAATAACACAACATATATATACTCTCGTAACTTACTATTTGTTAACTAATCGGCGAGCCCGGCGCCAGTATTTCTGTCGGGAGTTCGATCGGTGACGACACCATGAACACCATGACTGAAACACACATACGCGGCTACGACAGCGAGGCGGAGCGGGACCGATCGACCGAGACGACCAGCGAACAGGAGTCGGGAGACGAACAGCGCACGGTCTGTCCCGAGTGTGAAGGCAACCTCGTGACCGACACGGAACACGGCGAGACGGTCTGTGACGACTGCGGCCTCGTCGTCGAGCAGGACGGGATCGACCGCGGGCCGGAGTGGCGGGCGTTCGATTCGAGCGAGCGCGACAGCAAATCCCGCGTCGGCGCTCCGACGACGAACATGATGCACGACAAGGGGCTCTCGACGAACATCGGCTGGCAGAACAAAGACGCCTACGGGAAGTCGCTTTCAAGCCGTCAGCGCCAGCGAATGCAGCGGCTGCGGACCTGGAACGAACGGTTCCGCACCCGCGACTCGAAGGAGCGCAACCTGAAACAGGCGCTCGGCGAGATCGATCGGATGGCCTCGGCGCTCGGCCTCCCGGACAACGTCCGCGAGACAGCCAGCGTCATCTATCGTCGGGCACTGAGCGAGAACCTGCTTCCGGGCCGGTCCATCGAGGGCGTCGCGACGGCGGCGCTGTACGCCGCCGCCCGACAGGTCGGTAACCCCCGAAGCCTCGACGAGTTCACCGCGGTCTCGCGGGTCGACAAGATGGAACTCACCCGGACGTACCGGTACGTGATCCGAGAGCTCAAATTAGAGATCCAGCCCGCCGACCCCGGCAGTTACGTCCCCCGATTCGTGTCGCGGCTCGACTTATCGGAGGAGACCCAGCGCGTCGCCCACGAACTCCTCGACAGCGCGAAGGAAGCCGGGATCACGAGCGGGAAGTCTCCGGTCGGACTCGCCGCCTCTGCCGTGTACGCGGCCGCGCTGCTCTCGAACGAGAAAGTGACCCAAAGCGAGGTCAGCGACGTCGCCGACATCTCGGAAGTGACCATCCGGAACCGCTACAAGGAGCTCCTCGAAGCGAGCGAGGAGCTGACCGCCTAGAAGACGGTCATTCGTCGGCACCGCGCCGTGACGCGACGTGTTTGTCATACAGTCACGTACGTTTTTAACCTACGCGAGTGTACACCGGGGTATGGTGGATGCGTTCGTCAGACTCGTCTGTCCAGAGTGTACCAAGGAGTGGCAAGCAAATCCCGCAGACCTACAGGAACTGCGCTCGAATTTTAGCTGTCCCGACTGTCACGCGACGCGTCGCCTGACGGAGTTCATGCGGACCGAACGCGATCTTGAAGCCGTCAAACAGTTCCAGTAGCGCGGCGACCGCGCGTGAGTAAGACGCGTGAGGCCGACGACCCGCTGTTTTTACCAACCGTCAGTCGACCCGCCGTCACGAACGAGCGGATTCTTCCCGATCGTTAACGCAAAAGTAGCCGTTTCCGCCCTCAGAACCGGGAACTCGTGGTTAGCCATGGTAACGTGGCTCAGGATAATAATATAAACCTCCGGTAGCAAAGAACGGGTACTCATGAAGAAGCAGGAGCTCATCCATCTTCACGGCCTCCTCGCAGAAGTACGAAAACAGTGCGAGTTCTGGAACGAAGACATTGACCTGGACGCCTACGAAGAACTCGGCGTCAAACCGACATCGATTCACAAGTCGAAAACCGACCACAAAGCCGCTGTTTTTAAACTGACTGAAGGAATCACCGAGCCGATGGACGAGTCCGAGTCGGAGCCGCTGGCCCCGACCGCAGACTGAGAACTTCGCCGCTGTCTCCCGCTGACCGTTACTCGCCGAGTGACGACGCCGTCGACCGCGTTGCGTGTGAGAACGCGGCGTGGACGGTCGCCGCACTCACTCTACTCGCCGCCGGCACGGAGATAGTAGAAGACGTACGTCTGAGCGTAGCCCGCAAACTCACCCCCAAACCGCTCGCGGATCGCGCGCGACGTCTCGGTGTAGTTCCCGCCCTCACACTCCGGGTAGTACTCCTCTATCGTCGTTCGTATCCAGGTGTCGAGCGGGACGGCTTCGAGGAACCCGAGCGAGAACAACAGCACGCAGTCCGCGACCTTCTCGCCGACGCCCACGAACCGCGTCAGCGACTCGCGCGCCTCCTCGTAGGGGAGGTCCGCCGCCTCCGCGGGGTGTGCCTCGCCGGAGGCGACCATCTCCGCGCTCCGGCGGACGTACGGCGCGCGGTACCCTAAGGAGAGGTCGCGGAGTTCCTCTTCCGTCCGTGACGCGAGTTGATCCGGTGTCGGGAACGCACGGTACTCGTTCCCGTCGAGCGTTAGGGTGTCGCCGTAGGTCTCTCGGAGGCGGCGCTGCATCCCGTGGATTCGCGCGACGCGCATCTGTGCCGAGCAAATAAACGAGATGAGACACGGGAACACCGGATCGCGCGTGAGCCGCATCCCCTCGTAGGCGTCGTACGCCCGTTCGAGGAGCGGGAGGTCGGGGGTCGCATCGAGGATCGCATCGAGGTCGTCGTCGAGGCGGAACAGGTGCGTCAAGAGGGGTACCACGTCGTCCGACGACTGCCAGTGAAGCGTCCCGTCGTGGACGCCGCCCGTTTGTCGTACCCTGACCGGCATCCGCTCGTCGGTCACGCCGGGTATCGGGTCGACGACGGTCTCGTACCACGCGTCGCCGCCGTGAGCGTGTAGGTCCTCGTACGTCTTGCCGTCGGCGCGATTCCAGAGGTAACTTTGGCCGCTCTCGACGGTCGCCTGCAGGTCGAACGGGCCGGCCAGATCCGCGATGTCGATCGCGCCGTGTTCCATTACGCTTCAAGCGGGGCCGCGAGCGTATGCGGGTTTCGGTGGGGACCGACGTGGGCTCCGCAAATCGCCGTCGAAGGGGGGTTTTTGCCCCTCGCCACCGTATAAATCGTATGCCAACGTATCGCCGGACGACCCGCGTACCAGCCCCGCTCGACGAGGTGTGGGCGTTTCACTCCACGATCGACGGCCTCCGTGAACTCACGCCCGCGTGGATGAACCTGCAGATTCCGGAGGTCAGAGGGCCAGACGGAGCGGTAGATCCGGAGACCCTCGTCGAGGGGTCGCGGATCGAGATGTCGATGCGGCCGTTCGGCGTCGGCCCGCGCCAACGCTGGACTTCGGTGATCACCGAGCGCGTTCCCGACGGAGAGCGTCAGCCGGACGGCCGCGCTCAGTTCGTCGACGAGATGTCCGGCGGGCCGTTCCGGACGTGGGAACACACACACGCGTTTTACGCCGACGGCGAGGAGACGCTGCTCGTCGATACCGTCGCGTACCGACTTCCGCTCGGTCCGCTGGGCGACGCGGCGGGACCGTTCGCGAAGGTCGGCTTCGAGGGTATGTTCCGAGACCGGCACCGCCGGACCGTCGATCGGTTCGAATCGTAGATCCGCCGGCGGCGCCGGGACGGTCCGCCCTTAGGCCGGAGAAACCGCGGCTTCCGTCTCGAAGTCGAGTTCGAACACCGCTCCGTCGTCGTTCTTGACGTTGACGTCCCAGCCGTGTGCGTCCACGATCCGTTCGACGATAGCGAGGCCGATACCCGAACTGTCGGCGGTCGAAAACCCAGGGTCGAAAAGCGAGTCGCGTACGTCGGGCTCGATCCCTGGTCCGTCGTCGGCGACGTACATTCCGGCACCGGAGTCGCCGGCTCGCGTCCCGATCTCGATGGCGACGCTGGGGCCGACGTGGTCGATAGCGTTTCTGAAGAGGTTCTCGAACACCTGTCGGAAGCGGATCGGGTCGGCACGGACGCTTCCGATGTCGTCTTCGATCGTCAGGGTCGCGTCCGGCGCGCGGATCGTCTGCCACGCCTCTTCGGCGACGGCGACGACCGAGGTCGGTTCGGTCTCACCGATCGTCTCCCCGCGTCTGGCTAACATGAGGAGGTTGTCGATAAGCGTCTCCATCCGCGTCACCGCACGATCCATCGGCTCGTACGTCGACGGCGACACCTCGCTTTCGACCATCTCCAGGTAGCCCGAGAGCACGTTGAGCGGGTTTCTGAGATCGTGTGAGACGACGGCGCTGAACTGCTCGAGCTGTTCCGTCCGCCGACGCAGTTCCAGTCGACGGTCGTTGCGCGCGATGGTGTAGGCGATGAGATCGGCGAACGTCCGGTAGAGGGCGACCTCCTCGTCGGTCCACACGCGCCACGCGTCGGTCTCGAAGGCCAGCACTCCGACCAGATCCCAGTCGGCGACGAGAGGCACGTGGACGGTCGCCGGCGGCTCGGTCTCCCGCTCGCGTGCCTCGCGACTCTCGGCGGCCGACCAGGGAGACGACTCCGCCGGGGACGACGAGTGAACGACGTTCTCGAACGTCGAGAGGCGGTCCCCGTCCGGAAACTCGGCGAGTGACCGGACGTGAGGGTCACACCCGTCGGGACACCACGCGTACGACGGGTCGAACGCCTCCACGTCGGAGTCACGGAGGTAACAGACGATCCGGTCCAGTTCGGCGGTTTCCCCGACGTTTTCCATCGTCCAGCTGATCTTCGTGTCCACCTCGTCGGACCGCGTGCTCATTAGCGTCGAGCCGGAGTCTAACAGGACTTCACGGAGTCTGTTTGCGTCGTCCGACCCGAACCGAACCTGTTCCGGTTCTATCACCGCGGCTAACCGATCGGCGAGGGGGTCGCTCGCAGCGTCAGGGTCCGCGACGACATCGTCGGCGTCCGCCCGGACCGCGAGCCGGAACGATTCGACCGTAACGCCTTCAAGAAGAACGATGACTGGGATGCGGTCCGGTGTTTCTGTGAGACGATCGGCGACGGCCGAATCTGCGAGCGCACTAGCCGCTGTAACGATACCGGCGGTTCCGGCAAGGAGCCGGTCGTCCGGGTCGTCTGCGGCGGTTAGTAGCCGTTCCGGCTCTACCGGATGGAAATCGGGAATCCGAGACCCATCCCACGCCGCGTCTACCGCACGCGACACGCGCGCTCGCGTCTCCGGGTCGGCTCCGACGTAGGTTACAGCGGAGCGCCGATGCATACAGAATCACTTCGCTGCCGCCATTTGAAGGTTCATCCGTAAATATCGGCTTCGAGAATTTCTCTCCCCTGAGGCGCCTCCTCGTCGACCGGTTACGTCCCGCGTCCGGTCGCGGTGAGCGTGATTCCGCCGAGGACGACCGCCCCGCCGACGAGCGTCGCGAGCGTTGGCGCTTCCGAGAGGAACACGAACGCGAGGAGCGTCGCGCCGACCGGTTCTCCGAGTAGCGACACGGAGACGACGCTCGATTCGAGGTGGGCGAGCGCCCAGTTGACGACGGTGTGGCCCAGCAATCCCGGCCCCACGGCGAGGCCGAGGAAAAGCGCCCACTCGGTCGGCGGATAGCCCGTTAGACTGTGGCCCTCGAGTAGGACGATCGCGAGAAGCGAGAGCGTACAGATCCCATAGACGACTACCACGTACGGAACGAGCGCGACCCGTTGGCGAATCGAGCGACCCGCGAGTACGTATCCGGCGGCCATCACGGCACCGAAGAGCGCCAGCCCGTTGCCGTATATCGGTCTCGGGCCCACCAGCACGCCTCCGAGCAGGTCGCCGAGTGACATCGCCACCATGCCAGCGACGGCGATCGCGATCCCGACGGCCATCCGAGTCGTCACTCGCTCGCGTAAGAGCAGCCACGCGCCGAGGGCGACGAACACCGGTTGGGCCTGGACGAGCGTCACGCTCGCTGCGACGCTCGTCCACGCGAGACTCTCGAACCACGCGGCGAAGTGCAACGCGAGCGCCACGCCGGACAGCGTCGCGAATCCGAGGTCGCGGCGCGTGATAGCTGCGAGTTGCGTCCGATACCGCCAGACTGCGATGGGCGCTAGCGGAACGGTCGTAAACAGTACGCGGTAGAACGCAGCAATCGAGCTCGGCGCCCCGCTAAGCCGGACGAGAATCGCCCCGCTACTCACTGCGGTCACCGCGACAACGAGTCCGATGATCGGTGAGACACGGGGGGCGTCCGCCATTCGTTCTACTCTCTTCTCTGGGGTACTTTTCGTTAGCGGTTTCGAGAGGCGGCCGACTGAAGCGGTACAGTCGAACCGAGCGTATCGGTTCCGGGCAGTCGCCGCGTCCGACGGGACTTTGCAAGCGCGGGCCGAATATCCGACGATGTGTGCAGATACGTTCGGGGTCGGCATCCACCTCACCGAGGCAGAGTTTCAGGTCGTCGTCGGCGTTCCGTCCGACGTCGACTCGGGGTGGACCGACCCGGAAGCATTCCAATCGCTCGTCGCAGCCGTGGTCTGGGATCACCTCGACCGCCAGCGCGTACTCGAAGCGATCAGCGACAACTTTCGGGAAGGCGAGACCGCAACGCTCGGGACGGTGACGCTCGAACCGGACGGCACCGTCGTCTCACATGACCTTACGCCGCCGAATTCCGCCGATGGAGGAGACGAGAACCAGTCCGCGTGACCACATGTCCTGTCAATCGTTAGTTGGTTCGCCATCGGTTCGATCGGCCGCAAGCGTCGCTCCGACGGCCCACATGCGACCGGGGTCGTAGGCGGTCAGATCGTATCGCGTTGGGCCGACGGTTTCACCCCACGTCTCCAGGACGCCGAGCGTGGCCAGTCCCGACAGCGTCATTCCCAGCGTTCGGGGCGTCGTTTCGGGGTCGGAGAGGCCGGTATGCGCCTGTTTCGCTTGTGGATAGTTCCGCTCACAACCTTCGATAGCGGCTTGCGCTTCCCACCAGTGGCGACGAACATACCCGAACGTCGTCGGGTCGTCTCGCCGGAGGGCAGCGAGTTCGACGGCGACAGGGTGGTCTATTTGATCGACATCGGTTCGGGGGTCGAACAGGGCTGCGACCGAAGCCGCCGTCGACTCAGTGAGCGAACACCCGACCACGACGCTCCCGCGGCAGCCGTCGAGCGTTTCGGCTAATCCGTCGACGAGCGCCTCCACCGCTTCTCGGCCGGCGCCGACCAGCAGGGGTGCGACATCGTCGATGAGTACGGTGAGTCCGAACTCGCAGTCGTCCCCGAGATGTCCGGCGACTGCCTCGATGATCTGTTCGACATCAGCGTTCGATCCGAGGAGGGTGTACGCGAGTCGCCGATCCGGGACGACTTGCGTTGTCGCGTCGGCCCCTCGAGTCGAGTCGTTCGCTGAGATGATCGCTTCCCTGCCGGGAGAGGTTCCGACCGTGCGGCTCCATCCGCGTCGCCACTCCTCGATGTCGGTGTCAAACAAAAGCGAAATGACCCGTTCCTCGGTGACGGCATCGCGTACTCGCGGGCGTCCACGACTGGACACGCGAACCGCGAACTTGCCGCCGAACTCTGCAGGAACGGGCATATTCAACTTTATTTCTCGAACAACCCGAATAAATGTGTGGGGGAATGTATCAGAATTGAGAGTTGCGCATGTCGGTGAGACGGTCGCGTGCGTGTGTGGGGTCGTGTGTGAGCGACGAGCGCGTCGCTCGTCACCAGAAAAAAATCGAGTGGGAGTATACTCCCGTATGAATGGGCAGGCGGCGAACCGCGGTTCCCAGAGGATCGCTCACTCCAGTACTTCCCGGTACGCTGGTGGGCTTAACTTCCGTGTTCGGAATGGGTACGGGTGTTTCCCCACCGCTCTGGCCGCCTTTACGCCGACTCTCGGATTCGAACCGAGACTCTCCCGCAATCTCGCGGAGAGAGACGCCTGTGTCGGTGGTTCCGATCGAATGATCGGCCGACCGTGTATACGTGCGATCCAGTTACCGCCTGAACTCATACGAACTGTGGTGTCAGTGCCGTATGACTGTGGCTTCGGTCTGTTAGTGCTCGTGGACTCAACACCTCGTTGCCTCGGTGCGTACATCCCGAGTCTATCGAACTCGTCTTCTACGAGTGACCTCATCGGTACTTCTTTTCCATGTGGGTTTCGAGCTTAGATGCGTTCAGCTCTTACCCCGTGTCGCGTGGCTACCCGGCATTGCGTTCTCACACAACCGGTACACCAGTGGCGACCAAACGTAGTTCCTCTCGTACTATACGTTCGTTCACGTCAAGTACCTTGACACCCCCAATAGATAGCAGCCGACCTGTCTCACGACGGTCTAAACCCAGCTCACGACCTCCTTTAATAGGCGAACAACCTCACCCTTGCCCGCTTCTGCACGGGCAGGATGGAGGGAACCGACATCGAGGTAGCAAGCCACCCGGTCGATATGTGCTCTTGCGGGTGACGACTCTGTTATCCCTAAGGTAGCTTTTCTGTCATCTACGGGCCCCATTCCGGAGCCTCGTAGGTTCGCTAGACCACGCTTTCGCGTCAGCGTCACTCGTTGGGAATGACACTGTCAGACCATCTTGTGCTCTTGCGCTCTTCGCCGGATTCCCGACCCGGCTGAGATGATCTTCGGGCGCGCTCGATATCTTTTCGAGCGCGTACCGCCCCAGTCAAACTGCCCGGCTACCGGTGTACTCCTCCCGGAGTGAGAGTCGCAGTCACCGACGGGTAGTATTTCAATGCCGTCTCGGTGGCCCGCTAGCGCGGGTACCTGTGTAACGACTCCTACCTATGCTGCACATCGGCGACCACGTCTCAGCGACAGCCTGCAGTAAAGCTCTATAGGGTCTTCGCTTCCCCTTGGGGGTCTCCAGACTCCGCACTGGAACGTACAGTTCACCGGGTCCAACGTTGGGACAGTGGCGCTCTCGTTTATCCATTCATGCAAGCCGCTACTGAAGCGGCAAGGTACTACGCTACCTTAAGAGGGTCATAGTTACCCCCGCCGTTGACGGGTCCTTCGTCCTCTTGTACGAGGTGTTCAGATACCCGCACTGGGCAGGATTCAGTGACCGTACGAGTCCTTGCGGATTTGCGGTCACCTGTGTTGTTATTAGACAGTCGGAGCGCCCGAGTCACTGCGACCTGCTCCGTAGAGAGCAGGCATCCCTTCTTCCGAAGGTACGGGACTAACTTGCCGAATTCCCTAACGTCGGTTCTCCCGACAGGCCTTGGCTTGCGCTGCCAGAGCACCTGTGTCGGATCTCGGTACGGACATCGTGCTTGTCTTTTCACGGGCCCTATGTACGGCTGACTTGCGCTATCTCGCGTTTCGCTCGCTTCGTGCCGTGACGGCTTCCACGAGTTTCCACGATTTGACCGGGCGAAGGCCCGGCTCAGCGTTCCACACGGCGTCGACGTTTACTGCACGATGGCACTGGAATATTAACCAGTTTCCCGTTGATGCAGTCGAATTACGGTGCATCTTAGGACCGGCTGACCCTCGGCTGAGTGGCAGTGCCGAGGAACCCTTGCTCATCAGGCCGTCGAGGTTCTCACCCGACTATCGCTGCTACTGTGACCAGGATTGTCGTTACCGAACGGTCCACGCGAGCTCTCGCCCGAGCTTCCATCCGAACGGTACGCCAACCTACGCGGTTGCCCCTGTCAAGGGCACGGCCAGGTCTCGGTGGTAGATTTGAGCCCCGATCATTTTGGGCGCCTCAAACCTCGGCCGGTAAGCTGTTACGCTTTTCTTAGAGGGTAGCTGCTTCTAAGCTCACCTCCCGGCTGTTTAGGGCTTGAGACCACCTTCGAATCGCACTTAATCTACACTTTGGGACCTTAACCCGGCTCTGGGTTGTTCCCCTCACGGTACACAGGCTTACCCCGCATACCGGACTCCCATCGTCTACAACGCCTGCGGGTTTGGAGTTCGACAGGATGGCCGACTCCTCTCGGAGGCGGGTCATCCAATCGGTAGCTCTACCCCGCGGGCTATCTCGGATGAGGTCATGCTTCGACATGTTTCGGTTGGAACCAGCTGTTGCCAGGCTCGATGGGCCTTTCACCCCTATGCGCAGATCACGAGAGGATATTGTAGAATACCAACTCTAACGGGCCTCCACGTGGCTTTCGCCACGCTTCACCCTGCCTGCGTATAGATCGCCTGGTTTCGGGTCGCACCCAATTGACTCCCCGCGCTTGAACACGGTGGCCCTCACACATAGTGTTGCGGCCGTATCGGTTTCCCTGCGCCTTCCCCGGTTCACGGGTTAGACTCGCCAATCAAGTGCACTCCCTGGGTCGTTTTTCAAAACGCACGACACGACGCCGGCTCGATTCTTTTCCTACTAGAGAATCGCTTCTCGGTCGTTTCAAGAATCGCCTTGTACGCCCTGTCGCTCGATCGCCAACTGATTTCAGGCCCTATTGCACCGCCCTTCTCGGGGTGCTTTTCAGCGTTCGCTCACGCTACTTGTTCGCTATCGGTCTCGAGGAGTGTTTAGCCTTCTCAGGGGATGCCTGAGTTGTTCACAGAGGATATCCGACCCCTGCTACTCTGGTATTGACGCCTTCTGTACTGTCTCATTCTACGGGGTTGTCACCCTGTTTCACGCTCCGTTCCAGGAGACTTCGAATGAAATGTCGAGAATTGGTTGTCAACCCGAACACCACATTGGTCCGAAGACCTTCGGTTTGGGCTGTGTCGCTTTTACTCGCGGTTACTGACGACATCGCGGTTGCGTTCTTTTCCTTCCCTTACTGAGATGTTTCAATTCAGGGAGTTCCCTATTGCGCGTGGCAATTGTAAACGGATTCCGATTCGGATATCTCGTGTTCTTTCCCTCCATGCGGGTCCCACGAGCTTTTCGCAGCTTGGCACGTCCTTCATCGGCTCTCGAGCCGAGCCATTCACCAGCTGGCACAGTAGCCAGTAGTGTGTCAGTCAACTCTCCAAAAGAGAGTACTGACGGTGTCAAGTGACTAGATGTCACCCGACTGTATATGGTTCACTGACGTTCCACGAACTCGTATGAGTTCAGTGGACGTCTGGATCGCACGTATACACGGTCGTCATCGGATCACGTCCAGGCATGGAGCGTGTCCGTCGAACCCTTCCCATCCGCGGTTTCCCGAGATGGTGCATCGGTCGTCGTCTATCCATTCCGAATCGCGTCTCCCACTTAAGGGGACGGTTTCGGAGTGGGGCTGACATGGACTCACTGGGATTCGAACCCAGGGCATCCTCCTTGCAAAGGAGGCACTCTACCGCTGAGCTATGAGCCCACCTTCCCGTGTGGGAAGGAAGTGTGAACCGTGGTAGTTCGTCGGTGTCCAGGGCGGCGGATGGACGGACGGGTAGACCGTGCATGAGTAGTGACCGTTCTGGTGAACGGTCGTAAGGTGAGCTCCCTGGGATGGGAGTCTCGGGTCGGTGGAGGTGATCCAGCCGCAGATTCCCCTACGGCTACCTTGTTACGACTTAAGCCCCCTTGCGAAGCCCAGATTCGACTCGTGTAACGAGCCTCATCCGGACCTCACTCGGGTGCTTTGACGGGCGGTGTGTGCAAGGAGCAGGGACGTATTCACCGCGCGCTTGTGACACGCGATTACTACCGAATCCAGCTTCATGTGGGCGAGTTGCAGCCCACAATCCGAACTACGATCGAGTTTCTGAGATTACCGTCTCCTTTCGGAGTAGGAACCCTTTGTCTCGACCATTGTAGCCCGCGTGTTGCCCAGCACATTCGGGGCATACTGACCTACCGTTGCCCGTTCCTTCCTCCGTGTTGGCCACGGCGGTCTCCCTACTGTCCCCAGCCACTTCGCAGTGCTGCTGGCAAGTAAGGATGCGGGTCTCGCTCGTTGCCTGACTTAACAGGACGCCTCACGGTACGAGCTGACGGCGGCCATGCACCTCCTCTCTGAAACTCGGATAAGGTCATCAACCTGATCGTCATTATTACAGTCGATGCTGGTGAGATGTCCGGCGTTGAGTCCAATTAAACCGCAGGCTCCTCCGGTTGTAGTGCTCCCCCGCCAATTCCTTTAAGTTTCATCCTTGCGGACGTACTTCCCAGGCGGTCTGTTTAGCGGCTTCCCTACGGCACAGCACCCGCTCGTAGCGGGAGCCACACCTAACAGACATTGTTTACGGCCAGGACTACCCGGGTATCTAATCCGGTTCGAGACCCTGGCTTTCGTCCCTCACTGTCGGATCCGTCCTCGCGACGTGCTTTCGCCATCGGCGGTCCGTCCAAGATTACGGGATTTCACTCCTACCCCGGACGTACCCGTCGCGCCTTCCGGTCCCAAGCCACGCAGTTTCTACCGGACGCCCACCCGTTGGGCGGGTGGATTTTCCGATAGACTTGCGCGGCCAGCTACGGACGCTTTAGGCCCAATAAGATCGGCCATCACTCGGGCTGCCGGTATTACCGCGGCGGCTGGCACCGGTCTTGCCCAGCCCTTATTCGTTCACCTCCCTACGGTGAACAAAAGCGCAGGCTCTATGCCTGCGCACTTGGGATTCCCTTATCGCACTGGCGTGCAGTGTAAAGGTTTCGCGCCTGCTGCGCCCCGTAGGGCCCGGAATCTTGTCTCAGATTCCGTCTCCGGGTTCTCACTCTCATGACCCGTACCGATTATTGGCACGGTGGGCCGTTACCCCACCGTCTACCTAATCGGCCGCAGCCACATCCTTCGGCGCCGGAGCGTTTGGCACAATCCTCATTCCAGGTGGATTGTGGTATGCACTATTAGCCTCAGTTTCCCGAGGGTATTGTGCTCCGAAGGGTAGTTTGGCCACGTGTTACTGAGCTATTCGCCACGAGTATGAACTCGTACGACTAGCATGGCTAAATCGAATCCCAATAGCAATGGCCTCCGGCAGGATCAACCGGAATGTATAACCTCTGTACCTGATTCCCGGTACAGAGGGGTGTTGGCGGGTTTTGACTTGCGATAAGTCAAAACACCATTGCATGGTCTATGTGGTGTCCGGTTCACCCAGCGACCTGGATGACACCGAACTACCACGGCTCACATCAGATTTCCGCTTACGCCGGAGCGCAGGGGGCGAAATCCTCATTCAGGTGAGTCGGATAACCCGACTCTGCGAAACCGGAACGAATTGAACGTCCCGAGTCCGCGGTGCGTTCTTCGCGTTTCAACCGAACGGGCTTATACACTTAAGCACGTCGGAACGCTTCAACCGGCCGCGGAGCGGCCGACCGTTGTCCCCCACGCCGGGGGACCTTCGCATTCATCACAAATGCCGGGTTGTATTTAACCCCGTCGAACTATCGCCGCTACGTCATGCGTTTTCATTGAGAGCAGTTCACACGAGAATAGGAAATTGTCGGACTGAGATTCAACCTAACTGCGGAGAGAACAAATCGCTGGCACACGCGAGATCAGCCATTTATACCACATTCCTTTCATGTGTTTCGTCAAGGTGAGTGTACGTTTCAACCAAGGAGACGAGGACGAATTGGCGGGCGCAACGAGACAGCATTCGCGCCCACGCGTGGGCGACTTCGTGCAGAGACAGACGAGCGTCGCATCACAAACAGACGAGGGTCGTGTCACAACGACAGCGTAACCCCCTATCACAACAGCGGGCGTCCCAGCGGTTGTTTATACCACGGGCGTTTATAAGGGAGGGGGACACATATAAAAGCGAACGATGACGAACCCTGCAGACTCGATCGAGATCCAGAACGTAGTTGCATCGACGGGGATCGGCCAAGAACTCGATTTAGAAGCGCTCGCTGAGGACCTTCCGGGTGCGGATTTCAATCCAGACAACTTCCCCGGTCTCGTGTACCGGACGCAAGAACCGAAAGCCGCGGCCCTCATCTTCCGGTCGGGAAAGATCGTCTGCACGGGTGCAAAAAGCATCGACGATGTCCACGAGGCGCTCGGGATCATCTTCGAGAAGCTCCGCGGGCTGCAGATCCCGGTGGAAGACGATCCGGAAATCACCGTCCAGAACATCGTCTCCAGCGCTGACCTCGGTCACAACCTCAACCTCAACGCGCTCGCGATCGGACTTGGCCTCGAAGACGTTGAGTACGAACCAGAGCAGTTCCCCGGTCTCGTGTACCGGATGGACGAGCCGGAAGTCGTGATCTTGCTCTTCGGGAGCGGAAAAATCGTCATCACCGGCGGGAAGCGGACCGACGATGCCGAGGAGGCCGTCGAAGAGATCGTCGAACGGATCGAAGGGCTCGGTCTGCTGGGATAGTCGGTCGATATCGGACTGGAGTTGAACGGAAGAGACGGAAGCGGATCCGGTCGAACCGCATTCGTCTGGGACTGCCGAACGCGTTTTCACACGAGTTACGAGTCGTCTTCAGTCAGTACCTCTTTCACCACGCTTGGGTCCTCCAGCAGCTGGTGTTTCGTGTAGCTCCCTTCAGCGCTTCCGCCGCTGTGTTTGGACTGTTCGATAATGTCGAGGAACGCGTGCTCTTTGAGCAGGTCTCGAACGCGGCGAAGCGAGAGGCTGTCCGACCCCTCCTGCCGACAGATGTTCTCGTAGATCTCGTACACGCGACTGGTTCGAAACCCGTCTTGGCGGCCGCTCGAAAGCGAGAGCAACGCGAGCGCCTGCAACACGTACCGGGAGTGTGGCGTCGATCCGCGGATGAGCTCGCGGAAGCGATCTGTCTCTGCGCGCTCGCGTGCCTGCGTGACGAACTCCTCTTTGACCGTCGGGTCGCCGTTGCTCTGTGCAATCTCGCCCGCATAACGGAGGATGTCGATCGCTTTGCGGGCGTCACCGTGCTCGCGTGCGGCGAGCGCGGCGGCGCGCGGGATCGTTGACGGTTCAAGCACGTCGTCGTGGAACGCGTCGGCACGCGCCTGCATGATCTCGCGAAGTTGGTTCGCGTCGTACGGGGGAAATACGAACTCGCGTTCACAGAGGCTGGATTTGACTCGCTCGTCCATGCGGTCTTTGTACTGGATCTTGTTGCTGATCCCGACCACGCCGAGTTTGCAGTCGGTGATCTTCCCGGCCTCACCGGCCCGAGACAGCTGCATCAAGATCGCGTCGTCGTCGAGTTTGTCGATCTCGTCGAGGATGATGAGAACGACATCGTACCGCTGGTCGAGGATCCGCCAGAGCCGTTTGTAGTACGTCGAGGTAGAGAGCCCCTTATCCGGGACGTTGATGCCGGTGGCGTCCGGGTCGTTCACCGCGTCGGCGATGGTCTGGACGGCCTGCGTCTCGGTCGTGTCCTGTGCGCAGTCGACGTAGGCGAAGGTTGCGTTGACGCCCTCCTCGCCCGCCGTCGACACGAGACGTTTGGAAACGTACTTTGCACAGAGCGACTTCCCGGTCCCGGTCTTCCCGTAGATCAACACGTTGCTTGGGCTCTGTCCGAAGATCGCGGGGTTGACAGCCGTCGCGAGGTTGGATATCTCGTCGTCACGGCCGACGATCCGTCCCTCTCCGGGAAGGTGGCTGATCTCGAGGAGTTCCTTGTTCGCGAAGATCGGGTCCTCCCTAGTGAAGAGGTCGTCCGCTGCGTCCATGCGATCGACACCGCGTTTCCGGTGAAATGCGTTCCGCTTCGGTCGTGTGGGAAGTTGGTTGGGACACACACCGTGTTTCCGGTGAAACGGGGTGTGGGGTGGGTGGGGTGTGGGGGGAGGGTGTAGAGAGGTGGCGAGAAGGCGACACAGCAGATCCAGACGAATCGTGGAGTTGAGGGCTGTGAGTGAAATATTGCCGCGTCTAAGCAGCCAGATTCACCGGAAACGCGGTGTCACCAACTTCGAACGCGTACGGTGACCGGATAAATGACGAAGGGCCGACTGAACGCAACTGAGAGTACCAACACGTAGTCGGCAACGCTGGGCCAGCGACGCATGAGAGCAGGTGAGCGACGGGCGAGAACGAGAGAGCGACAGATGAGAGCGGGAAAGCGACGGGAGAGCAGCGGATGAGCGGCGAGTAAGCAACGAGCAATAGTTAGTAACCAGTATACGTGGCCTCATTTAAGCGGCAGACGTTATTTCGAACGACGAGCGGATTACGAGCAACGAGCGCTATTTAAACAGCGAACACGGCCGACGGAACGACGATCAAAAGCCGGGAGACCGGATTTCCGGTGAAATCACAGCCTTCGAGATGGATCTCTCGGGCTTTTTGACTTGGAGGAATGTACTCAAAACTAGTTTAAAGTTGTTTCTATCGCTAGTCTAGATTGAACACCAGCAACGCGTAGAGTTGTTCAGTACGGAATAGACGAATTCCGAGATCCAAGCCGACGCAACCGGCGAAACCACACCCAACCCCCACCAAACCCTATTTCACCGGAAACACGGTGTGTCTCTCCACCACTCCCACACAATCAACAGACCGGTAATACAGAGATGAGAGACTGCCGAGGGAACGCTGCCGCACGCGACGACCGAACTCCGTCGCTTCCTCGCTACTACTGCTGTGCGTCAACGACAGCCACGCTGGCGAGGTTCACGATGTCTTTGACCTCGTCACCGCGCTGGAGCACGTGGACCGGTTCGTCCATTCCGACCAGCATCGGACCGATGGCCTCTGCACCGCCGAGCCGCTGGAGCAGTTTGTACCCGATGTTCCCGGCTTCGAGGTTGGGGAAGACCAGCACGTTTGCCGCCTCGTCCAGTTCCGAGAACTCGTAGGTGTCGTTAAGGATGTCGTCGACGACGGCCGTGTCGGCCTGCATCTCACCGTCGACGGGGAAGTCGACGTCGTCGTCGTTGTGGAGGATTTCGACCGCCTCACGCGGCTTCTGTGTCCCCTCGTTGTCGACGCTTCCGAAGTTCGAGTACGAGAGCATCGCCGCACGCGGCTCGACGTTGAACCGCCGCGCAAGGTCGGCCGTGTGGCGAGTGACCTCTGCGAGCGTCTCCGCGTCCGGGGACTGATTGACCGTGGTGTCGGCACAGAACACGACCCGATTTTTGAACGTGAGCATGTAGACGCCGGCGACGGTATCCGTGTCTGCGGCGGACCCGATGACCTGTAGCGGCGGCCGAAGCGCCGACGGGTAGTGATGCGTCAATCCCGTGAGCATCGCGTCGACATCCCCCGATTTGACCATGACGCTCCCGAGGTAGTTCGTGTCTCTTCGGACCAGTTCGTTCGCCTCTCGACTGGTGATGCCCTTCCGCTTGCGGAGTTGGTAGAGCTGATCGCCGTACGCCGAAACGTCTCGTGTGTCGGGGTCGACGACCTCCGGGCGGAACGAGAGCCCGAGCCGATCTGCGGTCCGAGCGATCTCGTCGCTGTCCCCGAGCAACACCGGCTCGGCGATCCCCTGCTCGGAGAGCTGGTAGGCCGCACGGATCATCTTCTCGTCGGTCCCTTCCGCGAGCGCGATACGCTTCGGGTCGCTTTTCGCCTTGTTCAACACGACCCGCATCATCTCGCGCGACTTCCCGAGACGCGCCTCCAGCTGCTCTCGGTACTGTTCGAGATCGATTTCGGACCGTGCACACCCGGACTCCATCGCCGCTTCCGCGACGCGCGGAGCGACCTCGAAGAGCACGCGGGGGTCGAGCGGCTTCGGGATGACGTAATCCGCCCCGAACTGCAGCGGATCGTCGCCGTACGCTTTGACAACCGCGTCCGGCACGTCCTTTCGAGCCAACTCCGCAAGCGCCGAGGCGGCCGCACGCTTCATCTCTTCGTTGATCTCTGTCGCGCGCACGTCGAGCGCGCCACGGAAGAGGAACGGGAACCCGAGGACGTTGTTTACCATGTTCGGGTAGTCAGACCGCCCCGTCGCCATGATCACCGTGTCGTCGCGGGCGTCTTTGGCGTCCTCGTAGGTGATCTCCGGGTCAGGGTTCGCCATCGCGAAGATGATCGGGTCCGAGGCCATCGACTGGACCATCTCTTGAGAGACAATCCCGCCGACGGAGAGCCCGACGAACACGTCCGCGCCGTCCATCGCGTCCGCGAGGTCGCCGCCTGCCGCGTCGCTGACGAACTGGCTTTTATATTCGTTGACGTCGCCGTTCGCGACGCGGTCCTCGGTGATGATACCGGAGGAGTCGCACATCGTGATGTTCTCTTTGCGCGCGCCGAGTGAGACGTAGAACCGAGCCGTCGCGATCGCGGACGCCCCTGCTCCCGAAAAGACGATCTCGATTTCGGACAGGTCCTTCCCCGAAATCTCTGTCGCGTTGAGCAGCGCCGCGCCCGAGATGATCGCCGTTCCGTGTTGGTCGTCGTGGAACACGGGAACGTCCATCTCCTCGCGGAGTCGCTCTTCGATCTTGAAACACTCGGGAGCCTTGATATCCTCGAGGTTCACGCCCCCGAAAGTCGGTTCCATCGCTTTCACGGCCTCGCAGAAGGGGTCGACCTCGCTGATGTCCAACTCGATGTCGAACACGTCGATGTCGGCGAAGCGCTTGAACAAGACGCCTTTCCCCTCCATCACCGGTTTCGAGGCCGACGCTCCGATGTCGCCGAGGCCGAGCACAGCAGAGCCGTTCGAAACGACAGCGACGAGGTTCCCCTTCGCGGTGTACTCGAACACCGACTCCGGGTCAGCAGCGATGTCGCGACACGGTGCCGCGACGCCCGGCGAGTACGCGAGCGAGAGGTCTCGCTGCGTGTTCGTCGGCTTCGTGGTCTCGATTTCGATCTTTCCCGGCGGATCCTGCCGGTGATACTCTCTCGCGTCGTCGTCCAGTCCCATGACTCTCCCAATTCGGTAACGGAGTAAAAAGGTATGTGAACCCGTCGAACAGTAACTCGACGTTCGACGAACGAGCGACGCCGCTCAAGAGACCACACCACACTCCGGCACCTGTCACAACGCCCTGGAACTCGAGGACGCAGAACAGCAGATTCCGCCCGTCAACCCCTGCAACGACTCCCAACGACTCCCAACGACTCCCAACGACTCCCAACGACTCCCAACGACTACACACTAGGCCGGTTGTCGCTTCCCCCTATCGGAATTGCCGTTTGCTCGCTGTCTCGACTGTCGGCCACCGTACCCGCTCTATCGTCTAACCACGAGTTCGGCTAGACTCACGCCTGCACCACACACCGCCGAGTGACCTGCTACTCGCGGCGGGCCGCTTTCTCTTCGGCGTCTGTCTCGTACTCTCCCCCGCCGGTGGCGGCGGTCTCACTGCCGACATCGAGCAGCTGCACGCTCGGATCGATGCCACCGAGCGCAGCCACCTCGTACGTTATCACGTACGTGCGAGTGAGGACGGCGACCGGAACGATCAGAAGCAGAAGCGCCACCACCGCAGCGAGCGTGACGAGGCCACCGACTACGAGCCCGACCGTCGTCCCGACCAGCGCCTCGAGACCGCCCAGAAGGGCCGCGACGAGTAGCAGCGCGACACCGCCGGCCGCGGCCACGCTCATCCCGAGAATAGCGACGACGACCGCTCCGACGAGTGTGGACCCGAGACCGACGAAGGAGTGAACCACGAGGTACGCCACCGACTCTCGCCACTCCGTGAACACCGCGTGCACGACCCGCTCCCAGCCGGCGAGGACACCGATATCCTCGGCGACCATCGTCGGGACGACGAACTCGTAAGTGAGCCGGAGCGCGAGCGACGCCCCGAGAACGGCGAGGCCCGCCAGGGCCCAAGCAACGACTACCGATCCGACGGGAAGCGCTTCGGTTGCGCCGGCGAGCGACCCGATCGGTGCCCACCGTATCGGCGTCGCCGAAACGACTCCGACGACGGCGGCCAGTGCGGTCGCTCCGACGGCGACGACCCGGAGCGTCACGACGGCGACGAACAGCCCGATTGCCTGTCGAAACCGCCCGAAGAACGGACCGAACAGCCGAACATCGCTGGTTTCGAGCGCATCGTAAAAGACCAGCCGGAGTGTTAGCGACGCGACCGAGAGCGCCACCGCGGTCCCGCCCGCGACGACGGCGACGGCCAGCGACAGCCTGTCTGCCGCGGCGCCGCCGGCGAGACGCAGGGTCGCGGCGGTCACGCTGGCTTCTCCCGTCCCTGCGCTCCCGACGAGTTCTGTGAGAAACACGTCGGCCGCCACGAACGTCCACACGCCGGCGCTCACGCCGGTAGCCATCGCGAACAGAAGAAAGGCGAGTATCCCCCAGCGAACGGGGCGAAACGGAAACAGAAACCGGCGAGTGGCCTCGACCGCGTCGTCGACGGCGGCGGCGGTTCGCCAAGTCATGCCCCGATGTCGCCGCCAACACGTAAATAATGCATCGAGACGGTGAACGTATCGAGGCTCTCAGCACCTGATGTTCCTCGCACAGCCACTTTCTCTTCATCCGCTCGCTCCGGACGTCGAGTGTACCCACGCGGTTCCTCCCCGAAACTCGGCACGGACGCGACCCACAGCCCTTTACGACGAACGCGCCGAACGAATCAGCATGAAAGTTCGCGGCGAACGCGAGTGTCGAGCGTGCGGCGCGCGCTGGTCGTACTACGAGGTCGGGTCCGTCGAGTGCCCCGACTGCGGCAGTCTCGTGAGCGTCGGGGTCGGGGCGCGGTCGACCCACACAGACGCCGCGATAACGCTCGATCTCAGCGCCCACAGAGCCCGGTTCGGAGACGCGAGAGCGACGCTACCAACAGCGGGCGTCGACGATCTGAAAAGCGACCTCCGCGAGTACACGCGGAAGCGCGGATTCATCCGCGGCGGCGAGCTCCGCCCCCTCGATGACACGTATCTCGCGGCCCGCGAACTGTTGGAAGCGGTCGACCTGTACGACCGCCTGCGCGACCCGGCCGACCGCGACAGCGAGTACCTCCTCACGCTGCTCGGCGAGGCCGACGCCGGCGAGCGACCGCCAGCCGGGTCGGTCCCGGACGCCTTCCACGAGGCGCGCGGGATGGCCGCCGTCCACGCAGTCGACGACTACCGGAGCGACGTTCTGGCGTTCCTCGACGAACTCGAAGCGCCCGACGCCGAAGAGGCGAACGCGAACCAACCAGACGCGGGCGCAGAGAACGAACTCGGAACGAACGCCGACGGCGAGGGCCCGTCGGTCTCCGTGACCGGAGACGACCCGCACGCCCGGATCGACCCTGCGCGAGCGCTCCTCGAACGCCTCCGCGACCGGACGAAGCGCGTCGAGGCGTTCTCCGGAGACGTGCCGCCGGCCGAGGCGGACGCGCTCGTCGACGCGGCGGACGGACTCGGCGAGTACGTTCGGACCGGCGAGGAGCGCGTGGCCGGCCGCGTTCGCTCACAACTCACCGCTGACGAACTGTAGCTCGGCGACTCATCGAACCACAGTCCGCAACACAAGCGACCTGCACCCCGCTGCAATCACGACTGATACGCGCGGAGTCACGTTCAACTACCGTCCCACAGACCAACGCGTATGCCCACCTTCGACGTCCACGACCACCGTCACGAACTGAAACAGCTCAAGGACACCGGCACGACGAGGCTGTGGGAGAACCGCAAATCGCTGGACTGTCCGGTGTGTGACGCGCCCTTCGACCGGCTCTTTACCACGAAGAAGACGGGCACGACGTTTCCGGAGAACGACGGCGCGCGATTCTGTCTCCTCCGCGACGACGACGCGATCCACCTCTTCCGCCACTGAAACAGATAAAAATCGGCGTCGCTCCGCTTTCGTCCGGCAGGTTAGTCGCGGCTCGACGGTCAGCAGGTTAGTCGCGACTCGACGGTCAGCAGGTTAGTCGCGACTCGACGGCCGGCAGATCAGTCGTCGCTCGTCGGGCCGACGCTCGGTTCCGGGTCGTCGATGTACCGCTCGGTCCACGTGCCGCGCGCGAACCACGCGACGGCGATGGACGCGCCCAACACGTTGCCGAGCGCCATCCCCACCCAGATGCCCGTCTCGCCCCAGCCGGCGACGAAGACGAGGTAGCCCACGCTGGCGACCCGTCCGACCCAGAGGGTGAGAATCGATAGCACCATGGCCGTCTTCGTGTTGCCGGCGCCGCGGAACGCGCCGAGGATGACCTGTGTGACGCCGATGAAGGCGAACTCGACGGAGCGGATCTCCACGTAGTCGGCCGCGTACGCGATAGTCGCGGGCGCGTCCGGCACGTCACCGATGAAGGCGCCGACGATCGGCTCCGTGAACGCCACGGCCACGACCGCGACGAGGAACATCACCCCAGCGCCGGTCGACGCCGCGAGCTTGACCGAACGCGCCGCGCGGTCGGCGCGATCCGCCCCGAGATTCTGTCCGACCATCGTATCGATGGCGCGCCCGAGCCCCATCGCGGGGAGGAAGACCAGCGAGATGAGCCGGTTCCCGAGGCCGTACGCCGCGACCACCGGCGGCGAGAACGTGACGACCATCGCCGTTAGCGTGATCATCGCGAGCGCGCTGGTCGTCTGCTCGACGCTGGAGGGCAGCCCCAGCCGCACGATGTCCCTGATGAACGACAGGTCCGGAGCGAGATGGCCGACCGTGACCGCCGGGCCGTGGTCGGTTCCGAACAGCACCCAGATGCCGATGGCGGTCGCGACGCCCCGCGAGAAGATCGTCGCTATCGCGGCGCCCTCGATCCCGTATCCCGTGAACTCGGTGGCCGCAAACAGCGTCGACTGCAGCGCGACCGGATCGAGCGCCGCGATCACCGGAACGCCGGCGAGCCAGCCGAAAAGCGGGTTCTCGGCGAACCCGAAGATGAGGAACGGGTCGAGAACGACATTTAAAAGCACCGAGACCAGCATCACCACCATCGGCGTGCGGGTGTCTCCGTACCCCCGCATCAGCGCGGAGAAGACGAAGAAGCCGAACATCAGCGGAATCCCGACGAAGATGACCTCCATGTAGTCGGCCGCGAGCGGAATCACCGTCGCCGCCGTGTCGGCGTCGCTCGGGAGCAGCTCCAAGGCCGGACGCGTGTAGAAGTACCCGACGATCCCGATCACCACCGACAGCAGGGAGACGGTGAAGATGGTCTGGCCGGCGACGAGACCCGCGGACCGGTCGCCTTTGGCCCCCGTGTACTGCGCGACGAGGATGGCCCCCGCGGTCGTGAACCCGCCGGCGACGGCGATAAGCAGGAATATCAGGGGGAACGCGAGGCTGATCGCGCCGACCGCCTCGGCCGACAGCCGCCCGAGGTACAGCGTGTCGACGACGTTGTACATCACCTGTAGCAGTTGGATGACGACGATGGGCCACGCGAGATGGAAGAGCGGCCGTATCAGGCTGCCCTCTGTGATCGACTCCGCCGCGACTCGCTCGGGGGTATCGTCCGCAGGCGCTTCGGCGGAGTCGTCTTGCGGGCTGTCGGTAGAATCGCCTTCACCACCGTCGGCAGAGCCGTCTTCGTGATCGCCGGCGGAACCGTCATCGGATTCGTCGGTGCCGCCGTCAGTCATCACTCTCGGCGGGTCGTCGGCCGTCGTCGCCTCGCCATCGGGAGCTTCGGCATCGAGAGTGTCGGCGTTAACACTGACTGCGTCGGGATCGGCGGCTAAATCGTTGGCAGCACCGTCGAACCCCGAAGGCGACACGACCGGGTCTTCGGAGGGCTCGTCACTCACTGCTTTATAAATCGGTATCTCGGTCTATCAGACTTCCGATCCGCTTGACAGCGCCGTCACACAGGTTCACAAACGGAGGCTGTGGTCGTGTCGAGAGTAACGCCGACTCGCGCCAAGCCGAGAGCAGCGCCGACTCGCGCCGAGGTGCGGCATTCACTGCGTAGGCATTCACCGCGTACGGTGCGGGGCTCGTGAGCCGACCGACCACCGCGCGGGTCAGGTTGGCCCGTTCGCTCCCGCAGTCGACTCCTCGTCGTTCGGTGCCGACGTGGCGGGCGCCGAGTCGGCGGGGTCGCCGTCCTCTGCCGTGTCGGTGCCGCGCCCCGTCACGTCGGGTTTGCTGCCGGCCCGCTCACCCTCCGGCCGACCGTCTTCCGGGCCGCCGACGCGGGCGATGCCCGACGTGTCGTCGAACACCAGATGTCGGTGCGGGTACGCCATCTCCACGTCGGCGTCCGCGAGTCGCTCGCGGATCAGCGTGTTCACGTCCGACTGCACCTTCGCGAGCTTGTACGGCTTCTTGACCCAGTAGCGAAGACGGAGGAGCACGCCGTCGTCGCCGAACTCGTGAAGCCGGCAGTCGGGGCTGGCCACGTACCGCGCGACGCCGACCCGGATGTCGGGACCGCCGTCGATCACGGCGTCACAGTCCCGAGCCGCGCGCTCGATGAGGCGTCGGGCCTCGTCGATGTCGCTTTCGTACGTGACCAACACGTCGATCGTTCGCCGGGTCCGCTCGTCTTCGGCGGAGTAGTTCGTCACGTCGCGCTCGCGCATCGTTCCGTTCGGCACGACGAGGAACGTGTTGTCGAGCGTGAATATCTTCGTGTATCGAATCGTGATGTCCTCGACGAACCCGGTGGTGCCGTTCTCTAACTCGATCATGTCGCCGATTTCGAACGGCTGGTCCGCGAGGATGAACACGCCGTTGATGAAGTTCCCGACGAGCGGCGCGAGGATGATCCCGATCACGGCCGAGAAGACCGCCGTCCCCAAGAGGAGGTCGGCAAACCGGAACCCGACGACCCAGAGGCCGACGAGCAGCGAGACCGTGATCGTCCCGACGCGGACGCCTCTGACGATCGTCTGTGCGACGCTCTGTCTCGACACGCGGCGGGCGACTGGGCGCCCGATGAGCCGCACGAGGAACTTCGACGCGAGGACCCCGACCGCGACCGAGAGGACGACGAGGAGCAGGCGTCCGGCGGCAGAGCCCACCGTGCCCGCGAGCACCTCGGCGAGTCGGGTGAGCCGCGCCGCGATCGAGATCGGAACCTCGGGCGATGCCATAGCCAACCCGCCGTCGCCCACCCGAAAAAGCGTTTCTCCCGGCGCCCGATCGAGACGGGCCGCGCGGCCGGTCGCCCGTGATTACGCGGCTCTGAAAACGCGTGCTACTCGGCTCATAGTAAAAACCTATACCGATGGAATACCTCGGCGAGCGTATGACAGACGATCTCCGCGACACGCTCGACCGCGTCGGGGACCGATTTAATCTCGGAGAATATGAGATCGACGCGTACCTCGCCGTCCTCGAACACGGCGAACTGACGGCGAGCGACATCGCCGACCGGACCGACATCCCGCAGCCGCGCGTGTACGACACCGTCCGCAGCCTCTCTGACCGCGGGCTCGTCGAACTCCGGGAGTCGCGGCCGATGAAGATCGTCGCCGTCGACCCCGACGACGCGTTCGGCGACCTGCGCTCGTCGTTCGCGGAGATGGTCGACGAACTGGAGGCGCGCTACACCGCGCCGACCCGCGAGACCGAAGCGGTCTCGCTCGTGAAGTCGCGCTCGACGATCCTCCGGTACCTCGAAGAGGTGATCGCGGGCGCCGAGTACGAGCTTGCCCTCTCGCTGACGCCGGGGCTCCTCCGCCGCTTCCGCGACGAACTCGCGGCGAAGGTCCAAGCCGGCGTCAGCGTCGAACTCCTCGTCACGCCGGCCTCGCGAGCGCCGGACCCCGACAACTTCGACTACCTGGAAGTCGCGACCATCGCCCGCGCGCGCCGCGGCATCACCACGCCCATCCTCGCCGTCGGCGACGGGGAGTACTCCGTATACGCCACCCAAGACGCGCTCAGAGACGACCGCGAGCGCTACGGCGTCATCTTCAACCGCTCCGCGCTCGGCTTCCTCGTCTCCGGGTTCTTCGGGACCGTCCTGTGGACGACCGCCGAGACGCTCGCCGCGGACGGCGCCGCCCGCCCGTTCCCGCGTCGCTACGCCTCGATCCGCCGTGCGGTGAAAGACGTCCGCGAGTTCGGCGACGAGGACCTCTACGCGACCGTCGAGGGGCGCGACATCGAGACGGGCGACTCGGTGACGGTCCGCGGCCGCGTCGTCGACCTGGCCTTCGAAGACACCGAGGAAGTCGCGTCGCTGACCGTCGAGACCGAGGCCGGCCGCGTCGACATCGGCGGGCGCGTCGCCGCGCTCGAAGACGTCGAGGGTCAAGAGATCGTGCTCGGGCGCGACGAGCCTCCCGCGCTGTAGGCGACTCGCGCCGTTCGCGGCTCCCGTTGCTCCCGGCGAGGCGCAGCGCCCTGATTTTTAACCCTCACGGCCGGCAGATCGGTATGGAGTACACGACGCTCGGGAACACCGGCGCGACCGTGAGCCGACTCGCCCTCGGGTGTATGAGTTTCGGAAGCGAGCACAAGTGGATGCTCGACGAGGAGGAGGGCCGCGAACTGATCGAGCGCGCGATCGGTCTGGGAATCACGTTCTTCGACACCGCGAACGTCTACTCGAACGGCGAGAGCGAGTCGATCCTCGGCGACGTGCTCGGCGAGTACGACCGCGACCGGTTCACCGTCGCCACGAAGGTGTACGGCGAGATGGACGAGACGAATCCTAACTCGGGCGGGCTCTCGCGGAAGGCCATCGAACAGGAACTGGAGAACAGCCTCGACCGACTCGGGATGGAGACGATCGATCTGTATCAGATCCACCGCTGGGACGACGAGACGCCCATCGAGGAGACGCTCGCCGCGCTCGACGACGCGGTGCGGCGCGGGAAAGTCCGCTATCTCGGCGCCTCGTCGATGTGGGCCCACCAGTTCGCGGCGGCGCTCCACGCCAGCGAGCGCGAGGGGTACGACCGGTTCGTCACCATGCAGAACCTCTACAACCTCGCGTACCGCGAGGAGGAGCGCGAGATGGTTCCGCTCTGCGAGCGCGAGGGGATCGGCATGCTCCCGTGGAGCCCCGTCGGCGCCGGCTACCTCGCGCGCCCCTACGAACAGGACGACGCGACGGTCCGCGGGGAACACGAGACGGCGCTCGGGCGGCCGTATCGCGAGGGCGGCGGCGAGGAGATCAACCGCCGAGTCGAGGAGCTCGCCGACGAGAAGGGCGTCGAGATGGCCCAGATCGCGCTCCGGTGGGTCGCCGGGAAGGACGTGGTCGACGCACCGATCGTCGGCACGTCGAGCGTCGACCACCTCGAAGACGCCGTCGAAGCGCTCGACATCGACCTGTCCGACTCGGATATCGAGTGGCTCGAAGCGCCGTACGAGCCGGTCCGCGTCTCGGGCCACGAGTAGCCTCGGAGTCACGGACGACGGCGATCCGGTTGCCCCCCGCTCGCGACCCGACTCCCCTGACACGGCGTAACAAACTTAACGGTTCACTCTGTACCAGTAGGTAGTGGCATCCCGACAGGGCGGGCCGGGGAACACCGAGTCACCCCGTCCCGGATCGACGGAGCGTCGGACCGCGTCCACGACCGCGCCGGCGGGGGCTCGCCGGCGGACACCACAGAGAACCGACTCCCTTCCTCACCGTCCGGACTCGCCGCGGGCGCAGGCGCCGGGGGTGGACCGACCGACCGGACGCACCGCCGAGGACCCGCCCGTTCGCGACCCCGTACGCTACGCGCTCACCGATCACTTCCGCGAGCGGCTGGAACAGCCGGGCCGGTACGTCTCGACGCGGGCCGTCAGCGACGCCATCCGGCGGGGGCAACTCCGGTGGAACCGGACGGACGGCTGGCGGTTCGCCCTCGTCGACGGCGGGGTCCGGTTCGTCGTCGTCGTGGGCGACACGGAGACGAACTCCCCGGTCGTCGTCACCGGGTGGACGGAGGTCGCCGACCGCGAGGCGGCTCTCGAAACCCCTCGCTGGGACCCGGTCGACATCGACACCATCGCCGTGCGGACGGCCCTGAGCGAGTCCTCGTCCACGCCGATTCCCGACCGCATCCGCCCTCGGACCGTGACGCGCCCCTTCGTCGTCGGCGACCACCGGCTCGAAACGGCGCCCGGAGAGCCGTTCGTCCGCTGTACGACCTGCGGCTGCCGATTCCGCTCGAAAGACGCGATCACCGAGCGCGGGTGTCGCGGCGGGCAAACGGGCCGGTAGCGACCTCGCTGTCCGCCCGCGCTCGCGGACGCTATTCATTTCCGCGTCGGTGCCGAATCGTGCGTAATGACCGACGATTCCGGCGCACCCGCTGCGGACGCCGAGGCCGGGGCCGATGCCGGCGACGCGGACGACCCGGCCTCTGACGCCGCGGAACCCGACAAAGGACTCTCGCTCGACCGCTTTCACGAGGCGTTAGAGGCCGAAGAGCGTCCGGTCGCGACCGCCAGCGAGGTCGCGAGACGGCTCGGGACGACGCAGGCGGCCGCGCGAGACGCACTCGGTGCGCTCGTCGACCGCGGCGACGTCGACCGACTGGACGTCGAGAGCGACCCGGTCGTCTTCTTCCCGAGGGACTGGGGCCGACTGGCGACCCGCGAGCGCGTGGTCGCGTTCCCGGATCGGCGCGAAATCGTCGTCGACCGCCCGACGCAGTTCACCCGCGCGCGGCTCTCCCAATTTGCCCACCTCGTCGACACCACGGGGACCGACCCCGGCACTCGCGGGTACCTCTATCGCATCAGACAGGAGGACGTGTGGGCGGCGCCCTTCGACGACGCCGACGCGCTGATCGCGAGCCTCCGGTCGGTGCTCCCCCGCCGGTTCAGCCACCTCGAAGAGTGGATCCGCGACCAGTGGCGCCGCGCGCACCGCTTCCGGTTATATACCCACGAGGACGGCTACGTCGTCTTGGAGGCCGCCGCGGAGAGTCTGATGGGGAACGTCGCCGACCAGCACCTCGACGACGACCACCTCCGGGCGCCCATCTCCGAGACGGAGGCGTGGGTCAACGAGGACGCCGTCGCCGGCGTCAAACGCGCCCTCTACGACGCCGGCTACCCGGTCGAGGACGACCGCGACCTCGACGTGGGCGACCCGGTCGACGTCGAGTTGACGACCGACCTCAGGGCCTATCAGGAGACGTGGGTCGAGACCTTCCTCGACGCGCGCTCCGGGGTGTACGTCGGGCCGCCCGGCTCCGGCAAGACCGTCGCCGCCATCGCCACCATCGCCGCGGTCGGCGGCGAGACCTTGATTCTCGTCCCCTCCCGCGAACTCGCGGGCCAGTGGCGCGAGGAACTCCTCGACCACTCGACGGTCGACCCGGCCGACATCGGCGAGTACCACGGCGGACAGAAGGATATCCGACCGATCACGATCGCGACCTACCAGATCGCCGGGATGGACCGCCATCGCGCGCTGTTCGACTCGCGGAAGTGGGGGTTGATCTGCTTCGACGAGTGTCTGACCGGAGACACTATCGTTGAAACCCCGTCTGGAAGGACGACGTTCGATGAACTCGATGAGAGATATGAGCTGGAGGATGGGTGGACGACAGATATCGATCTCTCGGTCCGTACTTTCAACCGGGAGCGTGGCACGTACCGATTTACCCCCATCACGGGTATTTATAAATCGACGGCGCCGGTCGAACGGATCGAAACACGTCAGGGATACCCGATAACGGCGACTCCGAGGCACACTCACTTCGTTTTCGACCCCGGCTCTGCACGTATCTCGAAGCAAAAAGGTGTCTCTGAGGGTGATTTCATTGTAAGGCCGCAAACAGAGTCGAAGAAGTATACGGAGACAAACGCGTTGAGTCTTGCATCTGCCGAACTGCTCGGCTGGTTCCTCGGAGACGGTCACCGAGATCGTCACGGCCACGCAAAGTTCTCTTTCGCACGGAAAAAGCGGGAACAGATCAGTATACTCGAAGATCTGTGTAACCGGATCGAACTCGACTACTCGGTGTTTGAGAACAGTAGAGGTGATCTCACGTTGTGGTCGAAACGCTTTGCAGATACACTTCCGTGGGACATCCCTTCCGGGAGTAAGGCGGAGAGAGTGACTGTTCCGCGGGACGCATACGGATGGCACCCAGACCAAGTCGGCGCGCTGTTGAGGGGACTATTCGATGCCGAGGGCTCTGTTGACAAGAAGGGACGAATACAGCTTAACACGATCTCAGAGCGACTCGCGAAGGACGTCGTATTGCTTCTACAGCACCTCAGAATCCCGTCGAAATGTCTCAACCTTGACCGAGACTCTCCGCACAGCGATCTGTTTCGGATACTGATCGCCTCGCGGTACGGGGTGTTATTCTCTGAGAAAGTCGGATTCAGATTACAGTATAAATCGGAGCGGATATCGGTTGGCAAGACACCTGCAACGGGGGTTCCCGTCGGAACGTATCTAAAACGGATCAAAGACGACGTGGAACTTTCGAATGAACAGATCGCAGATATGACCGACGTCTCCAAACAAACGATCGGTGATGTCATTCGCGGGAAGAACCGTTTGGGACAGCAACATCTGAGTTCCCTCGCTGAGGGGCTTCGAAAATACGCACAAACCGATCCAATCTCAATCAATGCGATGCGTGAAGATAGTAACATCACGTACGCGGAAATCGGCGACAAACTAGATGTCTCAACCAGTCATGCGTATACACTGGTTGGCCGAGGAAATGAGCGAACGGTGAAAGTGATCGGTGAACGCGATCGGGACTGTCGGAGAAAGGCAGCCGCGCATGCAGATCGGTTGGATCGGCTCGCAGATTTACAACTTGTCGAAGTCACATCGGTCACGAAAAAAGGCGTTGAGACGGTGTATGACTTCGAGACACGGGATCACACGTTCGTCGCAGATGGCTATCTAACGCACAACTGCCACCACATCACGGCGCCGGTCTTCTCCAGATCTGCCGAGTTACAGACCAGACACCGCCTCGGCCTCTCGGCCACGCCGGTCCGCGAGACCGGCAGCGAGGAGGAGATATACACCCTGATCGGCCGACCGATCGGCGCCGACTGGGACGAACTCTTCGACGCCGGCTTCGTGCAAGAACCGGAAGTCGAGATCCGGTACGTCCCGTGGCGCGACGAGATGGCTCGCAACGAGTACGCCAGCGCCGACGGGCGCGAGCGACGCCGGCTCGCGGCCGAGAACCCCGCGAAGATCGAGGAGATCCGGTACCTGCTCGCCGCCCACCGCGACAAGAAGGCGCTCGTCTTCATCGAGTATCTCGATCAGGGGGAGGCCATCGCCGACGCGCTCGGCGTCCCGTTTATAAGCGGGGAGACGCCGCACCACGAGCGCGCGGCGTTGTTCCGACAGTTCCGCGACGACGGCGCGGACGCCGGACCCAACGACGCGGACGCCGGCCCCGACGGAAAGGGGAGCGGAGTCGACACAATCGTCGTCTCGCGCGTCGGCGACGAGGGGATCGACCTGCCGAACGCCGAGGTCGCGATCGTCGCCAGCGGGCTCGGCGGCTCGCGCCGCCAGGGCTCACAGCGCGCAGGCCGCACCATGCGACCGTCCGGCTCGGCGCTCGTGTACGTCCTCGCGACCCGCGGGTCGAGCGAGGAGGACTTCGCGCAGCGACAGATGCGACACCTCGCACGCAAGGGGATCCGGGTGCGAGAGACGAACGTCGCGGAGTGAGGCTGCCGCGGCGCCGACGCCGTGCGAGGTCGATGTCAGTCGACGCCGACGCCGTGCGACGACCGCCCCCTCCGTCGAAGGTTTCAACTCCCGGTCCGTCGACCTCGCGGTATGGACACCGACGAGTCCCCGACGGCCCCCAGTGCGTCCGACACCCCCACCGTCGCCGAGGCAGTCGTTGACCACATGCTCGACGCTGGGATCGACACCGCCTTCGGCATCCCCGGCAAGCAGACGCTTCCCTTAAATAGAGCGCTCGGCGAGCGCGACGCCCGCTTCGTCGTCGCGCGCCACGAGACCGCGGTGACACACCAGGCGTGGGGGTACGCCGAAACCAGCGAGTCCGGAGAAATGGCGGCGTCTATCGTCGTCCCCGGTCCCGGCGACATGAACGCGATGAACGGCTTGAAGAACGCCCTGAACGACTGCGTCCCGCTCTTGCATCTCGCGGTGGAGACCGAACGCGAGGTCCGCGGCGGCGAGGGGATCCACGAGACGCCGCCGGAGACGTACGACACGGTCGTCAAAGAGAACATCTTGGTCGACTCGCCCGCCGGCGCGGTCCCGGCCGTCGCGGAGGCGATCCGCGTCGCGCGTGAGCCCCCACAAGGGCCCGTCCGGGTCGGCATCCCGAAGGACGTGCTCGCGAGCCACACCCGACAGCCGGCGGTCGGCGATCGGAAGCCGGCGGCCCCGCCCGACCCGCCCGCGGCCGCGGTCGAACGGGCGACCGACCGCCTCGCCGCGGCCGACTCGCCGGTGATCCTCGCCGGCGGCGGCGTCCGGCGCGCCGGGGCGAGCGACTCGCTTCGCGCGGTCGCCGAGCGGCTCGACGCCCCGGTCGTGACGACGTATAAAGGAAAAGGGACGCTCCCGGAGACGCACGCCCTCTCCGCGGGCGTCCTCTGTGGCGGGTCGAGCGCCGAACTCCGCGACCTCCTCGCCGACGCGGACTGCGGACTGGTCGTCGGCTCCGACCTCGACGCGGTCGCGACCGCCACGTGGTCGGTGTCGCTCCCCGAGACCCTCGTTCACGTCACCCTCGACGGCGACGACATCGGCTTCGGCTACGAGACGGACCTCGGCATCGTCGCCGACGCGGACCGGTTCCTCCGAGCGCTCGAAGGCGAACTGCCGGCCGCCGACGCTGGCTCGGCCAGCGCGTCGACGTCGGCGTCGCGAGCGGTAACCGGCGCCGACCGCGCGACCGCCGTCAGGGTCGCGGACCGCGATCGGTTCGCGGCGCTCGCGGACGAGCGCGCCCCCGACGACCCCCTCAGATCCGTCGAGGTCCTCCGCGAGGTCCGCGAGGCGCTGCCGGCCGAGGCGGTCGTCGCCGCCGACGCGGGCGGGTTTCGGCTGTGGACGCTCGTCTCCTTCCTCGCGTCGGGGCCGTCGCGGTACGTGAATCCGGGGTCGTGGGCGACGATGGGAACGGGCGTCCCCGCCGCCATCGGCGCCAAACTGGCGAACCCCGACCGCGACGTGGTGGCGCTCACCGGCGACGGCGGGCTCATGATGTGCGTTCACGAACTTCACACTCTGGCCGCGGAAGATATCGACGTGACGGTCGTCGCGTTCAACAACGACGACTACGCGATCATCAGCGAGGAGGCGTCGCGATCCTACGACCTTCCGGGAGGGGCGTACGGCTGGGCGGAGACCGGCCTGGACCTCGTCGCCGTCGCGTCCGGAATGGGGCTCCGCGCCGACCGGGTGACCGAGCGCGACGCGGTCGGCGAGGCGGTCGCCGACGCGCTCGCCGTCGACGGACCGGCGCTCGTCGAAGTCGTCACCGACCCTGCAGAGCCGCAGGCGAGCGAGTGGATGACCCGCGAGCGCTGACCGACGCGTCGCCGTTTCGTTTATAATTGGTTTCTCTCGGCGTCGCGTCGCTCGTCGTGCCCATCGCGTCGGGCACTCCTCCCGGTTCGCTTCACGCCTCGCGTTTCGGGTATCTGAAGCGAACTATATACTCTCCCCCGGTCGACGTGACATATGCGCAACCCGTGGGTCCACGACGAGATGCCGGAGGGTGCCGGCACGGGGTACAACGGGCACGTTCGGCTCCTCGCGACCCTCGTGTGGGGCACCCTCGCGGTCGGCGTGGGCGGATTCATGCTGCTCTCGGGGACGGGGATCATCGACCCCGCGCTCGGGCAGTCCGCGGCGTCGGTGATATCCTACGTGGTCACCGCTGTGGCGGCCGCGCTGCTGCTCCCGCTCGTCTTGCGGCTCGTCCTCATCTCCCGGCTCCTCGCGACGATGGTGTTTCTCGGGGGGAGTTGGGGGCTCGGCCGATTCCTCTGGACGCGCGAATCGGCCCGCATCGAGCGACTGCTCACCGACAGCGAAGGCGTCGGCGCCGGCGCGGAGTCCGTCGATCGGCTGATCGAGGTGGTCGACGTGGCCTTCGCGGTCGTCACGGCGGCCGCGTGACGACGCGGGCGCGGTGGACCCGATCGACCGGCGCCTGCCGACCGAAGCGTGATGCTTAACAGCGGCCGTCGTGACTCCAATCCATGACTCACGCGAACGACGTGGCCGTCGGCATCGTCGGTCTCGGCGGCATCGGCCACCACCACGCGAACAAGCTCGTCGACCGCGGCGCGAACCTCGTCGGCGGGATGGATATCGATGCGGACGCGCGGACCAAGTTCCACGAGGAGTTCGGCGTCCACGCCTACGAGGACGAGTCGGCGCTGTACGACGCCTGTAGCGCCGTGTTGATCACGACGCCGAACCGCTTCCACGAGGAGTACGCGGTCTCGGCGCTCGAGGCCGGCCTCGACGTGCTCTTGGAGAAGCCGCTGGCGCACTCGGTCGAGAGCGCGGAGCGTATCGCCGCGGCCGCCCGCGCCGCCGAGGGGTTCTGTATGGTCGGGTTCAACAACCGCTTCGCGGAACCGGTACAGGTCGTCAAACAGTACCAAGACGAGGGGCGGTTCGGCGAGACCACCCACGTCGAGGCGAACTACGTCCGTCGCCGGGGCGTCCCCGGCCGCGGGTCGTGGTTCACCGCGAAGGACGTCGCCGGTGGCGGGGCGCTCATCGACATCGGCGTCCACGCCATCGACCTCGCGCTGTACTTCCTCGACCACCCCGATGTCGTCGAGGTGTCCGGGGAGACGCGCTCGGAGTTCGGCGGGCGCGACGACTACGCCTTCGTCAACATGTGGGGCGAGGACGCGGGCGCCGAGGGGTTCGACGTCGAGGACTCCGCCTCGGCGTTTATCCGTGACGCCGACGGCAACACCGTTTCGCTCGAAGTCGCGTGGGCGACGAACCGCCCCGCCGACAACGAGTTCGTGATTCGCGGGACGGAGGCCGGAGCGACGTTCGACCGCGAGAGCAACGAGCTCACGCTCCACGAGGCGGCCGCCTTCGGCGACGAACAGCACCACCTCTCGGACGCCGAAATCGAAGTCCGCGGAAGCGACAGCCACGCCGCCGAACAGGGGGTCTTCCTCGACGCTGTCGCGGCCGGAGAAGCGCCGAGCATCAACACCGTCGACGAGGCGCTTTTGGTCCAGCGAGTCATCGGCGCCATCTACCGGTCCTCGGAGCGCGGCGAGGCGGTCAGGCTCGACTGACGCGCGGTAGCGCGCGCGGACGTATCCGAACCTATTCGGTCCTGCGTCTCGTCTCGGGAACCAACTCGTGACCAGCGACGCCGGCCCGACGCCGCCCGCCGACCGCATCGTCAGCCTCGACGCGCTTCGCGGGGTCGCCCTGCTCGGGATTCTCCTGATCAACGTCTGGGTGTTCGCGATGCCCGAACAGACCCTGCTCAACCCGAGGGTGTACGGCGACTTCACCGGCGCGAACTACTGGGCGTGGGCCATCCCCCACGTCTTCGCGCAAAACAAGTTCATCACGCTGTTCTCGGCGCTGTTCGGCGCGGGCATCCTGCTCTTCATCGACAGCAAAGAGGCGAAAGGCCAGAACGCGGTTCGGCTCCACTACCGCCGGACGGCGATTCTCATCGCCATCGGCCTCCTGCACGCGTACCTGCTGTGGTACGGCGACATCCTCGTCGCGTACGGGGTGACGGCGCTCGTCGTCGTCGCGTTCCGCGATTTCAGCGCGCGAAAACTCGCCGGGCTCAGCCTGGTCTTCCTCTCGTTCCTGCCGGTCGTCGAGCTGTTCGCCGCGTTCACCATCGGCGGCGACGCCATCGCGTCGGGGTGGGCTCCGGCGGAGGCCGCGATCCGCCAGCAGGTGGCGGCGTACCGCGGCGGGTGGGTCCAACAGCTCAGTCACCGCGTCCCCTCGTCGTTCAGCCGGCAGACGGTCGGCCTACTCAACGGGTCCTTCTGGCAGATCGGCGGCACCATGCTGCTCGGCATGGCGCTGTACCGCTGGGGCGTGTTGACGGGCGAGCGGTCGGCCG
Source organism: Halorubrum sp. PV6 (assembly GCF_003990725.2). Taxonomy (NCBI): domain Archaea; kingdom Methanobacteriati; phylum Methanobacteriota; class Halobacteria; order Halobacteriales; family Haloferacaceae; genus Halorubrum; species Halorubrum sp. PV6. The sequence goes on from NZ_CP030064.1 coordinate 1,523,837, forward strand.
CCCTGTATCGGCGACTCGTCGCGTTCGGCGTCGTCGGGCTGGCCATCACGGTCGCCGGCGTGTTCTACATCGAGGCCAACGACTGGAGCGCCGACGCCGCGCTGGTCTGGCGGCAGTTCATCTACGTCGGGAGTTTCCCCCTCGCCGGCGGCTACCTCGGACTCGTCATGTTGTACACCCGTCGTCGGCCGGACGGACCGATAACGCGCGCGCTCGCCGCGGTGGGCCGGACGGCCTTCACGAACTACCTCCTGCAGACGGTGATAGCGACCACCGTCTTCTACGGCCACGGGCTCGGGCTGTTCGGCTTCGTCAGCCGGGTCGAACTGCTGGGCTTCGTCGTCGCCGTGTGGGCGGTCCAGATCGCGCTGTCGGTGGCGTGGCTCCGCCGCTTCCGGTTCGGTCCCGTCGAGTGGGTGTGGCGGACGCTCACCTACGGCGAGCGACAACCGATGCGGAATCCGGAGTAGGCGTCGGCTCTCGCACCCCCCGTGCTCTTTTAAAAAGCGGCCGCCGCTACTCCCCGTCGATCACCTGATTCGAGAGCGTCCCGACCCCCTCGTAGGTGATCTCCACCCGCTCGCCCGGCTCGACGAGTCCCGGATTCGCCGGACTCCCGAACGCGATACAGTCGCCGGGTTCGAACGTGAACCGCTTCGAGAGGTACGAGACGATCTCGTGCGGGCCGAACAGCATCAGCTCGGTGTTGGCGTCTTGGCGCTGCTCGCCGCCGACAGTCGTCGAGATGTCGAGGCTCGTCGGGTCCACGTCGGTCTCGATCCACGGGCCGAGGGGGGCGGAGCCATCGAACGCCTTCCGCGCCGTCCGCCCCTGCTGGTCGAGGGCGTCCACGTCGTTCATGATGGTGTACCCGCGGACGACGTCGGCGGCCTCGTCGGGGGCGACATCGCGGCACCGCTCACCGACGACGGCGACCAACTCCCCGGCGTAGGTCAGCTCGTCGGTCCAGTCGGGGTACCGAATCCGCTCGCCGTGCGCGAGCAGGCTCGCCGGCGGCTTGATGAAGAAGTCCGGCTCCTCGGGGCGCTCGTACTCCATCTGGTCGAGCGTCGCCGCGTAGTTGCGGCCGACGCAGTAGAGCGCGCTCGGGTCACAGGGCGGGAGCAGCCGGCCGTCGCGACCGACCTCGTATCGACCGTCGTCGGTGACGATCGTTCCGTCCTCGTAGCGTCCCGATACGGGCCCCTCCGGCGTGAGCAGTCGAGCGAGTCGCATGGGTCGGACTCTCCGTGTGGCGCCGAAAAGGCGTCGGTGGCTGCAAGCGAGGCGCCCGACCGGGGCCGTGGCACCGCCCCCCTCACTCGGCGTCGCCGCCGTCCGGCAGGCCGATCACGACGCCCGACCGGATCTCCAGCGCGGTCTCGAACTCCGAGCGACGCTCCCTGCCGCCGACGCGTTCGACGGCGGCCTCGTGGGCTCTGACGACCGCGTCGCGCTCGCGGTCCGAGAGGCCGAGCCGGTCGCCCACCCCCTCCCAGTGGTCGGGTTCGACGAGGAACGCCTCGCGGTCGGCCGTGGCCGCAATCTGCTCGTACCGTCTGCGGTAGTCGTCGAGGTGCGGCCCGAGGTCGGCCTGCACGCACGCGAGCAGTTCCGGGAGGCGTCCGGCGGGGACGCTCGCGAGCGCGGCCGACTTCACGAGCGCCGTCCCCTCGATCGGATACGGACCGGGGTCGTCGTCGGCCATCAGCCGCCGGCGCGCATCGCCTTCTGCCGGTACTTCGGAAGCAGCGCGGCGAGCGCGTCCGGGTCGCCCGCGAACGCCGCGGTCACTTCGGTGAGCGAGATGGAGCCGGCGGCGTTCACCGTCTCGGCGCTGAGTGCGACCCGCCAGCCGTCGCCGTCGACCCGAGTCGCCTCCGCGGGGTCGTCGGTGCCGACGAGGGTCCCGCCGAGGTTCGTGAGGTAGTGGGCCGCCAAGCGCCGGGAGATGCCCCGATACGCGACCGTCTCGCGGTCCCATCCCGGTTCGGTCGGCGGGAGGTCGCTCTCGGGTGTATCGCCGTCGGGTGTATCGCCCTCGGGCGTGTCGTTGTCGCTCTCGTTACCGTCGCTCCCGGCACCGTCGCTTCCCCCGCCCGTCATGTCCCGCCCGCCACCGGGGGGAACACCGAGACCCGGTCGCCGTCGTCTAAGGTCGTCTCTAACCCCTCCAAGTGGAGTACCTCGCGGCCGTTTTTTAAGACGTTAATCTGTGGCGCGAGGTCGCCGTCGACGATCAGACGCCCCTCCATCCCCTCGTACTCCGCCTCTAACTCGCGGAGCACGTCGCCGACGGTCGAGTCGTCCGCGAACGACGCGGTGACGGTCTTCCCGCCGGCGGCCTCGCGAAACGTCGCAAAGAATCGCAGTTCCAGTTCCATGGGCGATCAACGCACCGGGACGGCTTAAAAACGGGCGGCACCGGGGACGCTCCGCGGGGAGCGTACTTATAAATCTGACAGGCGGATCCCGTCTTCGACGAGCCGGAAGTTCTGCTCGCGCCCGAGGTCGTCGGCGAGCCACTCCTGTTCGTACAGTTGGCCGATGAGTTCGACGTAGAGGTTCCGCCACGCGATCGCGTAGATCGGCGACTGCCCCCACGCGCGCAGTTCCGGGACGAACTCGTGGTACGTGCTCGCCTGCGCCTCCATGCGCTCGACCGCGTCGGCGACGACCTCGGCCGCCTCGCTGGCGTCGGTGTCCGCGATCTCGTCGTTCAGCCGCGACTGGATCCCGGCGATCGCTCGCCGCATGTCCTGTTCGGCGGTGCCGTCCTCCTCGGGCAGCGACTCGACGACCCCTTTCGGCACGCCGAGTTCGATCTCTGGCATACGAGCAACTCCGGCGGCGACGCTCAAAAAACCCGCTCACCCGGTAACGCGGCCCTCGCTGACGCTGACGACGACCCGTCTCTACTACGGCGTCGGCGCGGCTTCCTGAAGCGCCGTCTCCGCGATGTTGCCGCCGTAATCGGCCGACCGGAGCACGGAGTCGACGACCAGGCCGAGCAGCTGCGCGCGGGCCGGATCGAGGTCGCGGAGCAGTTCGTCGATCGCTCGCACGCGCTCGTCGATCGCTCGCACGCCGGTGCGCGCGTCGTTCGCGAGCCGGGTCGCCTCGTCGTTGTCGTCGGCGAACAGCGCGTCCATCGCGGTGTCGATGACCTCCACGGCGTCACCGTGCAGTTCGCTCACCGCCTCCACGACGTCGTCGGGGAGCGGCTCGTCGATGTTGAGCGTCAGGTGAGCGATCTTGGTCGCGTGGTCGCCGATCCGCTCCAGCTGACGGGCGCTCGAGTGGTAGTCGAAACACTCCTCGCGGGGGAGCCCGAGCTCCTCGGCCGCTTTCGGCGTTCGGAGGGTCGAGCGAAAGATGCGCGAGACCACGAGCCAGAGTCGGTCGAGGTCGTCGTCGCGGCTGATAACGTCGTTTGCGATGTCGTGGTCGTGCTCGGACAGCGCGGTGATGGCGTCTTCGAGCATCGACAGCGAGATGAGCCGCATCCGCGTCACCGCGTTGTGGATCGACAGCTCAGAGGAGTCGAGTAAGTCCCGGATGACGACGCGGTCGCGGGTCTCCTCTAACACCTCCAAGCCGACGAGGCTCTGGACCGACTCGCGGACCGTGGACCGCTGTTCGGTGGTTATCTCGGCGCCCTCCAGTTCGATCACGTCGAAGCCGCTGACGTACATCGTCGTCACCGCGCGGGTGAGCGCACGCTCCGTGAGATTCGAGACGTCGAGCGTCCCGCGGGTCCGTTCCGCCTCCGAGCGCGGCGTGAGGAAAAGCGAGTCACCGTCCGGGTGGAACTCGATTTCGGTCCCGGCCTCGACGCCGTTGTCGGTCGCCCACGTCTTCGGTATCGAGACTGTGTACGTCGAGCCGCCGGTGACTTGCACTTTTCGCGTCTCCATATCGCAGTATGACGGCCCGTCCGATATAAACTTGGCTGAAATATATACACCTGACGAGCCGTCCCAAGACGAGGTTAGACCGTACTGAGGCCGCAATAGAAGAATAGTTGATGTCGAATGGGCTGTAATTTAATACCGGAGTAATGAGGGTATATATTTCTATATATCTGCACGAGACAGGACGCACGGCGGTCCCGCCGACGTTCGAGGGTGAACCTCGGGGTTGAGGCCGCCGGCGACCCACCTGTTCGGTATGCCAGTCGCGACTGTCGGCGAGACGGCGTCCCACGAGGTAGCGGTCACGACGGAGACGATCGACGCGTTCGCGGGGCTCTCCGGCGACGAGAACCCGATTCACCTCGACGAGTCGTACGCCGCGGAGACGATGTTCGGCGGTCGAGTCGCCCACGGGATGATCGCGGCCGCCGCCGTCTCGGCCGCCCTCGCGTCGCTGCCGGGGGACATCGTGTATCTCCAGCAGGACCTGTCGTTCGAGGACCCGGTTCGCCCCGGCGAGACGGTCCGAGCCGCGGTCGAGGTGACCGAACACCTCGGCGGCGACCGGCTCCGAGCGCGGACGGAGGTGTTCGTCGACGCGCGCGACGAGCGCGTTCTCGACGGCGAGGCGACCGTGCTGTCGCTCCCGCACGACGCGGCGTGAGGACGCCACCGGCCGCTCCTTAGCCCGCTAACACTGAGAGAGCGACCCTACGATCGCTCGCCGTTCGGGTCGAACCAGTAGTTGAACGCGGACAGCGTCACGAACATCGTGACCGCGAACACCCAGTCCGGCGAGCCCAGGAGCGCGCTCACCGCGAGCGAACTGAGGCCGGCCGCGACCCCGACGAGGAGGGCGTAACTCCCGCGAGAGAACCCGCGGATCCAGCGGTCGAGACGCCTGTACGTCTCTTTTAAACGGACCATACACCCACGCGTCACCGCGCGCAAAAAGTCGTGTCGCCCTCGCTACCGACCGCGGGTTAGCCGTGCCACCGAAGCACGGTGGCCGCCCACGTGTACCCGGTGCCGGCGGCGAGGAAGCAGACGAGGTCGCCGGCGGCGAGGCGACCGTCGGCCAGCCCCTCCTCGACGGCGAGCGCCTGATCGACGCTCTGGACGTGTCCGTACTCGTCGAGGTAGTAGCCGTCGCGCTCGGGGTCGAGTCCGAGTTCGTCGAGGACGAGTTCGTGAAACGACCGTTTCATATGCGTGAGCGCGACGAAATCGAGGTCGTCGCGCTCGAATCCGGAGCGCTCCAGCGCCTGGTCCGCGACCGAACAGAACGCCGGCAGCGAGACGGGTCCCAGCCGCTCTTTCATCCCGTCCGGATCGGGAACGGTGAGCGTGTGGAGCCCCTCGCGAACCGTCTCGTCGCTCGCCGGTCGCTTCGAGCCGCCGGCGGGCATCACCACGTCGCCCGCGAAGGAGCCGTCGGTCTCGGCGGCGCTGGCGTGGACGGTCGCTCGGGCGCGGTCGCCCGGCTCCGACTCGACTACGTACGCGCTCGCGCCGCTCCCGAAGTTGAACATAAAGGACGCGTCCGCGTCTCCGTAGTCGACGAGGTCCTCTTCGCGGCTCGCGGAGACGAGCAGGGCGGTGTCTATCGGCTCGACGCTGAGCTGGGCGGCCGCCTGCCGGAGCGCGATCGGCGCGCCCGCACAGAGGGTGTAACTCTCCGTCGCGTACGCGTTCTCGGCGCCGATCGCCTCGGCGATCGCGGCCGCGGCTGACCAGACGACGTGGTCTTTGAACTCGGAGCCGTGGTACACGACGAGATCGACCGCCTCCGGATCCACGTCGGCGTCGGCGAGCGCCGTGCGCGCCGCGGCCGCGGCCATGTCGGTCGCGTGGTCCTCGTCGGGGGCGCAGACGCGCTTCTCGGCGACGCCCATCTTCTCGACGACGACTTCCTCCGGAATCCCGCTGATCTCGGCGATCTCCGCGCCGGTGATCCGGTCCGGCGGGACGTAAGTCCCGAGTCCGGTGAGTCCGACCGTCATCGGCGGTACCTCCGGAGCCGTTCGGGGAGCCGCTCGCCGACCGGCCCGTCGAGCCGGTCGCGAAGCGTCCCGAGGATGCCGTTCGGGACGAACAACACGAACAGCACGAAGATGATCCCGAGATACAGCGGGGCGCGCCCGTCGACCGCGGTGTTGACGAACAGCTCCACGCTCACCCCGAACAGGTCGGCTTCGAGGACGCTCGCCGGGAGCCCCTCGCGTATCAGCGTCGCCACGCCGCCGCTCTCCGTCGAGAGGACGTCCTCTAACCCCTGCGTGAACAGGGTGCCGTACACGGGCCCCGCGAGGGTGCCGAACCCGCCGATGATCGTCGTGATCAGCGCGTCGGCGGTGACGAGGAAGTAGAAGGTCCCGTCCGGCGCGACGGACCGCGAGTAGGCCGCGAAGATGCCGCCAGCGATGGCGCCGAAGAAGCCGCTGATGGCGAACGCGGCCAGTTTGAACCGATACGTCGGGTAGCCGACCGCGCGGGCGCGTTCCTCGTTTTCGCGGATCGCGACCATCACGCGGCCGAACGGCGAGTGGAGAATCCGCTGCATCGCGAAGTAGCAGGCGACGACCACGATCCCGAGCGCGTAGTACGAGATGACGGTCGTCGACAGGTCGACCCCCAGCCCGAGCAGGTTCTCGACGCTCTCGCCCGTGAGCCGCCCCACGTCGAGGCTCAGCGCGTCGACGTAGGGGACGCCGATCGCGAGCGCGTCGCCGCTCACCGTCGCCCCCTCGGTCGGGTTCGTCGAGACGTAGCCCCACGAGCGAATCAGCTCGTAGATCACCTGCGCGAACCCGAGCGTGATCATCGCGAAGTAGACGCCCGTGAGCCGGAACGAGACCGACCCGATGACGAGCGCTAAGAGTCCGGCGAGCACCGCGCCCAAGAGCAGGGTGAACATGAACGGCGTCCCGCCGGGGATGCCCGGAACCTGTCCGTTCGCGGCGAGCACGACGAAGTAGCCGCCGGTCCCGAAGAAGGCCGCGTGACCGAAGGAGAGGTAGCCGGTGTAGCCGCTGATGAAGTCGAAACTCATCGCGAACAGCCCCATGTACAACACGACGACCATGAACGTGACCGCGGGGAGGAACGCCTCCGCGAACGGTGCGGCCCCCGTCTCGAGCAGCGCCTCGTACACGAGCGGGTACAGAACGAACCCGACGACGACGGCGGCGTGAACGGCGTGGTCACGCAGGTACCCACGAAGACCGGGGGTGCCGCGGTCAGACCGGTCCGTCTCGGTTTCGTCACGATCCGTCTCGGTCTCGCCACGATCCGTTTCGGTCTCGCCACGATCCGTTTCGGCGTCGGCTCGGTCCGCGTCGGCGTCGGGAGGCGCCTCGGCGGGAGCGTCCGCGTCGCTAATGGCCCCCCACCTCCTCGATGCCGTACAGCCCCTGCGGGCGGATGATGAGCATCACCACGAGCAGGAGGAAGATTGTCACCTCGGAGAGGCCGGGGAAGGTGACGATCCCGGTGGTGAACAGCCACGTCGTCACCGAGTCGGTGACCCCGACGATGCCCGCCGCGACGAGCGTCCCGGTGAAACTCCCGAGGCCGCCGATGATGACGACGACGAACGCGTACAGCAGCACGTCGATGCTCAACAGAACGCTCGGCCCCCAGATCGGGTCCCACATCAGCAGCACCCCGCCGACCGCGGCGAGGCCGGTGCCGACGCCGAACACGACGGTGAAGGCCCGCCGCACGTCCACGCCGAGCGCCTGCACCATCTCCGTGTCCTCGCTTCCCGCACGGATGTAGAGGCCGTACAGCGTCTTCGTCAGGAACGCCCAGACCGCGACCGCGACGACGGCGCCGATCGCGACCTCGAAGAGGTACAGCCGCCTGACGCCGATTCCGAGCAGTTCGGTCCGCCCGAGCAGCACGTCGGGCGCGGTGCCCATCGGCGCCTGCCACTGCGGGTCCGGCTGGATCCCGCGGAGCGTCAGGACGATCCGGGCGATCTCCTCGATGATGAGCGAGACGCCGAACGTCAACAGGATCTGGTAGGTGGGCGTGCGGTCGTAGATGGGCCGGATGAGCGCCACTTCCATGGCGCTGCCGGCCGCGGTGGTGACCGCGAACACGACCGCCAACGCGACGAAGAAGACGAGGATCGTCGCGAGCGTCCCGGTGTTCGCACCGACGACGAGAACGAGCACCAACCCGCCGAGGTACGCGCCGACCATCGCGACCGCGCCGTGCGCGAAGTTGAGCACGCCCATCAGGCCGAAGACAAGGGTCAGCCCGACGGCGATGGTGAAGTACACCGCCCCCTTCCCGACGCCCTCCGCGAGCACGCGCGCGGCGGTCTGGGCGCTGTCGACGGCGCCGCTCGTCGACAGCAGGACGCTCTGGTCGAGAAGCGGCGCGACTTGCGGAAGGACGGCGGCGAACGCGTCGAGGCTCATGCGGTGAGATACCTCCGGATGCGTTCGTCGTCGCTCGTGACGCCGGCGGTCTCGCCCTCCTCGACGACGACCCCGTGGTCGATGAGGTAAAAGCGGTCGGCGAGATCCATCGCCAGCCGGAAGTTCTGTTCGACCAGGACCATCGTCGTGTCCGCGGAGGCCGCCCGAAGGGCCTCCACCACGTCCTCGACGATCTGCGGGGCGAGCCCCTCGCTCGGCTCGTCGACGAGCAGCAGGTCGTTGTCGCCGAGCATCCCGCGAGCGATGGCGAGCATCTGCTGTTGGCCGCCGCTCAGGTCGCCGGCGTCCTTGTCGCTGAACCGATCGAGCGCCGGGAACAGCTCGTACGCCTCCGCGATCCGCCCGGCGGCGTCCGCGACCGAGTGCGCGGCGACACGGAGGTTCTCCTCGACTGTGAGGTGTGAGAACACGCGACGCTCTTCGGGCACCCACCCCATCCCCCGGGCGGCGATCTCGTGGGGTTCCATCCCCGTCACGTCCGTTCCGTCGAACCGAACCGCTCCCTCGCGGGGCGGCGTCAGCCCGAGCGCGGTGCGGAGCGTGGTCGTCTTGCCGACCCCGTTTCGGCCGACGAGCGCGACGATCTCACCCTTCTCGACGGACAGGGACAACCCCTGGAGGATGTGGCTCTCGCCGTAGTAGGTGTGGATCCCGTCGAGTTCGAGCAGGCTCACGGTCCGTCACCCCCCGCGCTTACGCGGCGACCGCCGTCGGCCGCGGCGTCACCGTCCGCTCCGGCATCGCCGGCGGCGCCCGCCGACTCCTCGCGACCGTACCCGCCGAGGTACGCCTCCTGTACCGCCTCGTCGCCCTGTACGTCCTCCGGCGGCCCGTCGGCGATGAGTTCGCCGCGGTGGAGGACCGCGATCCGATCGGAGATGTCCATCACCACCTCCATGTTGTGCTCGATGAGCATCACCGAGTGGTCCGCGGCTACGTCTTCGATCAGCGCGACGACCTCGTCGACGCCCTCGCTCGACACGCCGGCCGTCGGCTCGTCGAGCAGGAGCAGGTCGGGGTCGCCGGCGAGCGCGACGCCGATTTCGAGGCTCCGCTTCTCGCCGTGGCTCAGGTTCTGCGTGACCGTCTCGGCCTCGGCCGCCAGCCCGATCCGTTCGAGTATCTCGGTCGCCTCGGCGTAGTGGTCCTCGAAGTCTCTCACGTTGCGCCACAGCTTCCAGGAGTCGTTCCCGCGCCCCGCCTGCGCGGCGACGCGGACGTTCTCCAAGACGGACAGCGTCGGGAACAGATTCGTGATCTGGTACGAGCGGTGGATCCCCGCGAGCGCCGTCTCGTTCGGCGAGGCGTCGGTGATGTCGAGCGCCGCGTCGCCGCCAGCCGTCCTGGCGCGCGCCTGCCCGGTGTCGTCGCCGGCTGACGGCGTGAACCGAATGCGGCCGTCGGAGGGCTCTAACACGCCCGTGAGCAGGTTGAAGAACGTCGTCTTCCCCGCGCCGTTCGGCCCGATGATCGAGCAGAGTTCGCCGGCCTCTAACGCGAAGTCGACGCCGTCGACGGCGGTGATGCCGCCGAAGCGCTTCGTGAGCCCCTCGGTCTCTAGCAGCATTACAGCGAGCAGCTCGCGTCCCCTTCGGGGACCATCACGTCTTCCGCGTCGAGCCGTTCGAGGGGCTCTCCGGGCATGATCGGCGCGCCCCAGGTGTCGGCGTACTCGTCGCTGGTCGGGACCGGCCACGCGACGGTCATCTGTGAGGCCGCCTGGTTGTTGTGCGATTGGAACGTGTACCCGTCCGCGCCCTTCGGCGTGTCGGCGACGGTCATCCCGCGCAGCGCGTCGGCGACGTCGGCCCCGTCCGTGGAGCCGGACTCCGAGATGGCCTGCGAGAGCGCCGAGGCGGCGGTGAAGGTCCCGGCGCTGAACAGGTCGGGGACGATGCCGTACGCGTCGATGTGCATCTGCCGGAACTCGTCGTTGATCGGGTTCTCGTACTGGTTCCAGTGGTAACGACTGGTGAAGGGGCCGAGCCCGGCGTCTTTGATGTCCTGTTCCGTGAACCCCTCGCCGAGCGCCGACTCGATGGTGCCGCCGATGAGCTGCGTCGTCAGCAGGGCCGCGAACCCGCCGAACACCTGCACGTCGTAGGAGATGGCCGAGGTGAGGAACTGCGGCAGCGTCGACGCCGTGAAGCCGCCGACGACGCCCGTCGCCCCGTCCGACATCGCCTGCTCGAAGAGCCCGTCGAACTCGGAGTAGCCGACCTCGACGAACCGCGGTTCCAGCACGTCGACTCCCTGCCCCTCCAACACCGCGGTGTAGTTGCTCGCGACGCTCTGTCCGAACGCGTTGTCGGAGGCGAACACGGCGACCGTGTCGATGTCGAAGTTCTCGGCGACGTACGTCCCGCCCGCCCGCGCGTCCATCGCGGTGTGTTCGCTCGCGCGGAACGCGAGCGGGTGACAGAACTCCTCGTTCACCGTGATGCCGGCGTCGGCCGCGGGGCCGATCAGGTAGGGCACGTCCGTCTCGTCGACGACGGTGTCGATGAGTCGGCGCGCGCTGTCCGAGGACGTACCCCCGAACAGGATGTCGATGTCCTCCTCTAAGACGAGGTCGGTCGCGACGCTCTGGGCCGTGTCGGGGCTGAACCCGGTGTCCTCGACGATGATCTCGTAGGTCGGGCCGCCGTCGGGGTCGACCGTGTACGTCCCCGGCGTCGCGTCCTCGATCGGATCGAGGTCGTGTTTGTACGCCAGCCCGGAGTAGAACCCCTGCAGGCTGATCTGGCCGTAGTACTTCAGGTCGCCGGAGGTCGGCTGCAGCGCCCCGATTCGGATCGTCTCACCGGCGAGGTCGCCGCCACCGTCGCTTCCGTCGGTGCCGTCGCTTCCGCCGCCGCTCCCGCCGCTCCCGCCGCTCCCGCCGCTCCCGTCGCCGCCGTCCCCACCGTTGCCCGAGCAGCCGGCGAGTCCGGCCAGGCCGGCCCCTCCGACCGCGGCGCCAGTTCCTCGCAGATACGATCGTCGTGTGGTTGCGTCTCGCATACCTACGAACGACACGACCCACCGACAAAAGGGGGCGAGTTAAGATGTTAACAACCACCGAGGATTCGGCGCCGGTCGGGTCGCGTGCGTCCGGCTCAGTTCATCCGTTCGAGCGCCTGCACGACGCTGCGGAGCAGTTTCTTTTCGCCGCGGCGCATGTTCTTCGAGACGGCCGCCGTCGAGACGTCGAACTCGTCGGCGAGCGTCGACAGCGTCGCCTCGCGCGGCGACTCGAAGTACCCGGCGTCGGCGGCCGTCTCTATCGTGTCGCGCTCGACGTCGGTCAGATCGCGACACGCGTCGAGCATCGTCGACGCGGCGTTGGCGTTGCGCATGGTGTCAAAGAGTGACTCCATCGACAGCCGCGAGCGGTCCTCGACGACGAACTCGTTGCCCTTCGCTAAGTCGTGGAGCGCCGCCTCCGTCGTCGACTCGTCGTCGAAGCCGACCTGCCACTGCTCGGAGCCGTCCGCGATCCGGAACGGGCCGGTGATGTAGCCGCCGTGGTCGGTGATCGTCGACATCGCGTTGGTCTCCTCGATGACGGTCCGGATGATCGCGGTCCCGTCCTGCTTCGAGAACAGTCGGTACTCCGCCATGTTGTCGTGGTCGCGGAGCATCGACAGCCCCTCGCCCAACTCGTAGCGGTCCGGCGACTCGACGAGGAGCCGCGTTTCGAGCTGCTCTGCGGCCGTGTCGAGCTGCCAGTGCATCGCGGAGAAGCTGACGTCGTGGTCGGCGGAGGTGTCGATGAACGGGCAGTCGAACTGCTCCATGTCCATCGTGACGTCAATCATGGGCTGAAATTGCGCCCGACATACATAATGGTTGTTCCTTAAATACTCACTCGCCGAAGCGCTCCTCGACGGCCGTCCGGTCGATCTTCGAGGGGCCGGCGGTGGGCATCTCGTCGACGAACGCGAGCGACTTGGGGATCGCGAACCGCGCGACGCGGGAGGCGAGATGGGAGCGAACGTCGTCGAGCGTCAGCGACTCGTCGCCCACGAGGACGGCTTTACCGACGGTGCCCCACTCCGTGCTCGGCACGCCGATAACCACGGCCTCCTCGATTCGAGAGTGATCCGTGAGCGCGTCCTCGACGCGGGGCGGATACACGTTCTCGCCGCCGGAGACGAACATGTTCTTCTTCCGGCCCTCGATGTGGTAGTAGCCGTCCGCGTCGACGCGGGCCAGGTCGCCCGTCGACACCCAGTCGCCGAACGTCTCCGCGGTCTCCGCCGGGGCGTTCCAGTAGCCGTCCGCGGCCGCCGGGCCGGCGAGTTCGAGTTCGCCGACGATCCCGTCCGGAACCGGGCCGTCCTCGTCGACGACGCGCGCGTCGACCGCGACGGCGGGCACGCCGACGCTTTTGGTCTTCTCCGGCGGGAAGCCGTCCGGCATCGCGAAGTTGTTCGGCCCGCACTCGGTGAGCCCGTACCCTTGCGATATCTCGACGCCACGGTTACGCCACGCGTCGATCACGCTCTCGCGGCAGGGGCCGCCGCCGCTCTTGACGAAGCGGAGCGTCGAGAGGTCCGTCGTCGCCCAGTCGTCGTGGCGCGCCATCATCCGGAGGACGGCCGGGACCGCCACGAGCGTCGTCGCGCCCTCGCGTTCCACGTCGGCGAGGACGCGGCCGGGGTCGACCTCCGGGCTCAGGAGGATGCGCGCGCCCATCTGGAAGAACGGGACCGTGAGGACGTTCCAGCCGCCGGTGTGGAACATCGGGAACACCATCGGCGTCACGTCGTCCTCGCGGAGCCCCCACGCCGTGATGGTGTTGAAGGCGTTCCAGTGGACCGCGCCGTGGCTGATCACCGTCTCCTTCGGCGTCCCGGTCGACCCGCCGGTGTGGAGGAACAGGCGAGGGTCCGCGAGCGACACGTCGGCCGTCTCGACCGGCGACCCGTCGTCGGGAAGGTCGTCGGTGTAGGGGCGCCACGCGTTGTCCGCGCCGGTGGGGATCGCTCGGACCGGCGGCTCCGCGTCGGCGCGCTCTAAGGCGTCGACCACGTCCCCCTCGAAGGGCGTCTCGACCAGCAGGAGCGCGGGGTCGACGTCGCCCAAGACGGCCGCCAGTTCGCGCTCGGCGAGTCGGTGCGACAGCGGCGCCAGCACCGCGCCGACCTTCCCGGTCGCGAAGAACAGGTCGACGAGCTCCACGCGGTTCCGGGAGACGACCGCGACCCGGTCTCCCTTCGAGACGCCGACCTCGCGGAGGAGCCGGGCGGTGCGGTTGGCGCGCTCGTCGAGGTCGGCGTAGGTGTACTCCTCGCCGGCCGCGGTGTCCGTGACCGCCACGCGGTCCGGCGAGAGGCGGGCGCGGCGCGCCGAGAGCGATCCCACCCAGTCGTACCCGCGGTCACCGTGCGGATGCGGTCTGGTGTCGGTGGTCTCCCCGGCTCCGTCGCTCCCTTCGTGTGTCGCCCGCGGATCGTTCCCGACCATCTCAGGCCACCTCGTCGAGGAACGACCGGATTCGAGGGTTGACCGCGTCGCGTCGCTCGATGAAAAAGAGGTGCGGTCCGCCGTCGACTCGCTCGACTGTCGCGTGCGGGAGGTAGTCGGCGAGCAGGTCGGCGTTCGCGACCGGCAGGACCCGGTCGTCGGTCCCGTGGAGAATCAGCGTCGGCACGTCGATTTCGTCAAGCTGGTCGGTCGCGTCGAACGCGGCCACGGCGGCGGCCTGAGCCTCCCGACCGGCCGGCGTCGCGTCGCCCGCGAGCCGCCAGTCGACGATTCGGTCGACGAGGTCGGGCTCGCGCTCGTACAAGTCGTCGGAGACGGCCGGCTCCATCAGATAGCGGATCCGCTCGCGCGGCCCGTACTCGTCCGGCACCGAGAAGATGTGTTCCTGTACCGCCGCCGGCGTCTCCACCGCGTCGTCGCCGCCGGGCGAGGTACAGAGCAGGGCGAGCGAGGCGACGCGGTCGTCAGCGACGGCGAGCTCCTGCGCGATCATCCCGCCCATCGAGGCGCCGCAAACGTGGACGCGGTCGGCGCCGTGGTCGTCGAGGACCGCCCGCGCATCGGCGGCCATCTCCGGGACGGTGTACGGCCCCTCGGGCACGTCGGAGCCGCCGGTGCCGCGGTTGTCCGGGCGGATCACCTCGTACTCGTCCGCGAGGGCGTCGGTCAGCCACCGCCACATCCAGCGGCCGTACCCCAACCCCTCCAAGAGCAGCACCGTCGGCCCGTCTCCCGGTCCGTCGACGGCGTACTCGATGGAAACGCCGTCCCGTGTCACACTGTGCATACACAACAGGGGACGCGGTGCCCTATCAACCCGGACGTTAACTGTTCAACCGCGCGCTACCGACGCGACCGAACCGGGAGACGCGACCCTGGCGACGGCTCTCACGGTGCCGCGACTTGAGAAGAGTTAAATTGGATGCTCCACTATCCTGATTTGCGCTCGGTTGGTGTAGTCCGGCCAATCATGTTGGCCTTTCGGCAGACGCGGCGCATCGGCGCGCCGGTTTGGAAGACAGCCGACGACCAGGGTTCAAATCCCTGACCGAGCACTTCTCTCAGTCCCACGCCGCTACCGGCTGGACTCCCCGTCTCTCCGCTCGCCCGAGAAGGGGAAGAATCACTTCTCTCGACGACGACGACCCGGTATGAGCGAGCACCCCGCGACCGAGACGGACGACGAGTCCACCGAGGGCGACGACGACCGGCGGTTCGAAACCCGCGCGATCCACGCCGGACAGGCGCCGGATCCGGAGACCGGCGCGCTGATGACGCCCATCCACGCGAACTCCACGTACAAACAGGACGGGCCGGGCGACCACCGCGGCTACGAGTACAGCCGAACGGGGAACCCGACCCGTAGCGACCTCGAAGCGAACCTCGCCTCCCTGGAGTCGGGGAGCCACGCGCGCTGCTTCTCGTCGGGAATGGGCGCGATAAACACCGTCTTAAACCTCTTGGAGGCCGGCGATCACGTCGTCGCCGGCGACGACGTGTACGGGGGGACCCATCGAATTCTCACGCAGGTGTACGAGCAGTACGACATCGACACCAGTTTCGTCGACACGACCGACCACGACGCGGTCCGGGACGCGATGCGCGCGGAGACGGCCCTCCTCTGGGTCGAGACGCCGACGAACCCCCTGATGAACGTCAACGACATCGGCGCGCTCGCCGACATCGCGCACGCGAACGACGCGCTCTGTGCGGTCGACAACACGTTCGCGACCCCGTACCTCCAGCGCCCGCTCGAACACGGCGCCGACATCGTCTCGCAGTCGCTGACGAAGTACCTCGGCGGCCACTCCGACACCATCGGCGGCGCGCTGATCGTCGACGACGCGGATCTCGACGAACGGATCGGCTTCTACCAGAACTCGGTGGGCGCGACGCCCGGCCCCTTCGACGCCTTCCTCGTCTTACGCGGGACGAAGACGCTCCCCGTTCGCATGGACCGCCACTGCGAGAACGCGATGGAGCTGGCCGAGTGGCTGGAAGACCACGACGA
The DNA here is from genome assembly GCF_003990725.2 of Halorubrum sp. PV6. Classification (NCBI taxonomy): domain Archaea; kingdom Methanobacteriati; phylum Methanobacteriota; class Halobacteria; order Halobacteriales; family Haloferacaceae; genus Halorubrum; species Halorubrum sp. PV6. Next base: position 1,539,685 of record NZ_CP030064.1, read on the forward strand.
CGTGAGCCGCGTGTACTACCCCGGACTGGAGAGCCACCCCGACCACGACCTCGCGGCCGAGCAGATGGACGGGTTCGGCGGCATGCTCTCGTTCGAGTTCGACGGCACCCTCGACCAGGCGTCGACGGTCGTCAGCGAGACGGACGTGTTCACGCTCGCGGAGTCGCTCGGCGGCGTCGAGAGCCTGATCGAGCAGCCGGCGGCGATGACGCACGCCGCGATTCCGCGCGAGGAGCGACTCGCGGCCGGGCTCACGGACGGACTCATCCGCGTGTCGGTGGGGATCGAACACGTCGACGATATGAAGGCGGACCTCCAGCGCGCGTTCGACGCGGCGCTCGACTGAGAGTCCGGCGCGACGACTTCGGCGCTGCGGGCGGACAGACGGCTACGCTTTTATCCGTCGCGGCGAGTTGCCCGGCCATGAGCGACCCAGACGTCGCCGTGTTGCGACAGACGATCCACGGCGCGGACGCGAGCGAGCTGGCCGCGGCGATCCGCGAGCGACTCCCCGACCGGTCCGTCGCGCTGGCGCGGACGCCGGCAGAAGAACGCGAACTGCTGTCCACCGCGCGGGTCGCGGTCGGCCTCCACATCGACGAGTCGCAACTCGCCGCCGCCGAGAACCTGAAGCTCTTCGCGTGCGTGTTCGCCGGCACCGGCCACCTCCCCCGCGAAGCGCTCGCGGACCGGTGTGTCGCCGTGACGAACGCGTCGGGGGTCCACGGGCCGACCATCGCCGAACACGTCGTCGGATCGATGATCACGCACGCCCACGGGTGGCCGCAGGCGCAGCGCCAGCAGGCCCGACGCGAGTGGCGAAGCTACGAGACGAGAGAGGTGTACGGCTCGACGGTCGCCGTCGTCGGACTCGGAGCGATCGGGTCGGCGGTCGTCGACCGATTGGAGCCGTTCGGCGTGAAGACGGTCGGCGTCCGGTACTCCCCTGAAAAGGAGGGTCCCACGGACGAGGTGTACGGGTTCGACGCGTTCCACGAGGCGATTGCGGAAGCGGAGTTCGTCGTTCTCGCCTGCCCGCTCACCGAGACGACGCGGGGGCTCGTCGACGCCGACGCGCTCCGGACGATGCGGGCCAACGCGGTACTGATAAATATCGCTCGCGGGGCGGTCGTCGACACCGACGCGCTCGTCGCCGCGTTACAGAAGAGCCGGCTCGGCGGCGCCGCGCTCGACGTGACCGACCCCGAACCGCTCCCCGAAGACCACCCGCTGTGGGGGCTCGGTAACGTCACCATCACCCCGCACAACGCGGGCCACACGCCCGAGTACTACGACCGCGTCGCCGACATCCTCGCGGAGAACGTCGACCGACTCGACGCGGACGCGGAACTGCGGAACCGCGTCGAGTGACCGACTCAGGGGCGTCGCGACCGCCGTTTATAAAAGCGAGTCGGCGAGTTGCCCGCCTCGACACCTATCCTTAAGAGCGGATCGGGTGGCTGACGCTTCAGTTACCACCGGACCTCGAAGCCGTCGAGCCCCTCCGGCTCCTCGTACGTCGCGTCCACCGCGCCGACCGAGGCGGCGCGGCTCCCCGTCTCGCACCACGCGACCATCTCCTCGACGGCGCTCTCCGGCCCCTCGAAGACGGCCTCGACGCGCCCGTCGTCGAGGTTGCGCACCCACCCGTCGACGCCCGTCTCCTGGGCCGTGTCGCGGGTCGTCGCGCGGTAGTAGACGCCCTGCACGCGGCCGGAGACGTACACGTGTGCTCGCGTTCGGTCGCTCATGCGTGGAGGCTGCGTCCGGCGTGCTTATAAATGGTGTGGGGGAACCGGTCGCCTCGCGGCGGGGCGTCGCCGGCGGCCGCAACCGACGACTTCTAACGAACGCCGACCGACACGGGAGGTATGGACTTGTTCGGAACCGCGGGCATCCGCGGGAGCGCCGAGACGCGAGTGACGCCGGAACTCGCGCTGGCCGTCGGCCGCGCGGTCGCGGCCGAGGTACGGGCGACTGAAGCGGCAGCGACCCCCGAAATCGTGCTCGCCCGCGACGGGCGCGTGACGGGCCCCGCCATCGCGGCCGCGATGGAGGCCGGCCTTGCGTCCGGCGGCCTCCGCGTGCTCCGCGCCGGGCGGCTCCCCACCCCGGCGTTGGCGTACGCCTCGCAGGACCGATACGGCGTGATGCTCACCGCCTCGCACAACCCCCCGACCGACAACGGGATCAAACTGTTCCGGGACGGCAGCGAGTTCGACCGCGAGGCGGAGCGGGCCGTGGAAGAACGTGTCGCAAACGACGAGCCGCCGGCGGCGTGGGACGCGTGGACCGAGTCCGAGAACGTCGACACGCTCGACGACTACCTCGACGCGGTCCGGACGTACGCCGAGGGGTTCGGCGCCGACCTCGACGGCATCCGGATCGCGGTCGACTGCGGCAACGGGATGTCCGCGCCCGCGACGCCGACCGTCCTGCGCGAACTCGGCGCCGACGTCGTCACGCTCAACGGGAACGTCGACGGGCACTTCCCCGGTCGCGGGAGCAAACCCACCCCCGAGACGCTCCGCGACCTCCGCGCGTTCATCGCCGACGCCAACGAGGGCGTCGCGGAGCCGGGGCGACCTGCAGACGGCGACGCCGAGGGGTTCGCGTTCGGAATCGGTCACGACGGCGACTCGGACCGCATCGTGATCGTCGACGCCGACGGTGAGGTGGTCCACGAGGACACCGTCCTCGCGCTGCTCGCCGAGCGGTACACGCGCGAGAGCGACGCCGCGGACCCGGTCGTCGTGACGACCCCGAACGCGTCGGGGCGGATCGACGAGCGCGTTCGCCAGGCCGGCGGGCGCGTCGAGCGCGTCCGTCTCGGCGCGCTGCACGAAGGGATCGCGACGGTGCGGGCGGACGCCGACCCGGGCGCGGACACCCGCGTCGTCTTCGCCGCAGAGCCGTGGAAACACATCCACGTCGGCTTCGGCGAGTGGATCGACGGGGTCGCCTCCGCCGCCGTCATTTCCCGACTCACCGCGGAGTCGAGCCTCGACGACCTCCGTGACCCGATCACGGAGCGCCCATACCGGAAGGTGAGCGTCGACTGCCCGGACGAGGCGAAGGCCGGCGCGATGGAGCGACTGACGACGACGCTGCCCGACGCCTTCGCCGACGCGGCCGTCGACACCGACCACGGGGTTCGGCTGGAGTTCCCGGACGCCTCGTGGACGCTCGTCCGCCCCTCCGGTACGGAGCCGTACGTCCGGGTGTACGCCGAGAGCGACGCGGTCGACGACCTGGTCGCGGACGTCGAAACCGTCGTGGCGGACGCGGTGGCGGCGGCCACCGATGAGGAATAGCCGAATCGATCCTGACACAGCATGAACGTGGGATAGAACTCCGCCGATTCCGGCTAACAACCGGCAATTTTTCCGCAGTATCACGCGAACGTGCAATTATCGAGACGAGGAGAGCGACGAATTTATGCCGCGCACCCTCCCCGTTGTAGGTGACATGGCATCCGACTTCGATCGGCGGCGGTTCATCAAGGCGGCGAGCGCGGCGGGCCTCATCGGCCTCGCCGGCTGTAGCGGCGGTCCGGGCGACGGTTCGGACGGGTCTGACGGCTCCGACGGGTCCGACGGATCCGACGGTTCGGACGGGTCCGACGGCTCCGATGGCTCGGACGGGTCTGACGGCTCCGACGGCGGGAGCAGCGCGGCGGCGAACATCGGGATGGTCTACGCGACGGGCGGCCTCGGCGACGGCTCGTTCAACGACCAGGCACAGCAGGGAGCGCTGCAGGCCGAAGAGGAGCTCGGGATTTCCTTCCGGGAGTCCCAGCCCGACGAGGTCGCGCAGTTCAGCACCTTCCAGCAGCAGTTCGCGGAGTCGAGCGACCCGAACTACGACCTGGTGTGCTGTATCGGCTTCCTCCAGGCCGACTCCCTCTCGGAGACGGCGAGCTCCTACCCCGACCAGGACTTCATGATCGTCGACTCGGTCGTCCAGTCCGACAACGTCGCGAGCTACGTCTTCCAGGAGCACGAGGGCTCGTACCTCGGCGGCCTGATGGCGAGTCTGCTCTCGACGCGCGACTTCTCGGCCGGCGGCGGGTCGACCGCGGGCGACACCACGAACGTCGGGTTCGTCGGCGGCGTCGAGTCCGGCCTGATCCAGAAGTTCCAGGCCGGCTTCGAGGCCGGTGTCGCTGCCGGCGACGGCGACGTGGACGTCAGCGTCAACTACGTCGGCGATTTCAACGACCCCGCCGGCGGACGCGAGGCCGCCAACGCGATGTACAACAGCGGCGCCGACATCGTCTACCACGCCGCGGGTAACACCGGCACGGGCGTGTTCCAGGCCGCGCAGGAACAGAACAAGTTCGCCATCGGCGTCGACCGCGACCAGTCCGTCACGCGTCCCGACTACGCCGACGTGATCCTCGCGAGCATGGTCAAACGCGTCGACACCGCGGTGTTCAACGCGATCGACGCCACCGTCGACGGCGAGTTCCCCGCCGGCGAGAACATCGCGCTGGGCCTCGAGAGCAACGGTGTCGAGCTCGTCTTCGGCGACCAGCTCGGCTCGGAGCTCCCGCAGGACGTCCGCGACCAGGTGGCGACCGCGCGCGACGAGATCATCGCCGGCAACATCGACGTTCCCTCCCAGGTCTAAGCCTCGGGCGGTCGTCGTTTTCGGATCGATCGACCGGATCGCCGTTCGCGGCCGACCGACCAAACCGCCGTTCGCGGCCGACCGACCAAACCGCCGTTCGCGGTCGATCGGACGGATTCCCGTTCCGAATCGACCGGAACCGCGTATCCAAACATATTCAATCACGCTTCTACCAGAAGGTAATAGACCAATGGCCACAGCCGTCCACCTCGACGGGATCACAAAGCGGTTTCCCGGAGTCGTGGCAAACGACGACGTCGATCTCGAAGTCGAGCGGGGCACCGTCCACGCGCTCCTCGGCGAGAACGGCGCCGGCAAGACGACGCTGATGAACGTGCTCTACGGGCTCTACGAACCGACGTCGGGGCAGGTTCGGCTCGATGGCGAGCCGCGGTCGTTCCGCTCGCCGCGAGACGCGATCGACGCCGGGATCGGGATGATCCACCAGCACTTCATGCTCGTCGACCCGATGACCGTCACCGAGAACATCACCCTCGGCAGCGAGCCGCGGAAGTGGGGCGGTCTCGCGGTCGACCGGGACGCCGCGCGCGAGGCCGTCGTCGATCTGGCCGACCGCTACGGGTTCAACGTCGACCCCGACGCCCGCGTCGAAGACATCTCGGTCGGCGAACAACAGCGCGTCGAGATCCTGAAGGCGCTGTACCGCGGCGCCGACACGCTCATCTTAGACGAGCCGACGGCCGTCTTGACGCCTCAGGAAGTCGAGGAGCTGTTCGACGTGCTCGAAGAGCTCACCGCACAGGGAAAGACGATCATCTTCATCACCCACAAGCTCGGCGAGGCGATGCGGTCGGCCGACGAGATCACCGTCCTCCGAGACGGCAAGAAGGTCGGGGCCGTCGACGCCGACGCGACGAGCCAAGAGGAGTTGGCCGAACTGATGGTCGGCCGCGAGGTCCTCTTGGACGTCGACCACGGGGCCGCAGAGACCGGCGACGTGGTCGCCTCAGTCTCGGACGTGGTCGTCGAGGACGACCGCGGCGTCCGGGCGGTCGACCGCGTCTCGTTCGATGTCCGCGCCGGCGAGGTGTTCGGCATCGCGGGCGTCGACGGGAACGGCCAGTCAGAGCTCATCGAGGCGATAACCGGGCTCCAGGAGGCCGATGCCGGCGAGATACGCTTCCTCGGCGAGGACGTCACCACCGCGTCGCGGCGACAGCGCATCGAGGACGGCATGGCGTACATCCCCGAGGACCGCCAGGAGCGCGGGTTGGTGATGGAGTTCGACCTCGTCGAGAACGGGCTCTTGGGGAGCCAACACGGCGCCGAACTCGCCTCCAGCGGCCGCATCGACTGGGCGGCCACGCGGGACCACGCCGAGGCGATCATCGACGAGTACGACGTGCGCCCGCCGGACGCGAACGCCGACGCTCACTCCCTTTCGGGCGGGAACCAGCAGAAGTTCATCGTGGGACGGGAGTTCGAACGCGACCCCGAACTCGTCGTCGCGTCGCACCCGACCCGCGGCGTCGACGTGGGCTCTATCGAGTTCATCCACGAGCGACTGCTCGAACTCCGCAAACAGGGCGTCGCGATCCTGCTCGTCTCCTCGAAACTCGAGGAGGTCCAGGGGCTCTCCGACCGACTCGCCGTCGCGTACGAGGGCGAGTTCGTCGACGTCGTCGACCCCGACGAGACGACCGAAGAGGAACTCGGCCTGCTGATGGCCGGCGAACAGCCGGATTCGGGCGACGGCGCTCCGGCCGATCCACCGACCGACCACTCGGGCGCCCCCTCGCCCGCCGAGGGCGACCTTCCGGACGGTGAGCAGGCGTGAGCGTCGCCGACCGTGCGCGCGACGCCCTCGCTCGCCTCGTCGACGCGTCAGCGACCGAGCGAATTCTCATCAGTTCCGCGGCGCTCGTCCTCTCGGTCCTCATCGGGGCCGTGCTGGTCCTCGTCGCCGGGCGCATGACGACCTGTTCGCCCAGTGAGGCGGTGTACTACTTCGGCACCGGATTCTGTTACGACCCCGTCGTCGTCTTCGACCGGCTGTTCCTCGGTGCGCTCGGGGACCCGTTCAGCGGCGGCTGGTCGCCTGACGGCCAGTTCGCGGTCACGCTCAGAGAGACGACGCTGCTGGTGTTCACCGGACTGTCGGTCGCGCTCGCGTTCCGCGCCGGCATCTTCAACATCGGGACGCAGGGCCAGATGGTCGTCGGCGCGCTGGCGACCGCGCTCGGCGTCCTCTGGGCGTCGGCGTTCGTCTCGGGCGTCGTCGGCACCGTCGTGTTGATCCCCTTCGGCATCCTCGTCGGCGCCACGTTCGGCGGGCTGTACGGCGCGGTGCCGGGCGTGTTGAAGGCGTACGCCGACGCCAACGAGGTGATCACGACGATCATGCTCAACTTCATCGCGACGGGCGTCGCGCTGTACCTCGTCAGCGGGGTGTTCAAAGACCCCGACAGCGCCGCGAACCAGACCGTCCCGCTCGCTGACTTCGCGCAGTTCCCGGCCGTGCTCTTCGGCGCGCGACAGAACTTCTCGCTCGTCGCGCTGGCGTTCGGGCTCATCGCCATCGCCGCGCTGTACTACGTCCTCGAACACACGGCGTTCGGCTACGACGTGCGCACGAGCGGCGTCCAGCCCGAGGCGGCCGAGTACGGCGGCGTCGACGCGAAACGCACCATCGTGGCGAGCCTGACGCTCTCTGGCGCGCTCGGTGGCATCGCCGGCGCGATGTACGTGATGATGGTGCTCGGCACGTTCCAGACAGGGATCCCGGCGTACGGCTTCGACGGGATCACGGTCTCGATTCTCGCCGGCAACAACCCGCTCGGGGTCGGGGTCGCCGCGCTGCTTTTCGGCGTCTTAAAAAGCGGGACGACGGTCGTGCAGTTCGCGACCGACGTCCCGCCGCAGCTCGTCGGGGTCCTCCGCGGGCTGATCATCCTGTTCGTGGCGATGCCGGAGTTCTTCCGGCTGCTCGCGAAGGGGCTGCCGGGCGCCGGGTCGAAGCCGGAGGCGGTCGCGACCGACGGCGGGACGGTCACCGAGAACGGAGGTGGCGCCGATGAGTGACGCCACCGAGCCGACCGGGGCCGACGACGACCTCGCGGACGACGGGTTCTTCGAGCGATACTCGTCGCGCGCGCTCTTCGCGGGGGCGACGGTCGCCGCCGTGCTCGCGCTGTTGGTCGCCGGAGCGCTGTTCCCGAACACGCTCGCCGGGACGCTCGCGAGCGTCCTCACGAGCGAGAACACGCTCGCGTCGGCCCTGCGGCTCTCGGTGCCCATCGCGTTCGCCGCCCTCGGCGGTATCTTCGCCGAGAAGTCGGGCGTGATCAACATCGGGCTGGAGGGGCTCCTGATCATCTCGGCGTTCGGCGCCGTCTACGTCACGGAAGTCACCGGGGGCGTCTGGCTCGGCTTCGTCGGCGGGGTCATCGCGAGCACGCTGCTCGCGGGGGTGTTCGCCGTCGTGACGATCAAGTTCCGCGCGGACCAGATCATCGCCGGCCTCGCCGTCTGGCTCATCGCGCTCGGGCTCGCCCCGTTCGCCTCGCAGGTCATCTACAGCAGCCCGAACACGCCGACCGTCCCGACGACGGGATCGATCACGGTGCCGGTGCTCGCCGACCTCCCGTTCTTCGGCGCGCTCTTCTCGGCGTCGCCGTCGGTGTACCTGCTGTTTGCCGCCGTCTTCTGCTCGTGGTACGTCTTCGAGCGGACGGCGTTCGGTCGGTGGATCCGCGCCAGCGGTGAGAACCCGAAGGCGCTCGACACCGCCGGCGTGAGCGTCACCCAAGTCCGGTACGCGGCGGTATTGATATCGGGGGTCCTCGCCGGGATGGGTGGTGCGGCGCTGTCGCTCGACCTCGGGCAGTTCACCGGGAACGGGCCGACGATGGTCAACGGAAAAGGGTTCATCGCCATCGTCGCGTACCTGTTCGGGAACTACAACCCCATCGGGGCGTTCCTCTCGACGATGCTGTTCGCGGGCCTCGACGCGGTACAGACGGTCCTGCAGCTGCAGGGGATCGGAATCCCTCGACAGCTCATCCGGATCACGCCGTTCGTCGTGGTGATTCTCGTCTTAGCGCTGGTCGGTCGGACCCGGCTTCCGGAGGCGGCCGGCGAGCACTACGACACCGAAGAGTAGCCGCCTCCCGGCCACCCCTCGTCCGCCGCTTTTTCCGGGGCCGCCGTGGTTCTCGTCGTCCGACAGGCGACCAAAATGGGAACAAAGAGTTTTGCCACCGGAGCGACCAGCCACGTGGTATGAGCATCGACGAGTACGACGTCGTCGTGGCGGGCGCCGGCACCGCCGGCTGTTACGCGGCTGCGACGATTGCGAACGAGGGGCTCGACGTCGTCATCGTCGAGCGAAAAGACGCCGAGGAGGCAGGGCACATCGCCTGCGGTGACGCCCTGAAGGGCGCGGACGCGTTCCCGGAAGCGATCCCGAAGGAGCGACTGGAGCCGGCCTTCACCAACACCGGCGTCGACCACGGCCGCTTCGAGATCCCGCAGGAAGACACGATCCTCGAAATCCCGGTCCCCGGCGAACTCGCCGTCATCGATCGGTGGGAGTACGGCCGGCAGGTCATCTCGGGCGCGGAAGACGCCGGCGTCGACTTCCACTACGACACCGTGATCAACGACGTGACCCAGGCCGACGACGGACGGGTCACCGGGCTGCGCGCCACCCGGAAGGGCGACGCCGTCACGTACGAGGCCGACCTCGTCATCGACGGGGCCGGGTCGCTGTCGCTGTTACAGGACAAAGCCGACTTCGGCGGGACGACGTTCGACACCAACGTCCGCTACTCGCAGTTCTGTTCGGCGTACCGCGAGATAGTCGAAGTCCCCGAGCCGGTCGAGTGGGACGACGCCTTAGTGTTCAAAGCCACCGACCGCGCCGCGGGCTATCTCTGGTACTTCCCGCGGACCGCGACCGAGATCAACGTCGGGCTCGGCTTCCAGATGAACGAGGAGCCGATGCAGCTCGTCGAGGCGCTGAAACGCGACCTCAGGAACCGCCCCGAGTTCGAGGGCGCGGAGGTCAAAGACAAACTCGGCGCCGCGCTCCCGACCCGCCGCCCGTACGACTCGGCGGTCGCGCCGGGGTACATGGCGGTCGGCGACGCGGCGGGCCACGTCAACCCGACGACCGGCGGGGGGATCGCCGGCGCGGCGTACGCGGGCAAGTACGCCGGCGAGCAGGCGGTAAAGGCCGTCTCTGACGGCGACGTGAGCGAGGAGAACCTCTGGCGGTACAACACCCGCGTGATGGACCACTTCGGCGGTCGGTACGCCGGCCTCGACGTGTACAACGTCCTCGCGACCGCGGTGGACGTCGACGACCTGATGGGCCTGCTCGCGTCGCTGCCGGGCGAGAAGCTCGCGGAGGCGCTGTACGAGGGGTCGACCTCGATGTCGTTCGGCCTCAAGCTGAAGGCGGCGGTCAAGAGCTTCGGCTACTGGGGGACGATCCGGAACTTCTACCAGACGAAGTCGCTCGCGGACGAACTGATCGACCACTACGACGCGTACCCGACGAGCCCGGCCGCGATGGCGAACTGGACGGGCGAGCGCGACGCGATCATGGACCGCATCTACGAGACGACCGGCGCGGACGCGAAGTACTGAGCCGGGAGTTCGGCTCGGCCCCCGGTTACTTATAAACCGCTCTCCGCTTACGGCTGAGTCTCCGCCACGCGCCGAATCGCGCCCGCCAGCACGTCGATGCCGACCGCGATGTCGGGCTCGACCACGTCGAACGTGCTCGTGTGGTGGCCGCCGGGATGGTCGGTGCCGACGCCGACGTAGCAGGCGAGCCCGCCGCGTCGCTGGACCGACCGCATCAGGTAGGTAGCGTCTTCCGAGCCGCCGAGGTCGTCGCGGTCGACGATCTCCGTGACCCCGTCGACCCCGCCGGCGACGTCGCCGACGATCCCCGCGAGCGCGGCGTCGCTGGTCGCGCTCGGCGCCTCTCCTTTCGTCGCGATGTCGACCTCGCAGTCGTGCATCGCGGCGGCCGACTCCAAGATCCGGTCGGCGTGGTCGGACATGTAGTCGGCGAGCGCCGTCGTCGCCCCGCGGAGTTCGCCCTCGATGTACGACTCCTCGGGGATGACGTTCGTCGCCGTGCCGCCGCCGACGAGCCCGGCGTTCACGCGGGTCGGCCCGTCGGCGTGGCGGGGAATCGCGTAGAGGTTCTGGACGGCCGCGGCCATCGCCTGTACCGCGTTGCGGCCGTCCTCCGGTCTCGCGCCCGCGTGTGCCGGCGCTCCGGTGAACTCCGCGAGGAAGTGCCGCACGGCGAGGAACCCGTCGACGCCGCAGACGACCTCGCCCGACGGGTGGTCTAAGCCGACGTGGACCGCGTACAGGTAGTCCACGTCGTCGAGGTGGCCGGACTCGGCCATCGGCTTGCCGCCCGCGACCTGCTCTTCGCCGGGCTGGAAGAACACCTTGAGCGTGCCGGAGAAGTCGGACGCTAACACCGCGTCGAGGGCCCCGAGTCCCATCGTCGCGTGCGCGTCGTGGCCGCAGGCGTGCATGTAGCCGTCACGCTCCGAGCGGAATCCGTCGGCCGCCGGCGCGTGGTCGTCCGCGTCCGACTCGGTGACGGGGAGCGCGTCGATGTCGACTCGGAGGCCGATCACGGGGCCGGGGCCGCGCTCGGCGACGGCGACACAGCCCGTGAATCCGCCGGAGAGCGCGTCGACGACGTCCGGGTCGGCGCCCGCGTCGCGCGCTCGCTGCTCCCACTCGGCGAGCGTCTCGTCGTCCGGGACATTCAGTCGGTCCTCGGTCGCGAGGGCGTCGGGGCCGACGTGGAGGTCGGTGAGGTCGCGCTCGCGGAGCGCGGCGACGATCTGTGCGGTCGTGTAGAACTCGCACCACGCGGGCTCCGGGTGGCGGTGTAGGTCGCGGCGAAACGTGCGGTAGCCGTCGTCGAGAACGCTCATGGAACTGGATGGCCGCGACCGGGCTTAAACGATCGCGTGTCGGGAACCGTCGAGTGCAGCGAGGACGGGTCCGGAGTGGGGGCGGGTCCGGAGCGGGGACGGGTCCGAAGCGGCGCCGACCCTCGTCAGTCGCGTCGGTGGCCGAGCGGCTTCTTCTGGTCGACTTCGACCTCGACGTGGATCGAGTCGGGGAAGTCGCGCGCGACGACCTCGCGAGCGATGTCGTCCGCGCCGTGGATCTCCATGCGGCGCTTATAAACGTCGTAGGTCCACGGCGAGAACTCGTCGCCCGCTCGGAGCCGTTTATAAAGCGGGACGCGAACGGACTCGGCCGGGGCGGCGTGCGGGCCCTTACACTCGGCGCCCTTGCGTTCGAGCGTCGATTTGAGGTCTTGAACCGTCTCGGCGAGCACGTCGCGGTCACCGGACGCGAACGTGAGTTTCGTGACGAAGGTCATGGCTGGGGGTTGTCCGAAGATGGTGGCCCAAAGAGTAAAAACGCATCTACCGACGCCGAGGGCCTCCATTCAGCGCGGCGCGGCCCGTATAAACTCTCACCGGTCGCGACTAACGCGGCGCAGATCGGTCGAACGGGCCCGTAACGCCCGGTGCGTTCGCGACTCCGACACCCTCTTTAGGGGTGGTTGCTAACCGGACGGTAATGACGGTTGAAGCGACCAGCGCTGGAGCCATCCTCTTCCGCGATACCCGCGGCGAACGGGAGTACTTACTCCTGAAGAGCCGACCGGGGGACTGGGAGTTCCCCAAAGGCGGGGTCGAGGGGGACGAGGAGCTTCAGCAGACGGCGATACGGGAGGTCGGTGAGGAGGCCGGAATCGAGGATTTCCGGCTGATCGACGGCTTCCGCGAGGAGTACGACTACGTGTTCGAGGCGAACGGCAACACCATTCACAAGACGGTCCACCTGTTCATCGCGCGCTCGTTCGAGGCGAGCGCCGAGATATCGAACGAACACCGCGACCTGCAGTGGCGCGACTACGACCAGGCGCTCAACACGATCACCCAGACCGGGCCCAGAGAGATTCTCGAAGACGCCCACGAGTTCCTCGACGAGCGAAAAGACGACGAGACCGGCGAGTACGTCTGAGCGGGTCGGCTCACGGCGGACCGCGACCGCCCGCGCCGCCCCGGTCACTTTTACGCGGTCACCGACTACCACAACCGTGATTCCGGACGCCGAGTTCGGCTACGAGCTCCTGGTCTGTCGGTACGCCGAACTGGCGTGGCACCCCGGAGCCGGCCCGCGGCCGGCGATCGTCGCCCGCCAACTCGGGACCAAAGAGCGCCGCTGGGACACCGTCGTGATCGAGGTCGACCCGACGGCGTTCGCAGCGCGGCGCGCCTTCGGCGAGCGGACCATCGACTCCGACCTGCTCCACGTCGTCCGCCACGCGCCCGCCGAGTGGGCGTGGTACCGCGACGCGCTCCCGCACCCCGGCTACCCATGGCGCTACGTCCGGCAAGCGGTCCACCGCGCGGCGGGCCGGTCGCTGATCGAAAAGCGACGCCGAAACAACCGGATCCAACTCCGCCGCGTGCGACCGTATCCGGACTGGGTCGAGCGGATCGTCGCGATAGAGAACAAACCGGACCTCGACCGCTCCGCCGCCGACCGGCTCGCGGAGCAGCTCGACCACGACGTCGAGACCGCCCTCGCCGACGAGGCGTGGCTCGCGACCGAGACGACGGGCGAGCGCGTCGAGCCGGCGCTGCTCCGCGAGATGCCCGTCGAGGCCGGCATCCTCGCGACCGACTTTTCGGCCGGCGTCGACGCCGACGCGGCGAGCGTGGCGTGGCACCCGAGCGACCTCGCGCCCCCGGAAGGCGACGCCCGCGATCCGGAGACGGAGACGATTCGGCTCGAAATCGCCGAGCGCGCCTACGGCAAGGGGTGGCGCTCCTTCCACGACACGATGCGCCCCGACTGCCGACACTTCGAACTGCGGCGGGTCGGGCGCGCGCTGGTCCCGCACTGCGCCGCGAAGGAGAAACTCCCGACCGCCCGGGAGTGTTCCGGATCCTGCGCGAAGTTCTCCCCCGAGCCGCCGCAGTGGCGCACGAAGGGCTGGCCGATCGAGGGCGGCCCCGGAAAGGGGCTTAAACGGGTGTTGGGTCGGCGGAGACAACGAGAACGCGACGCTATCGGTCCGGGCTGACGAAACGATTCAAGTGCGCGCCGACACCAACGCGTCACATGCGGTTCCCCGCACCAGACCCCTCCGAGTACGCGCGAAACACGGCCGTCGTCGTCGCCACCATCGCCGCCTTACAGTACACCGGTCTCCTGACCGATCGCGGCGGGATCGACCCGGCGTTTCTCGCCGTGGTCGCCGTCACGTATCCGGTGTTCACGTACCTGCTGAACGTGATCGCCGCGAACGTCGATCGAGGGGCGGAGTGAGAGAGGTACGAAGAGACGCCGGCGGTTCGCCCGGCCGTTACGGAACTGTCTCCGACACCTACGCCAGCGCCGCCGCCAGCTTCTCGACCGGGTGCGGCGGCTCTGGGGCGTCGCCGTCGCGCTCCTTGAGCTGACTTCGGCAGGAGGCGCCGGGCGCGACGACCTCGTCGCCGTCGCTGTCGTCGACCTGGTCGAACAGCAGGCGACCGATCGCTTTGCTCATCTCGTAGTGTTCGGCCTCGTAGCCGAACGAGCCGGCCATCCCGCAACACGAGGAGTCGAGCGGGTCGACGCCGTAGCCCGCGCGTCGGAGGACGCCGACCGCGTGGTGGTCCTTCTTCGTGGCCTTCTGGTGGCAGTGCCCGTGGTAGGTGAGCGACTCGGTCGGCGCGTCGAAGTCGATGTCGTCGTCGAGCCGGTACGCGTCGACGTACTCCATGATGCCGTAGGTGTTCGCGGAGACCGCCGCCACGTCGTCGTCGGGCACGTCGCTGGCGTCGCCGTCGAGGAGGTCGTGGTAGTCGGTCTGTAACATGACCGCGTCGGTCGGCTCGACGACGACGATATCCCAGCCGTCGGCCGCGTCGGGAGCCAGCGTCTCGACGGCGTCTTCGGCCGCCGCGCGCGACTCGTCGAGCATCCCCTTCGAGTGCGGAGGGCGGCCGCTGCCGGCCACGTCGGGAATCTCGACGTGGCAGTTCGTCGCCTCCAACACGCGGACCGCGGCCTTCCCCGCTTCGGGGTTCGTGTAGGTGGTGTACACGTCGGGGAACAACAGCACGTCGCGGTCGGCTTCGGCGCGGGGGACGCGGGCGCCGCCGCGGGCGTCGAACCAGTCTCGCAGGCTCTCCGATTCGAACGTCGGTAGCTCACGCTCTTTGGCGATCCCGAGCACCTTCTCCGCGAGGACGCCGGCGCCGGGGAGTTTACCGGGGATATTCGAGAGCGGCGCGAGCCGCGAGCCGAGCGGCGCCAGCTTCTCGAAGTTCCCGAGGAGCCGTGTGCGCAGGTCGATGCCGTGTTCCTCGTGGTGGGCGTGTTCGACCTCGGCTTTCAGCTTCGCCATGTCGACGCCGCTCGGGCAGTCCTTCTTACACCCCTTACAGCCGACACACAGGTCCATCACCTCGGTGACGAACTCGTCGTCGGTCGGGTCGTCAGGGAGTTCGCCGCTCATCGCCCCGCGGAGCATGTTCGCTCGGCCACGCGTCGCCTGAATCTCCTCTTCGGAGGCGCGGTAGGTCGGACACATCACGCCGCCCGTCGTCTCCTGCGGGCCGCGACACCCCCCGCAGCCGTGACAGAGTTCGATCATCCCCTGCATCCCGTTGTCGACCGCCCACTCCATCGCGGGGTCGAAGCCGGCGTCGTGTTCGTAGGTCGAGTCGAACCGGAGGTTCTCGCTCATGTCGACGTCGCCGCAGACGTTGCCGGGGTTGAGCAGCCAGTCGGGGTCGAAGGCGGTCTTCAGCTCGCGGAACGACTCCCAGAGGTCGTCGCCGTACAGCTTCCGGTTCCACTGCGTCCGGGCGCGGCCGTCGCCGTGTTCGCCCGACACCGACCCGCCGAGCCTGACCACGGCGTCGGTGACGCGGTCGGCGATGTCGACCATCGCCTCCACGTCGTCGACCTCCTTCGTGTTTATCAGCGGCCGGATGTGGAGCACGCCCGGTCCGGCGTGCGCGTAAAACGTCGCGAAGGTGTCGTTGTCTTCGAGGATCTCCTGGAACTCGCGGGTGTACTCGGGGAGGTGTTCGGGCGGGACCGCGCAGTCCTCGATAAAGGAGATGTGCTTTTCATCGGTGGTCCGCGACAGGAGGATTGGGAGGCCCGCCTTGCGCATCTTCCAGAAGCGGTCGCGCTTGGCCGGCTCGTGCGCCTCCATCGCGTCGACCGCGCGTCGAGGCTGGCTCGTCGTCTCGGCGGCGCCGTCGTTGGGGGCGACCTCGCTTTCAGGGGTGGCTGCACCGCTTCCGTCTGCACCCACTCGGTCCGCGATCAGGTCCGCGACCTTCTGTTTGCCCGCCGCGTCGTTCTCGGCGTAGAACTCGACGAGCAGGACCGAGTCGGTCCCGTCGGGGAGCATTCCGACCACGTCCTCGAACTCGGGCGTGTCGGCGGCGAGCCCGAGCAGCACGTCGTCCATCACCTCGACGGCCGCGGGGTCGTGATCGAGGATGGGCGCCACGTCCTCCATCGCGTCGAGGAGGTCCGCGTAGGTCAACAGGGCGACGGCCTTCGTGTCCGGAATCTCGACGAGCGAGACCGTCGCCTCGGTGACGGTCGCGAGCGTCCCCTCGCTGCCGGCCATGAGTCGGGCGAGGTTGACGACGCCTTCTTCTCCGTACTCCCCGCGATGCTCGGCGAGCAGGCGGTCGAGGTTGTACCCCGAGACGTTGCGTTTCATCTCGGGGAACCGCTCGTCGATGGCGTCGGCCTCGGCGTCGAGAATCCGGACGACTTCGGCGTGGATCCGCGGCAGGAGTTCGTCGGCGTCCGCGTCCGCGGACTCGCGCAGGTCGTCGACCGCGACCGGCCCCAGCGTCGTCACCGTCCCGTCCGCGAGGACGACCTCGGCCGACTCCACGTAGTGGTCCGTCTTCCCGTATTTAAGTGAGTGAGCGCCGGTGGAGTTGTTCCCGATCGCGCCGCCGAGCGCCGACTTGTCGCGCCACGCCGGGTCGGGCGCGAACTTCAGCCCGTGCGGCTCGACCGCGGCGTTGAGGTCGCCGACGTACGCCCCCGCCTGCGCCGTGGCGGTGCCCGCCTCCGGGTCCGTGGAGCGTACCTCGTCCATCGAGCCGGTGAGGTCCAAGACGACCGCCTCGCTGACGGTCTGGCCCGCGAGCGACGTGCCGCCGCCACGGGGCAACACCGGAACCCCCGCCTCGAAACAGTACTCGTGAACCGCCGCGACGTCGGCGGTCGACTCCGGGATCACGACCCCGATGGGCGTCACCTCGTACGCCGACGCGTCGGTCGCGTACAGTCGTCGCGAATACTCGTCGAACCGTACGTCGCCGTCGACGCGCGCGTCCAACGCCTCGACGAGGTCGGGGCGGTCGACCGATCCCCCTGTGTAATCGAAATCACCCTGGTCCCGCGGGTCCGGGTCAGGCGTGTGAGTCGCCATGAGAACTCCTCACGGTCGGACGGTGAAAAACCTCCCCCAGTCGTCGAGTGTTGGGAACTCACCTTCCGGGCCTCGGAACTCGGCGCAACTACCAAATACTCTCCGACGGACCACTTGGTATGTCACTCGCCGCCCGAACGACGTTCAAGCGTCGACTCGACGACCTCGGCGTGACGGTCTCCGAGGGCTCCGCAAGCGACTGCGCGGAACTGATCGACGCAGCCGCGGGAGAGCCGGCCGTCGGCGTCGCGCTCGGCGACGCCGACCTCGACGGAGCGGACCTCCCCGAACGGGTCGCCACCGACCCGTCGACTGCCGACCTCCGGGAGGCGCACACCGGCGTCACCGCGGCATCGCTCGGCGTCGCCGACTACGGGAGCGTCGCGGTCGAGGCCGACGCCGCCGGGACCGAGCCGATCAGCCTCTTCGTCGACCGGCACGTCGTCGTCTTACACGAGCGCGACCTCGTCCCCGATATGCCGCAGGCCTTCGACTGGCTCGGGCCGCGGGCGCGCGACGACGCCGTCGACGTGGTGTTCGCCACCGGCCCGAGCGCGACCGCGGACATGGGCGGGCTCGTTCACGGCGCGCACGGACCGAAATCGGTCCACGTGGTGTTGTTGCGAGATGACGACGCCGCCGACGAGGAGGAGGTGACCGCCGGTGAGTAGCGACGCCGGGAAGGCCGACCGCATCCGCGAACTGATGGCGACCGAGGGCGACGCGGTGGCCGAGAACACCCGCGGGTTCAACGAGGGGCGGTACGAGTCGACGGGTCGGCTCGACGACTACGAGTCGCTGAAAGACGAGGCGCGCGCCATCAAGGAAGACGCCATCGAACGGCTCCCAGATCTGATAGATCAGGTGCGCGAGACCGTCGAGGCCAACGGCGGGACCGTTTATATTGCCGACGACGCAGAAGACGCGAATCAGTACATCACCGAACTGACCGCCGAACGGCGCGACGCCGACCGCCTCGTCAAATCGAAGTCGATGACCTCCGAGGAGATAGAGGTCAACGAGGCGCTCGCCGAGGCCGGCGTCGACGTAGTGGAGACCGACCTCGGCGAGTGGGTGTTGCAGGTGGCCGACGAGGCCCCTTCCCACATCGTCGCGCCGGCGATTCACAAGTCCCGCGAGGCGATTGCCGAGTTGTTCGCGGAGCGGTTCGATCCGGAGGATCCGCCGGAGACCGCGGAGGAACTCACCATGTTCGCCCGCGAGCGACTCGGCGAACTGGTCGAGGACGCCGACGTGGGGATGACCGGCGCGAACTTCATCGCGGCCGACTCGGGGACATTGCTCTTGGTCACCAGCGAGGGGAACGCCCGCAAGACGGTGACGGCCACGGACACCCACGTCGCCGTCGCCGGCGTCGAGAAGCTCGTGCCGACCGTCGAGGACTTCTCGCCGTTCGTGGAACTCATCGGCCGCTCGGGGACGGGACAGGACGTGACCTCCTACATCTCGACGCTGACCCCGCCCGTCGACTCGCCGGTCCCCGACTTCGAGGCCGACGCGGACGCACTCGCCGACGGCTCCGCCGAGGACCGCGACTTCCACCTCGTTTTGATCGACAACGGGCGCATGTCGATGCGCGACGACGAGGAACTCAAAGAGACGCTGTACTGCATCCGGTGTTCCGCCTGCTCGAACGCCTGCGGTAACTTCCAGAGCGTCGGCGGCCACGCCTTCGGCGGGGAGACCTACTCGGGCGGTATCGCCACCGGGTGGGAGGCCGGCATCGAGGGGCTCGACACCGCCGCGGAGTTCAACGATCTTTGTACCGGCTGCTCGCGCTGCGTCCCGGCGTGTCCGGTGGGAATCGACATCCCGTGGATAAACACGGTCGTCCGCGACCGGGTCAACCGCGGTGAGGTCAAATCTCGCCAGACCGACTGGGTGTTCGAGGAGCTGGTCCCCGACGAGGAGCCGGCCGGCCTCGACCTCGGGACGCGGTTCGTCGGCAACTACGAGACGGTCGCGAAGTTGGGGAGCCTCACCGCGCCGCTCTCGAACAAACTCGCCGACGTCGGCCCGCTCCGGGCGCTGACCGAGCGCGTCACCGGCATCGACCGGCGGCGTGACCTGCCCGCGTTCGCGAGCGAGACGCTCGTCGACTGGTTCGAGGGGCGGGGCGGCGCCGCCGTCCCGGTCGAGGAGGCGGAACGGACCGCCGTGCTCTATCCCGACACGGCGACGAACTACGTCGACGTCGAGCGCGGCAAGGCGGCGGTGCGCGCGCTGGAGACGCTCGGCGTCCACCTCCGGATACCCGAGGTCTCGGGGAGCGGTCGGCCCCCGCTGTCACAGGGGATGATCGCGAGCGCGACGGCGAAGGCGGAGGACGTGTACGCCGGCCTCGTGACGCACGTCGACGCCGGCCGCGACGTGGTGGTGATCGAGCCGAGCGACCTCGCGATGTTCCGCAGTGAGTACGAGCGGCTCCTCCCGGAGTCGTCGTTCGAGCGGCTCGCAGACGCCAGTTACGACGTGATGGAGTACCTGTTCGGACTCATAGAGAACGGCGGCGACCCGGCGGCGCTCCGGGCGCCCGCGGCGGGCACGGGGCCGGTCGCGTCCGGGAACCGCGTCGCCTACCACCCGCACTGTCAGGCGCGGACGATCGGGGTGGGCGAACACGCGACGGCCGTGATGGAACGGCTCGGCTACGACGTGCGCGTCTCCGACACGGAGTGTTGCGGGATGGCCGGGTCGTTCGGCTACAAGACCGACTACTACGAGCTCAGCATGGACGTGGGCGAGCCGATCGAAGCGCAGTTCGGCGACACCGATCGGACCGTCGTCGCGTCGGGCACCTCCTGCGGGGAACAGCTGGACGCGCTCCTCGGATCGGCGCCGATGCACCCGGTGGAGCTCGTCGCGCCGCGGGAGTGACCGCCCTCGCGCCCCGCGTCTGACGAGCGTCGTTCGACAACGAACGCTTAATAGGCGCGCTCGTGACCGTATCGCATATGAACGCTGCTCCGGAGGAGATAACGTCTCTCGTCGGCCGCGAGGTGTACTCGAACAACGGCGTCTTCGTCGGCGAAATCGAGGACGTGCGCCTCGATTTGGACGCGCAGGCGGTGACCGGGCTCGCGCTCGCGGAACTCAATCACGAGCTGTTCGCCGGCCGCGTCGACAGGAACACCGGCGTCATCGTCCCGTACCGCTGGGTTCGCGCCGTCGGCGACGTCGTCCTGATAAACGACATCATCGAGCGGCTCGACACCGGCTCGGACGAGGCCGAGTCGGAAGCGGAAATGGAAGTCTGACGCGGCTCAGAAGGGAAGCGCGTCCCGCAGGCGCGCGAAGAACCCGATTCCTTCCCCCCGCTTGCGGTCGAACACCGGGTACAGCATGTCGAGGAGTTCGGTCTCGTTTTTAAATGTCGTCTGCGGCACCTCGTCTAACGCCTCGGCGACGGTGATCGTCCGGCCCTTGGCGTCGTAGGGAATCTCGCGGTCGCCGAGGGCGTCGAGAAGCTCTTCGGCCGTCGCCGGAAACGTCACGTCCGCCTCCTCGATCTCCTCGTCGAGGACGGCGATCCCGAACTCGATGGCGTCCGGCTCCGAGGGGCCGCCGCTGGGTGGGCGTGCTGCCATTGACGCGTGGTACTCACTCGCGCCTTTTTAAACCCATGCTCACGGTTCGACGGGCGCGCACCGCCCGAACGCCGGGCTCACTCCGGGATCGACTCCTCCGGCGGCGCCGCGTCGAGGACCGCCAACTCGACCCCGTCGCCGGCGCGGTCGAAGGCGGCGACCGAGTCGTCGTCGTACGGCGGAACGGCGACCAGGACGACCCCCGCGAGGTCGTCGGTCTTCGAGACGCCGAGGAACCCGTCCGGATGCGAGAGGAAGCGCGCGCCGCCCCCGCCGACGGGCGTCCCGATGTCGACGCCGAACACGGCGTTTACCGACCCGCCGACCCCGGCGGGCGTAAAGTGCGTCACGACCGGCGTCGCCGGGTCGAGCCCAGTGTCGGTCTCGAACGCCCCGGCGCGCGTCGCCGAGAGGGCCAGGTTCACCGCGCTCGGGTCTCGGTCGGCGGCCTGTTCGAGCAGCACGGTCAACAGGTCGCGCGTGACGTGGATCACGGACACACCGACACGCTCAGATCCCGATCGCCGACCGCAGCGTCTTGGCGTACAGGCCGGGCGCCTTTCGGCGCGACCCGGAGAGCGCGTCCTCGACGGCGATGGCGGCCCGGTCGCTTATCCCGACGCCGTGGCCGACGCGGACCTGTTCCGGATTCAGCCCGGAGAGCGCCTCGGTCGGAGGCGTGAGCCGAAGCATTGGGTGGACGCCGAGTCGCTCGCGAGCGCCCCGGAAGTACGAGGCGGATCCGAGCGACTCGGGGACGATGAGCGTCTCCCCGTCGAAGAACCCGACCTCCTGCCACGGCGGCACCGACGAGTCACGGATCCGGAACGCCTCGAACCCGGAGTCCGCCAGCCGCGACCCGAACCGCTCGACGGGCGCGTCGAGTTCGTCGGCGACGCCCGTCATCCAGTCGGCGACGTACACGGGGGCGTCGTGTCGGGTCGCTATCTCGGCGCAGTCGCGTTTGTGTCGGTCGAGGCCGACCACGACGCCGGCGACGGTCCCTAACTCGGAGAGGAGGTCGTCGAGACCGGGGGCGTCGACCGGGTCGAACACCCAGACGTCGTCGGTGTCGCGTTCTTCGTTGGGGACCGCGACCGCGTGGCTCGCCCGTTCCATCGTCTCGCCGGGGTACGCGATCCACCCGACGCCGCGACCGAAGCGATCGATCTCGTGGAGGTCCGCGTCGCCGCCGCCTTTCATTCCCATGGGCGCCATTCGGCCCGGACCCTTTTCAACCCGTCTCCGGCGGCAGCGTCGCGACTATCGGGTCGCGGGGCGCGAAAAACTGCGATCGGGGCGACCGCGTTACTCGTCGACGGTGACCTGCTCGATTTCGACCGCGTCGCGGGGTTCGTCGCGGCGGTCGGTCGGCACCGAACCGATCTCTTCGACGACGTCCATCCCGCCGACGACCTGCCCGAAGACGGCGTGTTTGCCGTCGAGGTGCGGCGTGGCGTCCAGCGTGATGAAGAACTGCGACCCGTTCGTGTCGGGACCGGAGTTGGCCATCGAGAGGATTCCCGGCCCCTCGTGGGTCAGGTCGTCGTGGAACTCGTCGTCGAACTGGTAGCCGGGGCCGCCGCGACCGTTCTGCATCGGGTCGCCGCCCTGGATCATGAAGCCCTCGATGATGCGGTGGAAGACGTTCCCGGCGTACAGCGAGTCGCCGCGGACCTCGCCGGTCTCGGGGTCCTCCCACGTGTTCGTCTCGCGGGCCGGGTCCGCGTCCGCCGCGGGGTCGTGACGGGCCAATCCAAGGAAGTTCTCGACCGTCTTCGGGGCGCGGTCGGCGAACAGTTCGATCTCGATGTCGCCGTGATTCGTGTGGAGCGTCACCTGCGGATTGTCGGAGTTGGAAACCTCTCGTGCCATATCTCACCGAAGGAGCGCCCGTCTGAAAACCCTGCCCATCCCGACCGTCGGCGCCCGACCGCGGGTGTGCCGCCCGCGTCGGAGGGGTCAGTCGCCGGGCGCGTCTCGCCGCGACGAGGCGACCGGAACGTCGCCCTTATGAATCGACGACGCCGACCTGCCGATATGAGTTCCACGCTCGCGCTGACGGGCACCGCGCTCGTCGTCGGCCTCACGGTCGGAGCGCTGTTCGCCTTCCTCCGCGTTCCGATCCCCGCCCCGCCCGAACTGCCGGGTGTGGTGGCCATCGTCGGCATCTACCTCGGGTTCAAACTCGTCGACTACGCCGGCGTCGGCTTCGACCTGCTCGACGCGCTCGGACTGTAGCGCGGAGCGCCGACGGCCGGTATCGTTTTGCACCCGGCGGGCGGACCCCCGCGTATGTACGACACCATCCTCCTCCCGGTGGCGCCGGACGGCGAGGGCAACGACGCGATTCCCCACGCCGAGAGCCTCGCGACCCGGTACGACGCGACCGTCCACGTCCTCTCCGTGGTCGACACGGCCGCCGACGCGTTCCGCGGACCGCAGGCCGGCGCGTTCGCGGAGCGGGTCGAGTCGGCGGCGCAAGAACGGGTCGAAGCGGTGGCGGCGACGCTCGAAGCGGCCGGCGTGGAAGCGGTCGGCAGCGTCGTGCGCGGTCGCCCGGTCGAGGTCATCAAGCGCACGGTCGACGACGTGGGCGCCGACCTCATCGTGATGCCGAGCCACGCTCGCTCGGGGCTCCAGCGGGTCCTCCTCGGCAGCGTCACCGAGAAGGTGGTGCGCGTCGCGCCGGTCCCGGTCGTCACGGTACCGATGGCCGACGCCGACGC
Organism: Halorubrum sp. PV6; assembly: GCF_003990725.2. Lineage (NCBI taxonomy): Archaea > Methanobacteriati > Methanobacteriota > Halobacteria > Halobacteriales > Haloferacaceae > Halorubrum > Halorubrum sp. PV6. The sequence goes on from NZ_CP030064.1 coordinate 1,563,147, forward strand.
GGAGTGACCGACGGCTCGACGACGGTGACCCGCGCGTTCCGGGTCGCGTACGACGGGCGTGAGTACGCTGGCTTTCAGCGACAGCCCCACGCGACGACCGTCGAAGGGACCCTCCTGCGGGCGCTGGCGAAACACGGACTCGTCGACCGCGGCGACGGGCCGACCCACGCGACGCCGCCGGGGTACGCCGCGGCCGGGCGGACGGATGCCGGGGTCTCGGCCGTCGGCCAGACCGTCGCGTTCGAGGCACCGGAATGGTTCACGCCGCGAGCGTTCAACGGGCACCTCCCCGGTTCCGTCCGGGCGTGGGCGGCCGCCGACGCGCCCGACGGCTTCCACGCGACCCACGACGCGGTCCGGCGGACGTATCGGTATCACCTGTACGCGCCAGCGGTCGGGCAGGTCGGCCCTGCGGACGCTCCCCACGCCGTCGACGATGACCTCGTGCGCGACGCGCTCGCGCGGCTCTCGGGCGAACACGACTTCCACAACCTCACGAGCGACGAGCGCGGGACCGTCCGAGAGGTGACCGCGACCGCGACCCGCGAGGGCGACCTCCTCGTGATCGACGTCGCCGCCGGCGGGTTTCCGCGAGCGCTCGTGCGACGGCTGGTCGCCGCGGTCCGCGCCGTCGGTCGCGGCGCCGCCGACCCGTCGCGTATCGAGCGCCTGCTCGCGGCCGAGCCGGTCCCCGGCGAACTCGGCGTCGGACCCGCGCCGGCGGCGCCGCTGGTGCTCTGGAACGTCGCGTACGACGGGGTGACCTTCACGGTCGACGACGAGGCGGCGGAGAGCGCGCGAGCCGCCTTCGGAGAGCGGTACCGCGCCGCCCGACACGCGGCCGCGGCGACGGGCGCCATCCGCGATCGGATCGGGACACCGGACGAAGAGAGCGAGTGACCGCCGGGAGACCCGATGTCTCGCGTGCTACGCCGCCTGCTCCCCGCTCGGCGTCTCCATGCCCTCGACGCGAACTAAGAGGGTGTTGCCGTCGATGTGCGTCGCGTCGACGACGCCCGAGAGCCGAAGCCCCGCGCCCGGCGTCGGCCCGACGGTCACCTCGTCGCCGGGGTCGAACGAGCCGACCGGCCCGCGGATGACGAGCTCCGCCCGACAGAGGTCGGGGTTCGCGACGCTCGAGAGGTCGATCTCTTCGACGTTGACGCCGTCTACCACGTCGCCGTCGCGCTCGACGGGCGTGCGCTCGGCGTCGTCCATCCGTTCGACGCCGAGGGTCTCGTAGGCCGCGTCGGTCGGCACGTACCCGCCCTTCGGGCCGGCGACGCCTTCGACGAGGCCGATGCTGCGCAGGCTCTGCATCCCGTTTCGGACCGTGCCGGGGTTGCGGTCGATCGACTCGGCGATGGTGCGGCCGGACACTGGGCAGTCCCGGTTCTCCGCGAGGTTCACGAGCGCCGTGAGCACTCGCTTTTGACTGGTCGTGAGCTGTATCGTCGACATACGCCACCACTGCCGCCACGGATGTATAAACGTTGTCTTAGTCAGTCTTTATATTGTTTATCCTCATGTAATATGCTCAAAAACCGGATGTGCATCTGCTAATTTAGAATAATTTTAGACTATTGCAATCAAAGAGTCTGTTACTAGTGGTTGTTTCAATCTATCTCGATTTGAGTCGCTATTCAATACGATTACTCTGCATTTGGTGACAGATTCACAGTTCTCACCGAAAGTATGCGTTATTCCTTAAATAATCTCGCCACCGAGTATTTACCCGTTCGTTCGGAAGCGACTGGCGAACATGAGCTTTCGAACCGACACTCGCACGGGCCGGGGAGACCCGCGGGCCGCGCGGGACCCCCAACAGCCACCCGACGGAGCCCGGACCGATGAGTGACCCTTCCACTCCCGCGTTCGGGCCGGAGGCGGCCGCCGAGCGCTCGGCGGTCGAGGCGTCGATAGGTACAGACACCCCGCGACGCGACGCGGCCCGAGCTCCCGCGGACCCCCCGAGCGGCGCCGACCCGGCGACAGAGCGCGAGGAGATTCGGACCTTCCTCGACGACGCGGTCGCCGCCGCCGGCGCTGACGGGGTGATCGTCAACATGAGCGGCGGACTCGACTCGACGGTCACGGCGGCGCTGGCGGTCGAGGCGCTCGGCGCCGACCGCGTACACGGGCTGATACTGCCCTGTAACAAGATCGGCGCTCCGCACGCCCGCGACGCCGAGGCGCTCGCGGACGCGCTGGGGATCGACCACGACACGGTCCACATCCAGTCGCTCTCCGCACAGCTCGGTGCGATCACGCCGGAACAGTTCGCCCCACACGACGACCCGGTCCGGTCCGGGAACGCCAGCGCGCGGCTCCGGATGACGCTCGCGTACCTCGCCGCCAACGCGACGAATCGGCTCGTCTGCGGGACGACGAACCGGAGCGAGCGCCTCCTCGGATACGTCACGAAACACGGCGACGGTGCCGCCGACCTGCTCCCGATCGGGCACTTATATAAGACGGAGGTCCGCGCGCTCGCCGACGAGCTCGACGTGCCCGGGTTCGTGGTCGAGAAGCCGCCGACTGCGGGCTTTCTCCACGGCCAGCGCGACGCCGACGACCTCGGTGCCCCCTACGAGGTGATCGATGCCGTGCTCCGTCTCGGCGTCGACCGCGGGCTCGCCCCCGAGACGGTCGCCGAGCGACTGTCGGCCGACGCCGACGCGGAGACGGTGATGGCCCTGCTCGCGCGCCACCGCGCCACGGCCCACAAGCGAACGCAGCCGGCGACGCCGACCCGGTGAGCCGCCCGAGGTCTCACGCGCGGCGCGGCTACGGCCAGGCCGTCGGCCAGAGGTCGGCCGCGCGCATCCCGGCCTCGAAGTCGGCCTCGCGAAACGCGGCGACGAGGGCGTCGCGTTCGAGCCGGGCCGCCTCCCGTTCGGGGGCCGCGAACTCCGCGACGAGAAGGGCGACGAGCATCGCGTGTTCCCGCACGTTCCGCGTGTCGACCTTGTCGCGGGTGTCGGCGTGGGTGTGTCCCCAGCCGCGCCCGCGATCTCCCGAGTCGCTGTGGAGTTGGAGCGCCGGCACGCCCCGCCTGACGAACGGCCACTGGTCGGAAAACGGGTGTGGCGTCTCGTCCACCGCAATCGGCTGGTCGGTGCCGGACGCCACCGCGTTGGCGACGGCGACCGCCGTCTCGGAGGTGTGAGCAAGCGCCACGAGGTCGCGGAACCGCCCCGCGCCGTCGACGTTGATCACGCCTTTCACCCGGTCGAGGTCGACCCGCTCGGCCAGCCGCTCCGCGCCGAGCAGCCCGACCTCCTCGGCGCCGACCCCCACCACGTCGACGCCGATGGGGAGGTCGGTCTCGGTCAGGATCCCCGCGGCGGTCGCGACGGTCGCGATCCCGCAGCCGTTGTCGAGCGCGCCTTCGGCGATATCGTGTGCGTCGTAGTGGGCGACGAGGAGCAGTCGTTCGTCGGTGTCGGGGCCCGCGTGCCCGACCACGTTCTGACTCTCGCTCGGGCGGGTCGTCGCCGTCACCGACAGTTCGGCGGTGGCGGGCGCCCCGCTCTCGCCGGGGCCGGCCGCGTACTCGCGGAGCCACGCGCCGGTCTCCTTCGAGACGCCGACGCCGACGGCGGCCGCCTCCTCGCCGAACGTCAGCGACCCCGTCGGCGGGAGTTGGCCGTCGAGGTGGTTCCGGAAGACGAACCCGACCGCGCCAGCGTCGACCGCAGCCCCGAACTTCTCCATCCGGTGGACGAACCGACCGCCGTCCGGTGTCGTCGTCGACGCGACCGCGATCCGGCCCTCCACGTCGCGCTCGGCTATCTCCGCGGGGGTGCCGTACCCCACGTCGACGAGTTCGCCCGCGACGCTCCCGCTCGGCGAGTAGGGCAGCGCGAGGGCCTCGAACTCGCGGGTCGCCGGCGTCCCGTCGCGGTCGGGGGTCGTCACCCGGAGCGTCGCGTCTCCGCGCTCCCACGCCGTCATCTCGAACGGCCTCGTTTCCACGCCGGCGAGCCCCGCCCGCTCGAAGGCGTCGGCGACGACCGCGGCGGCTCGTCGCTCGCCCTCGCTGCCCGCCATCCGACTCCCGAGCGCGGTGAGGTCGGTGAGGAAGCGCCGCGGCTGGTCGTCGGTCCACGTCCGCCCGAGCGCCGGGGCGAGTTCGGCGCGTCGCTCGCGGACGCGCTCGACCGCGGCCGGGTCGATCGAATGTGGTCCGTCGGTCGGCTGTGAGTGCATGGCGACGACTCTGTCGGCGGCGAGTTAAGCGTGTGGCTCGCGGCACGGGAAACGCTACGTTCAAGTGTGGCGATTCGGTACGTTCGTGTGAGTACCGTTGGTCCAGTGGTAGGACATTAGCTTCCCAAGCTAATAGCCCGGGTTCAATTCCCGGACGGTACACTTCTGTGGCGAGCAACCTCGCGACCCGCGGGTCTGTTTTTAACTAATAGGTGAGCGGTACCCCCACCCCGTCGCCTCCGTCGTACCCGTCAGAAGATGTTCGCCTGGCCGTACACCGAGATGCCGGTGTCGGTGATGTCGTACGGCTTCGACTGCCGGGAGTGATTCGCGTCGCGGATCTTCTGGATTTCGACGGCGAGCCGCGTCTCGCGGAAGTCCGTCCCGCGGATGTACTGCAACACGAACACCGCGTCGGTGAGGTACTCGACGATGCCGTGTCTGGAGGCGTACGCGTTCTCCTCGCTCGCCTCGGAGGTGAGCAGCGTCGTGACGCCGGCCTCCTTCAGCGACCGCGTGAACCCGAACACCTCCGACCGCCGCTTCGCCGGGTGGTCGTACATCATCTCCAGGAGGGAGACGGAGTCGAGCACCAGTCGGTCGGCGCCGAAGTCGGCGATGAGTCGGATGAGGTCGTTCCGGATCGACGCGAGCGAGTTCGCCATCTCGATGGGGTCGATGGCGACCACCGCGAGCCGGTCGGCCTCGGCGTGGTCGCGGAACGACCAGCCCTTCTCCTCGGCGGTCGAGAGGATCGACTCGCGGGTCTGTTCGAGGGTGATGTAGATGCCTTTCCCGCCGGATTCGAGCGCCTCGTTGAGAAACTGGAGCGCGAAGGTCGTCTTCCCGGTGCCGGCCCCGCCGATGACAGACACCAGCGAGCGACTCGGGATGCCCCCGAGGATCATCTCGTCGAGGCCATCGACCCCGACGTTTGTGCGATCGATCGACGAGTCGAGTTCGTCGGCGTCGACGTCGAAACCCGACGCGTCGCCGCCCCCGCCGAACTCGCCGAACTCGCCGGCGTCGCCGCCGGCGGTGCCGCGGTAGCCGCCGAACGGGTCGGAGGAACCGCCACCGAACGAACCCCCGCCGCCGGGGCCGGGGCTGGACGCCGACATGTCGGCGGGCGCTCCGTCGGCGTCGGGCGCGCCGCCGAAGGGGTCGCCCTCGCCGAACGACCCGTCGAACTGGTCGGGGCCGTCGGCCGGACTCGGCGCGTCGTCGGGCGTCGACCCGTCGCCGAACGGATCTCCCTCGCCGAACGACCCCCCACCGAACGGGTCGGCGCCTCCAGGCGGTTCGTCGCCCGTAGGCGGTTCGTCGCCCGTAGTCGGCTCCTCGCTCGTAGTCGGTTCTTCGCCCGTAGCCGGCTCCTCGCCAAACGGGTCGTCGCTTCCGCCCTGCGCTCCGCCGAACGGGTCGTCGTTCGCGGCCGGCTCCCCGTCTCCGCGTTCGGGGTCCTCGCCATCGCCATCCCGTGACGAGTCTCGCTCGCCGTCTCTGATCCCGCCGAACGGGTCTGCCGATGGGTCTGCGGGCTGGTCGTCGCTCTCGGGGGCGTCGCCGCCCGCTGCACCGTCGTCGTCGGTGTCGCCGATATCCTCGATGTCGCCAATATCCTCGATGTCGTCGCCGCGGTCGCTCTCGTCGGTCGACTCCTCGCTTCCGGCCGCGTCGCTGTCCGCGTCGGCGTCCTGTAACGCGCGCTCGAACCAATCGTCGTCCTCGGTCATCGTTCCAGCCGGCCGTTGGGAGTCGGCATGACTCTGGCAAGGTGGGCGGGTGGCTTGAAACTTTCCGGAGTCTCAACAGATGTCCGCACGCTTTTGTCCGGCGGGGCGAATCGGTGGCGCATGGAAGTCGGAATCGTGGCGCGGAAGGGAAGCGAGCGCGCGGTCGCCCTCGCCGAGGAGGTTCGCGACGCCGTCGCCGACACCGGCGCAACCGTCTGGGTAGACGCCGAGACGGCCACCGCCCTCGGCGAGCCGGCGGCCGGGCGCGCGGTCGAGGCGCTCGCCGACTGCGACCTCGCGGTGGCGGTCGGCGGCGACGGGACGTTCCTCTTCGTCGCGCGCAACGCCGGCGACACCCCCATCGTCGGGGTCAATCTCGGCGAAGTGGGCTTTCTCAACGCGGTCTCCCCGGAAACCGCCGTGGAGGCGGTCATCGCGGAGGTCGAGGCGTTCGCGCGCGACGAGATGGCCGTGCGAGAGGCCCCGCGGCTCGCCGCCGAGGCCGACGAGTGGACCTCGGTCCCCGCGGCCAACGAGATCGTGATCCAGAGCGCTCGGCGCGGCCCCGGCGCCGGAATCGACTACGAGATCGAGGTGAACGGGAGCCGGTACGCGGGGGGTCACGCCGACGGCGTCCTCGTCGCCACCCCGACTGGGTCGACCGCGTACAACCTCTCCGAGCGGGGGCCGCTCGTCCACCCGGCGGTGAACGGGCTCATCGTCAACGAGATGGCGGCCGATGACGGGATGCCGCCGCTCGTGGTCGACGCCGACGCGACCGTGACGGTGACGGTCGAGGGCGTCGAGGCGGTCGTCGCCGCCAGCGACGGGCGGAACACGGCCACGCTCTCGGCGCCGGTCGAGGTGACCGTCGAGCGGACCTCGCCGCCGATGCGCATCGCGGGCCCGCCCTCCAACTTCTTCGAGGCGCTCGGGAAGCTGTCGTAACCGCTCGCGGACCGCCGCGCTCCACAAAGCGTTTATCGGCCGAAAGCGCACCCTCGTTCGTGACTGGCCGATCCGGACTCGTCGGGTACGCACTCGCGGCCCTCGGGCTGGGGGCCTCGGTGGCGGTCGCGTGGGCCGTCTCGCCAGCGGCGGTCCTCGGGCCGCTGTCGTGGCTCGCCGACGACCCGCTCCGGTTCGGCGCCGTGATACTCGCGCTGACGGCGATCCGACCCCTGCTCGCGTGGCCGACCACCCTGCTCGCCGTCGCGGCCGGCTTCGGCTACGGGTGGGCCGGGCTCCCGGTCGGCGTCGCCGCGATGGTCGTGACCGCGCTCCCGCCGTACTGGCTCGCACGGGCCGGACGCGTCCGCGCTCGCGAGGACTCGCGGATCGCCGAGCGCCTCTGTGGCGCGGGCGAGCGCTTCGCGGACGCCGCCGGTGGGGTTCGGGGCGTCGCCGCGACGCGACTGCTCCCGGTTCCCTCGGACGCCGTTTCGATCGCCGCCGGCGGGTCCGGGGTCCGGCTTCGGCCATTGCTCGCCGGCACGGCGCTCGGCGAACTCCCGTGGGCGGTCGTCGGCGTCGCCATCGGCGTCTCCGCGGACCGAATCGCGGCCGGCGGTGCCCTGACCGTCGACCCGACGGTCGTGGTGCCGATGGCCGGCCTCGGTCTGCTGTTGCTCGCCGGCCCGCTGTATCGGACGCTTATAAAAGATCGTTCGCCGGCGGCGGCGTAATCGGTTCGCGTGTGGTGGCCGTCGGCGCCGAGCGCCGACGGACCCGAACATCGCGCCGCACACGACGCGGCGGGATGTTCGAACGGGACGTGTGCCTCTGTGGGGACCGACGCGAGCGTGCATTCCCCTGGTCCCCAGATCCCTGGGTCGCACCCAGCCCTAACCCCGAAGCCGCGCCGGGAGCCACCGACCGCGGCTTCAACGGGGGACCGAGGGGGACGCGCGCCGGCTACGACGCGTTGCCGTCGCTTTCGGCGGTGTCGCCGCTCGGATCCTCGTTTCCGTCCGACTCCTCGCTTTCGTCCGACTCCTCGTAGGTGACTTCGATGCCGCTCGGCACCGGACGCAGCAGGTACCGTCCGTTTCCGCGCCGAATCGGCGCGAAGTCGGCGGTGAACGTCGTGCGCGTGTCCTCGCGGACCTCGAACGCGGCGTTGAACGTCAACGGCGCTTCGCCCGGCCGGTCGACTTCGGCTGCCTCGCCGCCCTCCAAGGTCCCTTCGACGTTCGAGATGTCGAGTTGGAGGAACTGGTAGGTGCCGACCGCGAGCTCCCGCTCGTCGACCAGCTGCGTCTCACCGTTCTGCAGCTGGACGAGGTCGGCTTCCTGCGGCTCGTCGAACGCGTGGTATTCGCGTCCCTCGCCGCCCGCCGCCTCCTCGTCGTCGCCTTCTTCGCCGTCTCCTTCTCCGCCGTCGCCTCCGGTCTCGTCGGTCTCGTTTGCGGTTTCGTCAGTCCCGTCTGGTTCGTCGGCCGTCTGATTCCCGTCCGCGCCGCTCTCGGCGCCCCCGGGACCGAGCCAGATCCCCTCGACGGTGACCACGAGCGACTCGAAGTCGGCGATGTCGGCGGGCTGGTCGGTGACCGATGTCGCGAGCGTCCCCGTCGCCCGACCGACGCAGCCGGCGATGCCGGTCGTCCCGAGCGCGGCGGCGCCGGTCGCTTTTAAATAGGTTCGGCGTGAGAGCGCGTGTTCCGTCATCTTACGCACCCGACCCGTCGCTTGCCGTCTCGTTCTCGCCGGCGTCGGTCCCGGCGATGTCGCTCACCGTCTTCCCGAGGTCGCTGGTGCCGCCGTCGAGGAACTCGTTCACGCTGTCGAGGATGTTCCCGACGAAGTCCGGCACCTGGTCGGGCAGGTCACTCGGCGGCCCCGCGTCGCTCACGGGTCCCGCGTCGTCGCCCGCGGCGTCAGGTCCGGGCGCGGCGGCCACGCCGTCGGCGACCGCGCCGGTCCCGATCAGTACGGCCGCGGCGAGCGCCACGGTCAGTGTCGTTCGAAGTGCGTTCATTGCGATTCCGGCTCGGGCCGCTAGCCCTATTAAAGCCCAACGCCGTTTAGCCGATTTGTGGCCGATTTAACGCGGCTTAATCGCAAGCAGCGGGGCGGATCGAACGTTTCGGCCGTTCAACGGAGGAACTGATAAAAGAAGCCGATGGGACGACGCCGGCGCGACCGCGCCCGCGGACTCCGCGGCGCAGTTCTTGCGGCCCCCTTCGAGGGGTGTTCGATCCGAACGTCGCTCCGTGTCGGTGGCTCCGCTTACGGCTCCAGCCGGTTCGGGTCGCGCGGGAACATGATCGCCTCTTTGATGTTGTCGAGCCCGGCGACCTGCTGGACGAGCCGGTCGATGCCCAGCCCGTAGCCGCCGTGGGGCGGGGTGCCGTAGCTGAGCGCCTCGATGTAGAACTCGAAGTTGGCCGTCTCGACGCCCTCCGCCTCCATGACCTCGACCATGCGCTCGACGTTGTGTTCACGCTGGCCGCCGGAGGAGAGCTCCTGACCCTTATAAATGAGGTCGAACTTCCGAGAGGCGATGTCGTCGCCCTCGACGTCCTGCATGTAGTAGAACTTCTCGTCGGGGTAGCCGACGACGAAGAACGCGGGGTGGCCCTGCTCTTCGAAGTGTTCGCCGAGGAGTTTCTCGCCCTTCGTGTCGAGGTCGGTCGGGTCGTCCGGGAAGTGCCCGAACTCGGTCTCTAAGATGTCGAGCGCCTCGTCGAAGGTGATCCGCGGGAAGTCCTCTTCGGGAACTTCCAGGTCGACGTCGAGCAGGTCGAGCTCACGCCCGGCGTTCTCGGCGACCGCTTCGAGCGCGTACCGCAGCGACTCCTCTTGGACGTCCATCACGTCGTCGTGGTCGTCGATGTACGCGAGTTCGACGTCGAACATCGCGATTTCGGAGACGTGTCGCGAGGTCGCGAAGTCCTCCGCGCGGAACGCGGTGCCGGTCTCGTACACCGCCTCGTAGCCGGAGGCCATCAGCATCTGCTTGTACAGCTGCGGGCTCTGCGAGAGGAACGCGTCCTTGTTGTAGTAGAGGATCGGGAACAGCTCCGCGCCGCCCTCGGCGCCGCCCTTCGAGATGAGCGGCGTCTTGATGTCGACGAACCCCTCGTCGTCGAACCACTCCTCCATCGCCGTCATCAGCTCCGAGCGGAGCGTGAACACGGCGAGCGTCTCCGGCTTGCGCAGGTCGAGCGCGCGGTTGTCGAGCCGGGTCGAGAGATCGACTTCGATGTCCTTCGATATCTCAAGCGGGAGCGGGGAGTCGGCCTCGTCGATGACCTCGTACTCGGTCGGCGCGATTTCGACGCCGCCGGGCGCCTGATCGCTTTCGAGCGGCTCGCCGACGACGCGGACCACGTCCTCCGCGCCCACGTCTTGGACGGCCTCGAACAGGTCCGGTTCGCGCTCTTCTTTAAATACGATCTGGATGAGCCCCTCGCGGTCGCGCACGATGAGGAAGACGAGACCTCCCAGGTCGCGGATTTCGTGGACGTGGCCGGCGATGGCGACCTCGTCCGCGTCCGGTTCGACGGCCGACGTGTGGATTCGCTCGATCATAACGGTGACTGCTTACGCGCAACTGGTCGGGCGTTCATCATAGGCCTGTCGTCTCGCCGTCGCCGGAACCGGGCGATGTGGGTCATCTGCGCGGGATTCGCGGTCACCGCCCGTCGGCGTCTGCGGCTATTTGTATGCTGTTTGTTACCGAGACACACTGCCGCCATAGATTTAATAACTCCCCGACATATCGAGGGAACGACGGCGCGTTGCGCCGCCGGAATTCACGTATGACCCGCTTCCGTGCCACCGCCTCGGTGTCCGCCGCGCTCGTCAGCGGCGACTCCCTCGGCTGGGGCGGCGACGGGATTCCGGAGACACGGTCCGTCCGCCCGACCGCCTGACGCGCGTCGGCTGGGGAGTTCCCCGCGGGACGGACCACACCCCGACTTCTCCAGCCGTCGCTGTGTCGCCCGTCGGCGGGCGTGACCACCACCCTCGCGAGCGTCGAGTCCGCAGACGGCGGGCTGACGTTCGAGGCCGCGGACCGGTCCGCGCCGCGTTCGACTCGCGGCGAGGGTCTCATGGCAGCAGCCATCCACACACACGTCGTCGAAGCGCGGATGACCGTTCGCGTCTCACAGACCGCGAGCGGCGACCTCGCCGCCGGCGCCCGCGCGCAGTTGGAACGCGTCGACGGGGTCGCCGTCGACGACCTGTCGATCGTCGGGCTCCAACCGGGGCTCAACGACACGACGGTCGAGGCGGTCGCGACCCTCTCGCTCCGCCACGGCGACCGGCCCGGCGAGTGCGCAGCCGAGACCGTCGCCGACCGCCTCGCGGACGGGTTCGGCGTCGAACCGGAGCGCGTCGAGCGCGTCGAACCGCCGGGCTGACGGCGAGTTTCGCCTCGGCCTACTCGGCTTCGAGTCGGTCCCAGACAGCCTGCTCGGCCCGGCGGACCACGTCCCGTATCGGGACGCCGGTCGCCTCGGCGGCCGCGGCGGCGTCGTCGAACTCCGCGCTCACGTCGTAGATGTCGCCGTCGACGGTCGCGGCGACTTTCACGGTCACCTCGCGGTCGTCGCCGTCGAGCGAGAGCGCGACGGTCTCGAACTCGCGGTCGGCGATCCACCGGTGGCTCGCACCCGACTGGCGGACGCCCAGCGTCCCCGTCTCGCGGGCGAGCCGCGCCGCGACCGCCTCGGCGTCGTCGGGCTTGCAGATCACCTTCACGAGGTGTCCCGGCCGCGACTTCTTCATCGTGGTCGGGACGATCGTCACGTCCCGTGCGCCGGCGCGTTTGAGCGTCGCCTGGAGCCCGCCGAGCACCTCGGGCGCGGCGTCGTCGAGGTTCGTTTCGAGGACGGCGATGTCGTCGTGAACCAGATCGCCGCCGCCGCGAGTCGCGCCTGCGTGAGGGCGGTCGTGGCCCGCAGCGGCCGCGTCGCCCCCCTCACCGACGAGCACGCGGAGGACGTTCGGGTGGCGGTCGAACGACGCGTCGCCCGCCCCGTACCCCGTCGAATCGACCGAGAGGTCCGGAATCGCGTCGGCCCCCTCGGCGACCGCGCCGAGTATCGCGGCCCCGGTCGGCGTGAGCAGTTCGCGCTCCACCGGCCCGCCGACAACCGAAAAGTCGGCCGCGGCAGCGACCTCGGTCGTCGCCGGCGCGGGAACCGGGTAGACGCCGTGGCTCATCGCCACCTCGCCGCCCCCGGTCGCCACCGGCGTCGTCACGACTCGGTCCGGGTCGAGGTCGTGGAGGAGCAGCGCCGCGCCGACCACGTCGGCGATGGCGTCGTCGGCGCCGACCTCGTGGAAGTGCGTCTTCGCGAGGTCGGTGCCGTGGACCGTCGCCTCCGCGCGCCCGAGCCGTTCGAAGGCGTCCAGTGCGACCGCCTCGACGGACTCGGGGAGGCCCATCGACTCGACGAGCGCGACGACCTCCGGGTAGCTTCGGTGGACGCCGGCGCCTTCGGCGTGATCGGCGTGGCCGTGTGCGTCACCGTCGTCGTGCGAGTGGTCGTGTGCGTCACCGTCGTCGTGCGAGTGGTCGTGGCCGTGAGCGTGATCATGGCTATTATCGTGCGCGTCACCGTCCTCGTGGCCGTGTTCCGCACCGTCACCACCCTCGTGGCTGTGTTCCGCACCGTCACCACCCTCTCTTTCGTCGTCGCCGTCGAGAAGCACGTCGACGGTCGTCGCCCGGATCCCGTTTCGCTCCGTCTCCCCGATGTCGTACCGGACGGGGAGTCGGTCGGTCACGACAGAGAGGACGTCGGGGTCGGCGCCGGCCGCGATCAGCGCCGCGCAGATCATGTCGCCGGCGGCGCCGGTCCGACCGTCGAAAACGAGCGTTCGCATGGCTGATCGGAGGCAAGGGCGGAACAAATACCTCCGGTATCCGCCCCGCGTTCCGCAGCCATTACGCTACTTATTTTGCGGCGATCCAAGTAGCGATACGCAATGGTAGAGACCGTGCTGGCGATCGGCGTCGTTGCGTCCCTGTTCGTCGGCTTCAACATCGGGGGATCGTCGACGGGAATCGCGTGGGGCCCGCCGGTGGGCGCCGACATCATCAAGAAGACGACCGCGGCCGGGCTGATGACGTTCTTCGTCTTCCTCGGCGGCTGGACCGTGGGACGAAACGTGATGGACACGTTGAGCGAGGGGATCATCACGACCGAACTCACGCTCTCGGCCGGCGTGGCCGTCCTCTTTTTCATCGGATTCGGGATCCTCGTCGCCAACATCTTCGGGGTGCCCGTCCCCACGTCGATGACGACCGTGGGTGCGATAGCCGGCCTCGGCCTGGCGACGAACACGCTCAACTACCAGACCATCTCCGGGATCATCTCGTGGTGGATCGTGACGCCGGTCATCGGATTCTGGATCGGCGGCGTCACCGGCCGCTACATCTACCCGGCGGTCAACCAGCGGGTCAAAATCGAGAAGTCGGACGGTCCGCTCCTCATCCTCGACCGGGACGAGGGGCTCCCCAGGCCGGCGTTCGGCCCGAACACGACCTGGTCTGAGGTGATCAGCACGGCGATCGTGATGGTCATCGGCTGTTACATGTCGTTCAGCGCCGGCGCGAGCAACGTCCCGAACGCGGCCGCGCCGCTCGTCAGCGGCGTCGGAGGACTCCCGGACGACACCGCGATCGTCCTCGCCACGGTCGCGATCGGCGTCGGGGGGTTCACCATCGGTCGCCGCACCATCGAGTCCGTCGGCGGCGAGTTGAGCGACATTCCCCTGCTCGCAGCGCTGTTCGTGATGCTCACGGCGTCGACGATCACGACGATCCTCTCGTCTATCGGGATCCCGATCAGCCTCGTGATGGCGACGGTGATGACGATCGTCGGGATCGGCTGGGGTCGCGCGACCCGCCCGGTCACCGTCCGGGACGTCGTCACTCGGCACACGGGCGAGTCGGAGATCGTCCCTGGGGCGATTACGGCGGAAAACACGGCCGGCAAACCGGCCACGCCGATCGGCGAGGAAGAGCCTCAGGAGGTGCTCGACGCGGGAGACCTGTTTAACCCCCGCGCCATCATGAAGTACATCTCGATGTGGATCATCGGTCCGTCGGTGTCGACGCTGTTGGCGTACGGGTTCTTCACCCTCGTTCCGGGGGTCGCCTGACGGGAGCCACCGAGGAACCGAGCCGGCCGATTCTGGGGATCGTTCTCTGGACGACGGAGCGCGTCAAGACCGGTCGTTTAACCAGCCGTGTCCCGTCGTACGCCGTGTATGGTCGAGACCTTGCTCATCGTCGGGTTCGTGGTCGCGTCGTTCGTCGGGTACAACATCGGCGGTGCGACGACCGGGCCGGCGTTCGGGCCCGCTGTCGGTGCGGACGTGCTCTCGAAGTCCGGCGCCGCCGCGCTGATGTCCGTCTTCTTTTTCATCGGCGCGGGGACGCTCGGCCAGCGCGTCGTGACGACGCTCGGCGAGGATCTGGTCACCGGCGGCACCGTGTTCACGCTGGAGACGAGCATCGTCGTCCTCTTTTTCATCGGCGGCGCGCTGTTCGTCGGCAACTTCGCCGGCGTGCCGGCGTCGACGTCGATGACGGCCGTCGGCGCCATCGCCGGGCTCGGGCTCGCGACGGGCACGCTCGACCGGGCCGTGATGGGTGAAATCGCGATCTGGTGGATCGTCGCCCCGATCATCGGCTTTTGGGTCTCCGGCGTCGTCGGCCGGTACTTCTACCCCGCGATCGACAGGTGGGTGGCGATAGAGAGCACCGACGGCGCGCTGTTCGAGTTCGACCGCTCGGGGACCGTCCCGAAGCCGGTCCTCGGCCCGGACACGACGCGGCGCGAACTCGTCGGCGGGATCGTCGTCATCGCGATCGGCTGTCTGATGGCCTTCTCGTCCGGGACCTCGAACATCGCGAACGCGATCGCCCCCCTCGTCGCGCTCGATAACGTGGAGATGACGCCGATGATCCTCCTCGGGAGCGCCGCCGTCGCTGTCGGCGCGTTCACGATCGCGCGCCGGACGCTCGACACGCTCGGCAACGACATCACCGACCTCCCCCTGACCGCGGCCATCGTCGTCGCCTGCGTCTCCTCCGGGATCGTCATCAGCCTCTCGGCGGTGGGGATCCCGGCGTCGTTCGTCATCATCGCGACGATGTCGATCGTCGGCCTCGGCTGGGGGCGCGCAACGCGGACCGTGACGGTCAAACAGGGCCTCAAAGGCGAGAAGGAGCCGACGGTCTCCGTCGGCGCGCTGAAGGCGGACGAGACGGGGCCGATCGGCGAGGGCGACCCGTCAGACATCCCCTCCGCGTCGGATCTGTTCAATCCGACCACGAGCGCACGGGTCGTGTTGATGCAGAACGTGGTTCCGATCCTCTCGACGGTGGGTGCGCTGGTGACGTTCACCCTCCTGTTCCGGTTCGTCTGGTAAGCGCCCGCCTACCGCCCGAACCGCCGTTGTCGGTCCTGAAAATCGAGGACGGCTCGGAGATAATCGCGCTTCCTGAAGTCCCGCCAGTTCACGTCGGTGAAGTAGAGTTCGGCGTACACCGACTGCCAGATGGCGAAGTCGGAGAGCCGTTCCGCGCCCGTTTTGATCACGAGGTCCGGCTCCTCGGGGAAGACGAGGCGATCCGAGATGTCGGCCGCGTCGATCGACTCCGGATCGAGGGCGCCCGCGTCCACGTCGGCGGCGATCTCGCGAACCGCGGCCGCGAACTCCGCTTTCCCGCCGAGTCCGACCGTGATCCGGATCGGAACGTCGGTCGCCGAGGTGTCATCGGTGTCGCCCCGTGCCGCGTCGTCCGGGCCGTGAACCGCGAACGGACGGGGGGCGTCGATCTGCCGCAACTCGCGGACGAGCGTCGGGACGACGGCGGCGTCGAGGACCGACACGGAGACCGTGACTCGCGTGGCCCCGTACTCGACCGCCCAACCGAGCGCGTCCGAGAGGGTATCGAACGCGCCGTCGGCGAGGAGGTCGCGCTCGGTGATGACGAGCGCGACGTGATCGGGCGGGTCGCTGTCGTGGAGGCGGTGGCGAACGGCGAGGTACGCGTCGTACAGTCCCACACCGGTCGGTCGCCGCGAGCGGTATAAAAACCAGCGTCCGCCGGCGTCGACCGTCTAACCGACGCGTCGGGCCCGCACGCTCGGCGCCGCATCGACCGCGGACGAGGGGTTTAATTCGCCGTCTCCCCTAGCAGATTCGATGGCAGACAGCTACCGTGGGGTGTTCGGGGCGATCCCCTACGCGATCCGCGAGACCGACTCGTGGACCATGCGCGTGTACGGCGTGATCGGAGCGCTCTCGGCCGCGCTCATCGCGACGGTCGTCACCCTCGCGCTCGTCGTCTGGATGGCCGAGACCGCCAACGTGCAGGGCGGGACGTTCCTGTTCTCGCGGTCGCTGTACGTGATCGCCGGCTTCGCCGCGGTCGCACCGCTCTTGGCCCCCCTGCTTTTCGTCGCGCGGCGACACCGGCGCGGCGACCCCGTGCAGGTGGGGTACGACAGGTACCTCGCGTACGGCGGGTTCCTGTTCCTGTTCTCGCTGTACCTCGGCATGGTCATCTCCGCGCCGGCGGAGCTCCGCGAGCCGACCGAGTCCGCGGTGATAGCCGCCGTGTACGGGCTCCCGCGGCTCTCGGGCGTCGTCCCGCCGGTGGCGGCCGCGCTCCTCGTGTTCGCGATCCACTATCGGCTCCGCGGGGCCGATGAACGCGACACCGACACCCATTAGTCGGACCCTCCCAACGATTCGGGTGTGGTGGGATGGCAGAGCGGCCCATTGCGCCGGTCTTGAAAACCGGTAGCCTCACGGCTTCCTGGGTTCAAATCCCAGTCCCACCGTCTTCATCTGACATCTTGTGAACGAGTCGCAGGTCCCGACCCCCGATCGAGACGCTTTGCGAAACGTATTTCAGTTACGTTTTTACCAAAAATCGGTGGTCCCGTCGTGCGCCGGTCGGATCCGATTTTGCCCGCAGGGTGAGCCAAGCGCGTTCGACTCGTCGGTTCCGATCGTCCCCAGTATGGGTGACGCGTGGTACCGCGTGGCGCATTATCTTTAACAGGTTTCCGGCACACAATACGTACAGGTGATACAAAGATGAGCTACGAACTCGATCCGCTCCCGTACGAGTACGACGCGCTGGAACCGCACATCTCCGAGCAGGTGCTCGAATGGCACCACGACACCCACCATCAGGGGTACGTAAACGGCTGGAACGCGGCCGAGGAGACGCTCGAAGCGAACCGCGAGGAACACGACTTCTCCTCGTCGAGCGGTGCGATCCGGAACGTGACCCACAACTCGTCGGGGCACATCCTCCACGACCTGTTCTGGCAGAACATGAGCCCGGAGGGCGGCGACGAACCCTCCGGTGACCTCGCCGACCGAATCGAGGAGGACTTCGGCTCCTACGAGGCGTGGAAAGGCGAGTTCGAAGCGGCGGCCTCCGCGGCGAGCGGCTGGGCGCTGCTCGTGTACGACACGTTCTCGAACCAACTGCGCAACGTCGTGGTCGACAAACACGACCAGGGCGCAATCTGGGGCGGCCACCCAATCCTCGCGCTGGACGTGTGGGAACACTCCTACTACCACGACTACGGCCCGGCCCGCGGCGAGTTCGTCGACAACTTCTTCGAGGTCGTCGACTGGAACGAGCCCGCGACCCGCTACGAACAGGCCGTCGAACTCTTCGAGTAACGCGTTCGCTCGGACGCGCCGCGCGTCGAACCCCGATATTTTTTCGACCACACACATCGAGAGCCGCAGCACCCGCGAGAGGTGGCCACACGCAACCGTATCGGCAGCGTTTACGGAGCCGCCGCCGTACCGCCGCCCATGCCCGAACCGAAGTCGGCCTTCGACGCGACGTACCCCTGTGACTTCTACGAGCCAGCGGAACTGTTCGCGCCGGACCAGATGTACACGGTCCCGGAGATTGCGCGGTTGCTACAGGAATTGGAGCCGGACGCGGAGATCGACCCCGACACCGAGGCGGTGCTGATCGACTGGGCGATCCCGTGGGTGATGACCCACGCCGACGACCTCGTGATCGCGGAGCCGCTCGCGGAGGACGGTCCCGGCTACTACGGCGTCGCGCCCCACGCGGTCGAGGGCGACACCGACGGCGACTCGCACGACGCAGCGTGAGTCGAGCGCGATCCGACGCGCCGGTGGTCCTCGTCGCCGGCGGCGCCCGCGTCGACGCCGGCAAGACCACGTTCTCGACCGGGCTGGTGTCGGCGCTCGCCGATCGCGCGGGCGACGCGGTGGGCGTCAAACCCCGCGCCGGCAACGACTACTGGTACGACCACGACGACTACCGGATCGCGAGCGACGCTGGGCGGCTCTACGGGAAAGACGCGAGACGCCTCGCGGCCGCGAGCACGCGACCGCTCGCAGGGGCCGGCGGTCGCGACCGCCCCGAAGCGATCACTCCCGAAGGGATCAACCCCGTCCACCGGCTCTGGCGGCCGACGCCCGACCGGACCGGGATGCTCGGCGACACGGACCGGACGTTCCTCTGCGACCGAGTGACGACAGAAGACGGGGTCCGGTTCGTCGTCAACGGGGCGGCCGAGTCGGCGGGCCTCCTGCCCGAGGGGCTCACCGACCGGCTCCCGCTCGGGACGGCGACCCGCGTCGACGACGTGGCGGCGTTCAACGACGAGATGGCGGCCGACTACCTGCCGGCGTTCGACCGCCTCACGGACCGCGTCGCGGAGACCGATGTCCCGGTCGTCGTCGAGTCGTACGCCGACATCGCGAGCCCGCTCTCGAACGACGGCCCCGTCGAACCCGCCGCAGTGGCGGTCGTCGACCCCGGCAGGGTGCGGCTATACGCGGGCGACCGATACGCCAAGGCGCGCGCGGTGGCGTCCGGGAGCCCCCGCGAGGGCGCGCTGGAGGAACACACCGGCACCGTCACGGAGATGATCGACCCGCTGGCGACCGCGGCCCTCCCGGCGCTGTCCGGCGACGAGCGCGGCGATCCGGGACGCGTCGCAGACCGGTACGACGAGGCCTACACGGCGTTTTTCAACGTACTCTCGTGAGAAAACCGGTGGCCGTCGCAGGCGGCCCGTTCAGGCGTTCCGCTTCGAGTAGTGGTCGATGGCCGACTCGATGGAGGACAGCTCGGCGTTCACGCGACTGTCGGCGACGCGCATGAACCCGGGCGTGTACGACTTCGAGTAGTCGAAGATGGCGTTGACCGCGCGCTTGGGCGCGGAGACGGCCGTGAAGTCGGTGACGGTGTACACGCGCGTCGTCGGGAACGCCGTCCAGAAGGTGCTGCTTACCCACCGGGACTCGTCTTCGAAGGTCGTCCCGATGCGGCCGGTCGCGAGGTACTCGCCGTCGTGGTAGAAGAGCACGAGGTCGCCCTCGCCCATCCGCTCGAACGTCGAGCCGTTCCCGCTGTCGTCGCTTACGGCCCACAGTCGGGCCTCGTCTAAGTCGGCGAGGGGGTCCGGACGGTCGTCGTACTCGGTGAGGTCGACTGCGGACCGGACCGTTCGATCGAAGTTCTCCGGGTCAATCGGGACCAAGAAGACGTTCGCGCTCATTATCACCTCTTCCGTCGGGAGGGGTTTAAAGCCGTTCGTTAGTCCACTCCGGCCAGCGCCGGCGTCGACGAATCGCGAAATCGTCAGACTGCGACGCGGTTTCGGCCGCTTGCGGCCCGCGACTCAGTCGTCGCTCGCGTCGTAGCACCGGTCCATCCGCGCCGCCATCACGAAGTCGGACTTGTGAAGGCCGTCGATGTCGTGGCTCCACATCTCGACGCCGACCTCGCCCCACGAGAGGTGGATGTCGGGGTGGTGCCACTCGGCCTCGGCGAGCTCGCCAACCTCGTTCGTGAACGCTAACGCGCCCGCGAAGTCGTCGAACTCGTAGGTGGCTTCGAGGTGGTGGTCGTCGACGACTTCCCACGCGGGGCCGAGTGCGTCGAGGTACTCGGCGTACTCGGTGGCGGTCAGCGGGTCGGCTCCCTCGTCGGCGTGTTCGACCGGTTCGTCAGCGAGTGACATACAGGACCGTTAGGCGACGAGCGGCTTGTACCTTGTGTGGAGAGCGAACGGAACGCGAACGCGGCTCCGTGCTGGATGACACGGTCTCACTAGAATGGTAGTGTAGCGGAAAGAAGTGGGTTGGGGCAGATTTGAACTGCCGGCCTCCTCCATGTCAAGGAGGTGTCATAACCGGACTAGACTACCAACCCGCAGGGGCTTACTGACGCAACTCTTTGTTTCCGGGGGACGTAATTGAACCTTTCGTTTCGGTCGCCCGCACGGGGGTGCAGTCGGTCGATTCCGCGCCCCGCGAGCCCGCCGGCCGGACGAGGCGAACGCTTCCGACCGGTTTTACTGGCTCGGCGAGAGTTTTTCCGTATGGTCGATCTCGCCGCCCGCACCGAGAGGCTCGACGCGTACCTCGACGAGCGCGGGCTCGAAGCGGTCTGGTTCGCCAAGCCGAACGGGTTCGCGTGGCTCACCGGCGGAGACAACGTCGTCGACGCCGACGCGGACATTGGGATCGCCGCCGCCGGCTACGACGGCACGCTCCAGGTGATCACCGACAACATCGAGGCGGAGCGGCTCGCCGACGAGGAACTCCCCGAGGCCGTCGCCGTCGAATCGACGCCGTGGCACACGAACTCGCTGGCCGACGCCGTCGCCGAGCGGTCTCCAGCGCCCGCGGCCGCCGACTTCGGCGTGCCGGGGTTCGAGCGCGTCGACGGGAGTCGACTCCGACAGCCGCTGACCGACGACGACATCGAACGCTACCGCGAACTCGGTCGCGAGGCCGCCGCCGCGGTCGAGACCGTCTGCCGCAACCTCGAACCCGAGGACCCGGAGTACGAGGTCGCGGCCGGCATCGACATCTCGCTTTCGTCCCGCGACGTCGACACGCCGGTCGTGTTGGTCGGCGGCGCGGAGCGCGCCCGGAAGTACCGCCACTACACTCCGACCGACGCATCCCTCGGCGACTACGCGCTCGTCTCCGTCACCGCCGAGCGGGCGGGGCTGTACGCCTCGCTCACGCGGACCGTCGCGTTCGACGCACCGGACTGGTTCGAGGAGCGACACCGCGCGGCCGCCCGCGTCGAGGCCACCGCGCTCGCCGCGACCGAGGCGGCTGCGGCGGGCGACCTGACCGACTCCGCCGACGCCGACACCGCCGGCGACGTGTTCGACGCTATCCGCGCGGCGTACGACGCGGTCGGCTTCGACGGCGAGTGGCGCGAACACCACCAGGGCGGCGCGGCCGGGTTCGCGGGCCGCGAGTGGTTCGCGCACCCGGACGGCGACGAGGCGGTCCGGTGGCCGATGGGCTACGCGTGGAACCCGACCGTCCGAGGGACCAAAAGCGAGGACACGCACCTCGTGGCGCCCGACCGAACCGAGACGCTGACGAAGACGGGACAGTGGCCGACACACGAGGTCGAGCCGGTCGACGTCGGCGGCATCGAGACGGCGCCGCGAGCGCTGTCCGCGCCGGTCATCCGGTGAGCGCGTGACTCGGTGCGCGCCGGACGCGAACGCTCAGTAGACGTACTCGTCTTCGTCGATGCCGACGTAGTCCTTCTTCACGCGCCGTTTGTTCCATTTATACCCGAGCAACAGCTTCGCCGACTCCCACCCGGAGCGGTACGGCTGTGAGAGCAGGCTGCCGCCGGTCTCGGCCGCGAGCATCGCGTCGGCGGCGCCGATGATCCGGTTCCAGTCGTCGGGGTCGTAGTCGGCGACCATGTCGGCCATCGTCACGTTCCGGACGACCTCGTCGCCGATCGTCTCCTTCCAGCGTCGGTTGTAGGGGGCCATGTCGCCCGCGGCCGCGAGCTCGCCCGCGATCGCACCCGTGCGGACCGCGACGTGGTCCCCGCCTTCGTGGAAGGCGGAGGTGGTTCCCATGGCGCCGCCGACGACGGCGATCCCGACCTCGGTCGGCGAGTCGATGGGGCGCGTCGAGGAGATCGGGTACGTCTCGGTCCCGTCCCGCTTGCCCGCCGTCTCGACGATCGGGAAGTCCTCCTCGATGTCGTACTCGTCGCCGTACTGCCACTCCAAGAGCCGGCGGATGTACTCGCCGCCCTGCGGGATGGACTCGTCGTCGGCGTCGAGCAGCGCGTACGCGTCGCGGTCGAAGTCGTCGATGTCGAGCCCGATGGGCATCGTCAGCCCGATCCGGCAGACGCGGTCGTCGTTGGGGAAGATCCACGGGTACGCGGTCTCGCCGGGCATCACGCCCCACCAGAACACCAAGGCGTCGTTGACCGCTTCGTACACGTCTTCGGGCACCCGCCGATACTCCTGATAGGCGATGTGGTTCGCCGTCCGCGAGGCGAGCCGGTCGGAGGCCGCGGCGTCCGCGGGCAGGTACTCGTCTAACACCTTGTTCGTCACCGTTCGCTGCGGGCCGTCCGCGAGCACGACGAAGTCCGCCCCGATCGCATCGCCCGAAGCGAGTTCGACGGTGTGGCGCGGGTCGTCGCTCGTGGGCGAGACGGACGGGTCCGTGTCGACGCCGCGAACTGACCCCCCGGCGCGGTACTCGGCGCCGGCGTCCTCGGCGCGGTCGCGGAGCCAGTCGTCGAACCGCGCGCGCTGGAAGGTGTAGCCGAACTTGTCGTACGAGGAGTCGATCCCGGTCGTCGTGAGCGTGGCCGACTCGTCGGGCCCGCGGAACTCCGCGCGGTTCAACTCGCGTTGGACGACCCCGTCGTCGAACTCGTCGGGGTGGATGTCCATGATGTCGACCCAGTAGTCGAGGATGCCGGCGGCGTCGGTCGAGTCGGGGCCGAGTCGGTCGCGGTCCGCTCGGGGGACTCCCTTTTCTAAGACGAGGGCGTCGGCGCCGTCGGTCGCGGCCGCGTGCGCTGCGGACGCGCCCGCTGGACCGCCACCCACGATCGCGACGTCTACGCGTTCCATGTCCCGTGAGGTAGCCGTTCGGCTATTAAATTCACGGTCCCCGCTGCGGGCGTCCGTCGCGTCGGCGGGCACGCCCTCGACCTCGCCGCCCGCACCGCGTTCGCGACCGAAAACCGATCGATCGATCATTTATAAATCGGCCGATAGCGCGCCGGAGAGACACGTTTTTACGCGGCAACCGGAATTCACTCGGCACACACATGGCACGCGAAACATGGGCGACGCGCGCGGGGTTCATCCTCGCCGCGGTCGGCAGCGCGGTCGGGTTAGGGAACATCTGGCGGTTCCCATTTATCACCGGCCAGTACGGCGGATCGTCGTTTCTGATCACCTACTTGGCGTTCGTAGTGCTGATCGGGTTCCCGGCGATCCTCGTCGAGTTCGTGATCGGGCGGTACACTAATCTCAATCCGGTCGGCGCGATACGGGAACTCGGCAGCGGGGCCTGGAACTACCTCGGCTGGCTGTTCGTCGGGATCGGGTTCGTCATCCTCTCCTACTACAGCGTCGTCGCCGGCTGGTTCCTCCGATACACCCTGATCGGAGTCACTGAAGGATACGCACTCGGCGGCACCGAGGCGGCCGCGTCGCTGTTCGGAACGGTCTCTACGGGCCTCGACACGCTGCTCTTTCACGCCGTGTTCATGGCGATCGTCATCGGGATCATCGCCGCCGGGGTGCGAGAGGGGATCGAAGTGAGCGTGAAGGTGATGGTCCCGGCCATCATCGCGCTGCTCATCGGACTCGCCGCGTACGCGTTCACACTGGACGGGTCGGCGGCGGCGTACAGCTACTACCTCTCGCCCGACTTCGGATACCTCCTCGCGAACTGGACCGAGATCCTGCCGGCCGCCGCCGGGCAGGCGTTCTTCACGCTCTCGCTCGGGATGGGCGTCATGATCACCTACGCCTCCTACCTCGGCGAGGACCGGAACCTCGCGTCCGACGCGGGCGTGATCGTCGCGCTCGACACGCTCATCGCCGTGATCGTCGGATTCGTCGTCTTCCCGTTCCTCTTCACGGCCGGGATCGACCCCGGCGGACCGGGCGCCAGCGCCATCTTCGTGAGTCTCACCACGGCGTTCGCCACCATCCCCGGCGGTCGGATCCTCGGCGTCGTGTTCTTCGCGATGGTCGGCGTCGCGGCGCTCTCCTCGGCTATCAGCATCCTCGAAGTGCTCGTCTCGTACCTGATCGACGAGGCGGGCGTCACCCGGATTTCGGCTGCGGTCGCCATCGGGGTCGCCGTCTTCCTCCTCGGAATCCCCGTGACGATCGACCTGATCTTCCTCAACCTGTACGACAAACTGGCCGACGGGATCCTGCTCGTCCTCGGCTCGCTGCTGCTCGCGGTGTTCGTCGGCTGGGTGATCCCCGACACCGCCCGCGAGGAGCTCTCGAAGGGAATCGGTGACCTCGGGCGCTTGGGCGTCGCGTGGATCTGGATCGTCCGGGTCCCCATCGCCATCGTCGTCATCGTCTCGCTGTACCTCGGTATCGTCGGCTACGCCGACTTCCTCACCGGCCCCTTCGCGGAGTGGCTGGCGGCGCGGTAGGCGCGCCCGCGGTTACCCCTTTTAAACGACGGAGTAGTCTGCGATGACGCCGTCGACGCCGGCCGACTCGAGGCGCGCAGCCTCGTACCACGTCTCGACCGTCCAGACGTTCACCGCGCGGCCCGCGTCGTGTGCGGCGGCGACCACGTCGGCGTCGCCGAACCGCGAGGCGTCGAAAAACGGCGTGCCGCGAACCGCGTCTATCGGCGGGTGGACGGCCGCCGCGTCGTACCGCCGAGCGAGTTTTAACCCGTCGCTGACCGCCTCCGAAAACAGCGGTGCGACAGGGACGTTCGACACCTCGCGGGTCGCGGCGATCGCGCCCTCGTGAAACGACGAGACGAGCAGGTCGCCGTCGCGCGCTTCGGCCGTTTCGAGGACGCGCTCGACGAACGGGCGCCACGCCGCGCGCCGCGCCGCCAGCGCGTCGGGATCGAGCGTCCCCCCCGCGTGATCGCCGACGGGGCCACCGTCCGGAAACTTCAGTTCGATGTTCACGCCCACGTGCTCGGGAACCGCGTCGAGCAGGGTCGCGAGCAGCGGGACGGTCTCGCCGCTGTCGAGCACTTCGGCCGCGGTGACCGTCGCGGTGTCGGTCTCCCAGACGAGTCCGGTCGCGTCGGTGAGACCGCGGTCGGCTGGGGTTCCGAGCGGCCCGCCACGTCCGGAGAGCGCCGCGTCGTGGCAGACGACCGGGTCGCCGTCGGCGGTGGGAGACACGTCGATTTCGACCCAGTCGGCGCCGCCGGAACCCGCCGCCGCCTCGACCGCCCGGACGGTGTTCTCCGGGTTCTCGCCGGCGAAGCCGCGGTGAGCGATCAACAGCGGGTCGCCGTCGGTGACCGATATCATAGCGCGTCGAGAACCGCGTCGACCACGACGCCGGCCGCCTCGGTACAGACCGATCTGGCGCGCGAAAGCGGTCCGGCGGACTGCTCTTCGTCCGCGTCGCTACCGTGCTCGTCGCTGTCGCCCTCGGACGCTTCGGTCGTCTCCTCGCCGGACTCCGACGTATCGGCTGGCGTGGAACGGTCGACGAGTCCCATCGTTCGAGCGCTCGGCGGCCGAAACCAAATAACCGTCGGCGAGGAGGCGCTCACGCCGACTGAGAAGAGCGAAACCGCGCGCGGCGGCAGTTAGAGTTCCTCGAACGGCTGGACGACGACGAACCCGTCGGGCCCGCCGAACTTCATCTGGTAGCGCTCGCCCGACTCCTGGCCGACCATGTCCGAGAGGCTGCGGTTCACTTCGACGTCCGGAGACGTGCCCCCCCACGCGACGGTCGCGCTCGGGTCGGTCGAGACCGGCGTCTCCAAGACGATCGGGTCGCCGTGGGTGGTGATTGCGAGATAGCCGGGACCTTCGAGGTAGACGTTGCTGAACCCGCCGGCGAACGATCCGGCGAGGCTGTCGATGGTGTTGATCTCGTACGAGAGCGACTCCTCGAACGCCAGTACGTCCTCGCCGTTGACCGTGATGGCCTCGCCGGCGTCGAGTTCGATCACTTGGACCTTCTTGCCGTTGTCGGCGAAGTAGACGTGGCCCTGCCCCTCGACGGCCATGATCGGCGTTCCCTCACCGGTCGCGGCCTGCTTGAGGAAGCCCTTGATACCGCCTTCGGCCGAAGCCTTCCCGGTGAACGACACGTCGCCGGTGTGAGCGATCATCGATCCGGCCTTCGCCATCACGGTGCCGTCGACGTTGACGTCGAGGGTATAACTGTTCTCGCGCTGGAAGGGTTCTGTGCTCTCCGTCGGTGCGTTCTCGGCTGCGAATTGGTCTAAGTTCATATACGGGGACCGAACCGTTCGGTTCGGCTGCCAGTAAGTTTCTCACTATCGGATATGAATCTTTGCGGTCCTCGAGCGTCACGGTCGGTCGGCGATGGAGGTCGCTACTCTAAGACGACCGTGAGTCCCCACTCGCCCGACGAGCCGTCCGCGGCGTCCGGCCCGCCGACCGAAACGGGCGTCCGGAACCGATACTCACCCACCGGGAGGCAGGCGTCCTCGCCGGGCGTCGCGTACAGGTCCACCGACCGCTCGCTCGTCGCCCCTGGCCCGAGGTCGAACGTGCGATACTCCTCGGTGGTGACCACGGAGTCGGTGAGCCGCCAGCACCCCGGCTCGGCCGGAAACGCATCGGCCGCCGGGAGCCACACGAGCGCGCGGGTGTCGTCGTACACGTACTCGAGGTGGGCCGCGCGCCCTTCGCCGACGGTGACGGGCTCCTCGCTCGTGTTGGTGAGCGTCGTGCGAATTCGCGGCGGCGACGACTCGGTCGCCGCCTCGTTGACGACCGCGACCGCGACGGAGACCGGGAAATCGCCGAGGCCGTCGACCGACCGGACCGAGATGCCGGGACCCCCGGTCCCCCTCGGTCGGGTTCCGTCCGCCCCGTCGTCGGTCGAATCGTCGCCGGGGAGCCCGTTGTCGCCCGATCCGTCGTCCGACCCACCATCGCCCGATCCGTCGTCCGACCCACCATCGCCGACTCCGGGCGCGCGGTCGACACACCCCGCGCTCCCGACGAGCAGCGCCGAACCGGCGCCGAGCCCTCGGAGGTACCGTCGCCGCGTAGTCGTCATGGAGGTACTGAAGACGTCGAAACGGATAACCACGACTGTGAGCGACGGTAGCGAGACACGGGTCGGCACGATTGCCCCCGATCGCGGCCGGCGCCCTCAGTAGACGACGAGCGAGAGGTACAGCTGTCCGACCCCCGCGACGACCATCACCGCGCCGGCGACGCGTTTCAACAGCCCCGCGTGAGCCATCACCCGGTTCGCGTTGCTGATGAGACCGACGCCCGTCGCGACGGTCGTCGCGGCCATCAAGAGAGCGACGACGCCGGCGTAGACGCCGACCACGAGCGCGGCGGTCTCGGCCGGCAGCGCGATAGCCCGTGCCACCACGGCGAGGAAGATGGGCGCGACACAGCCGGCCCCGGCGAGGGCGTAGCCCGCCCCGAACAGCCCGAAGCCGAGGACGCCGGACCGGCGCTTCGGCAGCGACAGCGACAGCGACGGCGC
The DNA here is from genome assembly GCF_003990725.2 of Halorubrum sp. PV6. Classification (NCBI taxonomy): domain Archaea; kingdom Methanobacteriati; phylum Methanobacteriota; class Halobacteria; order Halobacteriales; family Haloferacaceae; genus Halorubrum; species Halorubrum sp. PV6. Next base: position 1,590,595 of record NZ_CP030064.1, read on the forward strand.
CCGGTCGAACGCGACGAGCAGCCCGAAGACGACGAGGAGGCCGCCGACGAGCGTCTCGAAGGCCGTGATGTTCGAGAGCGTCGACTGACCGACCTGTACCGTCGCGCCGGCGAGCAGCGCGAACGTCGCGAGCACGCCGAGCGCGGCCGCCACGCCTCGCGCGCCCGCCCCCGCCACCGAGGCGTTTTCGGCGTCGACGGAGTTGACGTAGAAGCCGACGTACCCCGGTAGCAACGGGTACGCGCACGGCGAGAAGAACGTGGCAACGCCGGCAGTCACGGCGAACGGGAGGTTCGTCGCGAGCGACACGTCGGTCATGGTCTGGACGCGCCGCCGGTCATCGGTCGAGGGCGGTTTCGATGCCTTCGACGAACTCTTCGGTCGTGTGCGTTCCCGAGGTCGCCCAGCGGACGCGGCCAGACGCGTCGATGGCTCGGGCGCTGGGGTAGCTGCTGACGCTGAGACGAGCGGCGAGTTCGGCCGAGATGTCGGCCGCGACGAGCCAGTCGCCGTCGTTTTCGCGCCACCAGTCCGTCACGGCCTCTGGGGCTATCACCTCGCCGACGGGTTCTGTCGTTACCGAGACGAACAACACCTCATCGCCGAGTCGTTCGTGTGCGGCCGCAAGCGCCGGCATCTGCTCCTCGCAAGGGCCACACCACGTCGCAAAAAAGTCGACGAAGGTCGGACGGTTAGGGGCCGGCAGCGTCACCTCGCCGTCACGACTTCCCGGTGCGTTGATTGTCTGGAGCGTAACTGGGTCGACCGGTGACGCACCGTCATTTTCTCCGCCTGCCTCGTCGCCGTCGCTGGTCCCGGCAGCTCCCCCGCCGTTCTCAGCGGGCCCGCTCGTCGAAAGCGATCCCACCTGGATCGCGCCGGACGCGACGGCGCCGCCCCCACCGAGGACGCCGACGCTCGCGAGGCCGGCGACGAGTTCCCGACGCCTCACGCCGTGACCACCCGCCGGAAGTCGTCGACGATCCGCTCGGTTTCCGTCGCCGGGCCGCGCGGGTACGCCCGCTCGACGATGCCCTGCTTGTTGACGAGAAGGATAAGCCCGTAGTGCGGGAACGCGTACTCCAGGTTCGCGTACTGTTCCCCGTTCGTCTTCTGGATTTTCAGCCCGAAGTTATCGTCCATCAGCTCCACGCCCGCCTCGTAGCTCTCGGGGCGGAGGAAATGCCAGTTGCCGGCGTCAAGATCGACACCGCGCTGGTTCGCGTACTCGCGGAGGACCGGTGCGGTGTCCCGCTCCGGGTCGAACGTTTGTGCGAGAAGCGCAGCCTCGTCGCCGTACCCCTCCTCGGCGGCGACCTCCTGTACCCGCCGGAGCCGGAGGATCAACGCCGGGCAGACGCCGTCGGGGCAGCTGGTATAAAAGGAGGTCCACAGCACCGCGCGCTCGCCCTCGTAGTCGGCGACCGAGATGTCGTCGCCGGTGAGTGGGTCGGGAACGGTGAAGGCGGGCATCTCCTCGCCGTGGATCGGGTGAACCGGATCGCCGCGCGTCTGCTCCGGCGGGTCGAGAACCGTCGTATCGTCACCGAGGACGCCGGCACAGCCGGCGAGGGCGGTCGTTCCGGCTGCGGCCCCGGTGGCGGCCAGCGAACGGAGGAAGCGGCGGCGATCCATATTTATACCACATTCTTGCGCCCGCTCGTAAATTAACCTCGCGGCTGATGGCACGCGATGAACACGAGCGATGCGAACGCGCAGCTCCGAGCGTACGGCGACCGACCGCGAGGGTGACCGATCGGCTCAGACGGCGTATCGATGCTTCAAACTCGCTAAACGCCGGAAATCACCGACCGAAACGGTCGTGGTACCGTGACCCTCGCAAGCGTTATCCCCGAAAGGGCAGTACGTTTGTTTGCAATGGCAAACGGTAAGGTTGATTTCTTCAACGACACTGGCGGCTACGGTTTCATCTCGACTGACGACGGCGACCTCGACGACGACGAAGACGTGTTCTTCCACATGGAAGACGTCGGCGGCCCGGACCTCGAGGAGGGTCAGGAAGTGGAATTCGATATCGAATCGTCCCCCAAGGGACCCCGCGCGACGAACCTCGTCCGCAACTAATCCCCCTACTCGCGGACGACGCGTCCGTATGCACTAACTCGGAATTCGGTCGCCGATCGATCTGATCGGCGGCATCTCCGTTTCTTTCACACGTACCACACTCTCCGAGCGGCGGCCATCACATTCTCCCGAGCGACGCCCCCACCCCACAGCGACGCCCACGCAGAGCCCGCCGACCGGCTAGATCGACCGTTTAAATACGAACGCGGGTGAAGCCGGCGTAGTGAGCGATCCAATTCCGACCGGCTGTCAGCCGGTCGACGACCTGTTGGGCGGGGGGTTCGAGCGCGGGGTCGTCACGCAGGTGTACGGACCGCCCGCGGCCGGCAAGACCAACCTCGCGCTCGCCGCCGCCGTCTCGGTCGCGTCGGGCGGCGAACGCGCGCTGTTTATCGACACCGAGGGGCTCTCTATCGACCGGTTCGAGCAGATGGCCGAAGGGCGGACCGACGCCGACGAGACGGTCGAGACCATCGCCTCGCGGCTGGTTATCTCCGAGGCGTACGACTTCGCCGACCAGCGCGAGGCCGTCCGCGACGCCGAGGAGCTCGCCGACGAGGTCGAACTGATCGTGTTAGACTCCGCGACCGGCTTCTATCGGCTCGAACGCGCCGGCGACACCGAGGGCGGCGAGTCGCTTCGCAAGGTCGCAAAGCAGGTGACGCACCTCCTGTCGCTCGCGAGGCGCCACGACATCGCCGTCGTCATCACGAATCAGGTGTTCACCGACCCCGACAGCGACCGCGACCGGGCGCTCGGCGGGAACACGCTCAACCACTGGACCGGAGCGATCGCCCGCGTCGACCGGTTCCGTGGGGGAAACCGCCGGATCACGCTGGAAAAGCACCGGTCGAAGCCCGCGGGCGACACCGCCACGTTCCGGATCGTGGGCGACGGGCTAGCCGAAGGCGGAGACGCGTAGACGCGCCACCCAGGGGGTGAGAGTCGGATATTCTCGGCGGCCACAAAAAGTAAAAACGAACGCGGTACCGCGCCGGCGCGGTCGGCGACGACCGAAGTCGACGAATCGGTCTGTTCGGACCGATTGGCGGCCGAGTTAGAGCTCGCCGAGTTTGTGCAGGAGCTGTCCGCGGTACTCCTCGTCGGCGTTGACGCCCTTGATTTCGAGGACGTTGCGCTCCAGTTTGTCGAGCGCGACGTGGAAGGCGTGCTCGGCGCCGTACCCCTCGCCGGAGCCCGCGACCTGCCCCTCGTTGGTCCGGAGGCGGATCTGACACTGGATCAGGGGCGTGCCGCGGAGCTTCTCTTTGTGCGCGTGGAGTCGGACGTGCGCGTGGATGACGTGCATGTCCGCGTACTTGTCTGCCACCTGCTCGATGGACTCGACCACGTGTTCACGAGAGGTCGTGTCCAGCAGCTCGACGTTCGTGATCTGGACGTCCATCGAGTCCTGCTCGGTGAACGTGAGCGCGCGCAGCACGTCCGTCTTGGTCACCATGCCGGCGACGATGTCGGCGTCGTCGGGGGTGACGACCAGCCCGGAGACGTCGTTGTCGAACATCCGGCCGACGACGGCTTCCGCGGTCTCCTCTGCGGTCGCGGTGACCACCGGGCTCGACATGATGTCGTACACCGGGATGTCGAGCATCCGGTCGATGTCGCCCGCGCGGTCGCCGCTGCCCTGTCGCTCGTGGTCGCGGACGACGAACTCGACGATGTCGTTGGTGGTCACGACGCCGACGAGCTGGCCCGACTCGTCGAGGACGGGCAGCCGCGAGATGCCGTTCTCGCGGAGGCGGTTGATCGCGCTGCCGACGCTGTCTTTCTCGTTGATCCCGATCACGTCGTCGGTCGCGACCTGACCGACGGTGATCGCGTCGAGGCTGTCGAGGACGGCCTCGAGGATCTGATCGACGGTGATGATTCCGTAGAGCTTCTCGCCTTCGTACACCGGGGCGATCTTCACGTCGCCCTCGACGAGGAGCCGAGCGGTCTCACGGATGTCCTCGTGACGGTCGACCGACGGGGCCGACTTCATGACGGCCGACACCTTGGTGTCGTCCTCCATTCGAGAGCGCATCAGCTGTTTCTCGCCGACGACGCCGGCGTATTCGCCGTCCTCGACGACGATGATCCCTTTGGGGTTCTCGCGCTCGAAGATAGACCGGACCTTGGCGAGTCGTTCGCTGACGTCGACCTCGACGTACTCCGGCACCGCGATATCAACAATATTCATGGTCCAATCTGAGAGTTGGACACGCCGGGTATTGAAAGTGCTGGAGCCGTCTCCGTCTGTGAGATCGTGCCTAGGAGCGACCGGCACACGTTTGCAAGGCCCTCTGCGCGAACGCGCTCACCGCGTCGAAACGGGACGGATCCCCGGCCGATCGCCCCGGTGAAAGGCTTTTGACGGTTACCGACGGAGAGAGGGGCGTGTACGACGCCGTCGTCCTCGACAACGACGGGGTTCTCATCGGCCGAACCCCGTTCGACACCCTCAGGGAAGCCGCCTGGGACGCCTTCGTGAGCCTCGGCGTCGAGGATCCGGATCTGGCTCACGTCGACGACATCGCCGTCGGCGTCGACCCCGCCACGCTGACCGACATCTGCGAGCGCTACGGGCTCGACCCCGTCGAGTTCTGGCGGGTCCGTGACGAGACCGCCTCGGTCGCACAGGTGGAGGCGGCGCGGAGCGGGCAGAAGACGCCGTACGAAGACGTCGACGCGCTCCGCCACCTCGACGCCTCGCTCGGGGTCGTCTCCTCGAACCAACAGGCGACCGTCGACGCGCTCCTCGACCACTTCGGTCTCGCCGGGCGGTTCGAGGTCGCCTACGGCCGCGAGCCGTCCGTCGCCAGCCTCTCGCGCAAGAAGCCGTCGCCGTACTACATCGAGCGCGCGCTCGAAGCGCTCGACGCCGACACCGCCATCTTCGTCGGCGACAACGAGTCCGACGTTCTCGCGGCCGACAACGCCGGGATCGACTCGGCGTTCGTCCGGCGACCCCACCGCCGCTCGACCGAGCTCTCCTGTCAGCCGACCTACGAGATCGACGACCTCCACGACCTCGTGAGCATCTGCGGCCGGGCGCCCGTCGATCCCGAGACGGGCCTCTGAGTCGCCGACCGCCTCGCGTGCAGTCCGTCCTCGCGTCACCGATCGACTTTTGAGCCGGTCGGTCCGAACGTCGCCATGGATCTCCCGCCCGTCGGGCTCGGCACCATGGGAATCGACGACCCCGACACGATCGCGACGGCGCTGTCCGTCGGCTACCGACACCTCGACACCGCCCGGATCTACGGGAACGAAGCCGTCGTCGGCGACGGGCTCGCCGCGAGCGACGCGTCCCGCGACAGCGTGACCGTCGCCACGAAGCTGTGGGTCGACGACCTCGACGCGGCGGACGTGGGCCCGACCGCCCGCGAGAGCGCCGACCTCCTCGGGGTCGACGCGCTCGACCTCCTCTACGTCCATCGCCCGCGCGGACCGTACGACCCGGCGACGACCCTCCCGGCGCTCGACCGGCTCGTCGACGAGGGGACCGTCGGACGGGTCGGCGTCTCCAACTTCGAGATCGACGACCTCGATCGCGCGCTGGGCACGCTGGACGCGCCCCTCGCCGCCCACCAGACCGAGCTGCACCCCCTCTTTTACCGGCCCGAGCTGCTCGACCACGCCCGCGAACACGGGTACGCCGTCGTCGCCTACTCGCCGCTTGCGGGCGGACGCGTCCGGGAGATAGACGCCGTAACCGAGATCGCGGCGACGCGCGACGCGACGCCCGAGGCGGTCGCGATCGCGTGGGCGACCGCGAAAGACCCCGTGGTGACGATCCCGAAGGCGTCGAGCGAGCGGCACCTCCGCGCCAACCTCGCGGCCGCCGAGATCGACTTGACGCCCGAGGAGGTCGCCGCGATCGACGCGGTCGACCGCGAAGTCGAACTGTTCCCGGAGTGAGGTCGGTCGATCCACGTTACTGCGTATTTGAATCGCCGCTCGGAGAGAGATAGACACGATCCCGCGTCGTTTTTATATCGCCTCACCGTCCGGTTCGGTATGACCGAGACGAGCGGCCGGGACGCCGACGACGGCACGCAGATTATCGACGGCGAGGCGGTCGCCGCCGACGTTCGCGACGACGTGGCCGCACACGTCGACACGCTGGACGCGGCGGGCGTGACGCCGGGCCTCGCGACCGTACTGATGAGCGACGACCCCGCGAGCGAGACGTACGTCTCGATGAAACAGCGCGACTGCGAGGAGGTCGGCATCGAGAGCGTCCACGTCGAAATCGACGCCGACGCGCCGGCCGCGGAGCTGTACGACACCATCGACGACCTTAACGCCCGCGAGGACGTCCACGGCATCTTAGTCCAGCTCCCCGTCCCCGACCACGTCGACAAACGGCAGGTCCTCCGGCGGATCGCCCCCGAGAAGGACGTGGACGGCTTCCACCCGGAGAACGTCGGACGGCTCGTCGCCGGCGACGCCCGGTTTAAACCCTGCACCCCGCACGGCGTCCAGAAGCTGCTCGCGGCGTACGACGTGGAGACCGAGGGCGCCGACGCGGTCGTCGTCGGCCGGTCGGACATCGTGGGGAAGCCGATGGCGAACCTGCTGATCCAGAAGGGGCCGCTCGGCAACGCGACCACGACGGTCTGTCACTCGCGGACCACGGATGTCGAACAGAAGGTGGCGGGCGCGGACATCGTGATCGCTGCGGTCGGGATTCCGGAGTTCATCGACGGCTCGATGCTCAAACCGGGCGCGACCGTGATCGACGTGGGCATCAACCGGGTCGACGCGGACACCGACAAGGGGTACGCGCTGGTCGGCGACGTGGAACACGAGTCGGCGACGGCCGTCGCGGGCGCGATCACGCCCGTCCCCGGCGGCGTCGGGCCGATGACCCGCGCGATGTTGCTCTACAACACGGTGAAGGCGGCCGGACTGCAGTCGGACGTGTCGATCGACCTCGACTGAGCGGTCGCCGGACCTCGACTGAGCGGTCGCCGTCGCCGCCCGCGAACCGCCGCCCGGCCACGGCTCGACTCTTTTAAGTGAACTTGGGGCGAGCGACTCGACATGACCGACGAACGGATCGTCATCCTTGCTCACGAGAAGTTCCCGGACCGCGCGAAGACCGCCCTCGGCGTGATGCGCTACGGCGACCAAGACGTCCGGGCCGTCCTCGACCGCGACACCGCCGGCGACAGCGTCAGCGACCACGTCCCCGACGTGGCGGACGCCCCGGTCGTCGCCTCCTTCGACGACGCGCTCGCGGCCGCCGACGCCGACGTGGACGCCTTATATATCGGCATCTCGCCGATCGGCGGCGAGTTCGACGAGTCGTGGCGGGACGACGTCGAGGCGGCGATCGAGGCCGGCTGTGACGTGGTGAGCGGGCTCCACTACTTCTTAAACGAAGACGCGGAACTCGCGGCGCTGGCCGACGAGCACGGCGTCGACCTCGTCGACGTCCGCGAGCCGGCCGACGATCTGACGGTCGCGAGCGGCGCCTCCCGCGACGTGGCCGCCGACGTGGTGTTGACCGTCGGGACCGACTGCTCGGTCGGGAAGATGACGGCCTCGCTCGAAATCGTCGCCGCCGCCCGCGAGCGCGGCATCGACGCCGCGTTCGTCCCGACCGGCCAGACCGGGATCATGATCGCCGGGTGGGGGAACCCGATCGACCGCGTCGTCTCCGACTTCACCGCGGGCGCGGTCGAGGAGATGCTCGTCGAACTCGGCGACGACCACGACCTCCTCGTCGTCGAGGGGCAGGGCAGCATCGTCCACCCCGCGTACTCGGCGGTCACCTGCGGGATCCTCCACGGCGCGATGCCGGACGGTCTCGTCCTCTGTCACGCGGCTGGTCGCGAGGCGGTCCACGGCTACGAGTCCTTCTCGCTGCCGCCGCTCGCCGACTACGTCGACCTCTACGAGGGACTCGCGGCGCCGGTAAACGAGGCGAGCGTCGTCGCCGGCGCGCTCAACACCAAGGACGTCGACGACGACGCGACGGCCGCGGACGCGGTCGACGACTTCGCCGCGGACCTCGGCGCGCCGGCCGCCGACCCGGTCCGTGACGGCGCCGACCGGATCGTGGACGGAATCGTCGACGCGGGGCTCGGCGCCGAATGACGCTCGAAACCGAGTTCGAACGCGTCTCGATCCCCCTCGCCGACCCGTTCACGATCGCTCGGGGGACCCAGACCGACGCCGAGAACGTGATCGTCCGGATCGCAGACGAGGCCGGGATGACGGGCGTCGGCGGCGCGGCCCCCTCGGCCCACTACGGCGAGACCGCGGACACGGTCGAAGCCGTCCTCCCGGCCCTGCTCGACGCGGTCGAGCGCGTCGGCGACCCCCACGCTATCGCCGAGATCGAGCGCGAACTGGCGGGGGTCGTGGCCGACAACCCGGCCGCCCGCGCCGCCGTGTCGATCGCCGTTCACGACCTCGCGTCGAAGCGGCTCGGCGTCCCGCTACACCGGCTCTGGGGGCTCGACCCCGCGGCCGCGCCCGCGACCTCGTTCACGATCGGACTCGACGAGACGGACCGAGTCCGCGAGAAGACCGCGGCGGCGGTCGAGGCGGGCTACCCGATCCTCAAGATCAAACTGGGAACCGACCGGGACCGCGAGCTGATCGAGGCGGTCCGGGAGGCCGCGCCCGACGCCCGCGTTCGGGTCGACGCCAACGAGGCGTGGACGCCCCGCGAGGCGGTCGCGAAGAGCGAGTGGCTCGCCGACCGCGAGGTGGAGTTCATCGAGCAGCCGGTGGCCGCGTCGAACCCCGAGGGGCTCAAGTTCGTCTACGAGCGCTCCGCGCTCCCGATCGCCGCCGACGAGTCCTGCGTGACGCTGTCCGACGTTCCGGCGGTCGCCGACCGCTGTGACATCGCGAACCTCAAGCTGATGAAGACCGGCGGACTGCGGGAGGCCCGCCGGATGATCGCCGCCGCGCGCGCTCACGGGTTGGAGGTGATGTGCGGCTGTATGATCGAGTCGAACGCGTCGATCGCCGCGGCCGCACAGCTCGCGCCCCTGCTCGATTACGCCGACCTCGACGGGTCGCTCCTGCTCGACGGCGACCCCTACGAGGGAGTCGAGATGGACGGCGGCGAGATCCGACTCGGCGAGCAGGGACGCGCGGGGACCGGCGCGCGGCTCGGCTCGGAGTAGAAAAGACGGTTCGACAACGCCCGCGCGACCGCCGGCTCTCGCGTCTCAGTTCCGCTGCTCGTTGGCGTCGGACTCCGACTCGGCCAGCTCGACGTCGACCTCCTCTGCGGGGTCGCTGTCGAGTTCGGCTTCGAGGTCGTCGGCGTCGATCTGCGATTCGATGTCGGCCAACTCGTCGTCTATCTCCTCGTCGCTGCTTCCCTCGGGAGCCTCGTCTGCGGGGTCGCTCTTGCCGAGTTCGCCTTTCAGCGTCTCCAGTTCGGCGTTGACCTCGCTGTCCGTCGAGAGGCTTTCGAGTTCGCGGTCGATGCTGTCCTTGTCCGAGAGCGCGTCCTCGAAGGCGCCGGAGTCTTCGAGTTCGTCCATCGCCTCTGCGCGCGCCTCCATCTCTTCGGTTCGCTCTTCGGCGCGCTCGATGGAGCGGCTCACGTCCTCCATCTCGTCGCCGACGCCCGTCATGGCCTCGGAGACGCGCGAGGAGGCCTCGGCGGCCTCGTACCGGGCCTTCATCGTCTCCTTTTTGGTGCGGAACTCCTCGATGCGGTTCTGGAGCCGGTTTTTCTTCTCGACGAGCTGCTCCTGCGTGTCGCTCAGATCGGCGATCTGGCCCTCCAGCTCCTCTATCTGGGCCATCTTCGACTTCTTCTTTTCGAGCGCCTTGCGCGCGAGGTCGTCGCGGTCCTGCTGGACCGCCTCGCGGGCCTGCCGGTTGTGCTTCTCGACGTTCTCATCGAGCTTTCGTTTCTGGATCTCTAAGCGCTTCTTCTGTGTCGTCAGGTCGGCGATTCCCTGCTTGACGTCCTGTAACTCGTCGCGCATCTGTTCGTACGAGTAGTCGAGCGACTCCGTCGGGTCCTCCGCGCGGTTGAGGAGGGCGTTCACCTTCGAGCGGATGACGTAGGAGGCGCGAGAGAGAATTCCCATAGTCGGTATACGCGCTCCACCCGTTAAAACCTCATGTGGTCTGCGGGCTGACTGGACTCGCGAGACGTGACGAGGCGCCGTCGCGCGGCCGTACAGCCGAGATCTGCGCGGCGGGGCTCGGTCTCGTGCCGCTCTTTCGTAAAGACTTATTCACACTGTTGTACAAATCCCCGACATGGATATCGGTGTGTTAACGGTTCCGCTGGGTGCCGAATCACTCGACGACGTGGCCGCGTATCTCGACTCCATCGGCGTCGACGCGGTGGAACTCGGCGTCGGCGGCTGGCCGGGCGAAGACCACGTCGACCGCGAGGCGCACCTCGCCGACGAGTCCGCCCGAGACGCGCTGCTCGACTCACTCGACGAACACGACCTCCGCATCTCCGCGCTGGCGACCCACAACAACCCGCTCCACCCGGACGAGGAGCGCGCCGCGGCGGCCGACCGCGAGCTCCGCGAGGCGATCGAACTGGCCGACCTGCTCGGCGTCGACACCGTCACCTGCTTCTCCGGGCTCCCCGCCGGCGCGCCCGGGGACTCGACGCCAAACTGGATCACGGCGCCGTGGCCGAGCGAACACGCCGACGCCCACGAGTACCAGTGGGACGAGGTCGCGATCCCGTACTGGCAGGAGTTGGCGAAACACGCCGACCACCACGGCGTCGACGTCGCCATCGAGATGCACCCGAACATGCTCGTCTACGAGCCGACGGGGATGCTCGCGCTGCGGGAGGCGACGAACGAGCGGATCGGCGCCAACTTCGACCCGTCGCACCTCTACTGGCAGGGCATCGACGTGACCGAGGCGATCCGCTTCTTGGGCGACCACGACGCGATCCACCACTTCCACGCGAAGGACACGAAGGTGTACGACGCGAAGGCCCGCGTGAAAGGCGTCCTCGACACGACGAGTTACACCGACGAGCCGGAGCGCTCGTGGCTGTTCCGCTCTATCGGCTACGGCCACGACGAGGGCCACTGGAAGGACGTCGTCTCGACGCTCCGGATGGTCGGCTACGAGGGCGCACTCTCCATCGAACACGAGGACTCGCTGACTTCCTCGCGTGAGGGGTTAGAGAAGGCGGTCGACGTGCTCGACCGAGCGGTCTTCGAGACGAAGCCGGGCGACGCCTACTGGGCGGAGTGAGACGGGGGACACACCATGACACAGCCACTCAAAATCGGCGTCCTGGGGTATCGCTTCATGGGCAAAGCGCACGCCAACGCGATGGCGCGGCTCCCGATGTTCTTCCCGGACGCGCCCGACATCGATCGCCACACGCTCGTCGGCCGCGACGAGGACGCGCTGGCGGACGCCGCCGAGCGGTTCGGGTTCTCGCACACCGCGACCGACTGGGAGGAAGCGCTCGACGCGGTGGACGTCTTCTACAACCTCGGGCCGAACCACGTCCACGCGGAGCCGTCCATCGCGGCCCTCGAAGCGGGGGTCCCGGTCCTCTGTGAGAAGCCGCTCGCGCCGACGCTCGACGAGGCCGCGGCCATGCGCGACGCCGCGGCCGCCGCCGACGTGCCGGCCGGCACCGCCTTTAATTATCGGTTCGTCCCCGCGATACGGTACGCGAAGGGGCTGATCGAGGACGGCGAACTCGGCGAGATCCGACAGGTCCGCGGTCGCTACCTCCAGGACTGGCTCGCAGACCCCGAGGCGCCGTGGGCGTGGCGGATGGACGCCGAGATGGCGGGCTCCGGCGCGCTCGGCGACCTGGGCGCACACACGCTCGACCTCGCCGACTTCCTCGTCGGCGACGCCGTGGGCGGGGTCGACCGCGTCTCCGGGCACCTCCAGACGTTCGTCGACGAGCGGCCGGTGTACGACGACGCCGGCGAGGTCGCCGAGTACCGAGACGTGACCGTCGACGACGCCTACACCGCGCAGGTCGCCTACGAGTCCGGCGCGATGGGGAGCTTCGAGGCGACCCGGTTCGCGGAGGGCCACAAGAACGACCACACGATCGAGGTCCACGGCTCGAAGGGGAGCCTGAAGTTCTCCTTAGAGCGGCTCAACGAACTCGAACTGCTCCGCGAGGGCGACCGCGGATACCAGACGGTTCTCGTCACCGACGAGACGGACCCGTACGTCGACCACTGGTGGCCGCCGGGCCACGTGATCGGGTGGGAGCACACGTTCGTCCACGAAAACTACGAGTTCCTGTCGGCGGTCGCCGAGGGCGGCGAGTTCGAACCGTCGTTCGAGCAGGGGTACGCGGTACAGCGGCTCCTCGACGCCGTCGAGCGCGCCGACGAGCGCGGGGAGTGGGTCTCCGTGGAGTAGGGAGACTCTCCGTGGAGCAGGGAGGGTGTCGAGGAGAGAGCGGCCTGCGCTTTTAAATAACCGATAACTGCCGGCGCGTCAGACCCCGGTCGCGCCGAGCGGGTCGCGTTCGGGGTTGGCTTCGATGGCCGACCCCTCGCCGGTGTAGGAGCCGAGTTTCTCGTAGGTGTCGAACGCGACCGGCTCCCAGACGATCTCGATGTTCTCGTTCCCCGTCGCGTTGGGGATCGCCACCCGGTCGCCCGGCCGAACCACCCCGTCGCCGGGCCACGCGCCGAACTGAACCTCCTCGTTGGGGTCTTCGCCGCGGACGTACAGCTCCTCGGCCGCGACGGGGTCCGGGCCGGCGGCCACGACGACGAGTTCGGTGCCGTCGTTTTCGACTTGGAACTCCGCGTCCGGCGGCGCGACGCCGTCGATCATCCCGACGACCGCGGCGCCGATGAGCGCGAGGAGCACGACGACGATGCTGACGAGCATCCCCGATCCGGCGATCGGGGCGAACCCGCGTTCGTCGCTCCTGAGCGCAGTCATTCGCGTGACACTCCGCGAGCGGCGGTATAAGAGTTTGTCCGCCGGCTATCAGACGAGATAACGTCGCGTGAGCGCCGGAGCGCCGCGCCCGAACCGACGCGAACCGGAACCCCGTTAATCCACCCGCCCGAAGGAGAACTCGTGACATCGTGGATCGAGGACCCGAACGGAGGGCGCGCACGCGGACCGCGCGGGCTCGGTCGAGCGTGGGTGGAGGCGTTGATCCGACCGCGGCGCTTCTTCGTGAACGGCGTCGCACCGGGCGATCAGGCGCCGGCGCTGACGTTCGCGATCGCGGTCGCCGCCGCGTACATACTCGGCTGGATCGCAGCGGACCCGGCGGTCGTCCCCGGTGTGGTCGTCTCGGAGACCGTCTCCGCGGCGATACTGTTCCTCCTCGTGGTGGTGTTGGCCGCGCCGGTCGGGCTCCACCTGACCGCGGCGGTCGCGACGCTCTCCGTGATCCTCGCGAGCGTCGAGCTACGGGACGGGCTCTCCCTCCGCGACCGGGGCGGCGTGAGCGAGACGGTGCAGGTGGTCGCGTACGCGAGTTCGCCGTTCGCGCTGGCCGGCCCGCCGATACCCGCGCTGCGCATCGCCTGCGGGGCCTACGCGGCGGTCCTGCTTCTGATCGGCTTCCGGACCGTCCACGGGACGACCGCGTTTCGGACGCTCGTCGCGGGCGTCCCGCCGATCCTCATCGGCTACGGCGTCGGCTATCGCGTCGTCGCCGCGATCCGGACGCTCTTTGCGTGACGCAGTCGCCGGTCGCGAATCGCCGGCGTCCGGCAGTTCGCTCCCGCGAGGGTTTCGACAACCGTTTTAGGCCCGAGACTCTCGGTGTACTCAAATGGGATCCTGTATCATTTGTGGCGTCGATGTCGACGGTCGCATCTGCGATCCACACCAAGAGGACGTCGTCTTCGACTTCCGCGGCGACGCTCCCGATCAGCTCGTAGACAACCGATTCTACCGCGGCGTCGTCGACGGCTACGCCGAGTTCGGCGTGTTCGTCGACCTTGCGCCGGGCGTGACCGGGCTCCTCCACCGGTCCGAACTCGACCGCCGGCTCGACAGCCTCGACTGGGAGCCGGGCGACGACGTGTTCGTGCAGGTGAAAGGCGTGCGCGACAACGGCAACATCGACCTGGCGTGGTCGATCCGACAGGCGGACCGCGAGTTCCGCGGCGTGTTGGTCCAGGACGGCGACACCGAGTATCAGCCCGGCGAGGACGACGAGTCCGAGCAGGCCGAATCCGAGGAGACCGAGCCGACCGACTCGGACGCCTCCGGCGCGGCGGTCGAAGCGGACGGCGAAGACGAGTCGGGCACGGAGGCCGACACCGAAGCCACCGCCGACGTCGGTGAGGCCGACGAGGACGCTTCGGAGACCGCCGAGACCGACGCCGACGAATCGACCACTGAACCCGCCGCGGTCGACGAGGTGGCCGCGGAGACCGACGACGGCGACGAGGCCGACGGGTCGAGTGACGACGACGCTCAGGAGACGGTCGCAGCCGACACCGAGGCCGACGAGGACGCCGAAGAGTCCGACGACGCCCTCAACGAGGACCGCGAGCGCGTCGGAATCGGCACCCTCGACGACGCCGTGGGCGACGCGGCGCGCATCGACGGCGAGGTCGTCAGCGTCAGACAGACGGGGGGCCCCACCGTCTTCGAGGTCCGCGACGAGACGGGCGTCGTCGACGTCGCCGCCTTCGTCGAGCCGGGCGTCCGCGCGTACCCCGACGTCGAGGTCGGCGACGCGGTGCGCATCGACGGCGACGTGGAGAGCCACCGCGGCGACGTGCAGGTCGAGTCCGAGGCGCTCGTCCTCTTAGAAGGCGAGGAGGCGGAGGCCGTCCGCCGCCGGCTCGCCGAGGCGCTCACCGCCGAGGCCCGACCCGAGGGGCTTCAGCCCCTCGCAGGCGACGAAGCGGTCGCGGAACTCGCCGACGGCCTCCTCGACGCCGCGGAGGCGATCCGCCGTGCGGTGCTCGAATCGCGACCGATCGTCGTCCGCCACCCGGCAACCGCCGACGGCTACGTCGCCGGCGCCGCGGTCGAGCGCGCGGTCCTCCCGCTGATCCGCGAGGAACACGCCAAGAGCGACGCCGAGTACCACTACTTCACCCGGCGACCGCTCGACGACCCGGTGTACGGGATGAACGCGGCGACGAACGACGCGACCCGGATGTTGCAGGACCGCGACCGCCACGACGAACAGCTCCCCCTGTTCCTGCTCGTCGGCACCGGTTCGACGGTCGAGTCGGCCGACGGGATCGACCTGCTGTCTGTCTACGGCGTGGACGCGGTCGTCGTCGACGCCGAGGTCGCTGACCCCGAAACCCGAACGGCCGTCGACACGCTCGTCTCGCCCGAGATAGACGGCGTCGACGCCGACCTCTCGACGGGCGCGCTCGTCGCGTCGCTGGCCTCCGCGGTCAACGACGCGGTGCGCGAGGACCTCCAGCACCTCCCGGCGGTGAGCTACTGGGCGGACACCCCCGACCGCTACGTCCAACTCGCCCGGGACGCGGGCTACGACGCCGAGCGCGTCGCGGAACTGCGCGAGGCGATCGCCCTGGAAGCGTACTACCAGTCGTACCAGGACAAACGCGAACTCGTCGCCGACCTCCTCTTCGAGGACGGCGGCAACCTCGCGGCGCACGTCTCCGAGCAGTTCCGCGAGAAGCTGGAGACCGAGATCCAGACCGCGACCGAGAACGTCGTCACCGAGGCGGTCGACGGCGTCGAGTTCGCCGTCCTCGACACCGACGGCTACACGCACCGATACGACTTCCCGCCGACCCCGCTCCTGTTAGACGACCTCCACCGCCGGAACGCGAACGGCGAGGCCTACGCGACCGTCGGAATCGGCACCGACGAGCTGTACGTGCGGACGAACGCGGACGTGTCAGTTCGCGCCGTGGCCGAGCGCGCGGCCGAACTGGCGCCGAACGCCGACGTGGCCACCGCCGGCCTCCGCGAGGGGAAAATCGAGTTCCTCTCCGGCGAGCGCGACGCGGTCGAAGACGCGGTCGTCGCGGCCGTCGCGGAGTCGTTCTGAGAGCGACGCGCCCGCGAACGGAGTCGGGGCTACCGCCGGGTGAACGGTCCCGGCGGGAGAATGAGGTCGTCGAGTTCTGCGAGGTGTTTGACGTTGAACACGATCTGTAGCTCGTCGCTCACCGGATAGCCGTTACAGGAGAGTCTGAACCCCCGCTCTGCCAGCTCGTCGGGCATGATGTGGTCCGTCGGCTGCGAGAGCTCCCCGTCGACGAGGTAGACGGCGCAGTTCGCACACGCGCCGCCGCGACAGGAGAACGGCCAGCCGAATCCGCGGTTCTCGGCCGCCTCGAGCAGGCTCTCGTCGGGGTGGACGAGGAGGCGCCCGTACGCCGATCCGTCGAGGTCGGCGTGCGACGCCTTCCGGAACAGGTCCTCGTCGTCGAGCGACCAGCCGTAGTCGTCGACGACTTCGTAATCGAGGAACTCGACGCGGGCCGGCTGGACCGCGTCGGCGTCGCCGTCGTCGTCGGACAGGTCGATGTCGGCCGCGCTCTCGTCGTCGCCGTCGCCGTTCCGGTCGCGCTCGTCGAGTTCGCGGTAGGCACGCCTGACGAGTTGGAACTCTTCGACGGTCCCGCCCTGATCCGGGTGTGCCTGTTTCACGCGCTCGCGGTAGGCCCGCTCGATGGCCGCATCGTCGGCGTCTTCGTCGACGTCCAGCACATCGAACGGCGAGACCATTCGGTACCGTCGATACTCGGCTCAGACACATAAACGCTCCACAAGGCGGCAGGCGTGGGGCCGTTCGGGGGACGAGCCGCCCGCCGTGGGTGGTCCGTTCGGCGAATCGACCTTTTAAGAGCCGCGACGGCGAACCGAAGCCAATGGGAAACGCGGACCTGCGTGATCTCGCGGCGATCCGAGACGTGCCCTTCGCGGAGGTCGAGGGGAGCGTCGTCGCCGTGGACGCGCACAACTGGCTGTACCGATACCTCACGACGACGGTGAAGTGGACCGGCGCGGAGGCGTACACCACCGCAGACGGGGTTGAGGTCGCGAACCTGATCGGGGTCGTCCAAGGGCTCCCGAAGTTCTTCGAACACGACCTGATTCCGGTGATGGTGTTCGACGGAGCGGTCACCGAGTTAAAAGCCGACGAGGTCGCCGACCGCCGCGAGAAGCGCGAGCAGGCCGAGGAGCGACGGGCGGCCGCGGAGGAACGCGGCGATTCGGTTGAGGCCGCGCGGTTGGAGGCGCGCACGCAGCGGCTCACCGACGTGATCCAGGAGACGACCCGCGAACTGCTTCGGCTGCTCGACGTGCCGATAGTCGAGGCGCCGGCCGAGGGGGAAGCCCAGTGCGCACGGATGGCGGCCGCGGGGACCGTCGACCACGCCGGCAGCGAGGACTACGACACGCTGCTTTTCGGCGCGCCGACGACGCTCCGCCAGCTCACGAGCAAAGGCGACCCCGAACTGATGGATCTGGAAGCGACGCTCGACGACCTCGGGTTCGACCGGCAGGGGCTCGTCGACGCCGCGATGCTCTGCGGGACCGACTTCAACGAGGGCGTTCGCGGTATCGGCCCGAAGACGGCGGTGAAAGCGGTGCGCGAACACGGCGACCTGTGGGGTGTCCTCGACGCGCGGGGCGCCGAGATCCCGAACGCCGAAGCGATCCGCGACCTGTTCATGAACCCGCCGGCGACGGACGTCTCCGTGGACACCACAGTCGACCCCGACGTGGACGCCGCCCGCGAGTACGTCGTCGAGGAGTGGGGCGTCGCCGCGGACGAGGTGGAACGCGGC
The DNA here is from genome assembly GCF_003990725.2 of Halorubrum sp. PV6. NCBI lineage: Archaea > Methanobacteriati > Methanobacteriota > Halobacteria > Halobacteriales > Haloferacaceae > Halorubrum > Halorubrum sp. PV6. Next base: position 1,608,399 of record NZ_CP030064.1, read on the forward strand.
TTCGAGCGCATCACGGAATCGCAGGTCCAGACCGGTCTTGACAAGTGGACCTGAGGCGGCGGAGAGACCGCCGCGAACACACCATTTATTTCCTCGTCGTCAGAAGGGGCGCGTACATGCGTCGCGGACCGCGCTTCGAGTTGCGAGCCCGACCGCTTTCTCACCGACGCGCCTGCGCGCCGGGCTCCGAGCGATCCGCGACGACCTCGACCAATGAGCTTCGAAGTTCCCGACGACAGACGGTATCTGGAATCGCACGAGTGGGCGACGACCGACGGCGACACCGCGCAGGTCGGCGTCTCCGACTTCGCGCAGGACGAACTCGGCGACGTGGTGTTCGTCGAACTGCCCGACGTCGGTGACACGATCACCGCCGGCGAGGCGTTCGGCGTCGTCGAGTCGATCAAGGCGGTCTCGGACCTGTACGCGCCGGTGTCCGGCGAGGTCGTCGCCGTCAACGAGACGCTGTTCGACCGCCCGGAACTCGTCAACGAGGACCCGTACGGCGACGGGTGGCTGCTCGAAGTCGCCCCCGACGCGGACGGCGACGCCGAGGGGCTGCTCGACGCCGCCGAGTACGACGACCAGATCGCGTGACGAACCGGCTCTCAGCGCAGGCGCCGCCAGCCGACACACCAGCATGACCACGCCACCTCTCCGCAGACGACCGGCGACCGGACGACAGACCGACCGCAGCGCGAGCGAGACGCACCGATGAGCGGGGCCGACGGCACGCCGTACGCGCCCCACACCGACGCCGAGACCGCGGCGATGCTCGCCGAAATCGGCGTCGACGACGAGGAGGCGCTGTTCGACATCCCCGACGCCGTCGCGTTCGACGGCGAGTTCGGCATCGAGCCGCGCTCGGAGCGGGAGATCCGCGAGGAGTGTTCGCGGATCTTCGCGCGCAACGACGACCTCGTCGAGTTCCTCGGGCGAGGCCACTACGGCCACTACGTGCCGAGCGTCGTGGACCACCTCGCCGACCGCGCGGAGTTTCTCACGAGCTACACGCAGTACCAGCCGGAGGTGTCACAGGGGTTCCTGCAGGCGCTCTTCGAGTACCAGTCGATGCTCGTGGAGCTGACCGGGCTGCCCGTCGCGAACTGCTCGATGTACGACGCCGCGACCGCGCTTGGCGAGGCGGCGACGCTCGCCGACCGCGTGCGCTCGACCACGGGCGACACCGTTCTCGTCCCCGAACAGCTTCGCGAGGGGAAACGCGCCGTGCTCGAAAACTACTGTGCGGGCGCCGGCCTCACGATAGAGCCGTACCCGATGGCCGACGGGAACGCCGACGTCGACGCCCTCGCCGACCGCGCCGGCGACGACGTGGTCATGGTGTACGCCGAGAACCCGACCGTTCGCGGCTGTATCGAGGAGCGACTCGCGGCGATCGGCGAGGTCGCGGCCGACGCCGACGCGCTGTTTACGCTCGGCTCGGACCCGGTCTCGCTGGCCGTCCTTCAGGAGCCCGCGAGCGTCGGCGCCGACGTGGTCGTCGGCGAGGCGGGCGCGCTCGGCCTCCCCACCGCCTACGGGATGGGGCTCGGCCTCTTCGCCTGCAGCGACGCGTTCCTCCGGCAGGTCCCCGGTCGGCTCGTCGGGGCCGCAACGGACGCCGCGGGCGACCGGGCGTTCACGCTGACGCTCCAGACGCGCGAACAGCACATCCGGAAAGAGCGGGCGACCTCCAACATCTGCACGAACCAGGCGTGGGTCGCGCTCCGCGCCGCGATTCACGCGGCGACGCTCGGTCCGGACGGTCTCGTCGACCTCGCGAACGACTGCGTGACCGAGGCCGCGGCGCTCGCCGACCGGATCGACGCGATCGACGGCGCGGTCGCCCCGGTTCACGACCGCCACCACGTCCGGGAGTTCGTCGTCCACGTCGACCAGCCCGCGGCGGCCATCGCGAGCGATCTTGAGACCGAAGGGTTCGCGGTCCACACCGTCGACGAACACCTGCTACAGGTGTGCGTGACCGACCTGAACGCGGGACAGACCGACGCGTTCGTCGCCGCCTTCGAGGAGGTGATCTGAGTGATCCACGATCAGGCCGATTACGCCCGCGAGGACGGGGTTCACGAGCCGCTGCTCTCGGAGAAGGGCGAGACGACCGTCGACGTGCGGGAGTCGTCGCCGCTCCCGGACGACCTGACGCGCGAGTCGCTCACTCTGCCGGCGCCCGCCGAGCCGGCGATCGCCCGCCACTACACGCGGCTCTCGCAGATGAACTGGGCGATCGACTCGGGGCCGTACCCGCTCGGGAGCTGCACGATGAAGTACAACCCGAAGTTCACCGAGGACGTGGCCGCCGACCCGAACGCGGCGATCCACCCGGACCGCTCGACGCGGTCGGAACAGGGGAACCTCGAACTCCAGTACCGGCTCCAGGAGTACCTCGGGCGGATCGGCGGGATGGACGCGGTCACCCTCCAGCCGCCCGCCGGCGCGGCCGGCGAGTTCACCGGTATCGCGGTCGCGAAGGCGTACCACGACCACAACGGTAACGACCGGTCCGAGGTCGTGATCCCCGCCTCCGCCCACGGAACGAACTTCGCGACCGCGGCGCTCGCGGGCTACGACGTGGTCGAACTCCCCTCCGGCGACGACGGGCGCGTCGACGTCGAGGCGCTGGAGGCGGCCGTCGGCGACGACACGGCGGCGCTCATGCTCACCAATCCGAACACGGTGGGGCTCTTCGAGCGCGACATCGCCGACATCGCCGACATCGTCCACGACGCCGGCGGCCTGCTCTACTATGACGGCGCGAACCTCAACGCCCTGCTGGGCCGCGGTCGCCCCGGCGACATGGGGTTCGACGTGATGCACTACAACGTCCACAAGACGTTCGCGACCCCGCACGGCGGCGGGGGCCGGGCGCCGGGCCGGTCGGCGTCGTCGACGAGTTGGCCGAGTTCCTCCCGGCGCCGCGGGTCCGGGAGGCGACCGAGGGCAGCGGCTACGAGCGCTTCGAACCCGAACACACCATCGGGAAGGTACACGGCTTCACCGGCAACTGGCTCGTCCTCGTGAAGACGTACGCCTACGTCGCCCGACTCGGGGACGCGGGACTCGCGGACGCGGCCGCGAAGGCGGTGCTCAACGCGAACTACCTCGTGGAACGGATCGATCTCGACGTGCCCTACGGCCCCTTCCACCACGAGTTCGCGGCGACAGCGGGCGACCGCGACGCCGCCGACGTGGCGAAGCGCATGCTCGATTTCGGCGTCCACCCGCCGACGACGAAGTGGCCGGAGATGGTTCCCGAGGCAATGTTGACGGAGCCGACCGAAATCGAGGGGCAGTCGTCGCTCGACGACCTCGCCGAGGCGTTCAACCTCGCGTACGCCGACACCGACGAGGCGCTCGACGCCGCGCCGAACCGCACGGCGTCGAGCCGGATCGACCAGGTCGACGCCGCGCGGAACCCGCGGCTCTCGTGGCAGGCGCTCGACGAGTCGTAGCGGCGCTCAGGGCTCGGTGACGGCGGCCTCGGCCGACTCGGGTCGGTCGGGGCCAGCGTCGCGCTCGTCGTCGCCGACGTTCGCGGTGGCGTCGCTCGGCTCGGCGGCCGGGTCGCGAGGGGCGCCGCAGCCGTCGTCGTGGTCGCCCGCGACGAACCGGCGCATCACTCGCCCTTCGGCGCGGTGGAGGGTCTCGCTACAGGTGGATTTCGCGATGTCGTGAGCGGCTGCGAGCTCCGTGAGCGTACACGCTCGCGGCGTGTCGTAGTAGCCGGCCGCGACGGCGTCGACGACGAGTTCGCACTGTGCGTCGGTGAGGACCGGCGCGTCGCCGGTAGTGCTCCCCTCGATCGCAACCTCCAGGCCCGCGTCCGTGAGTCGCCGCCCGAACGCGGTGAGCCGCGACCGGTCGCCGGCGACAGCGAGGGTCGCCCGCCCGTCCGTCACCGCAGCCGACTCTCCGATGGGGAGCCCGACCGCCCGCGCGGCCGCGACGTGCTGGAGCGGAGCGGACGCGACGACTCGCACCCGCGTCACGGGACCCGTTCGGTCGACGAGGTCCACCCGGTCGACGCGGTCGTGCTCGCGCAGCGTCTCCACCGCCGCTTCGCGGTCGGCACCGGCGACGGAGAGCGCGGTCACCTCGCCGTCTGCGGCCGGCGTGGTCGCGGTCGCTCGAAGCGTCGCGCCGGAGTGCGTTCGCGATACGTCGCCGAGCCACGAGCCGGGAGGAAAATCGAACCGCAGCGATAATCTGGCCATGCACGACGGAAGGCCCTGCCCGTCCCTCCCGCTGCCCCTTCATTCCTTTCGGGTTTAAGTAGGGGTCGTCCCCAGACCACCGAACCGGAACCACTACGGCGGCCGGTCGCCACCCCTCGCGCATGGAACTCGGCGTCATCGGACTCGGGCGGATGGGGCAGATCGTGGTGAATCGGTCGCTCGACGCGGGCCACGACGTGGTCGCGTTCGACCTCTCGGCGGAGGCGACGGCGACCGCGGCGGAGGCGGGCGCGACGCCCGCTGACTCGGTCGCAGACCTCTGTGACCGGCTGGGCTCCGAGAAGCGCATCTGGCTCATGGTCCCCGCGGGCGACGCGGTCGACGCCACGCTCACGGACCTGGAACCGCACCTCGACGGCGACGACGTGGTCGTCGACGGCGGGAACTCGCAGTTTCAGGCGTCGGTGCGGCGCGCCGAGGAGACCGACGCCGCGTACCTCGACTGTGGCACGTCCGGCGGCCCCGCCAGCGCCGAGGCGGGCTTCTCGCTGATGGTGGGCGGCCCCGAGTGGGCCTACGAGGCGCTCGTGCCGGTGTTCGACGCGGTCGCGACCGGTCCCGACGGCCACGACCGGATGGGCGAGTCGGGGTCGGGCCACTACGTGAAGATGGTCCACAACGGCGTCGAGTACGCGCTGATGCAGGCGTACGGCGAGGGGTTCGAACTGCTCTCCGAGGGGCGGTACGACCTCGACATGGAGTCGGTCGCGCGGACGTGGAACAACGGCGCCGTGATCCGGTCGTGGCTCCTCGAACTCTGCGAGGAGGCGTTCCGCGAGGAGGGGTCGGATCTCGGCGACGTGGCCGACCACGTCGCCGGCGGATCGACCGGGACGTGGACGGTCGAGGAGGCGCTCGAACAGGAGGTCCCGGTGCCGATCATTTATCAGGCGCTCGCGGAGCGGTTCGACTCGCGGAACGAGGGGCGGTTCTCGCGGCGGCTCGCGAACCGACTGCGCTACGGGTTCGGTCGCCACGAGGTCGCCAGGCGGTCGGACGACGCGTAAGCCGCCGCCGAGCGACGGCCAAACGCACTCGCGGAAGGCGACAACGGCGGCAGCGTCGCTAATTCTCGGGATTCGTCACACGCGAGAAACGCTTATATATTACTGTGACAGACAGTAACATGCACAGTATGTTTGAGCGATTCTCGAGCGGATACTACCTGGGGGAACTGTACGTCGAGCCCCACGACGGCGACCGTGCCGTTATCCAGCGGGCCGACCACGAACACGTCAACGAGCAGCTCTATGCGGTCGGCCGCGGCGTCGAACGGCTCGACGCGCCCCTCGTGATGAAAGTCGACGGCAGCCACATCCCGGTCGCCGGCGACGACGAGGTCCCCAGCGGGACGCTCGCCATCCCCCGGTCGCTCGCGGACGACGCCCTCCCGGACCGGCGGAACGTGTTGCTGGCAGACGCGGACCGCGCCGAGACCCTGCTGCGGTGGGAGGGGTGGGAGCCGCACGTGAACGCCTGACCGACGACCGACGCACCGACCGGCCGTCGCACGGACGCACCTTTTAGGCCGCGGCCGTCACCCTTCGGGTATGATCGACAGGCTGCTCGGGCGCGCCGAGTTAAAAGAGCGGATCGAGGAACTCGAAGAGGCGAACCACCACCTCGAACGCCGCGCCGAGGCCGAAGAGGAGCGGCGCTCGGAGGCGGTCGCCGACCGCCAGCGCGCCGAGGAGCGCGTCAACCGCCTCGAACACCGAATCGAGTCGCTGGAAGCCCGCCTCGAACGCGTCGACGGCGACGACGAGTCGTTCGAGTTCCGCCGCGTGAGCGACGCCCGCGGCCCTCGGCTGGCCGACGCGCTCGGGCGGTTTCGGGCGGTCGAGAGCGCCGACCCCGAGGGGCTCCTCACCGCTTTCGTCCCCGACGCCGACGCGGTGCCCGAGCGCGTCGCGTCGTGGTTCGGCGACCGGACGGAACTCGTCAGGCGCGCCGCGCCCGCGGTCGTCATCGCCGACGACACGGGAGCGGTGAGCGCGGCGCTGACGCCCCCGATGCCCCCCGAGCCCTTTGACCGGTGGAGCGACCGCTTCCGACTCGAAGAGTCGTGGTTCCGTCCGACCGGGCGAGTCGCCTTCGCGCTCGTGCGCTCGGACACCTTCGCGCTCGGCGTCTACGAGGGCGACGAGCGGGTCGCCTTCGAGGGGTTCACCTCCGAGGTCAAGGAGGCCCACTCGAAAGGCGGGTTCTCGCAGGGGCGGTTCGAGCGCCGGCGCGAGGGACAGATCGACGACCATCTTAAAAAGGTGACCGCGGCGCTCACCGACCCCGGCGACGAACCGGTCGACCAGACGATAGTCGTCGGCGAGCGCAGCGTCCTCGGCGACGTGCGGGCCCACGCCGACGTCACCGACGTCTCCGACGCGACGGGGAAGCCGCGAGCCGCCCTCGACGACGCGTTCCGCGACTTCTGGACGACGCGGATTCGCGCGCTCTGAGTCGTTCGCGCGCCGTGGCGAGCCTCGTCGACGCACCGATCCCCTCAGTCCTGTCATCGAACTCACAAAGAGGGCTTAATCCGCGCCGGGCGCTACGGGGCGCATGACACGGGCGGAATCGGTCGCCGACGGTCGGGCCGTCGTCGCCTTCCTCGTCGTTGCGGCGGTCATCGGGCTGACGGTCGCCGCGGCCGCGCCGCTTGCGGTCGGCGCGAGTTCCGCCGACGCCGAGACGCACTCGTCCGTCGAGTCGTTCGCGGCGACCGCCGACGGCGACTCGGTCGCCCAGACCGCCGACGACGACGCCGACGTGATCCGACTGCGAACCGAACTGTCACAGACGGGCACCCCCGGAACCGTCGCCGTCACGACGCGGGCGGAGCTCCCCGACCGCGTCACGGAGCTCGAAGTGACGCTGCTCAGCGCGAGCCCCGACGCCGAGGTCGAAGCGACCGGGTTCGACCCCGTCGACGGCGCCGATCCGGGCGAGTCGGTGTGGGCGTGGGACGGCGAGACCGCCGATCCGTCGCTCAGGTACGTCCTCGACGCGAACCAGACCGTCGAGCAGCCCGGCCCGTTCGCCGGCGAGGGCGCCTACCGCTTCGTCGCCACCGGCGAGTGGGCGCTCGTCCAGACGCCCCGTCTCGGCGCCGGGTGGACGTACACCGGGCAGCGCGAGGGCCAGGTCCGGTTGGAGCGCGAGCGGGTCGTCGACGGACCGGGGGTCGCCTCGCAGTCGATGGCGTTCCTCGGCGAACACGAGGCGTACACCCGCGAGGCCGCCGGACAGCGGTACCGCCTGATCGTCCCCGCGGCCGCGACTCTGGTCGCCGCTCCCGACGAGGTGTTCGACGTCTTCGCCGACGCGTCCGTCGCGCTGCCGGTGGGCGCCCGCGACGAGACGGTCGTCGCGTTCGCCGCCCCCACCGGTGAGGTGTCGTGGGGCGTCCGCGGCCTCCAGACCGGGGAGATGGACCTGTGGGTCCGCGACGTGGAGCCGGCGGGCACGGCGACGGACGTGTGGACGCACGAGTACGTCCACACCCGGCAGGCGTACCGCGCCGCGCCGAGCGGTCGCTGGATCACCGAGGCGAGCGCGACGCACTACGCCGCGCTGTTCGCGCTTTCCCGCGGCGCCGCGGACTTCCCGTCGTTCGAGCGCACGCTGGCCAGGGGCGAGCGCGAGCCGGACGCCTCGGCGGTGCTCGCCGATCCGACCACCTGGCGGGGGAACCCCGACTACACGAAGGGGGCGCTCGTCGCCGGCGAAATCGACAGGCGACTCCGGACCGCCACCGACGGGGCCGCGTCGCTGGCGACGGTCGTCCGCGAGTTGAACGAGGCCGACGAGCCGATCACCAACGAGGACATACTCAATGCGATCGAGGCGGCCGCGGCCGAGGGCACGGACGACGCGACCGCGGCCGCGATCCGCGCCGAAGCCGAGCGCCTGACGGCGACCCGAGAGTCTCCCGAGATGTGGGACCGAGAGGCACACGCGGCGGCGTTCGGCGAGACGCCCGCGCAGGTCGGGTACGCCCTCACAGACGACGGGGTCAGAGCGACCGGCGAGTATCGGAACCGGACGGTGTCGCGCGCGCCCGTCGAACTCGTCGTCGGAGAGTCGCTCGCGACGGCGGTCGCCGTGTCCAACACGGGCGGCGCGCCGGGGAGTTACGACCTCTCGCTCGCGGTCGACGGCGAGACGGTCGCGAGTCGTTCGGGGACGCTCGCCGCCGGCGACGAGCGGGTCGAACGGTTCGAGCACACCTTCGACGCGGTCGGCGACTACGAGGTCCGGGTCGGCGGCGAGGTGGTGGCCGTGTCCGTGACCGAACCCGCGGAGCCGCTCGTCCGCGGTGTGTCGGTGAACCGCGAGCGCGTCGACGCGGGCGGGCGCGTCGTCGCGACGGCGACCGTCGAGAACGACGCGGGGGTCCCCGCCGCCGGCGACGTCGACTTCCGCGTCGACGGCGAGACGGTCGCGACCGACGCGATACGGCTGGACGCCGGGGAGACGACGACGATCGCTCGGTCCGTGCGCGTCGGTGCCGACGGCGGACCGATCGGTGGCGGGTCGGAGAACGCGACGATACGCGTCGTCAGCCCCGTCGACGAGGCGTCGTCGACGGTGACCGTGACGTACGAGGCGCCGATCTCGTCCGACGGCGCGCCCGGATTCGGCGTGATCGCGGCGCTCGTCGCGGTGTTCACCGTCGCGGGCGCGCTCGGACGCGAGCGGAGACGAGAGCGCTGACGGTGACTGATTTAAAAGGCGTACGGCGTCAGCGCGCGCGACGCTGCGTATTTAAAAGGGAGCGTCGGGGCCTTCGTCGGCGTCGCCGGCGGTCGCGTCCGCGCTCTCGGCGTCGTCCGTCGGAACCAACTCGCCCGCGTCGCGCTGCCACGCCTCGATACCGCCGCGGAGGCTCTCGACGCGCGCCGCTTGGGTTCCCGCGTAGCTGCCGATGAGCTGAGCCGCCTGCTGGCTGGCGACGCCGTGCGGACAGACGGTGACGATCCGGTCTGCGCCCTCCAACTCCGCGATCCGCGTGGTCAACTCCGGGAAGGGGATACACTCGCTTTCCGGGAGGTGACCGCGGTCGAAGGCGCGCTGATCGCGGATGTCGACGATTCGGAGGCCGTCTGTCGCCTCGCCGGCATCGGTGCCGCCGTCGGTGCCGTCGCCAGCGTCGGCGTCCGCCTCGTCGAGGAGGCTCGCCAGCTCCTCGGGGTCGATTTCGCCGTCCATCAGGGGAGCGGACAGAGGCTCGCCGTGATGACGGCGCGTTCGTCGGTGTCGTTGCGGGCGCCGTGGACGGTGCCGCGTTCGTTCAACACGACCGCGGGGGCCGCGAGCGACTCCTCGTCGTCGCCGCGCACGACCGTCGGCTCCCCTTCGAGGACGTGAAACACGTTGGTCGCGTCGCCGTGTTCGTGCGGGTCGACGGCGGCGTCCGGGCCGAGGACGAACGCCTTGACGAGCACGTCGTCGGTGACGACGAGTTCGGCCGTCTCGACGACTCCCGGATCGGGGTCGAGGTCGTCGACGGCGGGGTAGGTGTCGAGCGTCATATCGGTGAGTCGCGGCCGTCGGTATAAAAGGTGTGTGGCGGCGGATCCGCGCGAGCAGCGCGCGACGGGCGGTCCGGCTAGTCTCGCATCCCCGGCGGGAGGGGGTCGGCGTGGTCGGCGATGGCCTCGGCGACGCGGTGCGGCTCCTCGTGGACCACCCAGTGCGTCGCCGTATCGAGCGTCATCAGCCGGCCGTCGGTACAGCGGTCGACGCTCTCGCCCGCGAGCCGCGTCGAGAGGAACGGGTCCTCGGCGCCCCAGATCACGAGCGTCGGGACCTCGACGGTATCGGTCGGCGGCGTCGGCCGGTCGCGGACGATGGCCCGGTACCAGTTCACCATCGCCTCGAAGGCCCCGTCGCGGTTCCACGCGCGCCGGTAGCGCCTGATGTCGTCGTCACCGAACGTCCCCGGATCGCTCGTGTCTCTGAGCCCGCGCACGGCGAGCCGCCAGTTCCCGGCGCTGGCGACGGCCTCGGGGAGCTTCGGAAGCTGGAACGCGAGGAAGTACCAGCTCTTGAGCCGCTGGTCCCACGAGGTCCGGAGCGCGCGCTCGAAGACGGACGGGTGCGGGACGTTGACCGCGACGAACTCCGAGACGCGCTCGGGGTGGGTGAGCGCGAGCCACCACCCGACCGCGGCGCCCCAGTCGTGGCCGGCCACGGCGGCGGTCTCGCGGTCGTAGGCGTCGATCAACCCGACCACGTCGCGCGCGAGCACGTCGATGCGGTAGTCGCGGACGGCCGGCGGCTTCGCCGAGAGGTTGTAGCCGCGCTGGTCGGGGACGACGACGCGGTACCCCGCGTTCGCGAGCGGCGCGATCACCTCGTGCCACCCGTACCAGAACTCGGGGAAGCCGTGGAGCAAGACGAGCAGTTTCCCGTCTTCGGGGCCGGCCTCGACGACGTGAAGCCGCACGTCGCCGACGTCGATCGCGCGCGACTCGCCCGGCACCCCCTCGGGGATCTCGTCGGGCGGCACCGGCTCGTCGAGCGCTTCGAGCCCGGCTCGTCGGTCCGCGGCGGACGCGCCGTCGGGATTCGCTTCGGTGGACGGATCGCTCATGGGTGACAGTGGGTTCTCGAAAGTCAAATAGGTACGTTCCCCCCGCATCGCCGCCCGGATCCCCGGTCGTCCCCGCAACCGGAATCCTCAAGACGCTGGCAGACCGCGGTCAGATAACTAGCGACTCCGACGTTCGGCCCGGCGAGCAGGGAGGCTCGTCTCGGCCGTTCGGCCCGGCCGACGCCCGCGTCCCGGTTATCGACGGCGCGACGCGTCCAGTCGGGCCACCCTCCGGCGACTGGGCTCAGGACTCGCTCACGCACAACATGGAACCGGACACGTCGACCTCGGACACAGCGGCATCGGCCTCGAAGCCGTCGGGCTCAACAGACACCGCGTCGACCGCGGCACCGTCGGCCGACGGCGCCGTCTCGAACGTCCTTCTCGTCACGATCGACTCGCTCCGTGCGGACTCGATCGCGCCCTACGACGACAGCCGTCGCTCGCCGGTCCTCTCGTCGCTCGCCGCGGACGGCACCGTCTTCGACCGGGCGTTCGCGAACGGCAACTGGACGCCCTTCTCGTTCCCGTCGATCCTCGCCTCCGAGCCCGTTTTCGCCAGAAACGCCGATATCGGCGTGAAGGGCTCGCAGACCCTGGCGTCGGTGCTGTCCGAGGCCGGCTTCGCCACCGGCGGCTTCAACGCCGCAAACGGCTTTCTCACCTCTCACTGGGGGTATCCAGAAGGGTTCGACGAGTTCGAACCGTTCGTCACGAGCGTGGGGTCGAGCCGGTACAGCCGGTACCTCGCGGCGCACCCGACGGTCGAGGCGTGGATCCAACTCGCCACGTCGCCGTTCCGCCGGCTCGGGTCGAAGATCCGGGGCGACAGCGACGACCGGCCGTTCCTCGACGCCTCGCGGATGTTCGACGTCGAGGACGCGGCGACCGACTTCGTCGACGACACCGACGAGCCGTTCTTCCTGTGGGTCCACTACATGGACACGCACACCCCGTACGTCCCCGCGCCCCGGTACATTCGCGAGGTCTCCGACGGCCTTCTCGGCACCCACCGGATGCTCCACGCGCACACGCGGACGAGCCTCGGGTGGGAGGTCGGCGAACGGACGCTACGGGAGCTTCGGACCCTGTATCAGGCGACCGTGCGACAGGTGGACGCGAGCGTCGGCCGCCTGCTCGATCAGCTCGAAGCGGCCGGCATCGCCGACGAGACGGCCATCGTCGTCGCCGGCGATCACGGCGAGGAGTTCCAGGAACACGGCCACCTCGCACACTATCCGAAACTCTACGACGAGTTGATCCACGTGCCGCTCATCGTGAACGTCCCCGGCGAGGACGGCGGGCGGCGCGTCTCCGAACACGTCGGACTCGACGCGATTCCGCCGACCGTCGCCGACCTGCTCGGCGTCGACACCCCGTCGGAGTGGCGCGGCGAGTCGGTCGCACCGGCGGTCACCGACGACGAGTCGCCGGACCAGGAGCCGGTCGTCTCCGTCACCGTCCGTGGCGAGGAGGTGACCGAACAGCCGATCCCGCGGTCGCTGTCCGACGGCGACCTCCTCGTGAGCGTGCGCGACGAGACGTGGACCTACATCGAGAACGTCGACGCGGAGACCACCGAGCTATACCGCCGGGACACCGACCCGACCCAGCAGGAAGACCTGTCGGACGACCCTTCCGACGAGGCGCTCGCCGTCATCGAGCGGTTCGCGCCGGTCGTCGCCGACCACGTCGCCGAACTCCGCGACAAACAGACCGAAGTGGAGGCCGCCGGCGGCGGCGACGACGAGGCGGTCGACGAGGATCTTGAGGCCCGCCTCGATGCGCTCGGCTATCGGTGATGCTACGGGCCGTTCTCCGAGACCTGACGAGCGGGCCGATCGCCGTGCAGATGCGCCGGTTCGTCCTCGTCGGCGCAGTCACTGCGGGGATACAGATGGGGCTGCTCTGGCTGTTCGTCGACGCGGCCGGCCTGAACTACCTGATCGGCGCGACCATCGCCATCGAGATCACGATCATTCTCTCGTACGTGCTCAACAACGCGTGGACCTTTCAGGCGAGCCAGAACACGGGTACCATGGAGTATCTCGAAGGGTTGGTCAAGACGAATCTCGTCCGGGGAACCGCGATTCCGATCCAACTCGGCGTGTTGTACGCGCTCGTCGAGTGGGCGAGCGTCATGTACCTCGTCGCCAACGCGGTCGCCATCTTCCTCAGCGGGCTCTACCGGTTCGTCCTCGACAAGCGATGGACGTGGGGGTGACTGAGACCCCGCCGATACCTGGCTCCGCTTAAAAAGGTAGGCGCGGCTCGATGCGAGCGATGAGGTTTCTGACCGTCTCTTGTTTGTAGTAGCCGACTATCGACGCGACGACGACAAGCGCGATGAGCGCGATGGCCGTGAGGAACCGCCCGTTCGCCAGCTCGCCGCCGGCGTACACCGTGAACACGTACGCCGGCAGTCGACCGACGCTGATAACGGCGAGGAACGTCGGGAGCCGCCACTTCGTGAGACCACTTAAAAAGCAGATGGCGTCGTCCGGGAGGCCGGGGATGATCACGAACGCGAACAGCCCTGGGACGCCGACCGTGTCGACGAACTCGTCGAACCGCGAGACGACATCTTCGTGGATGACGTCTTCGACGAACGAGCGACCGTATCGCTTCGCGAGCGAGAAGGCGATGGTGCTGCCGATGAGCACGCCCGTGAGGCTGTAGACGGTCCCCCAGAACGAGCCGAACAGGTAGCCCGCGACGAGCGCGACGACCTGGCCGGGAATCGGCGCGACGACGACCTGCAGCGCTTGGATGGCCACGAACACGAGCGGCGCGAGGACGCCGAACTGGCGGAGCCACAGTCGGAGGGCCTCGGCGTCCGTGATGAAACTCGCGTACTCACGGACGAACAGGTAGAGCGCGACGAACGCGAGCGCGACGGCGACGGCTGCGAGGAGTCCTCGCCGCCGGTCGGACGCCGAGGCGAAGAGTTTCATTCGTGTAACACGGGGCCAGCGGTGGACTTGAACCTTGTCAAAAACCGGATCGGAGCGGTCGTGGCCGCGTCGCGGAAACGCAGTCGGTCGCACCGCACTCCGAGAAGACGCGCGCCGGCGATCAGTCGTCGCCGACGGCGTCCCACGCCAGCAGCCCGGCGGCGACGAGCAGACACGCGACGAGACCGCCGAACGCGACGGCGTAGTTCAGGTACGTCGCCACCACGCCGACGTACGCCGGACCGACCGCGTTGGCCGCGAGGAACAGCGCCCGCGCCGCGCCGAGGTCCGCGCCAAGGTCGTCGTCGGGGGCGTTATCGAGGATGACGCCGTCGGCGATGGGGAACTCGGTTTTGTAGCCGACCGCCATGACGGCGATGCCGCCGAGCGCGGCGACGCGGGTGTCCGCGACGACGAGGACCGACAGCGCGAGCGCCGCGACCAGCAGGCCGGCCACCGCGATGGTCTCGCGCGAGAAGCGGTCGCTCAGTCCCCCGGCAACCGGTTTCGTCAGCGCGCCGACGATGAACACGAGCGCGAAGGCCGCACTCGCCAGCTCCGCCGAGAACCCCTTCGCCTGCGCGAGGTACGTCGGCAGGAAGTTGATGAAACCGCCGACCATCAGGTAAAAGAGCCCGAACGCGAGGAGCGTCCGCCGCTGGCGACCAGTCGCCAGCAGCCGGTGTACGGTCCCGACCACGTCGAGGGACGGGCTCCCGACGCGGTAGCCGTCGCGAGTCCAGACGACGTACAACAGGAGGAACCCCGCGAGCACGGCCGCCACCGGCAGGAAGGGCGTGCGCCACGAGGTGAACCCGACTGTCACCGCGGGAAACTGCGTTCCGAGGACCGACAGGGCCGGGAGTCGCCACACCGCACCCGAAAGCACCAGCACGCCGAGGCCGGCGGCGAGCAGGCCGCCGATATCGGTCCCCGCGGCGTAGACGCCGAGCGCCCGGCCGCGACGCTCGACGAACAGGTCCGAGAGTAACGCTCGCGAGGGGATGGCAAAGAGCCCCTTTCCGAAGCCGGTGACGACCGCCGCGAGGGCGAACCCCGCGAGGCCGCCGACGAGACCGAAGAGGAGGAACCCGACCACGAGCGTGGCGAGTCCGGGGACGATGAGCGTCGCCCGCGACCAGCGGTCGGAGTACTCGCCGGAGGGGTACTGCGTCAGGGCGTACACGCCGTTGAACATCGCGAGGACGACCCCCGCGGTCGCTTCGGTGATGCCGAGATCGGCGATGATAGCCGGCAGCAGCGGCGAGAGGAGGAACCGGCCGGCCTGCAAGACGGCCCACGCGAGCGCGACGGCGAGCAGCATCCGGCCGGTGTAGCCGCCGACGAGTCGCTCGACGGGCGCGCCGCTCTCGTCCGTCTGCGCGCCCGACGACGACGCCGACTCGCCGTTCACGGCTCAGTTCGGCGACGGGGACTCCAGTGCGTTTCGGTTGCGGACGCGCTCGTCGGGCGTCGGTGTCGACACACGAGGCGGGGGTTAGGGATCCGAAAGTGGGAACGGCGTCACGGCGCTGTGCTGTCGGAGCCGAGGCTGTGTTGCGGTTTCGTCGGCTCCAAAACGGATGCGGAAGAAGTGGGCCGGCACGAATATTGAATCACGCGAGACTCGCTCGCGGTGGACGTGGTTACGGCCGTGCGAGGGCAGTCGCTCAGCAGTGTAGAAATGCGGGAGAAGTGGGCCGGCACGAATTTGAATCGTGGTTACGGCCACCCGAAGGCCGAAGGATACCAAGCTACCCCACCGGCCCGCATGCTCAGGAAGGCCGTTCGTTCTTTTAACCTTTCCGAAAGCCAGGGCCGGGAGCCTGAGCGTACCCGGACGCTATCGACACCCAGACGACTCGTATAGGGAGACGTGTCGGTGTTGGCCGATGAGTTCGTCCTGCAGCGCACCCAGTTCCTCACCGAGGCACGGTGACTGACTCGAGGGGCACACGCCGAGCGGCTCTACTGGCACATCGAATCGCGGTTGAAAAAGCGTGAAATTTCTCGCGGCGAATGCTCGTTTGTCTCGCACACTGACAAAGAATTAACTCAGTATCTGCAGAAGCGCCTGCATGGAAAGCCGAGGGAACCTGTATCTCGCATCTTTCGTGGGAGCGTCACTATCGTACATCTTCAACGTCCTCGCGTTCACTGGGACCTTCGACGCCTTCCGTTGGTTCGTGTTCGTGGTCCTGTTTCTCGGATTCACCTACGGATTCGAGCGGCTCATCGAGTGGCAGACCGGGTAACGACTTAAAAGAACGGCGTCACCGAGGCGAAACGGGCGACCTCGGACCCCACCGCCGACTCGCCCGAAACCCGTAAGCGCTCGACGCCGGTGTCGCTAGTAGTCGGCGTAGCCGCCCGTGTCGAGCCAGTTGTGGACGACGGATATCGTGTGGTCGGCGTGGAGGCGCTTCGGCCCGACCCGCACTCGGCGCTCCGCACGCTCCGCGAGCGCGTCGCGTTCGTCGGGGGTGAAGTCGTTGTGATCGGAGAGCACGAACACCGGGTCGCTCGGCGGGGCGGCGTCGACGAGCGGGTCGCCCTCCTCGTGGAGTTGGACCAGCGTCGGATCGGCAGCGCCCGCACCGTCGAGGAGTCGGTCGAGCGTCGCGGTAACCCCCATCCGGCGGAGTTCGACGCCGGGTGAGACGTCAGCCGGCATGTGCCCGATGGCGTCGTCCGCGGCGCCGAGCGCGTCCCGGATCCGGGCGGCGACGTTGCGTTCGTCCGGGTGGAGGTGCCGGAGCGTGTCCGCGTCGAACGTGACCGTGAACGCGTCGGCGACGACGAGGTGGACCCGGACCTGCTCGCGAATCCCGTGTGAGAGGAAGACCCCGGCGGAAACGCACCGACAGAGGAGGTCAAGTCGGCCCGCACCGGGAATGTCGGACAGCGAGACGGCGTCCGGGTCGGTGGGCACGTCGTGAGCGATGACGACGAACTGGCGCATACTCCGGGGTCGCCCCCGACACTCATAAGCGACCCGACCCGAGAGGCCCCATGAGCAGCACCGGGGTCTGTCAGATCTGCGAGGCGGCGCCGGCGCGTCACGGCTGTCCACAGTGCGGCCGCGCCGTCTGCGACCGCCACTGGACCGACACTCTCGGAGTGTGTACGTCGTGTGCGAAGGGCCGCCAACAGTGATCAAACCGAAGCCTACCGGTGTTGATTCAGCCGCTTTTTAAGCCGCTTCGCTGAGTCGCCAGCAGCACCAAAGTACGTCCCCTCGTCGTCGGGGCGGCTCGACTCCTCGCCGGCGAAGATGATCCCTCGCGATGAGTTGACGACCCCCACGTCGACGGCAGCGTCCGGGCGCTCGGCGAGCCCGTGTTCGACCGCGGCCTCGGCGTCGCCGCCCTGCGCGCCCACGCCGGGGACGAGAAACGGGATCTCGGGGACGATATCGCGGACCTCGGCCAGCTCCTCGGGCGCCGTCGCCCCGACGACGAGCCCGACGTTGTCGTTGCCGTTCCAGACGTCCGCGAGCGCAGCGACGCGCTCGTAGAGGGGCTCGCCGGAGGCGAGTTCGAGGTCCTGCAGGTCGCTGCCGCCGGGGTTCGACGTGCGACAGAGGACGAATACGCCCTTGTCCGCGCGGTCGAGGAACGGCTGGAGCGAGTCGCGGCCGAGGTACGGGTTCACCGTGATCGCGTCGGCGTCGTCGAGCGCCGCCGCGTACTGCCGGGTCGTGTTGCCGATGTCGGCGCGCTTGGCGTCGAGGAGGACTGGCACGTCCTTGCCGTGCGCGTAGGCGATGGTCTCGCGGAGGGCCCGCCAGCCGTCGGGGTCCTCGTAGAAGGCGGCGTTCGGCTTGTAGCAGGCGGCGTGTTCGTGGGTCGCGTCGATGATCCGCCGGTTGAACGCCCACCGTGGCAGGTCGGCGTCGGCGACGAACTCGGGGAGTCGGCTCGGGTCGGGGTCGAGCCCGACGGAGACGACGCTGTCGGTCGACTCGATCCGGGCCGCGAGCCTCTCGAAGAAGCGCATACGCGCCACTGCGTCCGGCGGTGCGCTAAACGTTGCGCTCCGCCGCGCGGTCGGGGGCGCCGTCCGAACCGTCGGAAAATACGTACTCTCACGTATGAGTATATATCGAAATGTAGACAGAGTAACAAAGCTATTTGTGCCTACTTGGCCTTCCGATTAGCATGTTCCCTGTCGACCGCTTCCGGTGTCCGTCCCCCGACACCACGGCCCCGCTCGCTCCGAACCGGAGCGAGCGACCGACGGGCCGTCGACCGGCCGCGTCCGACCGCCGGACGGTGGTCTCGTGAGCGACCGAGACCCCGCGGCGTCGAAGTACTACCTCAACCGAGAGCTCTCCGAGCTCGCGTTCCAAGAGCGCGTGTTACGCGAGGGGTTAGACGAGCGGAACCCGCCCTTAGAGCGGCTCCGGTTCCTCGCGTTCTTCACGAAGAACACGGACGAGTTCTTCATGAAGCGGGTCGGCGGTCTCAAACAGCAGATGGACGCCGGCGTGAGCGAGACGTCGCCCGACGGGCGGACGCCGGAAGAGCAGTGGCGCGAGGTGCTCGAGGCCGCGCGACCGCTGTTCCGCGAGCAGTCGGACTACTGGGAGGAGGTCCTCAAGCCGGAGCTCGCGGAGGCGGGCGTCGGCATCCGGCGCCCCGAAGAGCTCGCGGCCGACGACCGCGCCGAACTGCGCTCGTACTTCGAGGAGTCGATCCTCCCGACGCTGACGCCGCTAGCGTTCGACCCGGCCCATCCGTTCCCGTTCATCTCGAACCTCTCGCTTTCCCTCGCCGTGCTCTCGGTGGACGACGGCGGCGAGTCGACGTTCACGCGGATCAAGATCCCGCCGAACCGGCCGCGCCTGATCGCGGTCCCCGGCGAGACGAACGACCACGTCCTCATCGAGGACCTGATCGAGGCGAACATCGATCTCCTCCTGCCCGACCTCGACATCCGCGACGTGTCGAAGTTCAAGGTGACTCGAAACGCCGAGGTGCGACGGAACGAGGAGGTCGCAGAGGACCTCATCGACATGGTCGAAGACGTCCTCGAACAGCGCCGCTTCGCGACGGTCGTGCGGCTGGAGGTCGACGCCGACATGCCGGACGAGGCGCGCTCGATCCTCCGCGATCAGCTCGACGTGGACGACCGAGAGGTGTTCCAGCGAACCGGCCCGATCGACTTCGAGGACTTCTTCCATCTCACCGAACTCGACCGCCCCGATCTGAAGCGCTCGGCGTGGACCCCCCAGCGACATCCCCGACTGGAGCAGACGGTGAGCGACGACGCGGACGTGCGGACGGACATCTTCGACGAGATCCGGAGCGGCGACCTCCTCGCGCACCACCCGTACCACTCGTTCGAGGGCACGGTACAGCAGTTCCTCGACGCGGCGGCGAACGACCCGGACGTGCTCGCCGTGAAGGCGGCCATCTATCGGACGGCCAGCGACTCGAAGGTCATCCAGAGTCTCATCGACGCCGCCGAAAACGGGAAACAGGTGGCGGTGATGGTCGAGCTCAAGGCCCGCTTCGACGAGAAGAACAACCTCGAATGGGTCCGCCAGCTCGAAGAGGAGGGGATCCACGTCGCCTACGGGACCGTCGGCCTGAAGACGCACACCAAGACCGCGCTGGTCGTCAGGCAGGACGACGACGGCGTCAGGCTGTACTCCCACGTCGGCACCGGGAACTACCACTCGGGGACGGCGAAGGGGTACTCCGATCTCGGGCTCTTGACCGCCAACCGCGACATCGGGCTCGACCTCACGAAGGTGTTCAACTTCTTCACCGGGCCGACGCTCGACGACCGGTTCCGCAAACTCCTGATCGCGCCCGTGACGATGCGCGAGCGCTTCACGGAGATGGTTCGACGCGAGGCCGACCACGCCCGTGCCGGTCGGCCCGCGCGGATGGTCGTGAAGGTGAACGGGCTCGAAGACCCGTCGATGGTCGCCGAACTCTACCGCGCCTCGATGGCGGGCGTCGAAATCGACCTCGTCGTCAGGGACATCTGCCGGCTCCGTCCCGGAATCGAGGGGCTCAGCGACAACATCACGGTCCACTCCATCGTCGGTCGGTTCCTCGAACACGCTCGGATATTCTACTTCGAGAACGCCGGGGACCCGGAGTGGTACATCGGGTCGGCCGACTGGATGACGCGGAACCTCGATTACCGGGTCGAGGCCGTCACGCCCGTCGAGGCGACCGACCTGCGCCGCCAGCTCCGCTTCATCCTCGAGGTGTCGCTGACCGACAACCGGCGACGGTGGGTGATGCAAAGCGACGGGTCGTACGAGCAGGTGTCGCCCGGCGACGAGCCGATGCGAGACACCCAGCGGATCCTCATGGACGCGACGAAGGCCGCCGTCGACCGCGGCTATGGCACGGGGATGGTGGTCGACCGAGAGATCATCCCCGAAGACCTGTTGGTCGAGTCCGCGCCCGGCGGTGGCGCCGGCACCGATTCGACAGACGCGGACGGGGGTGACGGTGACGGCGGAGGTGAGGAGAGCGACGACGGCGGAGGTGAGGAGAGCGACGACGGCGGAGGTGAGGAGAGCGACGACGGCGGAGGTGAGGAGAGCGACGACGGCGACCAAACGGACTCCGTGTTCGACGCGCACGCGGATCGCTGGTACCGACCCGACAGCGAGACGTACGACTGGGCGGTCCGAACCGCGGACGGCGACCGTCGATACTTTAAAACCCGATCGGGGGCGCGCAAACGCCTCGTCTCCGAGTACGGGGCTGTACAGAAGTGAGTCGGAGCGGCCAGGTCAGGCGGGGCTGACGACCTTCGAGTCGGATCGCTCCTGGTGAGTCTCCGTCGGGTCGATAACGACGAAGTCGTCGCGCCGGTAGTCGTACGCCGTGAGCGTCCCGCCGTAGACGCACCCGGTGTCCAGCCCGATTGCGTGGTCGCGTTCCACGGGCACGTCGTGAACCGTGTGCCCGAAGAACACGCGGTGGGGGCCGTCGTAGTCGTCGTACCAGAACGGACCGTCGTAGCCGTCACCGTGGGGCGACCGCATCGTCAACAGCTCTTCGACGGTGTGGCTCTCCAGCGAGCGCTCGGGGTCGACGCCGCCGTGGACGACGAGCGCGTCGTCGAACGAGATGGCGACGGGAAGCGACTCGAAGTACTCGCGGTCCGCCTCGCGCAGCCAGTCGGGGTCTTTGTCGCCGCGGACGACCTTCTGTTCGTTGTTGCCGCGGATCGTCAGGAGCCGCGGGTCGTCGCGGACGATGTCGACGACGCCGGGGCTGTCCGGCCCCTTTCGTACGAGGTCGCCGACGAAGACGACGAGGTCGTCGTCGGACAGGTCGAGCGTCGCGAGAAGCGTTTCGAGGGCGGACCGGCTCCCGTGGACGTCGCCGACGACGTAGATGTCGTCGTAGCGGTCGGTTTCGAGTCGCCGGTGGTGCGCTTCGACGTCGTCGCTGAACTGAGGTGTCGTGTTCATTGGGGTAGTGGTGACGCGACGTACCGCCGCCGTGTTGTCACCCGTACGAGGGCGACACTGGGTTTAAGCCGTTTCTAATAGTCGGCTATATGTCTATATAGTTTTGGACAACGGGCGATCGACCGCCACGGATGGGCGACAGTCGGTCGCCACAGACGAGGGGCGGTCGATCGCCACAGACGAGGGGCGGTCGATCGCCACAGACGAGGGGCGGTCGATCGCCACAGACGAGAAATCTCGTCGCGGGCGCCCGTCAGCGTCCCCGGAGTCGCCGCTTGATTCCTCTGAGGCCGCGCTTCGCTCTCCGCCCGAGCGAGAGCGCCGCGAAGGCGCCCCCGACGAACCAGTCGGTCGGAATCCGGTCCGGGAAGGTGAGCGGGCCGACCCGCGAGACGCCGACCGTGCGCGACTCGACGTATCTTCGGATCCCCTCGGGTCCGTGCCGGCGGCCGAGTCCGGAGTCGCCGAAGCCGCCCATCGGCGCGTCGACGGCGCCCCACGTGGCGAGGAACGCGTCGTTGACGTTGACGGTCCCGCAGTCGATCTGCCGCGCGACCGCCGCACCGCGCTCGCGGTCCCCGGTCCACACGCTCGCGTTGAGCCCGTACGGCGAGTCGTTCGCGGCCGCTATCGCGGCGTCGGCGTCGGGGACCGGGGCCACCGAGACCACCGGGCCGAACGTCTCCTCGCAGGCGACGGTCGTGTCCGGCTCGACGTCGGCGAGAATCGTCGGTTCGTAGCAGTACGGCCCCACGTCGGGACGAGCGCGGCCGCCGGTGAGGACGGTCGCGCCGCGCTCGCGCGCGTCCTCGACGTGGCTCGTCACGCGGTCGAGCTGGGCGGCGTCGATGAGCGACCCCACCGAGGCGTCGTAGTCGTAGCCGGTCCCGAGAGTGAGCCGCTCCGTCTCGCGGACGAACGCCTCGACGAACGCGTCGTAGGCGGGCGCTTCGACGTAGATCCGCTCGGCCGACAGACAGAGCTGGCCGGCGTTCGAAAAGCAGGCCTGTACCGCGCCGCGGGCCGTCTCGTCGACGTCGGCGTCGTCGAGGACGACGAGCGGGTTGTTGCCGCCGAGTTCCAGCGAGCAGTCGATGAGGTTGCGGCCCGCCCGCTCGGCCACGACGCGCCCGGTCGCCGTGCTGCCGGTGAACGCGACGTAGTCGACCGCGTCGACGAGCGCCGGCCCCACCGTCCCGCCGTCGCCGGTGACGACCTGGAAGAGGCCGTCGGGCAGCCCGGCGACCTCAAGCAGTTCGGCGAGCGCGAGGGCGCCGTACGGCGTCTTCTCGTCGGGTTTGAGCACGACGGCGTTGCCCGCGACGAGGGCGGGCAGGGCGTCTCCCATCGAGAGCGTCAACGGGTAGTTCCACGGCGAGATCACGCCCACGACGCCCTTCGGCTCGTAGGTGACGGTCGCCGTCGTGGCGCCGGGTGCGACCCCGGACCGGCGCTCCTCGGAGAGGACGCCGGGCGCGGTCTCGGCGAGGTAGCCGCAGCCGGTGGGGACGTCGAACAGCTCCTCGACCGCGGTCCGGCGCGACTTCCCGGTCTCGACTTGGAGGAGGTCGAGCAGTTCCTCGCGGCGGTCGACGACGAGGTCGCCGAACCGGTCGATGACTCGCGCGCGCTCGGTCGCGGGGGTCTCGGCCCACTCGGTCTGGGCCTCCCGCGCTCGCTCGACCGCGGCGTCGACGTCGTCGCCGTCACAGGCCGGGACCGAGCCGATGCGCTCGTCCGTCGCCGGCGCGTTCACGGTCAGGGTGTCGCGGTCGCCCGTCGTTCGCGACGCGCCGGCGGAGCCGCCTCGGCCGTCGCGAACGCGCTCGGCGAGGGTCTCGAGTCGTCCCGGAGGGAGGTGTGGCGCGTCGGCGAGCGCCGCGGGTGGGTCGGTCGTCACCATCGGTTGGTGAGTGGAGGGCCGGGAGCCGGAAAGCGGTGCCGGTGAGCGCGACGGAGCGGTCGGATCGCGCGGTCGCGTTCACCGCGGCGATTCGTCCGGCCCGCTCGGGTCGACTCCCTCGTGTTCGGCGAGCATCCGGAGGACTTCGAGGAGCAGCGCCACCACCAGCGGACCGACGATGAGGCCGATCGCGCCGAGCGTGAGGATGCCGCCGACGAACCCGACGAGGTAGAGGCCGGGCGATATCTCGCCCGTCCAGTCGGCCAACTGCGTCCGGGACGAAGGAGACGACGAGGAGCCCGAACACCAACACGAGCGCCGCGCGCGTCGGCTCGCCGATCAACACGTCGCCCGCGGTCAGCGAGACGACGAGCAGGCTCGGACCGACGACGGGGATGAACTGGAGGAGGCCCGCGATGACCGCGAGCAGGATCGGCGACTCGTAGCCGAGGGCCGCGAACACCAGGAACCCGAGGACGAAGGTGGCCGCCGCCGTGGCCGCCTGGAGGACGTAAATCGAGTAGAGCGTCGTTCGCGTCCGGGTGTGCAGCCGCAGGAGGATGTCGCGGTACTCGGCCGGAACAACCCCGAAGACGACGCTCTCGACCGCGTCCGGGCGGAGGAGGAGCCCGTACACGAGGATGGTGAAGACGATGAGTTCGAGCGCTAACAGCGGCGCCGCGGCGGTGATCGCGAGCGCGAGGTCCCGGACCGCCAGCCGGACCGACGCCACCACCGGCGCGACCTCGACGGGGACCACGAAGCCGAACCCGTCGAACGTCACCACGTCCGGGATCTGTCCGAGCAGGTCGGTCAGCCGCGACCGCTGTCGGTAGAGGACGTACAGGAGCGGCACCACGAGGACCGCCGCGGCGACGAACGCGGTGACCGTGGACGCGGCGGCGGCGAGCCGGTGTGAGAGCCCGCGCTCGACGAGTCGGCGGCGGACCGGGTAGAGCGCGTACGCGACGGTGATCGCGAAGACGACGGTGCGGAGCACGTCCGCGAGGACGACCGCCGCGAGCGCGGCCACCACGAGCAGCAGCGCACCGAGAACGCGGGACCGAGAAAGTATCATGCGAACACATCGCAATGCGGTGGGAAAGCCATTGTGCCTCCGCGTCGACCGACCGCCCTCGCGGGACCGTAGCATCTAACCTCGCGCCACTCTCACGAGGAGTATGCGCATCGACCCGTTCGGCCTCGAACGCTGGTTCGCGGAGTACGAACACGAGGCCGACATCATGTTAGCCGAGAGTGGTATCCGGTCGCTCGAGGCGAGCCGGTTCGACCTGGACCCCGGCGAACTCGACTACGTCATCCCCACGAACGGCGAGCCCGAGTTCCGCGCGTCCGTCGGCGACCGCTACGGCCGGAGCGCCGACGAAGTCCTCTTCACCTGCGGGACACAGGAGGCGAACTTCCTCGCGTTCCTCTCGCTGCTCGGCGACGACGGCGCCGTCGGCGGGGAATCGGACGCGCCCTCGGCCGTCGGCTCCGGGAGCCACGCGGTCGTCGTCACGCCCACGTACCAAGCGCTCCACGCGGTCCCAGAGGCGTTCGGCGAGGTCACGCGAGTCGAGTTGACGCCGCCCGAGTGGCGCCTCGACGTCGACGCGGTCGCCGAGGCCGCCCGCGACGACACGGCCGTGATCGTGGTGAACAACCCGAACAACCCGACCGGGCGGTATCACGACGAGGCGACGATGCGGGCGGTGTACGACGTGGCCGCCGACCACGACGCTTACCTCCTCTGTGACGAGGTGTACCGGCTCTTGGCCGAGACGCCGCAGCCGCCGGTCGCGAGCTTCGGCGCTCACGGGATATCGACGACGAGCCTCACGAAGGCGTACGGGCTCGCCGGCCTCCGGTTCGGCTGGATCGCCGGTCCGGAGCCCGTCGTCGAGCGCGCGTGGCGGTGGAAAGACTACACCACCATCTCGCCGGCGCTGTTCGGCCAGCACGTCGCAAAGCAGGCGCTCGGCGAGCGGGAGCCCGCCATCCTGCGCGAGAACCGCGAACTGGCGGCGACGAACCGCGCCATCGTCGCCGACTGGCTGGACCGTCATGGGCTCGACTGGCACGACCCGGTCGGGGTCAACGGGTTCGTCAGCGTCCCCGACGGCTTCGACGACGCCGAGGCGTTCTGTCGGACGGTCGTCGAGGCGGAGAGCGTCGTCCTCGCACCCGGCACCCTGTTCGGCTTCCCCGACCGCTTCCGTATCGGGTTCGGGCTTCCCACGGATGAGTTGCGGACCGGACTCGACCGCGTGAGTCGCGTCATCGACGGCGTGGAGGTGAGCGCCTGATGGGGTTTTTCAGTGATCTTAAAAACGACATCGTCGGGTTCGTCCGCGACCCGACCGACGAGCAGAAAGCGCTGTTCGCCGCGGTCGTCGTGATGGCGGTCGCCGACCGCGCGCTCTGGTGGATCAACTTCCCGTTCGTCGTCCGGACGACCGCGGCGGTCGGCATCGGCTTCATCGGGCTGTTCGTCGCCAGTTACCTCATCACCGGAAAGTTCGTTCCGCCGGACGGAAACGCCGACGAGGAGGAGTACGTCGACGAGATGGACCCGTAGTCGGGCGATGAAGCGTCGCCGGCCAGACTCGTTTCCCCCGCGCACCGCCGTTCCAAACCGTTTATACCCGCGCCGGGGAAAGTAGCGCTCATGCCGCGAGAGCAGAAGCAGGTTCGCGAACTTCAGGAGGGCAGCTACGTCATGATGGACAGCTCGCCTTGCAAGATCAACCACTACAGCACAGCCAAGCCCGGTAAACACGGGAGCGCCAAGGCGCGCGTCGAGGGCAAGGGCGTCTTCGACGAGAAGAAGCGCTCGCTCTCGCAGCCGGTCGACGCGAAGGTCTGGGTCCCGATCATCCAGCGGAAGCAGGGCCAGGTCGTCTCCGTGTCGGGCAACGACGCGCAGGTCATGGACTTAGACACCTACGAGACGTTCACCATGCGCATCCCCGAGGGCGAGGACTTCACCTCCGACGACAACATCGAGTACCTCGAGTACGAGGGCCAGCGGAAGGTCGTCGGGTAGTCGAGGCCATGTTCCCGGGAGCGACGACGGACCGCGACGCTGCTTCGTACGTGGTCGTCGGCGCTCCCTTAGACGCGACGACCACTTTTCAGCCGGGCACCCGGTTCGGACCGGACCGCATCCGGCGTTTCGCCGAATCCTACGACGATTACGACCGCCGAACGGAGAGCCGCTTCTCCGCGCTGGGCGTCGCCGACGCCGGCGACGTGCGCCCCTGGGACGACGTCCGCGAGTACCTCGACCACCTCGCCGCCGAACTGCGGAGCGTCGTCTACGACGGCGCCGTCCCCCTCCTCCTCGGCGGCGAACACACGGTCACGCACGCCGGCGTCGAGGCCGTCGGTCCGGACGTGCTCGTCGTCTGTGACGCGCATCTCGACTTGCGCGACGCCTACGACGGCAACCCGCTGAGCCACGCCTGCGTCACGCGCCGCGCGCTCGACGACCTCGGCGTCGACCGCGCCGTGATCGTCGGGGCGCGGACCGGCTCCGAGGCGGAGTGGGACCGCGCCGCCGCCGCCGACGTGACGGTCGTTCCGCCGGAGGAGACGCGGGGATGGCTCGACGACTTCGACCCCGACGCCTTCGCCGACGAGTCGGTGTACTGCTCGGTCGACATCGACGGGCTCGACCCCGGCTTCGCGCCCGGAACCGGGACGAAAGAGCCGTTCGGGCTCACGCCGCGGGAGGCCCGCGACCTCGTTCGCGCGGTCGCACCGGTCGCTGACGGGTTCGACGTGGTCGAGGTGAACGACCGCGACGACGGGCAGGCGGCGGCGCTGGCGGGGAAACTGCTCCGCGAGTTCGTGCGGTCGCACGCGACCCGACCGGAGTAGCGCCCTACGACAGCTCGGAGAGCCGGCGTCGCGCCGCCGCCACCGCCTCCATGGCGTCGATCCACTCGCCGGGGTTCGTACACCAGATGCGGTCGCCCTCGACGCTGACGCAGAACACGGAGTCGGCGGAGGGCGAGAGGGTTATCCCGTCGACATCGGAGCGGTCGCCGAGGTACGAGTCGATCAGGCGTCGGGCGGTCTCCGCCTCGGACCGGAGGCGACTGCCGGCCGCGTACTCGATGGCTATCTCGGCCATACCCCGACCTACGACCTACACGATTAATAATTCGTTTCTTCTGGCAGCGCTTGCGGAAACCGGGTCGCCCCGACATCCGCTTCGTTGTGGTAACACGTGGCGTGACAGGGTTTGAGGCGCCGAGCGTCGACCGCGTGATACGGGGGCGAGAAACGGCGACCAATTTATTGGACGACGGGGAGAAGTGTCGGCCATGTACGACCGCATCCTCCTGCCGACAGACGGCAGCAAAGGCGTCGACCGCGCGATAGACCACGCCGTCGACGCGGCCAAACGCTACGACGCGACCCTTCACGTGCTGTATATCGTCGACAGCGACATCGTCAACGCCTACTCGGGCGACGAGTTCGTCGACGGCTCGGAGGGCGCCAGCGAGACGCTCGAAGAGCGCGGGCGCGAGGCGCTCGACACGGTGGCGAGCCACGCGGCAGACGCCGGCGTGGAGACGGTGACCGAACTGGTGTACGGGGTCCCCCACGAGGAGATCCTCGCCTACATCGACGACGAGGACATGGATCTGACGGTGATGGGCTCGAAGACGCGCTCTGGCGACTACCGCCGGATGCTCGGCTCCGTCACCGAACGCGTCTCGCGTCGGTCCACCGCGCCGGTGAGCATCGTGAAGACGACCGTCTCGGAGTGAGCCGGTCTCGGCGGCGACGGCCGTCGTCGGGGCGCCCGCAGCCCTACTTTTAAACCCAGTCGCCCCCCGACGCGCGCCGCGGGCAACCACCGCCGATTTGTGTCCGGGGCCGTAACGCGAGGTATGGCGCCATCGCACGTCCTCGTCCCGCTCGACGGATCGCCGCTCGCAGACGAGGCGCTCGCCGAGGCGCTCGAGCTGTTCGACTGTCGGATAACCGTCTTAAACGTCGTGACGCCGATCGACGCGGGGATGATCGAGGGCGGCGTCCTCGACGGCGACGAGGATCGCCGGCGGGCCGCGCGCGACCGCGCCGACCGGCTCGTCGACCGGGCGCTCGAACGCGCCGCCGACGCCGACCGCGAGATAGAGACGGCGGTCCAGACCGGCGACCCGGCGGAGACCATCATCGAGTACGTCGCCGACCGCGACGTCGACCACGTCGTTATGGGCGGCCACAGCGGGGAGCGGGGGACCATCGCGCGCCGCCTGCTCGGGACCGTCGCGACGAGCGTCGTCGGCAAGGCTCCGGTGACGGTGACGGTCGTCCGGTAGCGGGCCGGTTCCGCCGTTTACGCCGAGGAGAATGTCACCCGCCGAGGACCGCGGCGAGGGCCCGATACAGCCCGAATCCGATCGCCGTCGAAGAGACGAGCGTGATGAGCCAGAAGGCGAGCGTGATCCCGATTTTCCGGCGCGAGACGCCCGCCGAGCCGCCGGCGAGCCCGCCGCCGATGACGCCGGAGATGATGATGTTGTTAAACGAGATCGGGATCCCGAGCGCGATGGCCAACTGCGCGATGATGAATCCGGGGACCAACGCGGCGATCGACCGTCTCACGCCCAGCTGGGCGTACTCGCGGGAGGTCGCTTGGAGCAGTTTCGGCGCCCCCATCCACGCGCCGGCGAGGATGCCGGCCGCGCCCAGCGCGAGCAGCACGATGCTCGGCAAGCCGAGTTCGACCCCGTAGAGGTTCTCTAACGGCCCGGTCGCCAGCCCGACCTGGCTGCCGCCGCTGGAGAACGCGACGACGCTCCCGAGGATGATGAGGAACGACCGGATGCCCCCCTCGACCGACGCCTGCGTGCGTCGGCGAATGACCAGGAACCACGCGGCGGCGGCGGCCAGCGTGACGGCCACGGTGACCGGGTCGACGCCGGCGACCGCCGGGGCCCCGACCTGTCGCGCGAGGAACCCCGCGATAGAGCTCTGGCTCACGTCGGGCGGCGACGGGATGACGCCCAGTTTGACGTTGGCGACGATGCCGCCGACGACCGCCGCGAGCAGGGGAACGCCGACCGTCTCCGGGATGTCGTCGCGCCGGAGGATCGTCGCGGTGAGATAGGCGAGCCCCCCGGAGACGGGCGGGACGAGCAGCCAGAAGGTCACGATGCGGCGGTACGTGTCGACCGCGGGGTCGCCGCCGAGCGAGAGGCCGACGCCGACCATCGCGCCCGTGGTCGCGAACGCCGCCGGGACGGGGTACCCGGAGTAGACGCCGAACGCCATGAACCCGGTCGCCGTCAGCAGGCCGGCCGTCGCCGCCAGCGACGTGATCTGGACGCCGTTTATCAGGCCGGCGCCGACCGTCTCGGAGATGGCGCCGCCCTGCGTGAGCGCGCCGAGCGCCGCGAGGATGCCGATCAGGAACGCCGCCCGCATCGTCGAGATGGCGTTCGCCCCGATCGCCGGGGCGAACGGCGGCGAGTTGCTGTTGGCGCCGAGCGCCCACGCCGTGGCGAGGCTGGTGAGCGTCGCGACCACGACCAGCGCCCAGAAGAGGATACCGGCCACGCTTACCGACCACCGCCGTCGGGAGTCCGAGCCATATCACCCACATCCGCGGAGCCGGTAATTAACCATTGCCCAAACGAGCGGCCTCGGGGCGACCGGAGGCGGTGCCCCTTTGTAACTCGGTCGGCAACGTCGGGCGATGGACGTCCGGCTGACCTACGAGGAGGGGACGATCCGGGTCGCGGCCGGCACCGACGACGCGCGCGAGCGGGACGGCCGGAGCGCGAGCGGGGGCGACGCCGGCGGCTTCGAGACGCTGCCGCCGCTTCCGGGCGTCGAGCGCGACCCGCGGTCGGCGACCGGCCGCGCTCCCGCCTACCGCTACGCCGCGATCCGCAGAGCGCTGGCGGTCGCCGGCGTGAGCGTCGACGACCGCGTGCTGGACGCGAGCGACCGCGCCGCGGCGGCGGCCGGGCTCGACGCCGGTCTCTCGACCGACTACGACCTCAGAGAGTATCAGCGCGAGGCGCTCGACGCGTGGCGAGACGCCGACGACCGCGGCGTGCTCGAACTCCCCACCGGGGCCGGCAAGACCGTGATCGCGATCCGCGCGATGGTCGAACTGGGCGTGCCGACGCTCGTCGTGGTGCCCACGGTCGACCTCCTCGATCAGTGGCAGCGGGAGCTCGACGCGGAGTTCGACGTGCCGGTCGGCCGCTTCGGCGGCGGCGAGCAGCGACAGGAGGCGATCACGGTGTCGACGTACGACTCGGCGTATTTAAAGGCGGAAGACGTGGGCGACGCCTTCGAGTTCGTCGTGTTCGACGAGGTCCACCACCTCGGCGGCGAGGGGTACCGCGACGTGGCGCGGCTGCTCGCGGCGCCCGCGCGCCTCGGGCTCACGGCCACCTTCGAGCGCCCCGACGGGGCTCACGAGACCGTCGCGGAGCTGATCGGCGACCGCGTGTACGCGCTCGACGTGGACGACCTGGCCGGCGACCACCTCGCGCCCTACGACATCCGACGGATCGAAGTCGAGTTGACCCCCGACGAGCGCGAGCGCTACGAGGAAAAGCAGGGCACGTTCGTCGAGTACGTCCGCGACGCGGGGATCACGTTCTCCAGCGGGAGCGACTACCTGGAGCTCGTCAAGCGGTCCGGCAACGACCCGGCGGCTCGCGAGGCCCTCTTAGCGAAACAGGACGCCCGCGAGATCATGATGAACGCGAGCCGGAAGCGCGACCGGCTCGAATCGATCCTCGACCGACACCGCGACGATCGGGTCATCGTCTTCACCGCCCACACCGACCTCGTGTACCGGCTCTCCGAGCGATTCCTGCTGCCGGCCATCACCGCGGAGACGGGCGCGAAAGAGCGCCGCGAGATACTGGAGCGCTTCCGCGAGGGCACGTACGGGCGGGTCGTCGCCGCGAACGTCCTCGACGAGGGGGTCGACGTGCCCGACGCGAACGTGGCGGTGATCCTCTCGGGGTCGGGCAGCGAACGCGAGTTCACCCAGCGGCTCGGTCGAATCCTCCGGCCGAAGGCGGACGACGGCCGCGCGATCCTCTACGAGGTCGTCAGCGCGGAGACGGCCGAAGAGCGGGTGGCGAGCCGGCGGCGATAGGCGAGTCCGGTCGCGACGGAGCGGATACCTCCTGCCGCGGTTCCGCGGATGGCTTATAAATAGCAGTTCGGCTCAGTCGTCGCCGTCGATGTCGAGCGAGCGCTTTTCGCCCAGTTCCTCCTCTAAACTGCCGCGCTCCCAACTCCGGACGGCGTCGCCCTCGACTTCGGCGCGCAGCTTCTCCTCTAACAGGTTCACCGCGACGCTGTTGGCGCCCTCGGGGATGATCACGTCGGCGTGCTTTTTCGAGGGTTCGATGAACTGCTCGTGCATCGGTTTCACCGTCGAGAGGTACTGGTCGATGACGCCCTCCAGGTCGCGGCCGCGGTCGATCACGTCGCGGCGGATCCGGCGGAGGATCCGGACGTCCGCGTCGGTCTCGACGAACAGCCGCAGGTCCATCATGTCGTTTATCTCCTCGTCGTAGAGCGCTAAGATCCCTTCGAGGACGATGACGTCGGTCGGCTCGACGTCGACCGTCTCCGCTTTGCGATTGTGAACCTCGAAGTCGTACTGCGGCATCTGGACGGACTGCCCCTGCAGCAGCGACTCGAGGTGCTCGCGGAGCAGCGGCCACTCGAACGCCGAGGGGTGGTCGTAGTTCACCGACTGACGCTCTTCGAAGTCGAGGTGCGAGAGGTCCTGATAGTAGTTATCGAGGGGAATGCGGGTGACGCTGTCGCCGAGATCACGGGTGACGAGCCGAGAGACCGTCGTCTTCCCGGCGCCGGTCCCCCCCGCGATCCCGATCACGAACGAGGGAATGGTCATACTCCCCGCTGGGGCGTCGGAGGGTTTGAAGCCTCCTTTTCGTCGGCGGTTGCGGCTCGCGAGCGAATCCGGACGAGCACCGGAAGACGCTCGCCGGGCAAGCGTGGGATTCTCTCCTCGTTTCGAGTGCAAACCGCGCGATTTTCGCGGTATTTCGACCGATCCGCCGTGTACGCTTGGAATCCATATAATCATGTCGGGGGCAGCTTTTAGCCGGTTGCCGGGGAATCTCGGCTCATGCGAACAGACACCACGGTTCGCGACGTGATGCATCGTGAGTTCATCGGCGTGAGCGAGTCGGACCCGCTTCGAGACGCCGCGGCGCTTTTGGTCGACGAGGGGGAGCGCTGCCTCGTCGTCCTTCGCGGCGGCGAGGCCGTCGGTCGCCTGGACTGTCGGAACGCGCTCCAGGTCCTCCTCGACGCTGACGCCGACGGGGGAGGGGAAGTGACCGTCGGGTCCGTCATGGGGCCGCCGCTTCCGACCGTTGCGCCGGACGACTCGCTGGCCGTCGTGGAAGAGCGGCTCGTCGCCGAAGGCGTCGACGTGGTCGTCGCCGTCGAGGACGACGAGGCCGTCGGCGTCGTCACCGCGGGCGACGCGCTCGCCGCGGGCGCTCCCCGGACGGGCGACGCCACCCGCGAGCCCCTCGGCGAGGAGCCGGTCGGTGCCGACCCGCGACGCGGCGACCCCGCGATGCTGGGATCGGACGGCGGCGCCGACCCGACGGTCGAGGCGGCGGCGACCGACGCGTCCGGCTCGCCGACGCAGGGCGTCTGCGAGAGCTGCGGCGCGCTCGTCCCCGACCTCGTGACCGCGAACGGACAGGCGGTCTGTCCCGAGTGCCGCGAAGTGTGACGGCGCGCCGCTCCCGGTCGCGTCGGTCGACACCGGCGCCGTCGCGGGTCGCCCCGCCCGCCGCCGGTAGGCTCAAACCTCCCGCGCGGTGACACCTTCACAGATGCCCGACAGCGACGAGGTCCGCGTGACGCCCGCCACCGCCGACGACGTGGACGCGGCCACCGACCTGTGGGTCGCCCTCGCCGAGAGCCAGCGGGACCACGGCTCGACGCTCTTGGCGTCGGGGAACCGCGGCGCGGTCCGCGAGTGGGTCGCCCGGTCGGTGGTCACCGGCGAACTCCTCCTCGCGCGCGACGGGGACGAGCCGGTCGGGTTCGTCAGTTTCACCCTCGAACACGGCGGCTACGAGCGCGACCGGACGCTCGGAACCGTAAGCAACCTCTTCGTCGTCCCCGAGCGGCGCGGCGAGGGAATCGGTGGCGACCTGTTGGACGCGGCCGAGCGCGCCCTCTGCGAGTCGGGCGCCGAGACCGTCGCGCTGGAAGCGCTTGCGGCGAACGAGCGGGCCCGCGAGTTCTACGCGACACACGGGTACGAACTCCATCGCGTCGAGTTACAGAAGCCGCTGCCGACCGACGGCGACGGAGACGACGACCCGGACGAGTCGGCGTCGCGCGGCGGCCAGGGCGACTGATTGCGATACGGTGACATACCGTCACCTTCGCGGAAAGCGACACGCACTCATACGAGGACCGAGTACGCCAGTCTGCGCCAGGGGAGCATGGGCGGTTCATGCACTCGACTTGTAATCGAGACTTCCGGGGTTCAAATCCCTGCCCTGGCTTTTCTCGCCGCGCGCGGCGGAGATCCGTTTATATGCGTTCACCGCAGATCCGAGGTATGGATCGGACCGACACGCTGTTGCTCGGCATCTCCGGCGTGGTCGTCGCGCTCGTGCTCGCCGGCGCCCTCTCGGCCGGCGCGCTGTTCGGGTTCGACGAGTCGGCGGCGCGGCCGATTCGCCTGCTCGCCGTCGAACCCCTCGCGTGGATCGTCATCGCGGCGCTCATCGTCGCGGTCGTCGGGCACGCGTACATCGAGTGACGGAGCGGGGCGACGGCGAGGGGGCGGCGGGGCGACGACGGGGCGACGACGGGGAGACCCCGTGTCGACGACCCCGCATCGGCCTCACTCCGCGGCGGCGACCTCGCGAATCGCCCGAACGAGCGCTTCAAGCGCGACCTCGACGGCTCTCTCCTTTATCTGTCCGCGGTCGCCGTCGAGGACGAAACGCTCCGTCCTGACGAACGACGCTTCGGTCCCCCACGGCGCGGCGTAGGCCACCCCGACGTACACGAGACCGACCGGCTTCTCGGCGCTCCCGCCGCCGGGTCCGGCGATACCCGTCGTGGCGACCCCCCACGTCGTGTCGGCGCGGTCGCGGGCGCCGGCCGCCATCTGCTCGGCGACCGTCGCGCTCACGGCGCCCTCGGCGTCGAGCGACTCGCGGGACACCCCGAGCAGTTCGCGCTTCGCGTCGTACGCGTACGTCACGAACCCGCGGTCGAAGTAGGCGCTCGCGCCCGGCACGTCGGTCACTCGCGACCCGACGAGTCCGCCCGTCAGCGACTCGGCGGTCGCGAGCGTCTCCTCGCGCTCGGTCAACAGCGCTCCGAGCGCGGCCTCGACCGGCTCCGACCCGTCGGTGTCGTCCATACGCATACTGCGGTCTCCACCGTCGTGGGGTTTACGCTCGCCGCGAAGCAATCCCCGGTATGACCGACTGGGACGCCCGCTTCGCGGCCGGCGAGTACCCCCGCGCCCCGGAGCCGTCGGCCGTGTTACGCTCGTACGAGCCGGCGATACCCGACGGGCGCGCGCTCGACGTCGCGGCCGGCACCGGGCGCAACGCGATCTACCTCGCCGACGCGGGCTACTCGGTCGACGCGCTCGACGCCTCTCGCGAGGGGCTCGCGATCGTCCGGGAGCGCGCCGAAGAGCGCGGTCTGCGCGACCGGATCGAGACGGTTCAGGGCGACGTGTCGACGTACGGGTTCCCGACCGAGACGTACGCGCTCGTCACCTTGAGTTTCTTTCACACGCTCGACCGGCTCGCGGACCTGCGGGAGTCGCTCGCGCCCGGCGGCTACCTGTTCGTGGAGGGCCACCTCCGATCGAGCGACGCGACCCCCTCGGGGCCGAGCGACGACCGCTACCGGTTCGCCGCGAACGAACTGCTTCGGGCCGGACTCGGGTTGACCGTCCTCCACTACGACGAGACGACCCAAGAGCGGCCGGACGACCGCCGCCGCGCGACCGCGCGACTGCTCGCCAGGCGGTCGACCGGCGGCCGGCAGACCTACCCGCCCCGGCCGGACGAGCGCGGGCCGAGCGACGAGCGGACGGATGAGTGACGCGGACACGCCCGGCGCGGTGCTTCGGGAACTGGTCTCGGCGGCGGTCGGCGACGGCGCGGCCGACTCGCTCGCCGTCGAGGTGGCCGAGCGCGGGGACGATCCGGGGCCGGCGGCCCGCCTGCCCGCGCTCGTCACCGGCGCGGAGAGCGTCGTCGGCGTCCTCCCCCGCGTCGACCGCGGTCTCGCCCGCCGGGTGCTGGGTGACGGCGACGGAGGGGGGAAGGGCGGAGAACTCCTCGGCGACCGCGACGACGGAGCGACCGCGCGACTCGTCTTCACCGGCGATGCGGCGGACCGGTTCGGCGGTCCCGGCGGAGCCGTCATCCGGTCGGTCCTCGCCGGCCACGGGGTCGAGGCGTACCGGCACGACGGCAACTCGCCCGTCGGCGTCGTCCTCGCCGACGAGGTGGCGCTCGTCGGACTGTTCGACGGGGCGGGGCTCGCCGCGCTGCTGTGGTCGGACGCGCCGCCGGTCCGGACGTGGGCGGCCGAGACCTGTCGCCGGTATCTCGCGGCGGGCGACCCGGCGTGAGACGCGCCGCATCGCTTTTAAATACACCCGGTGAAGGGAGCGTATGAAGGCGTTACTGCTGTTGGTCGCCGGCATCGGAGGACTGATCGAGACGGTCGCGCCGCGGGCCGTCGTGCGCGTCTGGACGAAAGCGCTGTACCGGAACGCCGGCGAGGCGGAGCCCCGCGAGTGGGTGTACGCCGTCGCACGCGCCGAGGGAGTCGTCGTCGTGCTCGGCGCGCTCGTCGGCCTGTACGGGCTCGCCACGGCCGACGACGAGGCCCCGGTCGATGAGGTGCCCGGCGACAGCGGCGCCGCCGAGGACGCCTGAGAAGCGAGCCGACGACGCTCGACGGGGAGCCGATCACTCCGCGGGCGGCAACGCGAGCGTCACCGCCGTTCCCTCGCCGTCGATACCGGTGTCGAAGCGGATCTCACCGCCGTACGCCGTGACGACCCACGCGACGATCCACAGGCCGACGCCGGTGTTGTGACGTAGCTGGGTCACCTCTCGCTCGCCGGTGATCACTTCGCGAACCGAGACGGGGACCCCCGGTCCGTCGTCGGCGACCGTCACCCGCACGACGCCGGCGTCCGGGTCGTGGACGGCGGTTATCTCGACCGTCGGGTCGTCGCCGCCGTGGTCGACGGCGTTCTCCACGAGGTGATCGAGCGCCGTCGCGAAGCGGTCGTCGCCGCGGACGGAGACCCCCTCGGGGACGTGCGTCCGGATCTCGGCGTCCGGGACCCTCGCCGCGTGTTTTCGGACGACGTCGTCGACCACCGATCGGACGCCGATCGGCTTCGGATCCGTCACGTACCCTTCTTCGACCACGCGCCGGATCGTCGCGGCGCCCTCGGCCACTTCGACGAGTCGCTTCCCGGTCGCCTCGATCCGCCGGGCGTGGCTGCGGACCGCTTCGTCGTCGGTCAGCGCGGCTATCTCGCCGGCGAAGCCGAACACGACGTTCAGCTCGTTCCGGAGGTTGTGCCGGAGGATCCGGTTGACGATCTGGACGTACTGCTCGCGGCGCTTCCGTTCCGTGATGTCGGTGTAGATGCCGAACGCGCGCCGCGTCTCGCCCGCCTCGTAGCTGAACCCGCGGAAGAGGAAGTCGCGCGGTCCGTCGACGGTTCGCCTTCGCACCTCTCGGGTGACGAACCCCCGCTCGCGGACCAGGTCGTCGAGCGACTCGCCGCCGGGGTCGCGGCGACGCTCGTCGTCTTCCAGCCGTTGCTCCTGGATTCCGAGCGCGGCGATCGTCTGTCCCCGGAGGGCGGTCGCGTCGGCGCCGAAGCGGTCCTCGAACGCCGGGTTGATCCCGTCGATGACCGTCTCGTCGTCGCCGAGGACGACGTCCATCACCGGGTCGGGAATCCGGTCGAACAGCCGCTGGAAGCGGTCGCGCTCCGTGACCAGTTCAGTCCGCGTCCGGTGGAGGTCGGTGACGTCCGACAGCGACGCGACGACGCCGGTGGCGTGTCTCGACAGCGCCGACAGCCGCAACTCGCCGTGTCTGGGCTGAGAATCGCCCTCGCCGCGGACCGTCAGGTCGATCGTTCGCGTCGCGTCGACCCGGTCGCCGTCGGCCGCCGCACCCGACAGCGACGCGATCGCGTCGGCGATCTCCTCGCCGTCGCTCTCGGAGAGGAGCGCGTCGAGGCGACGACCCGTGACGCCGTCTTCTCCGGTCGGTTCGGTCGCGTCGGCGGGATCGCGGTTCCGGTCGTCGGTCGGCCGTCCCCCGGCGCCGAACCACGCCGAGAACGACGCCGTCGCGTACGTGACGACGCCGTCGCCGTCGAGGACACACACCATGTCGTCGACGTTCTTCAGCGCGTCCTCGTACGTGTGTAGCCGGCGGCGACGCTCGTTCGTGTCCATCGTGGCGACCGCGTTGGTCGCCAGCAGTTCGAGGACGGTGACGTCCCGCTCGTCGAAGGCGTTCGGCTCGACGGACCCGACGATGAACACGCCGTGGGTCCCGAGCGGGACCGCGACCGCCGAGCGCATCCCGTGGTACTCGCGGCGCTCGTCTCCCGCCGTCAACTCGTCTCCCGCGGCGAGGTCGCCGTACACCTGCGTCGCTTCCCGCTCGAAGGTCCGCCCGCTGATCCCCTCGCCGGGCGGTCGCGGCTGTCGGCTGGCCGCGAACCGCTCGCCGAGCCCCTCGCTCGTGGCGGCGAGTCGGAGCACCCCGGCGTCCGGGTCGAACAGGCGCACGCCGCTTATCTGGTGGCCGAGGACCTCGTCCGCGGCCTCGACCAGTCGCTCCGTGACCCCCTCGGTGTCGGCCTCGCGCTGGATGCGCTCGACGGTCGCCAGCAGGCGTTCGAGGGTTCGCTCGCGGCGCTTCCCCTCCGAGGCGTCGGCGAAGAACACCGAGAGCCCGTCCGGAGACGGGTAGGCGGCCACCTCGGTCCAGAGGTCCAGCGGCTCGTACCGCGTCTCGAAGGAGACCGACTCCTGAGTCTCCATCGCCCGCCGGTAGTGTGTCTCGTACTCCTCCCCGACCGCAGCCGGGAACTCCTCCCAGACGCTCTCGCCGAGCAGCGCGTCGGGGTCGCGACCGAGCAGCGCGGCGGCCTTCTCGTTGACGTAGGTGAACCGCCACTCGGTATCGAGCGCGAAGAACGCGTCGTCGACCCGTTTCAGCGTGTCCTCGAATCGCTCGACTGCGGCCGCCTGTTCCTCGCGGGCGAGCTCTCGTTCGATCGCGCGCCCGAGCCACGCGGCGAGCAGTTCGACGAACGTCTTCTCGGACTCGTCGAAGGGGCGGTCGCGTCGCTCCGGGTCGAGGAAGCAGAGCGACCCGAACACCTCGTCGTCGACGACGACGCGCCCGCCGACGTAGCTCCCGAACCCGAACTGCTCGTAGGCCGGGTCGCCGCGCATCCCCGCCGCCTCGGGGTCGGTGAACGCGAACACGGCGTCGCCCCCGGCGTCGGCAGTACCGTCCTGGGCGACGGCGGGGGCGCTCCCGTCGCCGTCTCGGTTCCCCTGGACCGTCCGGCGGCAGTACGTCAGCTCCAGCGGAACCGAGCCGTCGCCGTCTGGGTCGTCCGCCGCCAGCGAATCGAGGATGCCGGTGTCGTCCCGGTACTGCCGGACGTGGAGCTGATCCGCGTCGATCTGCGAGGAGTAGCCCATCGAGAGGCCGAGATGGTCGCGGCCCAAATCGAGCAGCGCGTCGACCTTCGCTTCGAGGTCGGTGGTCCGGTCCGAGACGATCCGGACGAACGGTTCGAGGAACCCGTCGGCCCGGCCGCCGGCCGGCGAGTCCGCGCGCCGTTCCGCCGCCTGGATCCGGTCTGCGAGGGTCTCGCCGTCGGCCGCGAGCCGTCGGCCGGAGACGTACTCGACGCCCAGTCGGCTGGCGTCGATGGCGGCGTCGGGGTCGTCGCGAACGGAATAGGTGAGAATCGGTGTGTCCGGGTAGCGCGCCCGAATCGCCTCGACCTCGACGGGCGCGGTCGCGCGGTGGCTGTCGGGTCGGGTGCCGTTGCTGTGGCCGCCTTCGGGGTCGTCGTCCGACTCGGAGCCTCGCAGGCGGACGACGACGACGCTCGGCTCCGCGTCGCCGTCGACGCCTCTCTCCGGCACCGCTCGGACCGTTCGCGTCCCGTCGGGGAGCGTTCCCCACGCTTCGTCGACGGGGGCGCCGAGGTGAAGCGGTGGCTCCTCAGGTGTCATCCCTCTCGCCCGCGGAGTCGTGCGTACGAGCGATCGGCCGTCTGCGGGTCTCACACCCCGGATGCGCCGGATACCTCGGACGCTCGTTCGAATTCGTCACTACGGAATTCACGAACGGGAGGAATATAATCGTTCGCTCCCGCTCTCGGCGGGGTTTATGTACGGTAGTTTCACGCGAATACAACAACCGTCGCTGGCTCACTCGTTCCAACAGTAATATTCTCGATGTAGCGGCCTGCTAGCAGCAAAATCGCGGCCTCAGCAGTAGCACCCAAATGTATTTCCATCACCCTGTGCTAACGCGTTACAATGTCCGGTCCTGCCCTTCCGCTACACGGAAAGCGTGAGTCGGGAGTCAGGATCCTCCACGTGGACGACGAGCCGGACTTTCTCGACCTCGTGGCCATCTACTTAGAGCGGATCGACGACGCGTTCGAGGTCCGGTCGGAGACGGACGTCGACGCGGCGCTCGACGCCGTCGAGTCCGACGCCATCGACTGTATCGTCAGCGACTACGACATGCCGAAGACGGACGGGCTCGCCTTCCTCGAACGCGTCCGCGACCTCGACTCGACGGTCCCGTTCATCCTCTTCACCGGCAAGGGGAGCGAGGAGATAGCCAGCGAGGCCATCTCCGCCGGCGTCACCGACTACATTCAAAAGCGCGCGGCGGCCGACCAGTACACGGTGTTGGCGAACCGGGTCCGAAACGCGGTCGATCAGGCCCGCTCGCGCTCCGCGCTGGAGATGAGCGAGCAGCGGCTCTCGCGGTTCATCGAGCAGTCGCCACTCGGCACCATCGAGTACGACGAGTCGTTCCGGATCGTCCGCGTGAACCCGGCGGCCGAATCGATCCTCGGCTTCGACGAGGCGGAACTGATCGGCGAGACGTGGCTCCGCTTCGTCCCCGAGGAGCTCCACCGTCACGTCGCGGCGGTCGAGCGCGACCTCCTCGCCGACAAGGGCGGCTACCGGACCGTCAACAGGAACGTCCGCGCCGACGGCGAAGCGATCCGCTGTCGGTGGCACAACCAGGTGGTGACCGACGGCGACGGCGAGGTGATCCGCGTCTTCTCGCAGTTCGAAGACGTGACCGACCGGCTGGACCGGAAACGGGAGCTCGAACGGACGAACGCCGTCCTCGCCGCGGTGTTCGACGGCCTTCCGGCGGGGATGCTCGTCGAAGACGCCGACAGGCGCGTCATCCGCGTCAACGAGCGGCTCTACGACCTGTTCGGGATCGACGACGACCCCGCGACGGCGACCGGCCGCGACTGCGCGCAGCTGGCGGTCGAGATGAGTGGGCTGTTCGAGGACCCCGAACTGTTCGTCGACCGAATCGAGCGCATCGTCGACGCCGGCACCCCCGTCGACGACGAGCGAGTCACCCTCGCCGACGGCCAGGACCTCTTCCTGACGTATCGCCCGGTCGATCTGTCGGAGAGCCACGGGCACCTGTGGGCCTACCGCGAGGCCCCCGAGCACTCGTAGCCGGCGACGACCGAGGCTCAGTCCTCGGTGAGGTACGCCCGGTCGTCCGCCGAGCGGTCGCCGGTCCGTAACACGTGGCAGTCGCGACACCGCGCCTCGTAGGACTCCTCGGCGCCGACGAGGATGGTCGGGTCGTCGACGTGCGCCGGCTCGCCCTCGATGAGCCGCTGATTTCGCGAGGCGGGCTCGCCGCACTGCGAGCAGATCGCCTGGAGT
Source organism: Halorubrum sp. PV6 (assembly GCF_003990725.2). NCBI lineage: Archaea > Methanobacteriati > Methanobacteriota > Halobacteria > Halobacteriales > Haloferacaceae > Halorubrum > Halorubrum sp. PV6. The sequence continues at coordinate 1,649,601 of NZ_CP030064.1, forward strand.
TTGTCGACGTACTCCGCGGTCGCCATCAGTTCGGGAAGGGGTGCGAACGGCTCGCCGCGGAACGTCTGGTCGGTCCCCGAGACGATCACGCGGGTGCCGTTGTCGGCCAAGGCGTTACACGCCTCGACGAGCGCGTCGGAGAAGAAGTTCGCCTCGTCGATGGCGACCACTTCGGGGAACGGGTCGTCGTCGAGGATCGACAGCGGACCGTCGCCCTCGTTGTCGACGACGGTCGCCTTCCACTGGCGGCCGTTGTGGGTCCCGATCGTCGCCTCGCCGTATCGGTCGTCGATGGCGGGCTTATAAACCGCGACCGACTGGCCGGCTATCTCGGACCGCCGCAAGCGCCGGAGCAACTCCTCCGTCTTCCCCGAAAACATCGACCCCGAAATGACCTCGATCCACCCGGATCGAGTGATCGCGTGCATACCCGTTCGGGCACGAGCCAGCGACTAAACCGTTTCTCTCTGGCGCGGGAGTTTACGCCGCGCTGGCGACCGCGACGAGCAGGGCGGCGGCGACGACGTACGCCGTCGCGGAGAGCGCCCAGTCGCGCCGGACCCGGCCGAGCCGCTGGCGGGGAATCCCCCGCGCACGGGGGAGCGGGACGACCACGAAGAACCCGACCATCAGCGCGAGCATCACGGGGCTCGCGACCGCGACCGCGACGACCGCCCCGACGCCGAGCGCCGCCTGGATCGCGGCGACGAGGCCGACGAACAGGAGCCCGGACCCGCCGCCGGCGACGTAGTGGACCCACGTCGCCAGCCGGGGCGGCGCGCGGGTGACGGGGGTGTCCGTGAGGACGCTCGCGGCGACGCGCGGCGCGGTCGCGCCCTCTTCGAGCCGCGGCATCACGCGATCCATCGCGAGCGTCGCGAGCAGTCCGACGACCGGCCCGAGCGCGAGCCCGGACAGGAGTGAGAACGTGGCCATTGCTGACGCGTACGCGCGCGAGCGGCTTCAGTCCCCCGACACCGCGACCGCCTCGCGACCGCCCGGTTACGCGCCGTCGCCGAACTCGTCGAGCGTCGTCGGCATCGCTCCGCGAACCGCCGTGACGAGCCCCTCGGCGTCGAGTCCGAGAACCTCGGCGGCGGCGCGCCCCACGCGGTCGGTGGCGGGGCGGGGCGCGTACACGCCGAGCCGCCACTGGTCGCGCTGGGCGGTGCGGAGCGCGGAGACGAGCGGGGACTGTCGCTCCAACCGACGCACCTCGCCGTTGACCGTGACGCGGGCGGTCGACTCGCGCATCGACGGCTCGGGCGGCACGTCGAGGATCACGTGCTGTCTGGCGACGCCGGCCTCCTCGGAGATTTCGCGCTCCAGCGCGGTCTCGGCGTCGTGGTCGGCCGTGTGGACGCGCTCGGGCACGTCGTCGTACTCCGCCCACACCGCCAGCTTGTAGAGGTCGCGCTCGTCGTAGCGTCGAGAGAGTTCGGCGGTCTCGGGGCATCGGCGGATCGCCGCGAGGAAGTCGTGGTCGTCCATCCGGCGCAGTTCGGCCGCGGTGGTCGGCGTCGCGTCAAGGAGGTCGCTCGCGGCGCGGCGCAACATCGCCTTCGAGATGCGCGCGACGTGGTGGGTGTAGACGACCGGGTTCATCAGCGCGCGCGCTAAGAGGAGACTCTCCGCCGTCTGGACGTTCCCCTCGTCTAAGACGAGTTCGCGGCTCCCCGTCCCCACGTCGACGAAGGTCAGTTCGCGAACGAACCGCTCCGTGTCGATGGTGCCGTAGGGGACGCCGGTGTGGTAGGCGTCGCGCACGAGGTAATCCATCCGGTCCACGTCGAGTTCGCCGGAGACGAGCCCGCCGTACCGCCCCTCGCCGGCGACCAGCCCGGCGATCCGGTCGGGGTCGAGGTCGTGGTCGCGCAACACCTCGCCGACCGCGCCGGACGCGAGCAGTTCGTCCACGTCGTCGTGGTACTTCCCGGTGCGGCGGTGCGTGAGCGACTCCAAGTTGTGGCTGAACGGGCCGTGACCAACGTCGTGGAGCATGGCCGCGGCCTCGATCCGGTCCGCCCGTTTGCCCTCGATCCCGAGGTGGTCGAGCGACTGGCTGGCGAGGTGGTAGACGCCGAGCGAGTGCTCGAAGCGCGTGTGGTTCGCGGAGGGGTACGCGAGTTGGACCGTGCCGAGCTGTTTGACGTGTCTGAGCCGCTGGACGGCGGGGGTGTCGACCAGATCCGCGGCGACACCGTCGATTTCGATGTGGTCGTGGACGGTGTCTTTGACCGTGATCATACGTCGGCGTTCGACCGCGTGGGATAAAAGCGCGTGCGTGTCTGTCGCCCCGCGCGGGTCGCGGACCGTCGCGCGCTCTCGGCCCACCGACCGTCGCGCGCTCTCACTCCGCCGACCGTCGCGCGCTCTCGCCCCGCCGTTGCCACCCCTCGGGACCGTTTGGGACGATTTATACGTCCAGTACGTCAAAACCAAGGTATGTACGACGTACTCGTAGCCATCGACAACGCGGAAGACGAGCGAGCGGTCGCACAGGCGAAGGCGATCACGGATCTGCCGACGACGGACGGCTCCGTCCGCGCGCACCTGTGTCACGTGTTCCAGGAGAACCCCGAAGGCGCGTCGGTCCACCAGATCTCGGCGGTGCGACGCGCGCGAGAGGCCCTCGAAGCCGCCGGCATCGAGTGCGTCCACCACGAGGCGAGCGGGGAGCCGGCGGACGAGCTGCTCGCGGCCGCCGACGACGTCGACGCCGACGCGATCTGCGTCTGCGGGCGCCGCCGCCGCCCCACCGGTAAGGCCGTCTTCGGCAGCGTCACGCAGGACGTAATCTTGGGGACCAACCGCCCGGTGCTTGCCGTTCCGGCGCCGAAAAAGGAGTAACCCGCTACGCGCGGGCGCCGGCGGTCCGGAGTCCGAGCACGTCCCGCGCCGCCTCGCCGACCGCGTCGACGTGTTCGGCCGGGCAGTAGACGCCGAGCGTCCAGCGTCGCCGCTCCGCGCTCCGCAGCCCGGCGACCAGCTCGGACGCGTCTTCGAGCCGCTGCGGGACGCCGTCGACGACGACCGTCGAGCCGGACTCTTTTAAACCGGGGCGCGAGGGCACGTCGACGACGACCTCGCCGCGATCGATACCGACCGCCGCCGCGATCTCGCGTTCGGCCGCGCGCTCCTCGTCGTGGCCGGCGTCGACGGTGCCCGCCGGCACGTCCTCTAACCCGACCCACACCGCCCGTTTATAAAGGTCGCGTCGCTCGATCCGCGTCCCGAGCGTCGGCACCGTCTCCCGCAGCGCGACGAGCAGGTCGTGGTCGGCCATTCGGCGGAACGACTGCACGTCGGTGTCGGTCCGTTCGAGGTAGCGCTCGCAGGCGCGTTCGAGCATCGCACCGGCGACCCGCGAGACGTGGTGGCGGTAGACGACGGCGTTCATCAGCGAGCGAGCGACGAGCAGGCTCTCGGCGGTCGGGACGTTCCCTTCGGCGAGGACGAGCGCCGCGTTCGCCGGGTCGCTCGCGTCGCCCGCGAGCCGGAGTTCGTTGACGAGCCGCCCGGTGTCGACCGTGCCGTAGGGGACGCCGGTGTGGTGGGCGTCGCGCACGAGGTAGTCCATCCGGTCCACGTCGAGCTCGCCCGAGACGAGCGCGCCGAGCCCGCCCTCGCCCGCGATCAGCGAGGCGACGCGCTCCGGGTCGACCCCGTTGCGTTCGAGGACGCGACACACCTCGCGGTCGCCGTCGGTGAGGAGCCACGCGATGTCGTCGTGGTCGCGGCCCGTCGCCCGGCGGATGATCCCCTCGGTCTGGTGGCCGTACGGCCCGTGTCCGACGTCGTGCAGGAGCGCCGCCGCCCGGACGTGCGCGGCGGTGTCGGCGTCGAGCCCCAAGCCGTCTATCGCGCCGCGAGCGAGGTGGTAGACGCCGAGCGAGTGCTCGAAGCGGGTGTGGTTCGCGGAGGGGTACACCAGCCGAACGGTGGACAGCTGTTTGATGTGTCGCAGCCGCTGAAAGGCGGGCGTATCGACCAGTTCGGCCGCGAGTTCGCCGAGCCGGACGTGGCCGTGAACGCTGTCCTTTATCGCCTTCATTGTGCGGTGGTCGGCCGCCGGGAAATTGGTCGTTTCGGCTCACGACCGGACTGGCGGGCGCAGCCGCGAGAGGAATAAAACCGCGAGCGCCGCCGGCGAACGCGCCGCTCCGCCGGGCTACTCGTCGACGATTTCGACGCCGAGTCGCTCCTCTAACGCGCGGACGACGGAGCCGCCGACCCCGGCCGTCGCGGCCCGTCCGTCCTCGACCGCGAAGAGGTCGTCCTCGTCGATCTCCAGTTCCTCGGCGAGCTGTTCGGTCGTGAGCCCGGCGTCCTGTCGGGCCGCCTCGACGTCGTCGCCGTAGCCGGAGACGAGGTACGGGAGCCGGTCGGACTCGTAGTTGGTGCCGCCCTCCTCCCAGTGTTTGGAGTCGCCCGTGGCGGAGTCGTACATCTTCGCCTGCTTGCGAGCGATCTCCTTTTTGCGGCTCTCCGTGCCGCCGGACCCGGCGCTCGCGCCGCCGGGGCTCCCGCCCGAACTGCCGCCACCGCCGCCGCCGCGGCCGCCCGACCCGCTCGGGGCGTTGCCGGCGTCGTCGTGGGGGCTACAGGACGAGCAGACGAGGAGCTTCGCTCCGGCGACCGTCGCTCGCTTAAGATCCGTCGTCTCGCGCCCGCAGAGCTCACAGGCGTCGCCGTCGTCGCCGCCGCCGCCACCGCCCGTCGAGTACTTCGCCATACCGCATGTGGTGGACCCGGACAGTTAAAAAGTCGTGGAGGGCCGCCGCTCGGTTTCGCAACGAGGACCGTGCGCGGGGACGGGCTGGCCGCCAGCCGCCGCTCCGCTACCGCCGGCCGCCGCTCCCCGATCCTCGACCGTCACTCCGTCTGCGGCCCGAGGTACCCCCACGCGAGCAGGCGATCGCCGTCGCCGTCGATCCATCGCTCGCCGATGTCGTCCCGGTAGTAGAGGTTCGGCATCACGATGTCGTCGATCCGGCCGTACGCCTGCTCGCGGGCGGCCTGCATCGTCTCACCCTTCCCGGTCGCGACGATCGGCATCCCGCTTTCGCCGGCGACGCGCCACTGGCCGTCCACGTTCTTGACGTCTTCGAGGTGAATCCCCTCGCGGTGCGCGGTCTCGAACATCACGGCCGCGTTCCGGGAGTTCTCGTCGTACGTCTGCTCGTCGTCGAACGGGAACGGCGGCAAGACGACTCGCACGGCGATCTGATACCCGTTGTGAACGGTCACGTCCGGCTCGTTGCCGTGTGCGAGGTCGTAGAAGAATTCGCCAGTGGACGACTCGATCGACTCCTCTTGTAGCGCGATGGTCGGGTAGCCAAATCGCGGGGTGAACTCCAGCGGGTAGATCCCGCGTTCGTTGACGATACAGTTGATGTCGATGCTCCCGACGTACCCCTCGTCGGCGAGCCATCCTTCGACTTTCCCGAGGGTCTCTCCGAAGAGTTTGTTCTGGCCGGCCCAGAACATCGAGGTCCCCATCTCGCCGGTCGAGGGACCGATGTTCCCTGGAAACAGCTTCTTGTGCTCGAAGTTGAAGTTGACCTGGTCGATGAACTCCTCGCCGTTGAAGAACCCGCAGATCGCGATCTCGACGCCCTCGACTTTGCGTTGCAGTTGGAACCCCTTCATCCGATGGCCCCACGCTTTTTTATACGCCTTCAGCACGTCGACGACGTCGCTCCCGTCGTCTTCGTTCCCGACGTACAGCAAGCGCTTGACGTTCTGGACTTCGCCGAGCGGTTTGATCACGTACGGGGCGGGGTTCGCTTGGACGTGTTGTATCCCCGCGTCGAAACTGTCGAAGATGTGGTGTTCGACGGTGTTGACGCCGTGGTCTTCGAGGACCTCCATCGCGTAGCCGCGGTCTGCTTCGAGGTGGTCGGTGTTCGGCGTCCCTCCGACGACGGCGTGCCCCTGTTCGCGGAGTTCCTCGGCGAGGCCTCCGGTCCCGATGTCCGACCCCACCCAGATGTCGTCGAAGACGACGACGTCGGCCCAGTCGACCTCGGCGCGCCAGTCGTCGGTCTTGGGCACGAACCCGTCACCGATCTCGCGGTCGCTTTCGGCTTCGATGTAGTACTTCACGTCGTGGCCCTCGCGGTGGACCTGCCACGCGAGGTCGGTGATCAGCGCGGCGTCGGCGGAGACGAACAGGAAGCGAGCGGAGTCCATGCGTCCCACTCTAACGCCGGTAACTTAGGTAGTCGGTCCGCGCCACGGCGCCGTCGCGCGGCGTGGTCGCGCCCGCGACCGACCGTCTCCGACGTGAGTCGGCCGTCTCGGCGCTTCTCTCGGGGAGTCTGGAACACCGGGCGTAACATACCCGGCGGATTTTATAGTGTTCAAAAGATATTTTGTAAATCGTAAAACGAGAAGTCGTATTAGTTGTGTGTATTATCTCGATGTGAACAGGGTTTTATTTACGGTGCTGAAAACATCGGCCGAGCCCGAATGTCTAAGCAGACTACCACAGACTGGTGGCCGAACCAGTTGGACCTCGAAATTCTCGACCAGAACGCCCAAGATGTCAGTCCGTACCCGGACGACTTCGACTACGCGGAGGCGTTCCAGTCGCTCGACCTCGACGAAGTGAAGTCGGATCTCGAGGACCTGATGACCTCCTCGCAGGACTGGTGGCCGGCCGACTACGGCCACTACGGTCCCCTCTTCATCCGGATGGCGTGGCACAGCGCCGGCACGTACCGCACCGCCGACGGACGCGGCGGCGCCGCGGGCGGCCGACAGCGACTCGCCCCGATAAACAGCTGGCCGGACAACGCGAACCTCGATAAGGCGCGCCGGCTGCTCCTCCCCATCAAACAGAAGTACGGGCGCAAACTCTCGTGGGGCGATCTGATGATCTTGGCCGGCAACGTCGCCATCGAGTCGATGGGATTCGAGACGTTCGGCTACGCCGGCGGCCGCGAGGACGACTTCGCGCCCGACGACTCCGCCTACTGGGGGCCGGAGTCCGAGATGGACACCCAAGAGCGGTTCGACGAGCCCGGCGACATCGAGCCGGGGCTCGGCGCGTCCGTCATGGGGCTCATCTACGTGAATCCGGAAGGGCCGGACGGCCAGCCCGACCCGATGGCGTCGGCGAAAAACATCCGCCAGACGTTCGACCGCATGGCGATGAACGACGAGGAGACAGCCGCGCTCATCGCCGGCGGGCACACGTTCGGGAAGGTCCACGGCGCGGACGACCCCGACGAGCACGTCGGCGCAGAGCCGGAGGCGGCACCCATCGAGGCGCAGGGTCTCGGTTGGGAGAGCGACTACGGCAGCGGCAAGGGCGGCGACACCATCACGAGCGGCATCGAGGGGCCGTGGACCGGCTCCCCCACCGAGTGGGACATGGGCTACCTCGACAACCTGCTCGAATACGAGTGGGAACCCGAGAAGGGGCCCGGCGGCGCGTGGCAGTGGACGCCGACCGACGAGTCGCTCCACGGCAGCGCCCCGGACGCGCACGACGCAGACGAGCAGGTCACGCCCATGATGCTCACGACCGACATCGCGTTAAAGCGTGACCCGGCGTACCAGGAAATCGTCGAGGAGTTCCGAGAGAACCCGATGGCGTTCGGGATGAACTTCGCGAAGGCGTGGTACAAACTCACGCACCGCGACATGGGCCCGCCGTCGCGGTTCCTCGGCCCGGAGGTTCCGGACCAGGAGATGATCTGGCAGGACCCGATCCCCGAGGTCGACCACGACCTGATCGGCGACGCCGAAATCGAGTCGCTCAAAGCCGAGATCCTCGACACCGACCTGACGACCCAACAGCTCGTCAAGACCGCATGGGGCGCCGCCTCGACGTACCGCGACAGCGACAAGCGCGGCGGCGCCAACGGCGCGCGGATCCGGCTCGACCCCCAGCGCAACTGGGACGTTAACGAGCCGGAGACGCTGGAGACGGTCCTCGACACGCTCGAAGACGTCCAGGCCGAGTTCAACGACGCGCGCGACGACGACGTACGCGTGTCGCTCGCCGACCTGATCGTGCTCGGCGGCAACGCCGCCGTCGAGCAGGCGGCCGCCGACGCCGGGGTCGACGTGACGGTCCCGTTCGAGCCGGGACGGACCGACGCCTCACAGGAACAGACCGACGCCGACTCCTTCGAGGCGCTCGAACCCCGCGTCGACGGCTTCCGGAACTACATCGCCGACGGCATCGACCACCGGCCCGAGGAGCTGCTCGTCGACCACGCCGACCTCCTCGATCTGTCCGTCAGCGAGATGACGGTCCTCGTCGGCGGGATGCGCGCGCTCGGCGCCACCTACGAGGATACGGAGCGCGGCGTGTTCACGGAGACGCCCGGCGCGCTGACGAACGACTTCTTCGTGAACCTGCTGGATATGGGAACCGAGTGGGTGCCCGTCGCGGACGACGACGCAGGCGACGCCGAACTGTACGAGGGCGTCGACCGCGAGAGCGGTGCGGTCGAGTGGGAGGCCACGCGACTGGACCTCATCTTCGGCTCGCACTCCCGGCTCCGCACCGTCGCGGACGTGTACGCGAGCGACGACGCCGACGAGCAGTTCGTCGAGGACTTCGTCGACGCGTGGACGAAGGTGATGCGGCTCGACCGGTTCGACTTAGCGTAAGCCCGAAGCCTCCGCGGTGCGATTTTTTGACGCCCAGCGCAACCGACAGCCGCGGCCGTCTCGGTCGCCGACGACTCACCACACGGGCGCGAGCAGCAGCGCGACCGTGATCGAGATGAAGAGGAGCTTCAACGCGGTGTTGACGGCGATCACCTTCGTCCCGAACTCGGCGCCCCAGATGCCGTACTGGAAGGGGATCGAGCGCCGGAACGTCGAGACCGCAAACGAGAGGATGCCGCCGATGAGCAGGCTCGCCACGGCGGTCCGAACGGTGAAGATTCCCTCGGCCGTGCCGGCCAGCGTCACCGCGCCCGCGGTGGTGTCGAGGGTGAAGACGGCGATCACGGGGACCGCGGCGCCGGGCAGGCCGAGGACCCCCGTGATCGGCTCGGCGACGCTCGTCAGCGCCTCCACGTCGGCGTTGGTGACGAGCGCGATGACGAGCGTGTAGACGACGGCGAGCCGCGGGACGATCCGCCGGAGCGTCTTCCAGGACTTCGTCGCGGCCTCGCTGACGCGCTCGCGGTTCGTCCGGTCGTCGGCGTCCGGACCGGTCGCGTCGACGTCGGCGAGCGCGGAGCGGTCGACGTTGCGGTCGGAGAGCAGGACGCCGCCGGCGAGGACGCCCGCGACGGTGATCGCCAGCGCGATGCCGGCGCGCGCGGAGACGTAGACGACTCCGATCTCGACGCCCAAGATCGGGATCAACACGGGGATGTAGTACGTGAACACGTGCTGGACGAACCCGAAGAACGTGTTTATCGTCACGGCGACGAGCGTCGCCCGGTCGTCGAGCAGGCCGGCCTCACGGTACTCGGCGAGCGTGGCGTACCCGGCCGTCGTCGACGCCGCGGTCGTGAGGATGGCGGTGCCGACCTCGTCGGGGAGGTTCGCCGGCCGCGTGAGCCACCCCGCGAGCCCGGCCACGTACCGGACCAACCCGAAGGCGATGGCGACGTTGGCGGCGAAGACGCCGGCCGCGATGAACGCCGCGATCCGGGTCAGTCGCGGGGCGACCTCGACGAGCACCGCGACGAGTTCGGCGACGACCGATTGCACGATCCCCCCTACTCGGTCGGCGACCTAATGCGCATCGAAACGAGCGACCGGACGCGGGCGGATTCCGCGTCGCCGAAGCGCCGCGGGGGGCTTATGAGACCCCCGGCCGAACGCCCGGTGATGGCACCCTCCGAAGACGACATCTCGATCGAGGAAAAGCGCGTGTACGCCGGGACGGCGGGCCGCACCGACGCGTACGTCGCCACCGAGAGCGGCGTCGTCAGGGTGGCGCTCTCGGCCGACAAGATCGGCGCGTTCGACATGGTCGCGCGCGACGAGGCCCGCGACGCCGCGGTCCTCCCGCGGCGAGACGCCCCGGACATCCTCGGGGTCGCGACCGCCGAGGGCCTCCGAATCGCGCCCGTCGGCGACGAACTCGCCTTCGAGACGGTCGCCGTCGAGCCGGTCGGCTCCGACCCGCTCGTCGCGGTCGGGGTCGATCGCGGCGCGTTCCTCGTCGCCCGCGAGACCGGCGAAATCGACCGCATCGAACTCGGTGACGGGGACAGTGAACCGACGGGCGCCTCGGTCGGGACCGTGCCGGAACCCAGCGCGATAGACGGCCCCCTCGTCGCCGCCGGCGACGGCATTTATCAGGTCACCGGGGCCGACCGCGCCGAACTCGACGCCGTGGGGCTCGACGACGCCCGCGACGTGGCCGGCACGGGCATGCCGCTCGCGGCGACCGGAGCCGGCGTCTACTGGCTGGGGAACGGCTGGATGACGGCGCTCTCGGGCGACGCGAACGCGGTCGCCGCCGACGGCGACGGACACGCGATGGCGGTCGTCGACGGCGACCTGTTCGTCCACGGCGACGGCGACGACTGGGACGAAGCGACGTGGACCGTCGCGGACCTCCCGGTCGCGGAGACGCCGGTCGCGCTCGGCTACGGGCCGGGCGTCTCCGTGGCGGTGACCGACGCCGGCACGCTCTGTGTCGACGCCGGCGACGGCTGGCGGCATCAGGTCGTCGGCGTGCGCGGGGTGGCGGGCGTCGCGCTCGCGACGGTGGAGTGACGGCCGTCGCTTATAAACACGTCACGGCCCGAAACCGGAGTCTCGCCTTACGCGCCCGGCAGTTCGATCGCCTCGCCGTCGACGTAGACGGTCGGGTCCCGGAGGATGCCGTCGAGGTGGACCGGGGCGTCGGTGTCGCCGCCGATGCCGGCGTTGTCGCCGATGGCGATGTGGACCGTCCCGGCCGCCTTCTCGTCTAAGAGGACGGAGCCGACCAGCTCCTCGACGCCGACGTTGGTCCCGATTCCCAGCTCCGCGAGGTTGTACGCGGCGTCGCCGACCGACGCCGCGGCGGTCGCCAACTCCTCGCGTACCGCCTCGTCGCTGACCGACGTGACGAGACCGTCGTCGACCTCGAACGCGAGTGCTTCGCCCTCTCCGAGCAGGCCGTGGGGCATCATCGTCCCGTCGACGACGTAGGTGCCGGTGGCGCTCTCCGGGGCGATGAACACCTCGCCGGCGGGGAGATTCGAGAAGTCGCCGGGGGCGTGGACCATCCCGGTGTCGGCGAGCCACTCGCGGTCGCCGAGTTCGAACGTGATGTCGGTGCCCGCGGGCGACGTGACCCGTATCTCGTCGGCGTCGCCGACCGCCGCGAGCGCGTCGTCGCAGGCGTCGTCGATGGCGGCGTAGTCGGCGTCGAGCCCGGTGGTGAACACGGACTCGGTGATGCCGGGCAGCGTCGCCCCGCGCGCCCCGGCGTCGCAGGCGCGCCCGCGAGCGCGGGTGTGACTCAGGCTCTTCGTCGTCGGCGCGAGGAACGCGTCGCTCGCTTCCATCGCGGCCGCCACCGGCGCGGGGGGTTCGGTGCCGTGCTGGTCGGCCGGCGGGTAGCGGAGTATCGTCGCGTCCGCCGTGACGGCGCTGGCGGCCTCGTACAGCGCCTCGCCGATTGGCTCGCGCTTGTCGTCGGTGACGACGACCACGGACTCTCCCGGCGAAACGTCAAGGCACTGTTCGACGGCGGTTTCGGCCGCGGCGGTGAGGTCGCTCGGCATACGAGTCGATCCGCGACGCCCGGCGTTAGTCCTTCGCATCGCCGGTTATTTACTCTATTTCGGAACTCAGTTTCACGCCCACTGCGGGCGAATTAACCGACCGATTACTCTCCGCGTAGTTAATTTCTTGTTGCATCTCTCGAAACAATTATACCCCCTGCCGAGCGACCGACACCCATGATACGCGTGGGCGTCAACGGCTACGGGACGATCGGGAAACGCGTCGCGGACGCGGTCGCGGCCCAGTCCGACATGGAACTCGTCGGCGTGACGAAGACGAGCCCCGACTACGGCGCCGAGACCGCCGTCCGGCGCGGCTACGATCTGTACGCCGCCACGGGAGACCGGCCGGCCGCGTTCGCGGACGCCGGCTTCGAGATCGCCGGGTCGCTCGGCGACCTGCTCGACGCCGTCGACCTGGTGGTCGACTGCGCGCCTGCCGGGATCGGCGAGCGCAACCGACCGACCTACGAGGCGCACGACACGCCCGCGATCTACCAGGGCGGCGAGGACGGCGACATCGCCGACGCGTCGTTCAACGCCCGTGCGAGCGAACCGCTCGACGACCGCGACGACCTGGAGTCGCTTCGCGTCGTCTCCTGTAACACGACCGGGCTCTCGCGGCTGCTCGCGCCCCTCGACGAGACGTACGGCGTCGAGAAGGCGCGGGTGACGCTCGTCCGTCGCGGCGGGGACCCGAGCGAGACGGACCGCGGACCGATCAACGACGTGGTCCCGGACCCCGCGACGGTCCCCTCACACCACGGCCCGGACGTGAACACGATCCTCCCGAGCGTCGACGTCGACACGGCCGCCCTGCGGGCGCCGGTCACCGGCATGCACACCCACAGCGTCAACGTCACCCTCGAAGCGGCCCCCGACACGGCGGCGGTCCGGGACCTGCTCCGCGGCGAGTCGCGGCTGTTCCTGATCCCCGAGCGCGCCGGTCTCGACGGCGCGGGCGCCCTGAAAGACTACGCGGCCGACATCGGTCGCGGCCGCGGCGACCTCTGGGAGAACTGCATCTGGGAGGAGTCGATAAGCGTCGAGGGGCGGGACCTGTACCTGTTCCAGAACGTCCACCAGGAGGCGGACGTCGTCCCGGAGAACGTCGACGCTATCCGCGAACTCGCGAGCGACGCGTCTCGCGAGGAGTCGATGGCGCGGACGGACGAGGCGCTCGGGGTCGGACTCGACAGTTTACTGTCCGGGCAGGGGCCGTCGCCCGACCAGATCGTCGCCGACGACTGACCGAGGTCCCCGAGCGCCGTCGCCGTCGCTCGGCGTGCATTTATAAGCGAACGCTCCGGGGGAGCGGGCGTTCGACGCGGACGCCACCGCCGAGAGCGCTCACTCCGTCGGCGTCGTCACGAGGAACGTCCGCCCGCCGCGGCGTTCGAGGTGGACCTCGCTGCCACGCACGCGGTTTCGTCGCACGCGCTCGGTGATCCGGTCGGTTCGACAGTCGGTCACGTCGACGCGCGTCGCCGTCGCGTACTGCGGTCGATCGCGGCTTATCGCGCTCATACATCGATAGAGGGGCGAAGCGCTCCTATAACCGAGCCATCCGCGGAGTGAAACTGAAAGTAAAGGAGAGCGGCCCGCACGGCGGAAGATCCCCTCGGCGCACCGACCGCTCACGGGCGACGGCTACCGCCTGAGCCCCGGCTGCTCGTCGCCCTCGACGAACCGCACGGTGAACTCGTCGTAGCCGCCGTACGCGACGTCGAGCGCGCCCAGCCACCAGTTCCAGCGGTCGACGAGCGAGGAGTCGTCCGGCGCGTCGCCAAGGTGCTTGATCACGCCGGGGACCGTGAGCCCGTGGCCGCGGTCTCGGGAGGGGCGGCCGGAATCCGCCAGGTCGCGGGCCGCCCGAGCGACCGCCCGGCGCTCGGGTTCGGTCCCGCCGAACTCCGACTTGAGGGCCGTCTCCAGACGTTGTGAGTCCATATTCGTGCTACGGGCCCACGGTATATGAGTCGCGTGGTAGGGTCTAACACGTCCGGTGTCGACGGTCACAGCCGGGCCGCCAAGGCGAGAAAGAGGAGGCTAAACGGTGCCGTCAACAGCGCCAGCGCCGCTCCAGCGGCCCCCTCGCCGGCAGCGACGGCCAGGAGGAGGCCGACGACGAGCGAGAACGACCCGACGACCGCCAGCGTGAGCCGTTCCGGAACGCTGGCTCGGTCCGGGCCGTCGCTGCGTTCGAGCACCCAGTCGAGCCGTCGGTCGACCGCGTCGGCGCGGTCGGTCGGGACGAACAGCCACGGCGTCGAGCGGTACCACGCGTTTCCGCGGTACGCGAGGAGGAAGACGGTGGTCCACGGGAGGTCGAGTCGCCGCGTTCGGACCACCGAGCCGAGGTCGTCGGTTTGGGTCCGGTCGTGGCTCAGTCGCGTCCGCGCTATCGACTCGGCGGCCGGGTCGAGTCGCAGTTCGGTGCCCCGCGACCCTGCGAGGAACGGGAAGAGCGTGGCGAACGCGAAGAGCAGCGGGGCGAGCCCGGAGAACAGCGACAGCGTGGCCGAGAACGCTTCAGACGCGATCGCCGCCGCCGGCACGGCGAGGACGGCTCCCGCCCCGGCGAGCGCCCAACCGAGCCGGAGCCCAGAGAGATCGAACGAGTAGTCGCCGAACTGCGAACGCAACTCGCTGCGCCGTTCCGGGGAGGTCTGATCGTACGCCACGATCCAGTACAGCAGCGACACCGGGCCACCGACGAGGAGGAGGACGAGCAGCGCCCACGTCGACGCCGGCGGGCCGCCACCTCCAAACAGGGAGGCACCGCCCCCGAGCACCGAGGCGGCGACGCCGGCGGCGATAAAAAGCAGCGCCGCGAGGACGAGCCCGGCGACGGTCACGCTCGCACCGAGCGCGAGCGATCGCAGGCGCTCGAACCGCACCGGTCCCCACTCGACCGGGGCGTGTTCGGAGTCGGCGGCGTCACTGTTGGCGGTCGCTGACGCGGCGGCGTCGCTGTCGACGGCGTCGGTCGCGCGGTCGGCCGAAACCTGCGTCTCACCGGGCGGGCGACCGGATTTGGAGGGCACGAGCGGGCTTGGACCGCCGGTTACTTAAATATCGTTCGTCCGCAGCGCCCGAGACGCACGGCGCGTCCCGAGCGCGGCCGTGTGGGTCGCTACCGGCGCGTTACGCCGACTGCGCCGCGTCGAGGACCGCCTCGTAGTCGGGCTCGTTCGTCGGGTCGTCGGCGACCCAGTCGAAGACGACCTCGCCGTCGTCGTCGATGACGAACACGGCTCGGTTGGCGATGCCGTGGAGTCCCAGGTCCGCGATGTCGATCTCGAGGTCGTACGCGCGGATCGCGTCACCAGCCATGTCGCTCACGAGGTCGAACTCGATACCGTGTTCCTCGCGGAACGCGCCCTGCGAGAACGGCGAGTCGGCGCTGACGCCGTACACCGTGGCGCCGGCCTCGTCGAAGGCGTCGGCGTGGTCTTGGAACGCCACCATCTCGTTCGTGCAGGGGGGCGTAAAGGCGCCAGGGAAGAAGGCCAAGACGACCGGGCCGTCGCCGACCGCTTCGGCGAGATCGAACGGTTCGTGGTCGCTCGTTCCGACTGTCGCGGTGAACATGGGTGCGGCGTCGCCTGTGGATACCATCGCTCACCAATAGGGCCGATTCAGGCAAAAGCCTTGTCGCGACCCCGGTCAGTGCCGGTATCGAGGCCGGGAACCTCTCGCCGGGCCGGTCAGCCCGCACGCTACGATCGGTCGAGGTACTCCTGTTGGATCGCGACGATTTCGGCGGAGTCGTCACACGCCGCGTACCGGCGGAGCGGCTCCTCGTTGAGTTCTAGGAACGTCTCTCCCCAGGTGAACTTCGCCATGATCCGTTCGGCGTGGTCGAGGTCGCCGAGGATGGCGAGCGCGGCCGCGAACGCCTCGACGGTCGTGAGCTGCATCGGTCGACCGAAGTTCACCGGGTTGCCGGCGACGAGGTACGGCAGCGCGCGGTGCTCGCCGGGCAGCGAGAACGTCTTTTCGCCCGCCGACTCCCACGAGCAGTCGAGCGCGACGAGGGCCGTCTCCGCGGCGCGGTCGGCGTCGGCCGGCGAGAGCGCGCGCTCGGCGTGCGGGTTCAAGACGACGCCGTAGGGCGTGGCCCGGTCGGAGCGGTGCAACTCCGCGAGGTCGAACCGCGCGAGCTTCCGGGCCGTACACTTGTCTGGGTCGTCGTCGCCCTCGTACCGGACGTGTAAGTCCACGGCTGGAGTTCGACGGTTTCGGTGATAAGACGTGCGGACCGCCACCCGACCGACGGTCGTTCGGGCATCAGACACGTTGAAACCGCACCGCCTCACCGTTCAACCCGTCTCTGAACACCGCCGCTAAGAGGCCGAGAGAGTAGTTGTCATGAGCATAACACGATTAAGATGAGTGCAAACAAGAGTATCGTCGGCCTTCAGGTCTCGATATGAGCAGTAGCTCTGATCAACCTCTTTGGCGAAACAGAGTTCGGATTCCTCGGAGGAATCGCGCGCCTGTCGTACGGCTCGTATCTCGTTGGAAATACTGAATTCGACCGTTGAGAAGCCCGATGCGTGGCTCGCATCTGCTGGCAAAACCAACAGATGAGCGTCGAATGACGCCGCGGGTCGGAGCACCGGCGGTCTGGCACCGTCAGCCGGCGATCGTTTTGCGATTGGTACATTGACGACGGCGGTCCCGTTCGCGGTCAGTCCACGGTTGTGAGTTTGATGTGCAGATTGGGCTGGATACCGATCCGCTGACACAGATCCCAAATCGTCGCTGCGTTGCTCGAAATGACCGGTATGTCGAACGCCGCCTCAAGCGACGCCAGCGCTGGAATCGATCGGTAGTTTGTACACGAGACGAACAGCGCATCCACCTCTGGAGCGTCAGAAAGGACCGCTCGACCGTGCTGTTCAGCATCGACGGCGTCTAACTCTCCAATCTCGTTGTTCGACACGAGCCCGTGGCCGTCGATGGCAACTACCTCGAAGTCGTTCGCCGTCAGGTATTTGCGCTCTAATCGATCCAACTCTGCTGCATACGGCGTTGCAACGGCGACTCGGTTCACCGCAAGTGCGTTCAGCGCTCTGACGACCGAAAGCGCGGTCGCGACCGCCGGGGCGCCCGTAATCTCGGAGAGTTTGGACTCCAGATCTGCATCAAACCCGGGGCCGTGGATGAGGCTCCCGGTCGTGCAGGCGTACGCGACACCGTCGACTGACGCATGCGACAGCAGCGAGGCGGCGCGTTCGGCGCCGTCGGCCATGGCGTCGAGACCCTCCGCGGTCACGTCTTCGAGCGGCATCCGCGCGGCGTGGAGCGTGCAGCCGTCGGGAAGCGCCGCACGAAACTCTGGCTCGGCGGTCGTGTTCGAGGAGGGAACGACGATTCCCACACGACTCATCGGTCGTCCACCTTCTCGTCCTCCCGATCGCGCTCGCGCGCTGCCGCATCGCGTTTCTCAGGGTCGCCGTGTCCGCCGCCCCCAGGCGTGCGGATCGAGACGGTCGTTCCAGCCTCGACGTCGATAGAGGCCTTCGCGGGGACACGCTCGCCGTCGACGAGGTTCTGCCCAGTTGCGCCATCTTCACCGCCGTTGACTCCTGCCGGCGCGGTTCGTCGACGCTCTGTCAGGAGTGACACGGTCGCATCGGTCTCGACGGTGACGGTTCGTTCGAGACCCAGTCCACCGCGGTACCGGCCGTCACCGCCACTCGACGAGCGCAGCGCATACCGATCGACCCAGAGTGGGTACTCGGTCTCCATCGATTCGACGGGTGTGTTGAGGGTGTTGGTCATCCCGACCTGTACGCCGTCCATCCCGTCTTTTCCGGGGCGAGCCCCGAACCCGCCGCCGATCGTCTCGTAGTAGGTGAACTCCCCGGTCCGATCGCCAATGATGAGGTTGTTCATGGTCCCTTGGCTGCCGGCGGGAACCGCGTCTGGAACCGCCTCGGCGAGCGTCGCCAGCGTGACATCCATGACGCGCTGGCTGGTCTCGACGTTACCGCCGACGACCGCTGCTGGCGGCCGCGGGTTGAGTACCGATCCGTCGGGTGCAGACACCGAAACGGGCTCGTAACAGCCGTGATTTGGCGGAATCTCGGGGTCGGTGATCGCACGAACCACAAAGTAGACCGCGCTCTTTGCGACAGACAGCGGCGCGTTCAGGTTGCCTGCCACCTGGTCTGCGGTCCCTGCGAAATCGACGTCGATCGAGGCCCCGTCGATGGTGACCGCCACCGTGATCGGAATGTCGTCATCGGTGACGCCGTCGCCTTCGAGGATGTCCTGTGCCCGGTAGGTGCCGTCCGGGAGATCCCTCAGTTCCGCCTCGACGCGTTCGCGGGAATACTCGATGACGGCGTCGAAGGCGTCGAGCAGCGTTGACCCGTGTTCAGCAAGCAACTCACCGATCCGCTCTTCGGCGCGGTCGTTCGCCGCACGTTGCGCTCGGAGATCTGCTTCGCGCTCGTCCGGTGTCCGGACGTTGGCCCGGATCAGGTCGTACACCGCCTCGTTCGGTTCGCCGCCATCGACGAGTCGAACCGCCGGCAGTCGGAGTCCCTCCTCGTACACCTCCTGTGCTCCGGGCGGCATGCTTCCCGGTGCGCTGCCACCCACGTCGGCATGGTGTGCCCGCGACACCGCGAACCCGATGATTTCGTCGTTGGGTGCGATCGTCGAGACGAGTGTGATATCGGGGAGGTGTGTCCCCCCAGCAAACGGATCGTTGACAATGAAGACATCGCCCGGTTGCGGATCCTTTCGTAAAACGATATCCACCGCGTCGGGCATCGCCCCGAGATGAACCGGGATGTGTTCTGCCTGTGCGACCATTCGCCCCGAGGCGTCAAAAAGCGCCGTTGAGCAGTCCTGGCGCTCCTTGATGTTCGGAGAGTACGCCCCGCGGATGAGGACGTGACCCATCTCGGTTGCGACGCTCTCCAGTTTATTCCGGAGGATCTCCAGGGTCACCGGATCGATCTCTGGGGTCGTTTCGGTCGTCGCTTCGTGTTCGTCGCTCATGCGTCTCTCACCTCGACGATCAGTGCGCCGTCGTCGCGCACTCGCACGCTCCACGCGGGCGGAATGACGATCGTACTCTCATCGCCCTCGACGATTGCGGGGCCCTCGATCGAACTGTTCGGAGGCAACCGTTGCCGCTCGTAGACCGGCGTATCGTGAACGCTGTCGGTGAACGCCGCCTCGCGGGACCCCGTCTGCGGGCTCCCGCTCCCGGAGTACTCAAGTGGCGGTGCGCTCCGCGGGACTGTGGTCATCACACGACAGTTCACCAGCTCGACGGGCTCGTCCGCCTGGTAGCCGTATGCTGACTCGTGTGCCGCCGCGAACCGTTCACCGGCGTCTGCGGCGTCGAACGGTCGCTCGATATCGACACCGAGTTCGAAGCTCTGTCCGGCGTACCTGAGATCTGCAGCGTACTGTACAGCCGCCGCGTTCCGGTCGCTGACCTCTGTGAGTAGTTGCTCAGCCAGCTCTTCGTATACGGCCTCAACGTCGTTAGGGTCGACCTCGGCGAGTGAACGCTGGTACGTCCGTACCGCGGTACGCTTCTCGTCGGCTGCGAGCAGACCGTATGCAGATAACACGCCAGAGGCGCGTGGGATGACGACTCGCTCGATGTCGAGGCTGTCCGCGATCGAAATCGCGTGCATGGGCCCCGCACCGCCGAACGCAACGAGGCCGAATTTACGCGGATCGTACCCTCTCTCCACGGTCACCGAGCGAATCGCCCGAGTCATGTTCGCGTTCGCGACACGGTAGACGCCACGCGCTGCCTCTAAGGGCCCGTCCATACCCGCTTCGTCGGCGAGATCCGAGAGGACGTCGTACGCGGCCTCCTCATCGAGCGATAGTTCCCCGCCGAGGCTGGTGCTCCCGCCGATATAGCCTAAGACGAGGTTCGCGTCTGTGACCGTTGGCTCCGTGCCTCCCTTGCCATAGCAGGCCGGACCGGGGTCCGCTCCGGCTGAGCGCGGACCGATCCGAAGCGCGCCACCCGCGTCGACCCACGCGATAGACCCGCCTCCGGCGCCGACGGTCTCGATGTCCACCATCGGCGTTTTGATCGGTCGTTCGTTGATCGATCCCTCTGTCGTCTGTTCTACTGCACCGTCACGGACGAGACTTACATCACTCGATGTCCCGCCCATGTCGAAGGTAACCAGCCCTCCCGGTTCGTCGGTACCGCCGGTCGCCATCGCATTAGCCCCGACAACGCCCGCCGCAGGCCCCGAGAGAACAGTCGTTACGGCATTCTGCCTGACGGTGTCGGCGTCAGTGATCCCGCCGTTGGCCTGCATGATTCGTGGCTGCGGGACGCCGAGATCGCGTGTGCGCTCGGTGAGGTGACTAACGTATCGATCGATGGCTGGCCGGACGTACGCATCGACGGCGGTCGTGGACGTCCGCTCGTACTCACGGAATTCGGCGAGCACCTCGTGTGAGGCCGACACCGGCACTGTGAGTTCGTCTCGCAAGATGGCAGCGGCCCGCTTTTCGTTCTCGGGATGCGCATAGGCGTGCAAAAAGGAGATGGCGACGGCTTCGACGTCCGCGTTGCGGATCTCCTCTGCAATCGCCCGGACTTCATCCTCGTCGACACGCCGCTCGATCCCATCAGTTGATGCCCGCTCAGACACCTCGAAACGGCGGCGTCTGGGTACCAGTGGTGTCGGCTTCTCCGCGTTGAGATCGTACAGCGATGGCCGATCTTGGCGACCGATTTCCAAGACGTCCCGGAACCCTTCGGTCGCGACGAGTGCAGTCTTTGCGCCGTCTTCTTCGAGGAGTGCATTGACTGAGACGGTCATCGCGTGAGAGAACTCGCTTACGCTCTCGGGTTCGATTCCTGCCTCCTCACACGCTTTCTCGATCCCGGCAATGACGCCCTCACTTTGATCTTCCGTGCTCGGGACCTTGGCGGTCACGAGCTCACCATCAACTGAGAGTGTCACATCGGTGAATGTGCCACCGACGTCAACGCCGATTTTTCTGCGTTCCATTTATAACACCCCAGCCACGCTGAGGATTGTTCGAAGACCGAGCCAAACAACGATAAGCGTCACGATAGCACCGAGCACGTTTGCCACCGGCCCGTTCGTATACTCCCCGAGGAGATCGTCCTGATTCATCGCGTAAATCAGGAAGAGTGCGACAATCGGGAGGAGAATCCCGTTCACCACCTGCGCGAACACAATGATCTGCACGGGGCTCCCCCCAAGCACCACTGAGAGGACGCCAACGCCGAGGATCGTGCCCCAGACTGCACGGAATCGCGAGCTCTGCATGTCGGAGTTCCACCCCAGTGCGCCAGTGGTTGCCCACGCGCCTGCAAGGGGTGCCGTCGTCGCGCTCGTGAACCCAGCAGCGAACAATCCGATACTAAAGAACACCTCCGCATACGGGCCTGCCAGCGGGCGCAGCTGTTCGGCCATCTGACCAACATCGTTAATCTGCGTCCCCGGTTCAAACGCCGCAGCCGCGGTCACCATGATCGTGAGCGTGATCAGTCCACCGACAGCGATAGACAGCACCGTGTCGACGCGAGAGTGACCGAGATCCTCGGGACCACTCCATCGCTCCTGGACGTTGCTTGCGTGCAAAAACAGGTTGTACCCGACAATCGTCGTCCCGATGAGGCCAGTGATGAGATACAGCGAGCCGGACGGAATGCTGGGTACGAACCCTGCTGCGATCGCACCGGGCTCGGGACCGATGAGGATCGCCGATGCAATGAACGAGAGTGCCATGAGGATAACGAGCCCGACGAGCGCCCGCTCGATCAGCTTGTACCGTCCGGTGTATAGCAGCGCGCCGGCGACGAGTCCCATCAAGACGCCCCATACGGTGGAACTGACTCCCGTGATCGTCGCCAGCCCTGCTGCCCCGCCGAGAATGTTCCCGGCCTCGTATGCAGCGGTTCCAACGCCGATAGCCCCGACGACGAGAAAGATACTCACGTACTCGACGATCTGGTTATCGAATCGCTCTCTGAGCGCCTCGCCGAGCCCCTCGCCCGAAACGAGGCCAAGCCGTGCACTCATCTCCTGTAAAACGATCGTTGCGATGATCGAGAAGGCGATCGTCCACAGGAGTGCGTAGCCAAACTCTGCTCCAGTTACGCTCGCGGTCGTGACCGTGCCCGGACCGATGAACGCCGCTGCGACCATGGCTCCCGGGCCGATGGCTTTGAGTCGTTGAGTAATGCTCATAATTTTTCAACCTGATACGCAGTGTCACGGTTCGATCAGCCCTCAAAAAGCCTTGTTAAGATCCGTGTGCACATGGCACATCAGTCGTATGCAGACGCCAGCCGAAGTCCGCTGTTCGTATGAATTCATAAGAATCGATCACCCGGCTCTGTTGAAATCCTTGAGAACTCATAGGACTGGCGTGCGAGATACAGAGGGTGGAGTCAGCACGTCTACAAGAACATATCACCTACTGAGGATTTCAACAGAGCCGAGTCAACCGAACAAGTGGTACCTTTTTCAGAATATACTAATCGGGACTATCGCGGGTGTAATTGCTTCTGGAGTTGTGAATAGGGGAGCAATTTACGTATTTGGTTTGGCGTCTGGTTTCTGGATCGTTTTGATAATGGCACTCAAGGCCTCAAAGCCTATTTTTGACTGGATAGAGAATAAAGAGAATGATGAAGACGCCAAGGACCGACCATATCAAAACGCCAAATGCGCCTCTTGAAATAGCAAATTTTAATCGAATAACCTGTACTGTCCCATCGGTGAGCTCCGGAGATTGACTCTCATCTCCTGTCACATTCGCGCTCTCAATCTATCTACTCAACAACGGATGTATAATTAGCTGTTCCAGCCGAACCACCCCGCTACAACACCAATAACGAAGCCAACAAGGTGCCCACCATTGATCCAATTTGGCTCGAAGTATGGACCAATAAATGGATCAACGACGACCGAGAGCATCGCACTAACTCCAAACAACACTACGATCCACTGTAAAGAGTCAAATGGCCAGTGACTGCGAGGTAGGTGAATCAGTCCAAATCCAGCCAGCGCGTACACGACTCCACTCACTCCGTAGGATGCTATTTGCTGATCGGTAAATATGGTGAGAAACACCCCTCCCCCGACTGTTGCCATATATCCTGCCGCAATCAGGAAGACGGCATATCGTTTTTTCGACCAGTGTTTTTCTAAAGGCACACCAAGGAGAATGAGTCCGGCAATGTTCACGAGGAAATGCGGTATGCTGTTGTGAAGAAACGGCGAGAGCATCCACCCAGCAGAAGGAGCCACACCGAATATTCCTTTGGCGACAACCTCGAGATCACCTAGCGAGTTGGTATGCATGATCCATACCTCAACAATGAACATTCCAATGACACAGCCGATGAGTGCATGAGTAATTGGTGAGCTCTCGGTAGCCAGCTGTTGAATCGCTGCTTTGCCATGTTTGATAACCTGTTCGTCCAACACATCGGTCTTTTTCGACGACATCAATCATCTCGAAGGAAGGTAAATACTTAGTGCAGCGACAAAAACCGACATTCACGGATTGCGGAACGGCATTCAGTGAATGTAGAACGGGAACTTATTACGATGACAACACCAGATGGCGACCTTCCTGAAGATATTGAGTCTCGTATCGATCCGGGGAGTTACGATATGGAACTCACCCAGAGGCATGTCGCTCTAGAGTTCGTTTTTGGAGATCGTCCCTTCTATACTGTCGCCCAGATGCACGCAGCTCTCGGAAGTGGTGTCAGTCCGGATACGGTCCGATCCCGGTTAGATGAACTAGAGGAACGGAACGTGCTCAAGAGTGAGCAAGCGAACAACGGGAACATCTACTGGTTGCTCAGTGAGGATTCTGATTGGCCTCTACCTCCAGACGTGGAGGTCGAACCAGAGCAGGATAAGATGACGGTCGTTGAGTGGCGTCAACAACTACACGTACAGGTTGCGGCTCTCTCTGTGCTGACCGCCATTATCGGAACCGCAATAACCCTTATCGGGACTTTTCAAGCAGGAGGGTACTACCAACTCCCGATCAACACGAACAATCTCCTTGCATATGGACTATCAGCAGGTCTCCTCAGTTACTTTGGCCTGTTTCTTGCTGGAGTCCTTTGGTTTATTGAACTGCCAAGTGTTGACGATATCCGGCAAATCCTACAGTCGAGATAAACAGCTTTGTTGAAACCATCTATCAAAGTGGCTCTGTTGAAATCCTTAGGAACTGAAAGGACCGGCGTGCGAGATACAGAGGATGAGTACAGCACAACGCCTTCTCTGCTTCGGTAGGTCTCAGCTGCGTCACTGATCAACAGACGGGCGTATCGGGCGACGTAACATCAATCAAATCTCATGGTAAGGTTGAATCCTGCCCACCGGTCACAAAGATTATACGGTGCTTCTCGAATCGATAGCTGTCTAATGGATGTTAAAAACACCCGTCTTGTGGCGTTCGCAGTCTTGGTGGCTCTCCTTCTTGTTGCTCTCCCATTTTATCCCGGAACTTTCAGCCCAGGACACGACCCAAATTCGTATAACTACAAACATCAGATCGAAGAAGGCCCGACAGAGAATGTTACCGGCGAGGCTGACAACGTCACCGGTAATCTGGACCTTGGTGAGGAGACCGACGTGGAACAAATCACGTATGAATACGAGGAACTGTCCCCGATAGCACAAGTGTTGTTTGAGCGGACTCTGAACGCCGAATCGCTGACGCACACTCCAGCCGTGTGTGAAGAATATGTGCTTATTTGTGACGGCTACTACGAACATGACCTCCCGTCAGAATTCAGATACGGTGCAGGGGGAGAGGACGAACTTCGCTACTCGATTATCGAGTTCAACGGCAGCCAATACCTCCTTCGAACTGGCGTCTTATCATCCGGTGCTTGGGAGAACCTTCATATTGCGATTTTGGTGGTTTTATTCCGTGCTCTGATGCTTCTCCTCGGTGGAGCGATCATTACTACGACAGTTATTCGGCTCTCAGACCGTTGGACGGGTGTAAACGGGGGTAGATACTCTGCCCTTGTCGGTGCAGGAGCGACGTTTGCCGTCCTCGGCTTCCTTACGCCGTATCTCGAAATCTATGGTGGGATCGATTATACCTCGGTCCTATTGGCAAGCGGGGTCATAGCCGCAATCGGTTATATCTCCGTCCAGTATATTTTGCGGACTCGTCACTGAAATTGCCTATGGCGGCTGTCGCCACATAAATTTGTGAAATTTATATACGAAAATAACTCCGGTAAAGATGGGTCGGCGATGACGACAAATCCCTTGTAGAGAGCATCGTGGACCGACCTCGCCTTGTACCACATTCGCGTCCTCTATTCAGCACGGCTCCAAGAACATATCACCGATTGAGGATTTCAACAGAGCCGATCACCCCGACTTTGACGAACGCTCACGCTCCAATACGAAGGCCTCAGGCCTCTTGCTCCGTCAAAAACACCTTCGAGACACTTTCTTCGATCTCAATTTCAAACGGAAGGTCCACCACACTACCGCGAATAAATCGGATCATAAACGACCGTATCGACTCGGAGGGAAAGACCACGTGAAAACTCCCTTCTTCTGTCTGTCGGACGGTTAAGAATCCACAGAGAGAGAGCCAATCGAGGACTTCCTTCAGCGAGTCGAACCGCTCTGCATACTCTTGTGCGTGGTATTGGGCTACTTGGTCGACCATGTCGGTGAACTCTCCGTTACCGTTCTCGGCGTCGTCAACTTGGCTCAAGAGTGCGTACAGTAGATCGATATCTAAGAGAATGTGCTCGCCCGTCTAGAGCATCTCATAATACGTCTGAAGATGGTCGCTGTCGCTTGTGTTCGCCGATTCGAAGTTCGCCGCATAGAACGCGATCGCCTTACGGATCAGTTCACTTCGGCTTTCGTTGGTCTGGTCGGTCAGTTCTTCTAACGCACTCTTGGTATCTTCATTTAGGGAGACTGTGACTCGATCACTCGCCATTATCTCTGCTTCCCTCTCTACTGGATTGACTTAATTTGATCTGCTCCCACGATTTACGGAGAATCGAGCAGAAAGCCTCGCGCTTCAGCGCGGGGAGGATGTCAAAAGAGGTTCCACACGCGTCCGAATACTCGCGAGGCGGAACTAGGATATGTAAAATATATGTCTTGTAACGGCCTACAAGACAGATGTTAATTAATTCTAACAACATTTTTAATGAAAGAAGGTGATGGCGAACTCGCGCGGCGGCGCTGAGCCGCCGACTCTCCACGGACAATGACGGACGACACTCGCCCCTCGATCGACGTACCGAGTTCGGACATGACCAGACGGAGTTGGCTCAAAGGACTGATCGCGAGCGGCGTGCTCGCGGGCGGTGGAAGCGTCACCGCCGGCGCGGCCGCCACCGACATCGAGCAGGTCGGCGCGGGCAGCATCGCACGGGTACAGCCGTCGGCGGCGGGCGCGCCGCCGCGAACGATCTACGCCACGGACGATCTTTCGGCGCCGTACCCGTCGAACGACTGGTGGACGACCCTGCTGTGGCGTCCCCTCTCGGAGAACATCTGGATCCACCCCTTGGCCGCGCGCGTCACCGAGTCGGGGCTCGCCGTCACCTATCCGGACGAGTGGCAGGTCGGCGACGCGCCGTTCACCTGGGGCGACCGGACGGACGACTTCGCGGAACTCACGGCGTCACCCGACGCCAGCACCGCCCCGATCGACTCGGACCTGACCGTCTCGCACCCCGACGTCGCCGGCGACGCGCCCGCCGAGGTCGCCGACTACGGCGACTGGTCCGTCACCTACCGACGGACGGGCGGCGAGGCGAGCCTCGAGGCGACGCTCGTTCAGGGCTCGCCGTTCGTCTACTTCGAGACGGCGGCCGGCGGGCTCGACGTGTCGTTCGACGGCGACGTCTCCGTCTGGCACGAGCGCGACCACGTGCTTGGCGTGACGGTCGGCGACAGCCACTACGGGCTGTTCGCCCCGCCCGGCGCCTCGTGGGACGGCGTCGAGAGCGACTCCGTCTCGTCGGCGCTCGACGGTGCAGGCTACGCCTCCGTCGCCCTCCTGCCGGAAGCGACGCCGAACACGTTAAACGAGTTCCGCCGCCGCGCGTACGCCTTCGTCACCGACACGACGGTCGCGTGGGAGTACGACGCGGAGCGGTCGGCGGTCGTCACCGACTACGAGTTCGACCTCGACGCGAAACGCGGTGGCGCCGACGAGACGCTGACGGCGCTGTATCCGCATCAGGCGAAGCGAACGGGAGCCGACCTGTGCGACTGGTCGTACGTCTCCCCGCGCGGCGAGATGCCGGTCCACGCCGGGTCGTCGTTCACGACCGAGCTACCCTACCGCGGCATCCTGCCGTTCCTCCCGGACGCGACGGACGTGCCGGACCTCTCGGAGCACGTCGACAGCGCCGCGTCGACCGACCCGCTGATCCGAGACGACCTCGGCGATGGCACCTACTGGACGGGCAAGAACTTCGAGCGGCTCCTCCAGTTGGCGCCGCTCGCCGAGCAGGTCGACGACGAGGCCGCCGCGGAGCGGTTTCAGAACGCGATCCGCGAGGAGCTGGAGACGTGGTTCACCGCGGACGCCGACGGCGAGGTGGCCGAGGAGTTCCTCTTCTGGTACGACGACGACTGGGGCACGCTGAACGGCGCTCCGATGGGGTTCGGCGCCGACGCGGACCTGAACGACCACCACTTCCACTACGGCTACTGGGTGAAGGCGGCGGCGGAGATGGCGCGGAGCGACCCGGAGTGGGCGAGCGAGGACGCGTACGGCGGTGTCGTCGACCTCCTCGTCCGCGACTACGCGAGCCCCGACCGCGACGACCCCCGCTTCCCGTTCCTCCGGAACTTCAGCCCGTACGCCGGGCATTCGTGGGCGTCCGGCAGCGGCGAACTCCCGGCCGGCTGTAACCAGGAGTCGTCGTCGGAGGCGATCAACGCCTACGCGGCGATGGTGTTGTGGGGCGAACTGACCGGCGACGAGGCGATCCGCGACGCGGGCATCTACCTCTACACCCACGAGGTCCACGCCGCCTTGGAGTACTGGTTCGACGTCGGCGACGAGAACCTGCCCGACGAGTGGCCGTACGACTACGCCGGGATAGTGTGGGGTCGCGGGTACAAGTACGCCACCTGGTTCAATCAGGATCCGGAGTCGATCCACGCGATCAACTACCTGCCGGTCGGCGGGCACTCGCTGTACCTCGGGTGGAACCGCGACGCCGCGGCGTCGAACTGGGCGACGCTCCGCGAGAACGACGGGGGCGGCGAGACGTTCGACCTCGGGTGGTACACGGACGTCCTCTGGGAGTTCCGGGCGCTCTCGGACC
This sequence comes from Halorubrum sp. PV6, assembly GCF_003990725.2. Taxonomy (NCBI): domain Archaea; kingdom Methanobacteriati; phylum Methanobacteriota; class Halobacteria; order Halobacteriales; family Haloferacaceae; genus Halorubrum; species Halorubrum sp. PV6. The sequence goes on from NZ_CP030064.1 coordinate 1,677,654, forward strand.
CGGCCGCGGCGCGGGCTTGGTACGAGAGCGACTACGCCCCCGGAGACTTCGGGGAGTCGCGCGCCCACACGGCCCACTGGGTCCACACGCTCGACGCCGTCGGCGTCCCCGACGCGACCGTGACGGCCGACACGGCGTTCTACTCGGTGTTCAGAGACGGCACCACGCGGACGTACGTCGCCTACAACGCGGGCGACGAGCCCTCGACGGTGTCCTTTTCCGACGGCACGGAACTCGCCGTCGAACCGGGGACGACGGCGACGACGACCCGCGCCTTCGAGTCGCTGCCCGAGCTCGCCGGGTCCTTCCCGCGCGTTGAGGGCACCGGCGCCCGCGGAGAACCGGACGAAAACGACGGGAAGCACGGTCGGGGAGGACCCGGCCGGGGGAACGGGGATCGGCGTAAATCCGGGTCGGGGCAGCACGGAAAGTAGTCTTTACCACGTCACGGGACCGCTCCGAGTCTCGTTTGCCATACACGGCGGAATACCGGTCTGTGTTCCCGCCACCTCCGGTCGCTTCTGACCGATGCCGCTGACACGAAGGTGTCGCGAAAGCAACCTGATGGGGACCAGTTAAATATCCCCGACACTGACACATCTCCGAGCTGAACAGACTAGATGCGACGAAATTGTGTAAGCCTCGGACCGAGGGAACATAACAACGGACAGGCCGACGTGACGGACGTGCGGTAATGAGTTCTCGCGTCGTCTCCGTACTGGTTGCCGTCCTCTGTCTCACGTCTGTCGTGGTGGCTGCGCCGCTGTTACAGCCCGACATTGGCAGTCCAACTGAGTCGTCGGTCGCAGACGGGACTCGCTCCGACGGACTGTTCCAATCTGCACTTGATGCCGCCCGAGCGAGCGGCTCGGCAGTTGACGACACGAAACAGCAGGCCGAGGGTCCGAACCCATTCGCTGACACGGCGAAGTACGACAGCGAGGCCGTGGAGCGTTTGGCGTCCGACGAGAATCCGTTTACTCCCGGTGGCCGGAACGAGACGGTTCAAGGGAATTCGAATATTGAAGGTGAGAACGGCGCTAACGGGACATCTCCCGGTGACACCACGGGCACTTCGAGCACTGAAGGAGAAAATAGCACTGACGGAACGTCTCCTGGTGGCGGCGAAGGAACCGCCGCGGGAGACGACACCGGTGTCCTTCGATACGGCGCCGTTAAAACACCGTATTGGCGCGCCAACGCGTACGACACGTACACCGGAACCGGCTGGGAGCGGTCGACGGAGCCAACGAGATACAACCCACCGTACGAGTACGCCGGGGACGCCACTCGGGAGCGGTACCGGGTCACCGCCGTCGAATCGATGAGTATCGTTCCGTCGTTTTATCAGCCGGTCGCCGTCAGTGGGCTGGACTCGGTCGTCAGGCATGATGAGGGCTCTTTCGAGCGTACTTCGCGGATGGACGCAGGAACGCAGTTCACCGTGACGAGCGACGTTCCCGAGTGGACGTATGCGGAGCTCAGCGGTGCAGGGGACGACTACGATGAAGATTTGGTTACTCGATACGGGACGGCTCGTGCGGAAACGCCGGACCGGGTCCACGGGTTGACCGACGAGATAACCGCCGGCCAGTCGACCCCGTATGGCAAGGCTGTTGCCATCGAGCATTGGCTGAAGAACGAACGGGCGTACACGCTGACGCCACCGGAACCCGGAGAGAACGTCGTTGACGAGTTCCTCTTCAACTTGGAAGGTGGGTACTGTGAATACTTTGCGACGGCGATGACAGAGATGCTCCGCACACAGGGTATTCCTGCGCGGTATGTGACGGGCTACGCTCGTGGACAGGTCGATGGCAACGTCGAGGAAGTGACTTTTGACCGGGCACACGCGTGGGTAGAGGTGTATATCGAGGGCGTCGGTTGGGTTACGTTCGACCCCACGCCTCCGGAACGCGAGGACGTCCGATCGAATAACACCGAGTACACCGCGTCGGTCGAGGACGTCAAGCGGGCGGTACACCACGCCGAGAAGGACGACGATTGGAACCCCGTCGATGCGGAGGCAGAGTTGTTATCCGACCCGACTCCAGGAACTGACGGGACGGTTCGTGTCACTCAGAGCGGTGCTCCGCTCGTTGACCATCGCGTCAGCTACAACGGCGACGTGGTGGGACTCACCGACCGAAACGGCGAGGTGACGGGAACGCTACCCTACACCGCGAATCTGGAAGTGACTGTCGAGGAGTACGTCGCACCCGGTGAGCCGGATGAAGAGAACGTTACCGACGAGACAGAAGAGCAGGAGGATAGTGAGGGGTCCGAAGAGCAGGAGGATAGCGAGGGGTCCGAAGAGCAGGAGGATAGCGAGGGGTCCGAAGAGCAGGGGGACAGTGAGGGCTCCGAAGGGCAAGAGGGCAGTGAGGGCTCCGACAGAGAAGAGACGACTGACGACAGATCGGCTGGTGATGGCACGAGCTCCGGTGAATCTGGAGGGCTCGGATCCGGTGACGGCAGCGGCGGAGTTGTCGGCACCCTCGATGCGACTGGGACATCAACGATCGGTGGACCGATATCCAGGATCCCGACAGACACGGTTTTCACTGTCGAATTCAGCGACTCCGCCAGCGAGACGGCGTCTGTTGAGAGCCCCGCTCGCGTGCTCACTCCACGAGCGGCCGCCGGATCCGGTGGCGTCGCCTACCAGGCCACGGAGGGGGCTATTCCACTGACCACCGACATCGACGTGACGTTTTCTGAGACGCCGCTCTATCCAGGTGCCGACACGACAGTAACCGCGAGCATCGACGGCGTCCCGGTCAAAAACGCAACAGTGACCGCCGATGGGTTCGAGACGAGGACCAACGAAACCGGCGTTGCAAGTATCACGGTCCCGTACAGCGAGGAAGTCACCGTCGTGGCTGAGCGGGGCGAGGCGAGCGGGAAATCGACTGCACCCATCGCGACGGATGTCACCTTGTCCGCGCCGGCGTCGCCGCCAGCAGGGGCGCGTGTCGCGGTCGAGGCCCACATCGATGACCGACCTATCGACGGGCTGGAACTGCTCGTCGATGACATCGCCCTCGCCGAGACCAACGAAACCGGCACCGCGCTCGTTCCGGTTGGTTACGACGACACGGTCGACATCGTCGCAGAGCGCGGAGCTGTTCGCGGCAGCCAAACGCTCGAAGTAAACACGACACTCGATGTAACCGCCACCGGCCTGCCCATCCCAGGGACGACGGTTCAGCTCATGGCGACGACCGCTGGAGGTCCTGTCGCGGACGCGACGGTCAGGGCCGCCGGAACCAACACGACGACAGACGAGAACGGGACCGCTACCGTCGGTATTCCGCTCACCCCCACACGAGAAGTGGGATATCTCGTCCGACGCGGCGACACCACCGCGGCTGGCACCGTCGGGCTCATCAGGTCTTGGGCCACAATCATCGTGGCCGGTCTCCTCGGCGGTGTGGCAGTGACGCGGTTGACAAATCCGGTCGCCGCAGGGCGAAGAGGCGTCGCAGGTGGCCGGCGCTTGCTCGCACGGCTTGTCAACATTCCACGACTCGCCCTCTCAGCGATCATCCGCGCAGCGGCGTGGTGCCGAACGCAAGCTGCTCGTGGGGGTCGCGGCGTGGTGTCGACACTCTACGCTGTCCTCACCGCCGTCGTAGCGGGCAGTCAGCGTGTGCTAACCGACCTGCCGAGAAAGACGGTGGCTTTCACCGTTACCATCGGAGAATGGAGTCAACGCGGCGTGACACGCGTCATCGAAACTGTGGTCTGGCTCGCTGTCGGTCCTCAGACGTGGCTGTATCGGCTTCGTGGTCGAGATGCCGAGGAAACGGCGCCTCCCTCACAAGCCGGTCTATCTGAGTCCGACGCTGACGACGGCGAAGACGCCACCATCGATCCGCGAGTGGTCATCTTCCGGGCGTGGAACTGGTTGGTCGGTGTCGTTCGACCGCGACAGACGTTGACGCCCGCCGAGATTGCCGAACGCGCGATCGGCCTCGGGCTGCCGGAACACCACGTCCAACGCGTTCTGACCGGGTTCAGGTCGCTCCGATACGGCGGCCGAGAACCGTCACAGGAGGATGCCGAGACGATCGCGGACGCTGAGCGATCGCTTCGCTCGGAACGAGGGGGTGAGGAATGATACGCACGGCTGCGGCGACGCTCGGCACGATAATCCTTGTCGCCGGCGCTGTGATCGTGTTTGCACCAGCACAGATCCCGACGGTCGCTGCCGATGCAATGGCGACTGTCAACACCCCTGAGTACGTCGAGAAGAGCCTGTTAGGCGCCGCGGGGGTCGTCCTGTTTTTGAGTCTGATCGCTCGTGCCTCGGCGGGTCCGCTCCCGCGAGATCCGGTGAGGATCGACTCACAGACCGAAAGCGATCGATCCGTGAAGACGGTCGGGACCGACTTCGACGAAGCCGTTGAGAACCACGACCTCTACAGCGCAGGCAGCACGGTTCCGGAACCGAAGAACGGTCCCGGACTCACTGAGACGCTTATCGCCACGGTGGCGCGGGTTGAGGGCTGTTCCGCGCCCGCGGCTCGCGAACTCCTCGCGTCGGGGGAGTGGACCGACGACCGAAACGCCGAACTCCTCTTCGCGACCAACCCGGACCTAACGCTCACCGAGCAAGCCCGAGCCTGGCTGCGCCCAGAAGCCACATTTAAACGTCGCGTCCGGGCGGCCACCAGCGAACTGGCAGCGCTTACCGAGACGCTCTCCACCGTCAGCCGCGGGAATCGTGACGGGTCGGACGTTGGCCCGACTGAATCGACCAACCAGCGGAGTGAGGGGTCACAATGAACGACGAGTGGACCGTCGAGACGGGTCGACGGACGGAGGGTGCAGCCATCGTCGGACTGCTCGCGGTCGCGGCAGGCACCGCGACCGGGACCGGTGCGGCGCTGTTTCTTGTCGTGCCCATTGTCGGGTTTGTGCTGTACGACCGACTCACCTCGTTTACACCCCCAAACGTCGTCTGTGAACGCGAGTTAGAAACGGCACACCCGGTGCCTGGCCGAGAGGTCACTGTCACGCTCACGGTTCACAACGAAAGCGAGCAGAATCTCCCTGATCTCCGAATCGTCGACGGTGTCCCCGGATCGTTGACCGTGGTGAGCGGGTCGCCACGAGCAGGGCTCTCGATCGCGCCCGGCGACTCCGCCTCGTTTGAGTACACGATCCGGTCGCGACGAGGATCGTTCTCCTTTGAGCCGACCACCGTCATCACGCGGAACGTAAGCGGCTCTCGACGCGCGCATCGGACCCTTCAGGTTGAGAGTCCGCTCGATTGCCGCGTCCGCCCTGAATCGTACGCCCTGGACAATCACGCGAGTTTGGTCACCGGCATGCTGGACACGGCACGCGGCGGCTCAGGTGTGGAGTTTCACTCGACACGCGAGTACCACGCGACCGACCCGGCGAGTCGCATCGACTGGCGGCGGCTCGCGAGAAGCGGCGAGTTGACGACCGTCACGTACCGCGAGTCGGATGCAGCCACCGTCCAGATCCTTGTCGATCGGCGCCCCGGAACAGACGTTTCGTACGCCCCAAGTGGGCTCACGCACGCCGAGTACGCGACGTATGCCGCCGAGATGGTGGCCGAGATGCTCTTCGAGGCCCACCATCGGGTCGGGGTGTCGACCCTCGGCGACGGTAGTGACGTCAGGCTGCCGTCGAGCGGCGAAGACCATCGACTCGCACTGCGGCGGCTGTTCGCTGCGATCGACGGGGCTGGAACGAAGCGCCCGGACCCGACGGCGGTGGCGGACGAACTCGTCGAAACCCTTCCGAACCACACTCAGTACACCCTCATCTCACCGATTCAGGACGACAGTATCGTCGACTTGGCGACACGGCTCAGCGCGTACGACCGCAGCGTGGTCGTCCTCTCGCCGCGGCAACCGCGAGCCGAGACAGACGGCCAGCGAATCTTACTCGCTGACCGGGCGCTCCGAATTGACGACCTCAGACGAAGCGGAGTAACGGTCCTTGACTGGGATACGACGGAGCCACTCCGAATGGCGCTGGAACACCGCTTCGGGGGTGCCGTATGAGGCCCGAACGCCACCCCACCCGAGCGATGACAGCGCTCGGCGTTGGAGTCGGATCTGTCGCGATTCTGCTTCCCCTCGCCATCGTTGAGCCGACGATTGCGGCCGCGGTGGCGGTCGTCGCACTACTCGGCGTTGTGCTACTCGCCACCGAGAGCTTTTTGCGTCGGTTTGCCGCGCCCGCATCCGTAATCGTTGCGCCGCTATTCGGCGTCAGTGTCGTGGCGACGGCAGTCGTCCACATCTCGCCTGCGACCGTCCTCGGTGGCCCGACGCTCATCCAAGTCGTATCGCTTGCGGCGGGCGGCGCGGCCGGGCTCTCCGGTGCGATCGGCCTCTGGTTGCTGTGGGGGAGTGCAACGCGCACCGCGAAAACTGCCAACGTCCGCGGTGCAGCCATGCGGTCGACACGCGTCGCCGTGCTCTTTGCGCTCGCCGGCGGCGCGGTGTTCGCCGTCTCTCGCGTCACCGCGGGCATCGGGTTCGAGTTCCCCGTCGACCGAGTTATCTCCGGAATCGCTGCGGCCGATCAGGCCGTCCCGAGCCTGGTGGTGCTGCTCGTGTGGGCGGCGATTCCGGCGTTCGCTGCCAACCTGCTTGGAAGCGTTCAGACGCTCTTCTCGATACCGCTGCACTCGGTACTCAGCAGGGTTGCGGCGCCGGCAGACGCTACTGTCGAGACCGACGACGGGCCTGATGACTCATCATCGGACGCGTCCGACGGAGGGTTGAGCCGCCGTCTTCTCTTTGCTGGCACGCTGGTCCTGGTCGCGTTTCTCCGTCAGTTTGCTTCTGCGATCCCCCTCGCCGAGCAGGAACCCCGAGTCGTCTCGGCAGTCCAAGCGAGCCAGCGACTTGGTGAGTTCGTCACGACTGAGTCAGCGCTGAGGCTGACGCTCCTCGTGATCGTCTTGATACCTATCCTCAGAGCCGCAGTGGCTGCAGTCGGGTGGGTCCAACGCCGGTACGACCAGTCCGGACGGGTGATGAGCCCAACCCTCTCGCTGACGATACTCATTGCGACGATAACCGCCTCGCTCTACGCGACCGCGCCGGCGTACCGGCCGCAACTCCAGTCGTGGATCGTGACCGCTGGGGTCTCAACACGGATCGTGCAGAATCTGAGCGATCTCTTGTTACCGCTTATGCTCGCCGGCGTTGGGATCTGTGCCGCTCTCACCACTGTTTTGCTCTTAAGCGTTCGCGTGTACAGCGGGTTCTACTCGGCGGGCGCGACGGATTGGCTCGTCTATCGAAATCTTGTCTTCGTTTCGAGCAGCGTTTCGATTATTGCTGCAACGGTGTACGGCACGATACCGCTCGTAGCGTTCGTCGCAATAGTGGCCGCGCTCTTGGCGTGGGACTTCCTCGAGTACGGGTACACGCTGGCCGCCGAGTTGGAGACCGTAACGTTACAGCCCCCCGAGTTAACTCACGGCGCGGCCAGCGTCGGCGTCGGAATCGCATTCTGTGCGCTCACGCTCGGGCTTCACCACGCGGCCCGCACGCTCACGCCACCGCCGACCTCGCTGTCGCTCCTCGCGATTCCGTTACTCGTACTCGCCGTGGCGCTTCTGCTTTTGTATTTCAACACGGGCGAATAGCGCAACCGACCGGCGCTACGCTTCCGGCGCGTCCGTATCGCGAGGGACGCTGACGGTGTTGAGGATCTCATCTACAATCTGTCTCTCCGAGGTGCGGTCCATTCGCGCTTCTGTGGTCAACACCAGTCGGTGTGCGAGCGTGGGTGCGGCGACTCGCTTGATGTCGTCCGGCACGAGGTAATCGCGCCCATGGTAGGCGGCCGCGGCGCGCGACGCTTCGAGCAGTCGCTGCGTCCCACGGGGAGAGACGCCGGTCGCGACGCGCACGTCCTCCCGCGTCGCACGGCAGATGTCGACGACGTAGTCGACCAGATCTCTGTCAACAGTCACTAACTCCTGTGCGGTTCTGAGCGCCGCCGCCGTTCCTCGATCGATCGTCTGGGACACGCTCGGTTCGGGCGCGTCTCGGTCGAGCCGTCTGAAGAGCAACTCCTTCTCCCCATCGCGGTCCGGATAGCCGATAGCGGATTTGACGAGGAAGCGGTCAAGCTGTGCCTCCGGGAGTTCGAATGTTCCCTCCTGTTCGATCGGATTCTGCGTGGCGATCACGAAGAACGGAACCGGGAGGTCGTACGTAGTTCCGTCGACGGTTACCTGCCGCTCTTGCATCGCTTCGAGCAGGGCCGATTGGGTCTTTGGGGGTGCTCGGTTGATCTCGTCGGCGAGTAACACGTTGGCAAACACCGGGCCTTCTCGGAATTCGAAGCTCCCGTCGTGGTCATTGTAGACGTTGCTGCCGGTGATATCGGCGGGGAGCAGATCGGGCGTGAACTGGATCCGACTGAAGCTCAACCCCATCGTCTTGGCAATGCTCTCGGCCGTGATTGTCTTTCCAGTGCCCGGAACGTCCTCCAGCAGGACGTGGCCATCTGCCAGAATTGCGATCAAGATCGTTTCTAAGAACTGTTCATCTAACACGATCGCCGATTCAATCTCCGTTGCCAGCGCGGAGACGTGATCGGCGACGCGGTCGGGAGAAATTTGCTGTGTCATGTTACGTCCTCGTTGACACGAGTTTCCATCTCTACACGGGTAATTAGTAGCTGTAATGATGTATCTTCCGGCGGCCTACTCGGCGGCGTTCAGAGACGGAGTGAACGGCGAGGCGGTGCGGTTTCAAACTGCTCTCTGCCCGACTCCGTTGAAACCCTATCTTTCAGACATAATATCATGCGAAACAGCCGGTTGATGAGAGCTGCGTATTGAGCGGCGGATTGAAAACTAAAACCCGGAGAACGGCTGTTTATACCTTGACATCGTGTGAAGTCAAATATGAATAGCCACCATTTGTCTTCTCGCCAGAATGCTCTCTTTGGATTCTTTCTTGGAGCTTTAGCCTCACTCTTCGTTCAAGCATTATTCTTTTCTGGCCCGGTTGAATTTCATCGCGCGATTGGTAGTGGCATCGGACTGGGGTTCGCGTTCGTCATCATCTCACCCATCAAACAATCGCTCGGCTCTGTTGAAACCCTCAGGAACTGATACACTCTGACTGTCAGTGGTCAATACGAGCCACTCAGAACCCACCCATCGCAGAGAGTACGGTTCCGAGAAAGCACAGACAGGCGGAACCAGCCAACGCGAGAAGGCTGATTGCAGGAGCAGTAAACGCCTCTGGGTCGGTTCGCAGCCATTCGTAGCCGGCAGTGGCAAGCATTCCAGCTCCGCCGATCGCCATGAGCAGTATCGGGATGCGACGATCGCCAGCGATGAGCGAACCCACCGCTGGCCCTCCTACTGACGCTCCAATTACGACGAATGAGCCGGTGTAGATGTATAGATCCTTCATAGGTGGTAAGATGACACGTGACTAATTGTAGTTTGGATACGATGTCCATCTTATTTCTTTCGCAGCTCTCACCGACCGCCTGTTTCATCTGTGTGTATGTCTGATGAAGAGGGGAAATTTCAACAGAGCCGGGCATTAGCAGCTGTTGAAATCCCCCTCTTCAGACACATTAACTCCTGAAACAGCTGGTCGCTGAACGGTGCGAATCGGGTGGCCTAGCGGTTCAGTCGCTGCCTTCAGTCTCGGCGTTGAACTCGAATTCCAGTTGTCCCTCAAGGACGTGTGTTCGGTCAAGCAGCCCCGGTTGAGCGAGTTCGACGGTGCTTTTGACGACGAGCCGTGGGGCTGACTCCGGCCATTGAATAACCGGAAAGTCGATAAACACGGTCTCGTTGGCGAGTTCACCGAACCGATGGACTTCGACGACCGCAGCCCTCCCGTCACGGAATAGTGACACGGACGGGTGGGGTTTGGAGTCACCCATAAACGGGCCTTGGAGCGAGAGCTGTGGCGGAGTGCCGTCACCGCCTAGTGCCACGAACCGCTGTGTGAGCGATTGCAGTTCGGTGTCCTCGGTGTGCGAAATCCACGTGTGGAAATGTGCTGGTAAGGGGGCAAACCTCGGATCAACGCCCACAGTGGCGAACTCAGTGTTGTCCTGCTGGAATTCGAGATACCTCTCGTCATCTCGGGGGTTGTCACTGGTATGTACAACCGGATTCGTGTGTTTTGTGCGCGATGCAACGGCACTACAGCCCGCAGTGACAGCGGAGGCGGCGGTCAGGGCGGACGCGAGGAGGGCGCGGCGACGCATACATGGTGTGATTCCCAACCATAGTAATAATGTTTTGAAACGGGGGTGTTGACGATCATCGGCTCCCCTCCTCGGTCCGGAACGCGTCGAGCGCGAGCGACCAGTCGTACTCGCGGTAGCGGATCCGCGAGATCGAGTCAGGGTCGATCGCGTCGTACTTGCGGAGGAGCGCATAGATACCCGACCGTCCGCCGAAGTCGCCGCGGTACCACAGGAGGAGGCGAGGGATCCGGGCGGTCCCGTCTTCGACGGCGGTCCCGCTCTGCAGGTAGGAGGCGGCGGACCGGTCGAGCTGGTCGTCCACGTCGGCGGCGTCGTAGGCCGCGACCGCGGGACAGGAGGCGGCACCGCAGTTGAGCGCGAAGTGAACGCGCGGGTCGGGATCGGCGACGCGGTGGCGCCGGACGAACGCCGAGGGGAAGGGATTCGGGACGTAGCCGAGCCCGTACTTCCACTGTGAACCCCGGAGAATCCCGTGTTCTATCTGATCGAGACTCAGGTCAGTCCCGGCGACGGTGACGATCGACTCGCCGAAGAATCGACGACGGTCCTCGAAACGCTCAGGATCCGCGAGCAGCGTGGCCCCCGTCGCGGCGTTGTAGACGTTGAGCCAGAACGCGAGTTGCTCGTCGGGACCGAGCGCGGCCAGTTCGTCGGGCGAGGCGTCGGCGAGCCGTCTTCGGACGGTATCGAGTGTGAGCCCGTGATCGTCGGGGGCTCGAACCGCGCGGAGGAACCGCTGCGAGTCCGCGACGAGAGTGGGGGCGGAGGCGGCGACGGACGCAGAGCCGGAGTCGTCGAGTGACGCCCGGTCGGAGTCCGGTTCGGGCGTCGGCTCTGGAGCGATCATGAGTGTACATCGATCGCCGCGTGCCAATAGATACCGCGGTCTGGCATCTCTCGCGCCAGACCGACCTGGCATTATGCCGTGGCCCCGCCTACCTCACCCATGAGCGACACGACCGCGTCCTCAACGCCGGACGCTGTACCGGATTTTAAACTGTCGAACGCCGGAGCCGGTCCCGACCCGTTCTCACTCTCCGCAGTCGCCGCCGACTCCGACACGGACGCCGTGGTGCTGCTGTTCCAACGGGACTACCACTGCGGGAACTGCCGGAAGCAGGTCCAAGCGATCGGTGACCGGTACGACGAGTTCGAGGCACTGAACGCCGCCGTCGTCTCGATCCTCCCGGAACCCGTCGAGCGAGCCAGCGAGTGGCAAGAGTCGTACGACCTCCCGTTCGCGCTGCTCGCCGACCCGAACGCCGACGTGAGCGATGCGTACGACCAGCCGGTGCGGTTCGGCGTCCTCGGCTCCCTCCACGACTTGGTGGGCCGGATGCCGGTCGCGATGGTCCTCGACACCCGATCCGGCGAGCCCGCCGTCGCGTACACCTACGAGGGACGGATGCCCGCTGATCGCCCGGAAATCGATGACCTGCTTGACGAGATCCGGACGCTGCGTGGCGAGTGAGGTGAGTGAAACCGGACCGCGCGGCGGGCGCACGGCCGGCGAGCTGGATCGCCGCGTCGCCCTCGTCGCGCTCTGGCGGATGTCCCGCCCGGCGCAGCTCGCGCTGATTACACTCGTGTACGCGCTCGGCGTCGCGATGGCGTTCGGTCGAGGCGCGGAGGCGGAGGTGGGAGTAGTCGCGGTCGGGCTGGCGGCGCTGCTGCCGACCGCCGCGAGCGTTCACTACGCAAACGAGTACGCTGACGCCGAGACGGACGCGCTCACCGACCGAACGCCGTTCTCGGGCGGCAGCGGCGCGCTGGTCGAGAGCGGGCTTCCCCGGCCCCTCGCGCTGCGCGCCGCGGTCGCGTCGGGCGCCGTCGGCGTCGCGCTGCTGGTCGCCGGCGCGGCACCGGTCGGCGGGCAGATGCTGGGAACGGTCCCGGCGGCGCTCCTCGTCGCGATACTGCTCGTCGGCTGGCAGTACTCAGTACGGCCGCTCCGGCTTGCGTGGAAGGGATTCGGTGAAGTAACGAACGCAGTCCTCGGCGGGGTCGCGCTGCCATTGTACGGGTTTGCGGTCGTCACCGGCGGCGTCACCGTCGCCGCCGCGCTCGCGACCGTCCCGTTCGCGCTCGTCGTGTTCGTGAACCTCTTGGAGACGCAGTGGCCCGACCGCCGCGCGGACGCAGCCGTCGGGAAGCGAACGCTCGCGACGCGGTGGTCGGCCGGTCGACTCCGGCTGGCCTACGGCCTCGGAACTGTCGCCGCCGCGGGGTTCGCCGTCGCGCTCGCGTTTCTCGGTGCCGTGTTCCCGCGAGTCGTCACGCTCGGGACCGTACTGCCAATGGTTGGACTCATCCCTGGCTACTACCGATTCACGAGACACGAAGAGCCCTTCCCGGCCGTGGTGACGATGGTGCTCGTCGCCGCGGGATCGACCATCGGGTGGGGTCTCGCCGCCACGGGAGCAGTCACCGGATAGCGCTCGCGGCGACGGAGACGGAGTGACTCGCTCGACTGTCCATGCTCAGATCGGTCATCCAGACTCGGTCGGTCGTCCCGGATCGATCTTCGTTGCGACGTACGCGAGGCTGGCGAGGAGCAGCGCAACCCCGATCGGTAATAGCCAGACGAACGCCGGTGTCGACCGTGGCGACCGCGCCGAACGACGCTGGGGCGGTCCGGGCACCGGCAACAGCTTGTCTTCAGAAGCCACTTGTACCAATTCGTCGTTGGACAGAACGATGAGTGAGTCACCTATCACGGCGGACATTACTTATAATCTCTGTGATATGACTGAGTGGGACGACGTGAATGCGGATATCGCGATCACGGATCCGCCCTTCGGGCTTGAGTTTGATGGGAAGGCCAGTAACTACAACCGAGATACGTCACGCGTCGTCGACGGGTACGTTGAGTGGGAATCGGACGCATACGGTGAAAAAATACGTTCTCTCCTGGACGTTCTGGCGCGGAATACGCATTCGGAAGGGCAAGGAATCGTGTTTTCGGGAAAGGATAACAGCCATCTCGTTCATCAGGCAGTCCTTGACCATCCAGAGTGGAGATTAGAAGGGAAACTCTACTGGGCGTACAATTTTGCTCCGTATTGTAAACTTCGCCCAGCACACAACGTCTATGAGTTATATTGGATAGTCAAGGGAGATGATTGGTATTACTCAAACGAGTGTTCGTATGACCACTGCCAAGACGGTGAAGCCAATCTCTCGACACTCCAAATCAAGCGGAATTATCTCAAAGGAATGCCGAAGTACCCCACTCGATTACCACCCAAGCTCGTGAAGGTTCTACTCGAACACTTCACGAGAGAGGGTGACACGGTGTTTGATCCCTTAGCGGGCTCGGGCGCCGTTGGGGTCGTCTCTGCACAGCAGAACCGAGAGGCAGTGGTGGGCGATTTAAATGCAGAAGCAAAACGGGTGTTTACTGAAACACTCGAATCGCTGGCTGAGTGAAGTACCGCGGGGTCAAGCCGCGAGGCACTCGGTCTGCTCTATCTACGTAGACGAACGCGACACGAGCAGGGTGGCTCCGAGTCCACCCCGGTTTGGATGAAGAAGGAGTCCCGGCCGGTTGGCACGGCCCGCAGTCCACCTGTATCGCCTCTCCTGCGGAGTCCAAGCGCAACAAGAGGTGGTGAGACGTGAACCTCATATCCCAACTGCGGTCGGGAGTCCTCCGCGTTCAGGCAGGGGAGGATGTCACTCATCGTCGGATTCATTAGGGCTCTACTGGAGGTAGAAGCAATGGGCGACCTCGATGATATTCGACCCGCATGGCGCTCGCTGAAGCGCAAGTGGGAACACAGTTTCCATCCAATGTGTTCGTATATGGGGATGTTTCCCCCATCGCTTCCACACTACTTTATTCACAAATTAACTACTGAGGGCGATGTGGTTCTCGACCCGTTCGCTGGGCGGGGGACGACACCACTACAGGCCTGTGTAGACGGGCGCATCGGGATTGGGAATGACCTGAACCCGATGGCCTACGTCCTTAACAGAGCAAAAGTGACACCGCCCCCAGCGGCTACGGTGAGAGAGCGCATCGAGGAGCTACGATTACAGTACACTCCCCCGACGATTGATCACGTCCCGCAGCGAATTCAGATGCTGTACCACGAGAACACGTTGAGCCAGCTGGTTTATCTGAAACAGAATTTTGGGTTGGACGACGCTGATTTTCCCGAGACGATTTTGAGTCTGTCGCCAGCAGATACGTTCATAACTGGGTTAATTTTAGGCATTATGCACGGCCAGAGCGGGCAGTATCTCTCCGTTTCGATGCCAAACACATTTTCCATGTCTGAGGGGTACGTAGCGGAGTACATCGAAAAAGAGGGCCTTGAGCCACCGGACCGCGACGTGTTTCAGAAACTGCTCGATCGGCTCCGCACGATATACAGCGATGGCCCGCCAGCACGCCGGGGACATGCGTTCTTCGGAGATGCGAGAGACCTGCCGTCTGCGTTGGCCGACGCTGAGGAGACACCTGATCGAGCGGACCTTGTCTTTACGTCGCCTCCGTATCTGAAGGTGCTGAAATACGGGTTATATAACTGGATCCGGCTGTGGTTCCTCAATCAAGAGCCTGATACGGTAGACCAGCGCCTGGATGACGAACTCGATCTTGAGGCGTATCTCGAGTTCATGACGGACACATTTGAGGTCATGGATGAGGTGGTCGACCCCGACACGGGGGTTGCGGCCTTTGTTATTGGAGACGTCGATCAGAACGGGGAAACGATCAACTTGGCTCGTGAAGTGGCTGAGGAGGTTGTCGCCCCGATGGCGAATTTTGAGGTTGGACGGATCGTCGAGGACCGCGTACCAGACAACGAGAAGGTGTCGCGGATCTGGGGAGACACGAAAGGTGAAGCCACCGAGATCGACCGAATACTGATTGCCCATCGTGGTGAGATTACGGTGCGAGACAACCCGGCTGGACTGAAAACGAAGTCGCTGCCCGGCCAGCAGGAAACGCTCGGGTCGTTCAGTAGTTAGGGCCGGCACGTCCTATTCTCTGTTGTCGGATTGCGTATCTTGAACCTGAAGTCTGCGAGTCTGTGTTGGGAAATTGTACTCCTCCAGCAACGGGGGGTAGCTTCTCCGCCCGAAGTTGCTGTTTTTGATGGTTCCGAGGGCTATCCGTGGATAATTAAACAGTACGACGACCCCGCACAGGGAATGTCTACCTAATCGAGCCTCTGCTGTCCAGCGCCGGAGGCAGATATCGATTCAATAAGCTCCATTTGCATCTCCATTTTCCGTTTTTTGTAGTCAACGTCGACCGTCCGTACCTCCCCGAGATCACTCGGGTGGAACACGATCACGATGTCTTCAAAGTAGAAATCGCCCATCACTACGTCGGCATCAAACTTGAGTTTTGACGGTCGGCTATCATCGAAGATTGTCCGTTTTGAGATGACGCCCATTGCATTCTGCTGGCCCACCACGAAGAAATCGGCTAACTCTTCGGGGTCGATGTGGTTTCTCTCACCGAGATTATTGATCAGCCGAAGATTTGGGTCTCGTGGATCTTGACGGACGTTAGTAAACAAAGCGTCCTGCTCGTACTTGAATTCAATATCCAACCCCCGTTCTGTGTCAACAAAGTCCCGCCCCTTGTCGTCTACCCATTCAAGCCGCCCGTCAGTGTACACCTCTAGACACCGCTCGATAACATCGGACTTATCGAAACGGTCCTTGCGGCCATTTAACTGATCACCAACAGACTGCACTAACGTCGCGTAACGCTGCCTGTCAAGCGATTCAGCTAATTCACGGGCATACTCTTCTGCGCTTGGAACGTCTGAAGTCATCACGAAATTGTAACGCGGGGGTTATATTGACAGTTATGTATTGAGTAATCAACATATTCGTCTCAAACGCTCTGAGGAAATTGACAGAGAGCGGTATATGATAGAAGAGCGGAACTACCCGATCATCGTATTGGATCCGGTTCTGTTGATATGCTCTTTTCCGACGTGTTATTGTATGAAACAGCTGGTCGCTGGAGAGTGCGAGTTGCACGGCGAAGAGAATATACACGAGAGAACGGAATTCACTCAACAGATGGACAGGATATGAATGAAACTGTATTTGTTCGTGTAGTCGGCGGTGTTGGGACGATAGCGATTCTCCTCGTCGCGGTTACAGTAGGCGCTTTGTTAGGGGGTGATTCTGATGAACTGTTTGCTTGGTCAATGATTAGTACAGTCGCCCTCTCAACAGGCGCGGTTATACTCATCTACCGTTTCAAAGACGAAATCGATGCAATATCGTGAGCAATCGAGAGAGTGTATCGACCACAGCCGGAGGAGAATGTGTCACTTGTTGAGCGTTTCAACAGAGCCGAATCACTCCAAGAGTAGCTCTCTACCCGATGTCGTTCGTCGGACAACGACTGTAGAACACAATCTGTCCCGCATCCAAACAAGGCCCACAGGTACCGTTCCCGCTAACGAGCAGTGACCGCTCGTGCTATACTGAGTGATCGAGGGCGAGGAACTATCAATTTCTGAGTAGTTCAACAAAGCCGAGCGACTGACTATTGTCTCTCAATGTTGCCGAAGTTTTATACTCAAAGTTGTGGGATATACTGGCATGAGCCAAAATAAAGTGTACCAGGGTTTAAAAGAGATCGGTGGGGAGGGGACGACGGCTGAACTGAGAAGCCATCTCTCAGAGAAGTTCCCCGATTCAACGTTGGCTGACTACGCAGTGAATCGATTGCGTCAATTGGAAGACAAGGGAGTGGTGGAGGTCGATGACACGTCGAGACCGTACCGTGTTGAAATTATCGACGACAACTGGGACGGAATCAAAGAGGCACTTGCCGAACGGGACTTTCCACCAAAGTCGGACGACGAAGAATGAGCCAGCGGATCCTTTTGTAGTGTTCACCTAACCTGATTCATGTGCAGGCAAACGCTCTCAGCCACTCGTCAGCGGTTTCCGTTCGGCGTTGCTGGATCAGTTCGGGAAACTGGTAGTTCGACATCTTCTCTCAGGAAAGGCGCGTTCGACGCCGTGCTGACCGTCACGGCGTTCGTATCTACCATTGAGGCTGTGGCTGCGACGAGCATTTGAGACCGCACCGCCTCGCCGTTCAATCCGTATCTGAACGCCCCCGACCCGACGGCCGGAAAGTGTATCACTATCGTCCCCGATTCGACACTATCCAGAGTGGCCGGTCGACCCATCGGTCCGTTTCTCGTCCAAGCGACCGCTCCGGTCTATCTCGTCGGGGACGGGCCGCGGACCGAGCCGAATCTCTCACAGCGGCTTCGGCAAAACGGGCTGACGAACCCCGTCGAGCGCGTGTCGCCCGAGTTCCTGTCGACCGTGGCGGCATCCGCACCGGGCGGCGTCGCCTGTCTGTGCTCGCCGCCCGCCGACAGACCGCGAACGATCGGACCGAGCGCGACGGGGTGCGAGACGGCAAGATCGACGCGAGAGAGGTGATCGAACGGGTCGCGGCGACCGGGGTCGACTGCCCGGTCCTCCCGGTCGGGGAGGGCCTCGACATCGACGCGCACGACGAGGAGTTGACGGTACAGGTGTCGGGGCGGGAGGGTGTAAGCGAGGACGAGCAGTCGGTCGAAGAGTGACCCCGCGACCGTCGGCTTCGGCGTAACACCCCCGACAGAGCTCGGGAGCGACACCATCTCAGCGCTCCGACCGCGGGTTCCGAATAGCGCCGCACTGGGCCGGTGCCGGCGGGGTTTCCGATCGTCGCCGCACAGATTCCGCGAGAGCGACAGCTGCGGAGTCATTTATAAACGGGAGGGACGAAGCCGGCGAAAGAATAGCTGCCGCGGTCGCTCCCGCCCGTTCACGGCGTTCGCGTGCTGGTCACGAACGGGTCGGTGGCGTCGCGCTTCGGCGGGACGCGCGTCTGTACGTCGATCGGTTCCGAGTCGTCGTCGGTCGCTGGTTCGGTCATCGCAACGAATCATCTCCGCTCACAGTATAAAGTCATTTGGCTAAAACAAGGTAATTTCACTTAGTACCTAATACACGTAAACTGATCTGTGCTTTCAATCTCTGAAACGCACAATATTGAGTTTAAATATTGCTATATTGCACATTCGAACCCACTCGACGGCTCGGTCGGCGCGACGCCGAAGAACCGTCAAACCGGCCCGGTACCGGCGGGGTTTTTCCTCGTCGCCGCCGACCGTGTGGTATGGAACTGTTCGCCGTCCCGGACCTGCCAGAGATCCGGGCGGGAGACGATCTGGCGGCCATGATCGACGAGCGCGTCGACCTCCGAGAGGACGACGTGGTCGTCGTCGCCAGCACGGTCGTCTCGAAGGCCGAGGGCCGCGTCTTCGACCTCGACGACTTCCCGGCGAGTCCGCGGGCGAACGAGATCGCCGACCGCCTCGCCGACATCGCCGGCGAAGAGAAGGACCCCCGGTTCGCGCAGGCCGTCTTAGAGGAGTCGACGGAGCTCATCATGGAGGCGCCGTTCCTCCTCACGGCGACCCGCTTCGGTCACATCGGCGTCAACGCGGGGATCGACCGGTCGAACGTCCCCGACGGCGACCTGTTGTTACTCCCGAAGCGCCCCTCGGCGAGCGCGGAGGCGATCCGAGAGGGAATCGCCGCCGACCGCGTCGTCGTCAGCGACACCTGCGGGCGCCCCTTCAGACACGGCCAGCGGGGGGTCGCGATCGGCTGGGCCGGGCTCCCCGCGAGCCGCGACTGGCGCGGCGAGCGAGACCGTGACGGCCGCGAGATGGGCGTCACCGTCCAGAACGTGATCGACGAACTCGCCGCGGCGGCGAACCTCGTGGCCGGCGAGGGCGACGGCGGCACCCCGGTCGTCGTCGCCCGCGACTGGGCGTTCGGCGACCACGAGGGGTCGGACAACCACTTCCGCGCGGTCGACGGCGACTTCGTGCGGCAGGCCCTCCGGCAGTGGACGTTTCAGGAGTAACCATGCTCGGTATCGAACTCACCCCCGAACACGACTTGCACCGCCTCGTCGACCTCGGCGTCCGCGCCGAAAGCGCCGGCTACGACGCCGTCTACTCGACGTGTCACTACAACAACCGCGACCCGTGGGCGTTCCTCTCACAGCTCGCGACCGCGACCGACTCGGTCCGGCTCGGCCCCGGCGTCGCCAACCCCTACGAGACCCACCCGGTGACGCTCGCCTCGAAGGTCGCCACCGTCGACGAGCTCTCCGAGGGGCGGGCCGTGTTCGGGCTCGGTCCCGGCGACCCCTCGACGCTCCGGAACCTCGGACTCGAAGACGAGCGCGGGCTCCGCTCCGTCTTGGAGTCGTTCAAGACGGCTCAGCGGCTGTGGGCCGGCGAGCGCGTCGACCACGACGGCACCTTCGACGCCAGCGAGGCGGGGCTCAACTACGAGCCGCCACAGGGCGCGGACATCCCCGTCCACGTCGGCGGCGAGGGACCCCACATGTGCCGGATGGCCGCGAAACACGCTGACGGCCTGCTGTACAACGGCTCGCATCCGAAGGACCTCGCGTGGGCCCGCGAGCAGGTTGACGACGGGCTCGACGACCGCCCCGACGCCCGCGGCGACTTCGATCTGATCGCCTACGCCGCGGTCTCGATAGACGAGGACGCCGCGGCCGCGCGCGAAGCCGCCCGCCCCCCGGTCGCGTTCATCGTCGGCGGGGCGGCCCCGCCGGTGCTGGACCGGCACGGGATCGACCCGGACGCGGCCGGCGAAATCGGCGATCGCATCTCGGCCGGAGAGTTCTCCGCGGCGTTCGAGCGCGTGACGCCGGCGATGATCGACGCGTTCTGTATGGCCGGCGACCCGGCGACCGTCCGCGAGCGCGCCGCCGCCGTCGCCGACCACGCCGACGGACTCGTGGTCGGCTCCCCGCTCGGCCCGGACCTAGAAGCCGCCGTCGACCTCGCGGCCGAGGCGGTCGACGGGCTCTTTTAAATCGGCGTCGCGTTCCCGGCGTTCGGGAACCGAGAATCGCGCGTGATAACTCTGGCCGGAACTTCTTAACCCGGTCCCGCGAGTTTCCGATATGTCGACGACACAGCAGTCGCGGTCGGGCCTCCGGCAGCGGTACGAGTCCCTCCTGTGGGGGACGATGGACCGCCTCGGAGTCACCGAGTCGATAGAGCGGAAGGTCGTTACGGCCGTCGGGATCCAGTTTCTCGTCACCGTCGGTATCTTCCTGACGCAGTTTCTCGTGTCCGGAACGCTGGCGTACGTCCTCTCCGCCGCCCTCTTCGTCGGCGCCGTCGTCGCGATATACAACACCCTGCTCATCGTCCGGAGCGACTTCGTGGCCCCGCTCCGGCGACTCGAAGCGGGCGCCGACGCGATCGCGGCGGGCGATATCACCGCGATCGACTCGGCCGAGGACGCCGAGTCGGGGCTCGTCGGCAGCGACCAGCCGGACGAGATCGGGAGCCTCGTGAACGCCTTCACCGAGGTCGAGGGGTACCTCAACACGGTCGCGGCGCAGTCCGAGGCGCTCGCCGCCCAGGAGTTCGACGACCCCGTCCTCGACGAGACGGTGCCGGGCGCGTTCGGCGACTCGCTCGACGAGATGGCCGACAACCTGGAGGCGCACACGACGGAACTCGAATCCCTCGTCGACGCCTTCGGCGCGGCGGCGGAGCGCGCCCAAGAGGGCGACCTGACCGCCCGGATCGACGAGAGCGAGGTCGCGACCGACGAGCAGCGGTACGCCGAACTGGTGGCCAACTACAACCGGCTCGTGACCTCGCTCGGGGGGACCGTCGGGGAGGTCGCGGCGTTCACCGGCGACGTGGCCGACGCGAGCGACGACGTGCGCGCGAGCATGGACGAGGTCGACGCCGCGAGCGAGGAGGTCGCGCGCTCGGTCCAGGAGATAAGCGACGGCGCCGCGGAACAGACCGACGAGCTGGCGGCGGTATCGAGCGAGATGAGCACGCTCTCCGCGACCGTCGAGGAGATCGCGGCCTCGGCCGACAAGGCGGCGTCGACCGCGGAGACCGCCGCGGAGCGAGGCCGGGCGGGCCGCGAGGAGGCGGTCGAGGCGATAGCGGAGTTGGAGGCGCTCGAAGCCCGGATCGCGGAGACCGCGACCGCCGTGGAGGACCTGGTCGACCGGATCGGCGAGATCGACGAGATCGCTTCCGTGATCGATGGAATCGCCGAAGAGACGAACCTGCTCGCCCTGAACGCGTCCATCGAGGCGGCCCGCGCCGACGGCTCCGGAGACGGGTTCGCGGTCGTCGCCGACGAGGTGAAGGCGCTCGCCGAGGAGACCCGCGAGGAGGCCGCCGCCATCTCCGGCCGCATCGACGAGGTGCAACGAGCGTCCGCGGAGACCGCCGCCGACGTCGACGAGATGGAGTCGCAGGCGTCCGACGGCGTCGAGACGATCGAGTCCACGCTCCGGGAGTTCGAGGAGGTCGTCGAGGACGTGACGACCGTCAACGAGACGGTCCAGGAGATCAGCCACGCGACCGACGACCAGGCGCGGACGACACAGGAGGTCGTCGACATGGTCGACGGCATCTCCTCGGTCAGCCAGCAGACGGCGACGGAGGCGGAGACCGTCGCGGCCGCGGCCGAGGAGCAGACGGCGACCGTCTCCGAGGTCACTCGGCGGGTCCACGCGCTGTCGGACCAGTCCGACGCGCTGCTCGCGACGCTCGACGAGTTCGACGTGCCCGACGACGCGGCGGCAACCGCGATCGGAGCGGACGCACCGGAGACGGGCGCCCCGGTCGAAGCGAGCGCGGCCGCTGACGACGACTAGCCGAACGGGTTCTTTTAAAAAAGGTAAACGAGCGCGTCGCGTCGCCGCGTTACTCGGCTGGTCCGCGACCGCCGAGCGAGGGGAGCGTTACGCCGATTTCACCGAGGAGGGCGCCGAGCGCCGCGTAGCCGAGGACGGCCACGGACGAGATGAGGAGCACCTGTCCGACGAGGACGAGCAGCGCGGACACCGGGTCGCCGGCGCCGAGGATCAGGTCGTTCAGGAAGATGTCGAGGAACCGGCCGACATCGCCAACGAGTCGGGAGACGAAGCCGATGAGCGCCATCATGGCCCGCAGTTGGGCCGGGGGGTACTTGGGTGTTGAGTTCGCGGCGGGCTCTCGGCGGGACGCGTCGCCCGGCGCGTCGGTTCGTTTCGTCTCCTCGGTCCCGCGCGCGCCGGCGGAGACGACTCGGCGCGCTCCGGTCTTGACAACCGAACGGCTTACACCCGACGGACACGGACCTATTCGTCATGAACGCCCTGACGGACCTGTTCGCTGGGAACACGCTACTGCTGGTCCTCACAGGGGTCCTCGCCTACTCCGCGGCCGCGATGTGGCTTCGGGATCGCGGGGTCCTCCCCGAGGCGGTCCGCGTCTCCGGACCGGTGTTGACCCTTCGCACGCTCCGCGGCCGAGCGTTTCTCAACCGCATCGCCGCGCCCCGTCGCTTCTGGCGGGCCGTCGCGAACCTCGGACTCGGCGGCGCGCTCGTCGCGATGGTGGCGTCGTTCGTCCTGATCCTCTCGTCGGCGCTCTCCGCGATCCGCACCGTCCAGCCGTCGGCGATCCAACAGCCGCAGAACTTCCTCATCATCCCCGGCGTGAACGACTTCCTCCCGCTCTCTGTCGCGCCGGAGATCATCGCCGGCCTCGGCATCGCGATGGTCATCCACGAGGGGGCACACGGCCTGTTGTGCCGCGTCGAGGGGATAGACATCGAGTCGATGGGGCTGGTCTTCTTCGCGCTGCTCCCGGTCGGCGCCTTCGTCGAGCCGGACGAGGAGGCGACGCAGGAGGCCTCTCGCGGCGCTCGCGCCCGGATGTTCGCCGCCGGCGTCACCGCGAACACGCTCCTCACCGTCGTCGTCTTCGCCCTCCTCTTCGGGCCGGTCGTCGGCGCCATCGCCCCGGCGCCCGGCTTCGCGGTCGGCGAAGTGACCCCCGAGTCGCCCGCCGCCGCGGCGAACATCACGCACGGCGACCGGCTGGTCGCGGTCGGCGACACGCCGGTCGACACCCCCGACGAGTTCGAGACCGCGCTCGCGGCGGCCGGCGAGACCGTGCAGATCACGGCCGAGGACGGCGACGGAACGCGGACCGTGACGGTGACCCGCGAGTTACACGTGATCGGCTCCGCCGGCGGGAACCCCCTCGGCGTGACGATCGAGTCGGACCCCGTCGGGATCACCGCCGTCAACGGCGCGCCCGTCTCGACCGAGCGCGAGTTCCTCGACGCCGTCGGCGACGCGGAGCGCGCGACGGTGACCGTCGACGCCGACGGCGCGGCCAACGCCACGGTCGCGTCCGAGACGGCCGAGATCCCGATCGGCGCGTACGCCCTCGGCGTGCAGGAGGGTGGACCGCTCAACGCCGAGGGCGCGCCCCTCGGTGAGCCCCTCACCATCGTGTCGATCGACGGCGACCGCGTCCGGACCAACGACGAGCTCTCGACCGTGCTGGCGGACCGCGAGCCGGGCACGACCGTCGAGGTCGTCGGGTACGACACCGCCGACGAGCGCGTCACCTACGACGTGGAGCTCGACCCCCACCCGAACCGCGAGGGCGGGTTCATCGGCGTGACGGTGTTCCCCGGCAGCAGCGGGCTCGCGCTCGACGACTTCGGCGCCTCGCAGTACCCCGCGGGGACGTACCTCGAACTCCTCGGCGGCGACGGCGGCGAGGGCGGAACCGGCGGGGTCGCGCTCAGTAACCTCACCGGCTCGCCGCTCGGGCTCGTGTTCGCCTCGCTCATCCTCCCGCTCGGCAGCCTGTTCGGGCTCCCGTTCAACTTCGCGGGGTTCACCGGGGTGTTGACGAACTTCTACGTGGTCGAGGGGCCCCTCGCCGTCCTCGGCGGCGGGACGTTCCTGCTCGCGAACCTCCTCTTTTGGACCGGGTGGATCAACATCCAACTCGCGCTGTTCAACTGCCTCCCGGCGTTCCCGCTCGACGGCGGGCGCATCCTCCGGATGGTCGCGGAGGCGGTCATCAGCCGCGTGCCGGTCTCCGACCGCCACGCCGCGGTCCGGACGATCACGGTGTCGTCCGGTCTCGTCATGCTCGCCGGCCTAATCATGATGATCTTCGGCAACCAGATCCTCTCCGCGCTCGGGCTGATCTGAGCCGGCGGCGAGGTACCCGGTGACGTTCGCCGTAGGGGAAACGGGTTTCTCCGCGCGCCGAAACCGTACCCCATGAGCTACTCACGCACCGTCGAGATCGAGGGGCACGTCATCGACAGCGGGACGATGCAGCGCTGTTTCGGCGCGGTGATGGATCTCGGCGGCTCCTTCGACGTCGACCAGTTCGACGTGGGGACCAACGAGGAGGCCGAGTCGTACTGCCGCATGGCCGTGTCGGCCGACGACGAGGAGACCCTCCAAGCGATCCTTCACGAACTCCACCAGAACGGCGCGGTGTTAGAGGACCCGAGCGACGTCGAACTCATCGCGGCGCCCGCGGACAAGGTCGTCCCGCCGGACTTCTACTCCACCACGAACCACCCGACCGAAGTGCTGTACGACGGCGAGTGGATCGACGTCGAGCGGATCGAGATGGACTGCGCGCTGATCGTCGACCCCGAGGGCGGGCCGGACGGCGAGCCGCGGGCCTACACGAAGGTCCTCAACGCGGTCGAGGAGGGGGATTTAGTCGCGACCGACGAGTCGGGCGTGCGCGTGAACCCGCCCGAGCGCCCGCGCACCGGCGGGGCGTTCGGCTTCATGCAGGGCGGCGTCTCCTCCGAACGCCCCTCCGAGTCGACGATCCGGGAGGTCGCTGGCGAGCTTCGCCGGGTGAGCGATGAGGGCGGCAACGTCATGGTCGTCGCCGGTCCGGCCGTGATCCACTCGGGCGCGGGCGAGGCGCTGGCGAAGTTGGTCGAGGCCGGTTACGTCGACTCGCTTTCGGCCGGCAACGGGTTCGCCACGCACGATCTGGAGCGCTCGCTGTACGGCACGTCGCTCGGGATGGACGTGGAGACGCTCGAACACCCGCGGAAGGGGCACAAACACCACATCTGGACCATCTCGGAGATCATCCGGGCCGGCGGCATCGAGGCGGCCGTCGACGACGGCATCATCACGGAGGGCGTGATGTACGAGTGCGTGCGAAACGACGTCGACACCGTGTTGGCGGGGTCGATCCGAGACGACGGACCCCTGCCCGACACGATCACCGACGCGGTCGAGGCGCAGAACGCCATCCGGGACCAGGCCCACGACGCCGACATCGTGTTGATGCTCGCGACGCTGCTCCACTCGGTCGCGGCCGGGAACTGCCTCCCGTCGACGACCAAGACCGTCTGCGTCGACATCAACCCCGCCACGGTCACCCAGCTGCTCGACCGCGGGTCGGCACAGGCGATCGGCATGGTCACCGACATCGGGACGTTCGTCCCCACGCTCACGGAGTTCGTGCTGGAGGGCGGAGCCGAAGCCGAAGCCGAAGACGCCGCGACACCCGACGACCACTCGCCCGGCGGCGACCGATGACCGTCGACCTCCGCCCGTACGACGCCGCGGCCGACGCCGACGCGCTGTACGAGCGCAAAGTCGCCTTCGAGCGCGGGCTCGGCGACTCGACGGGCGGCGACGGGAAGGCCGCCACCTACGAGGGAAAACTCACCGACGCCTACCGCGAGTCGTGGCTCGCGTGGGTCGACCGCTGCGTCGACGACGACCCCCGATGCGTGACCGTCGCGGTCGACGAGGACGAGGAGACACAGGACCGCGCGGTCGTCGGCTACGTGTTCGTCCTCCCCGAGCGCCTCGCGTTCGTGTGGGACGCCGCCGTCATCAACGAGCTCTACGTCGTCCCCGAACACCGGGGGACCGGCGTCGCCGACGACCTGATGGACGCCGCCGTCGCGCTCGCCGGCGATCAGACGCTCCCGCTCGACCGCGTGGTCCTCGACGTTGACGCCGCCAACGAGCGCGCGAGGGCGTTCTACGACCGCCACGGCTTCGAGTCGTGGGGCGAGATGGTGGCGCGCCCCATCGACGACTGATCCGACCCGGAAGAGTCGCGTCTACTCCGGCTCCACGTACGCCTGCCGCCACAGGAACCGCGTCGGCCAGACGAGGAAGGGGAGCAGGAAGCCGACCTGTACGGTCGTCCCCGGATCGCCCCACGGCCCGGCGATCAACGCGACCGCGCCCCCGGTGACGGCGACCCCGACCGCGACGGCGAACGCGGCGATCCGACGGTCCATCGCCGGCAGGGAGGTCGAACGGACGGGGAGGTCGAACGCCGAGACGAGACGCTCGCCGTCGGCGACCGGCCCGACGACGCGCTCCGTCTCGTCGTCGCCGACCCCGGCGGTCAACTCGACGGTCCGCGCGTCGAAGGCGCGGTCCGGAAACCGGGTGTGAACCACGCTCGCTCCGCGGAGCCGGTCGACCGAGGCGGCCCACTGCGGCTCGTCGAGCCACGCGTCGTACGCGATCAGCCGGTCCCCGTACCGGCGGTACTCGATCGGCGCGTGGGCGAGCGCGAACCCGGCGACGTTCACGGCGAGCGCGGCGAGGTACAGCGAGGCGACGACGACCGCGGACCAGACGACGACGGTTCCGGAGGCGTCGCCGACGAACAGGCCGAACGCCGCGATCCACACGATGAAGAAGCCGGTCGCGTAGGCCGGGGCGACCCCGGTGAGCGTTCGCAGCACGGCGGTCGCGACCGCGGCCCGTCGGTGGACCGGTATCTCGGCGTCCGGCTCGGCGTCGGGGACCTCGATCGGATCCGGGTCGGCGGCCGCCTCGGAGGGGCCCGAGAGCCAGCCGGTGAGCCGCCCGCCGGCGGAGCCGTCGTCGCCGTGCGTCGCGCGGAACGCCGACCACTCGACGACGAGTTTGACGGCGACGACCCCGGCGAGGACGGCGACCCCGCCCGCGGCGGCGTGGAGCGACGGGAGCGCGAACAGGGCGAACACGAGGAAGAACCCCCGTCTCGCCGGCGTCTCGACGACCGCGTACGGCGAGGTCTCCGCGTACCGCTCCCGGCCGAAGTAGTCCCCCGCGGTGTCGACCGCCTGCCCGGCCACGAGCGCGAGCGCCGACGCCAGCACCTCCGGGCTGGCGAGCAGGGCCGGCACGTCGAACACCTGCGAGAACGCGACACCGACGAACAGCCCGAGCCACGCGGTCGCGCCGCAGACGGCCGCCGCGAAGGGGACGTTTCTGGGGTAGACGGGCGGGAGCCACGCGACCGGGCGGACCGCGCCGCGTTTGCTCGCCAGCGGCGACTCGCCGACGCTGATGACGCCCGAATCGCGGTCCTCCGGGGGCGCTCGGGCCGCGAACAGCGCCGTCGCCCCCGCCAGCGGGACCGACACCACCGCCTCGACCGCGTACACCGCGGCGAGCGTCGCGGGGTCCCAGCCGAGGCGGACCACCCCGCCGAGCGGGACCAAGTTGGCGAACAGGACGGGGAGGAAGCCGGCGGCTCCGAGCGATTCCAGCCGGTCGCGGCGAGCGATGGAGGGCATCGGTCGTTGGTTCCTCACGGGCGCTCACGATAATAACTCCACTGCACGCGGGGAGCCGCTCGCCCGTTCGACCCGACGGCGTCGGCGGCGACGCGGTTGGACCGGGGTCCGAACCGGTAGCCGGAGCCCGGTGACGACGCCTCGGTCCGCGCCTTCAGGACGCGAGAACGTCGGACAGAAGTTATGTGCGTTCCCGCGCCATCTCCACGTATGAGCTACCTTGTTGCAACCGACGGATCGACGCAAAGCGACGACGCGGTCCGGTACGCCGCCCGACAGGCGGTCGCATTCTACGAGACGCTGGAGATCGCTCACGTGCTGACGCCGGACTCGGAACTGGTCGACGGGACGATCATCCTCCCCGGCGAGACGGCGGCGGTCGAGGCCGGAGAAGGGGTCTTAGAGAACGCCCGCCTCGTCGCCGAGGAGGCGGTCGGCGACGAACCGATCGACATCGAGACGCAGCTGCTCACCGGGCGCCCGGCCGACGCGCTCACGAACTACGCCGCCGAGGAGGCCATCGACGCCATCTACGTCGGCCACCGCGGGCTCTCGGAGGAGCGCGAGCAGGTCGTCGGGAGCGTCGCGAAAAGCGTCGTCGACAAAGCCGACGTGCCTGTGACGGTGATTCGGTAGGGGACGAACGGTTTATCGGCTGTACAGGTCCTAAGAAACGCGATTTTGACTTTTGAGCCGCCGTCGAAGGCGTCAGAGGCGCCGGAAAGAACCGCCATCGTCGCACCTTCAAAGGGGGCTTGGCCCCTACGACCGGTGATGGCTTCAGACGTACTCGTCACGGCGGATTGGGTCGAATCGAACCTCGACGCGTTTCAGGACGACGACTCGGACTTCCGACTCGTCGAGATAAACAACCCGACAGTCACCGACGAATCGGACTACACCCCTTACGACGCGGGGCACATCCCCGGCGCGCTGAACTTCGAGTGGGACGCCGTGTTCACCGACGAGACGGAACGCGACATCGTCTCGAAGGAGAACTTCGCGAAGCGAAACGGCGAGGGCGGTGTCGACGCCGACACGACGGTCGTGGTGTACGGCGGCGGTCGCGTCCCGAACTGGTTCGCGCTGTTCGGCTACTGGATCTACAAGTACTACGGCCACGACGACGTGCGCGTCATCGACGGGGGGAAGGGGTACTGGGTCGACAACGACTACCCGCTCTCGACCGACGCCCCCGAGTTCACGCCGCGCGAGTACGAGGCCCGCGGCCCCTTCGAGAGCGTTCGCGCGTACAAAGACGACATCGACAAGGCCATCGAAGAGGGGATCCCGATGGTCGACGTGCGCTCGCCCGAGGAGTTCTCCGGCGAGGTCATCGCCCCCGAAGGGCTCAACGAGACGGCCCAGCGCGGCGGTCACATCCCCGGCGCGAGTAACGTGCCGATCGGCACCACGCTGAACGAGGATGGCACGTTTAAAAGTGCGGAGGAACTGCGCGAGCTCTACGCCGACGCCGGCGTCGACGGCGACGAGTCCACGATCACCTACTGCCGCGTCGGCGAGCGCTCGTCGATCGAGTGGTTCCTCCTCCACGAACTGCTCGGCTACGACGACGTGCGGAACTACGACGGCTCGTGGACCGAGTGGGGG
Organism: Halorubrum sp. PV6; assembly: GCF_003990725.2. NCBI lineage: Archaea > Methanobacteriati > Methanobacteriota > Halobacteria > Halobacteriales > Haloferacaceae > Halorubrum > Halorubrum sp. PV6. The sequence goes on from NZ_CP030064.1 coordinate 1,706,958, forward strand.
AACCTCATCGGCGCACCGATCGAGACGGGCGAGTAAGCGCCGACTCCCCCGCTACTCGTCGACCAACTCGGCGGCGAGTTCGCGCGTCGCGCGGCGAACCGCCTCGTGGCTGGAGCGGTCAGGCTCCCAGCCGAGCGCCGACAGTTTCTCGATGGAGAGCCGCATCTTCGGTACGTCGCCGGTCCAGCCGCGGTCGCCGCCCGTGTACGTGTAGGTCGGGTCGACGTCGAGTTCCTCGCTCACGATGTCGGCGATGGCGGTGACCGAGGTCGTCGTGCGCGTGCCGAGGTTGTACGTGTTGAACTCGTCGTCCGCGTTCTCGACGACGTGTTGCATGGCCTCGACGCACTCGGTGACGTGGAGGTAGGACTTCTCCTGGCGGCCGTCGCCGAGGATTTCGAGCTCCGACGGGTCGGCGAGGAGCTTCTCGATGAAGTCCGGAATGACGTTGCCGCGCTGGTGGGGGCCGACGATGTTGGCGAACCGGAACACCCAGGCGGTAAATCCGTAGGAGTGCGCGTACGTCGAGAGCAGCGCCTCGTCAGCCAACTTCGACGAGCCGTAGATGGAGATGGGTTCGAGCGGCGCGTAATCCTCCGGCGTCGGTCGCGGGGCCTCGCCGTAGACGGTCGACGAGGAGGTAAACGCCACCTTCGAGACATCGACTTCTTGCATGCGTTCGAGGAGATTGTACGTCATCTCGGTGTTCTCCTCGAACAGCGTTCGGTCGTCGTCGTAGTTCGTGTCCGTGTACGCGGCGAGGTGGAACACGACATCGACGTCCGGGGTCAGCGCTCGCGCCACGTCGTCCGGCTCGGTGAGGTCCGCCCGCACGAACGTCGCGTCGGACGGAACCCGGTCGCGGTCTCCCTTCGAGAGGTCGTCGGCGACGGTGACGGTCGCGCCGCGGGCGAGCAGGTCGCGCGCGAGGTGGCTCCCGATGAGCCCCGCACCGCCCGTGATCAGTGCATGTGACTGCGAGAGATCCATACACGCCAGTTCGTACACGGAGCAAAGTACCTTCGGAGAAAGAGAGAGCCGGGGCGACCGGGCCGGCCGTGCAAACGTATTTATCGTCGTGTACCGTATTGTGACACATGCAACAGAACGTCGGTTCAACGGACAAGCGCGTTCGAACGGCACTCGGCGCGGTGCTCGGAACTCTTTCGCTCCTGACGCTGGCCGGCGGCGCGGGGCTTCCTCTCCCCCCGATTGCGGCGCCGGTGCTCGGTATCGGCGCACTACTGATGCTCGGCACGGCGGCCACCGGGACCTGCGGGCTGTACTCGCTGCTCGGCGTCGACACCTGCCCGGCACCCGTCGACGACTCGCGGTAGACCGGAGGGCGCCGACACGACACCGCCGTCCCCGCGAGAGGGGGCGTGACGGCCGATTTTTGCGGGTTGTCACCGCCGCCGACAGCAGCCTGAAGTGTGTGTAGCCCCACCATACGGTATGGGGATTTCGCACCAACTCACCAGCCGCGACTGTGATCGCAGCGACCGCGTTGCGCGGGGGCGAGGTGACCGCCCGTGACCGACGATCCGACGGTCCTCGTGATCGGTGGCGGCGCGACGGGAGCCGGAATCGCCCGTGACCTCGCGCTCCGCGGCGTGGACGTGACCCTCGTCGACCGGGGCGGGCTCGCCGGTGGCACCTCGGGTCGCTCTCACGGGCTGCTCCACAGCGGCGCGCGCTACGCCGAGGCCGACGCGCCGGGCGCAGCGGAGTGTCTGACCGAGAGTCGAACGCTCAAGGCCATCGCCGGCGAGTGCGTTCGCGAGACCGGCGGCCTCTTCGTCCGGCTCGCGGACGACGACGCCGACTACTTCGAGGAGAAGCGATGCGCCTGCGAGGCGATCGGGATCGAGACCGAGCGGCTCGACGGGGACGCGGCTCGGGAGGTCGTCCCCGGCCTCTCCGAGGACGTCGTCGAGGCGTTTCGCGTCCCCGACGGGGTGATCTACCCGTCCCGGTTGGTCGCGGCCAACGCGGCCGACGCCGAGCGACACGGCGCGACCGTCCACCCGCACGCCCCGGTCGAGGACATCGAGGTCGACGAGGCCGGCGTCTCGGCGGTCCGGGTTGGCGGGTCGGTCGACGCCACGCTGAAGCCGGAGCACGTCGTCAACGCCACGGGCGCGTGGGCCGACCAGATCGCCGACATGGCCGGGGTCGAGGTCGGGATGGCGCCGAGCCGCGGCGTCATGATCTCCGTCGAATACGACGGGCTCGGGCCGGTGTTGAACCGCTGTCGGGACCCCGACGACGGCGACATCGTCGTGCCGCACGACGGCGAAGTCGTCTTGGGGACGACAAGCGTCCCCGTCTCGGACCCGGACGAGTACGAGCAGGCGGCGTGGGAGGTCGACCGGTCGATCGAGGAGTGCGCGGCGATGCTCCCGGCGGTCGCCGACGCGCCGGAACTCCGGACCTGGTGGGGAGTTCGTCCCCTCTACGCGCCCGAGGAGGCGGGCGCAAATCGTCGGGGGATCTCTCGCGGCTTCACGCTGCTCGACCACGGCGGCGAAGGCGTCCCGAACCTCTACAGCGTGGTCGGCGGAAAGCTCACCACCTATCGCGAGATGGCCGAGGTGACGGCCGACCGCGTCTGCGAACGGTTGGGCGTCGACGAGCCGTGCGAGACCGCCGACCGGCGGCTGCCGGGTGCTGACGACCCGGCCGAACTCGACGCGTTCGTCGAACGGTACGGCGGGGCGAATCCGACGGACAGCGACGTCGTGGGCGTCGCTGACGACTGAGCGGTCCAGCCGCCTTCCAGCGCTGAAGCGCGAGGGTTACTTTGTAGGTCCAGAAAAACGACCCCCGTGACCGTGAGCGGGCGTTACTCGTCGTCGATCAGGCCGCCGAACACCGAGGTCGCGGTGTCGGGCACGTCGAAGTCGTGGTAGTGCTCGCCCTTCTCGTTCGAGAGGATATTGAGGGCCGCGGCAGCGCCGTCGCCGGCCGAGATGACCGCCTGCCACTCCTCCGCGCGGACCATCGCGCCGGTCGCGTAGGCGCCCTCGACACTCGTCTCCATCGAAACGCCGACGTCGACGAGGTCGCCGTCGAACTCGCAGCCGAGCGACTCGGCGAGATCTCGGCTCGCGCCCGTCGCCAGCACGACGTAGTCGGCCTCGTACTCGTCGGCCTCGGTCGTCACGAGGAAGCCGTCGCCGTGCTCTTCGACTCCGGTGACCTCCTCGCCCTGATTCCTGGTGACCCCGAAGTCGTCGACCTGCTGGCGGGCGGTTGCGAGGAACTCGCTGCCGCCGACCGAGCCGATTCCGGGATAGTTGAACAGGTGAGCCTTGTGCATCCACGTGCCGTCGGTGTCGAACAGGACGGTGTCGAGCCCGTTCTTGCCCGTGAACAGTCCCGCGCTGAGTCCGGCCGGTCCGCCGCCGACGATTGCTACGTCTGCCATACACAACGAAACGGGCTCGCAGTGATAAGGACTGGCGAAAGCGGTCATCGAGACGGCGATGCCCGACGAGCGGCCGGCGGCTACTCCGAGAAGTCCGTGAGTGAACCGGTGCGATCGGAATCGGTCTGGTCGTCGGCGTCGGCGTCGTCGTCGGCGTCGTCGTCGGCGTCGTCGGCGTCGTCGTCGGCGTCGGCGGCGTCGTCGTCGGCGTCGTCAGGGGAGCCACGTTCGGTACCGGTCGAGGGCTCGCCCCACGGATTATCGGGATCGACCGGTTCGACCGCACGGTCGAGGTCGGCGGGCGAGTAGTCGGTCTCGTCGTCGAGGCGCATCGCGAGGCGCTGCCAGCGAGCGCTCTGCTCGTCTTCGCCCTCCGGCCCGACCCGCCCGCCGTGGGTTTTGAAGAAGTGCGTGCCGCGGTCGCGGCGCGCGCCCTCGCCGGTGTGCCCGTCGAAGACCGCATCGTAGGGGCCCTCCGGTTCGAGGTCGCCGACGGGGAAGTCGTGGGCTGGCTCCTCGCCGCGCTCGCGGGCCTCGGCGCGCACCTCGGCGACGGCGGAGAAGTAGGCGTCGGCGTTCGACGCCTCGCGGGTCGAGCGAGCGCGGGCCGCCGCCAGCGCGGCGTGGATCGCACAGAGCCGCCCCTTCCACTCGGCAGGGTCCCAGCGCTCGGTGGCGAGTTCCTCGTAGCGCTCGATCGTCAGCGCGACCTCGCTGCCGGCCCGGAGGTCCTCGACGACGTAGAGGTTCAGACGGTCCCAGAGGTTCCACGCGTAGCCGGAGCGGGCCAGTTCCCAGGCGGCCCACGCCGCGATCTCCTCGTCGGAGCGGCGGACCGCCTTCTGGAGGAGACTGGAGACGACGTACCGGCTGTACCCGCCGTCCGTCTCGTTCGGCTCCTTTGACTCTCCGAAGTCGTTCTCGCCGGTCGCGTCCGGCGTCGTGTCGGTCTCTAAGCTGCCGTCGGACCCGAACGTCGCCTGTCTGTCGTCGCCGTCGGCCATGCCCCTCGCTCCCGCCGCGAGCGACTTAACAACCACGTGTGGGGTCTCGCTGCCCGCGGAGCCCGCGTCCCGGCCGGGTCGTGGGATCTGGACCCCCGAGAACCCGACGCACACTCGCGTTGAAAGGGAACCCTTAAGTCCGATCCGGCGGCTAGAATTCGGTAACCGCCCTTAGCTCAGCCTGGTAGAGCAGTCGACTGTAGATCGACTTGTCCCCCGTTCAATTCGGGGAGGGCGGACTGTTTTTTTAGTTGATTGGTAGTCGACTGTAGATCGAGTTGTCCCCCGTCCTCGTGAGCGAAGCGAACGAGGGCTCGGAAGGCGCGCGCAGCGAAGCGAGCACGTCTTCCGGCGTTCAATTCGGGGAGGGCGGACTGTTTTTTTAGTTGATTGGTAGTCGACTGTAGATCGAGTTGTCCCCCGTCCTCGTGAGCGAAGCGAACGAGGGCTCGGAAGGCGCGCGCAGCGAAGCGAGCACGTCTTCCGGCGTTCAATTCGGGGAGGGCGGACTTCTGTTGTGAACACCGTGAGCAGTCAGGAGTCCCACTAGTGGCTTGACTTCTCTCCTGTTCCCGTGACTGGAGTAGATGGGAGACAACGAGCCCACCGCGCACGGATATCACCGTCAACTCTGCTTGGTCCCCACGACGCATGTTTTATAACCAACTGCCTCTGTTGAAATCCTCGACGGCTGATGCAAACGGCCTGCTGAGTAGAGGACGCACATCTCGTACACTTATGCCCAGGTCTTCGGAGCGTCATTCATCAGGGTCGTCAGGGGCAGTATAGATTGGTTCAATTGAATTTTCAACCATTAATCCTCCAACGATATAAATCGCTGCGAGACCGAGAATAACAAAGATAGCGCCAATATATCCCAGTTCAAGTCCGACAATAATTGAAACCGTGCCAGCAGACGCAGCAACCAGAAGAGAGACTATCTGAACTACATTGATGCTTACATATCTAAATTGCTGATCTCGAAATTGACTGAGAGCATTCTCTCCTTGCGAAGTGATGTGAACCATGTCATCGCTATCTCTATCTGTCTTCTCAATTTCTACATACCCGATGCTCTCCAATTTGTCTGGTCCAAGTTGTTCATTATCAGCAAAATCTTTCATGTTATTTTTACATTGACTACCATGATAGTAGATTGTTCTAATTGGCTCATACCAACTAGGTTTCTCAATATTACCACGCACCCCGATGGAGCGAAGAAATTCCATAATTATGGTAATATTTTCATACATATCAAAGTATCTAATTGATTGTCAAATTAGCGATTTCTGTTACTCTATTTTATACACTGGCTTGGTTAATAATCTAGCAGACGATTTACTCAATGAGCGCTTCTCTAGCAGCCATCGTCTGCTGACTACACCCTCTGTATTCAGCACGGCCCCAAGAACATATCACTAAATGAGGATTTCAACAGAGCCAAACAACTGAACCCGGAGCGGCGCGGATTTCCGACTACTGCCAGTCGCGCTCGACCTGGAACGGCTCCAGTTCGGCGTAGTACGACCCGGTCAGCCGGCCGACCGCGTCGACCTTTCGGATATCTATCTTCCCGTCGGTCAGGAGCGCGTCGTCGACGTGGATCCGTTCGATCCGCCCGAAGACGACGGTGTGATCACCGATGGAGATGGTGTCGTGAAGCGTACACTCCATGGTCGCCTTGGCGGCGGCGACGAGGGGTACGTCGACGGTGTCGGCCTCGCGTCGCTCTAACCCGACGAGGTCGAACTCGTCGGTGTCGCCGTCGACGCCTTGGCTGGTCCGGTCCATCTGGTCGACTAAATCCGTGGTGACCAAGTTGAGACCGAACGCCTCCGTTTCGAGGACGTTCTGCGTCGAGTCCTTCTGAATCCCTTCGGCTCGGTCCTCGGCCGAGAACATCAGGACCGGCGGCTCCGCTTCGATGATACCCATGTAGAAACTGTATGGCGCGAGGTTGTCGACGCCGGCGGCGCTCCGCGTCGAGACCCACCCGATGGGGCGGGGAACGATGATGCTCGTCAACAGCCGGTACATGTCGTCGACGGCCTCGTCCGGGTCGATGTCCATTGGTACGTATCCACAAATGGGTTATATAAGCGTTCTCGCGGCCGCCCGACACGACCCGCCGTCCGCCGCGATCCGAGGGATATCGGCGAGACGGACCCCGAAACGGCGGCTTCGAAACCGGCCATCTGGCCTGCGTCAGTCGATTAGCGTCCGCGAGGTCGATTAAAAACCGGCAAGAACGTCTCCAATTTATTACATACGTGTTTAATATCTACTATGATAAATGATTAAGAATGTCCGTAGGACAAGAACTACTTGACGTACCGTTCCCTGAGATGGTGGCCAGCATGGGCCAGGGGATCGCGGACGCACAGAACCAGTTAGACATGAACTCGGTCGAAGTGGCGAAGACGCTCGCGGAGACAGAGATCGAGGTCGTTCCCGCGATCACACGAACGATCGACTCAAGCGGCGAGGTTACGTACTCCTCGGCGGACGCGATCGACGTCTCGTTGCTGCAAGCGGGTCTGTTCCCGACGTTCTATCAGTTCTCGGAAGCCATCATCGAGGTTGAGATGGACATCAAAACGACCACCGAGCGAGAGACGAACATCGATGTCAGCGCCAAGGCGCACGCCGGGTTCGGCCTGTGGGGCGGCAGCATCCAGACCGACGTGAGCCACAACCGCAAGTTCGGGAAGGAGGTCCACGGGACGAGCAAGTTGAAGACGACGATGGTTCCGGTTCCGGCCCCGCCGTACCTCTTCCCTGAAGTCGAAACCGTCGACAACCGCACCACTGCGACCGAAGAGTGAGCGATCCGGCCGCACCGACCGGCGACGAGGGCCGCGACCGCGCTCTCGACGCCCGTACCACCCCACCGACACAGCCAATGCCACTACGAGCACATCACCGCACGCCGCCAAGTACCGCCCTCCGACGACCGACGCAGACGGTCGCGGACGTTCCGTTCGACGACCTCGTGTTTCTGTTGGCGGCGGGCGTCGCCGACGCGCAGACCGCACTCGACGCACACACCGCTGAGACGGTCCGGTCTCTCGCAGCGACCGACGTCGAGGTCGTCCCGTCCGTGACGAAGACGATAGACGCCGACGGCACCGTCAGTACGGACGCCGCGCCCGCAGAGCGCCGTTCGCTGCTCGAACTCGGCTTCTCGCCGGCTCACTATCGGTTCAGCGACGCGACGGTCGAAGTCGAGGTCGACGTGAGCGTGACCGAGGGGCCGGGCGACGAGACCGCGGAGTTCAGCGCGGACACGAAGTCGGTGATCGACCGCCGTCGGTTCGACCGGCGCGCCGACGCGAACGCGCGAGTGGTCGCGCGGCTCGAACCCACGCCGCTCCCCGTTCGGGCGGACGCGTCGCAAGCGGCGGGCGACGCCAGCGGAGGCGACCGTGCCGACTGACGAGTGGCTCGCGCGACCGCTGTCGGAGTTCGTCCGCTCGGTCGCGTTCGCGGTCGCCGAGGGACAGGAAGAGCTGGACCGTCGCTCGATGGCCACACAGCGAGCGCTCGAACGCGACGCCGAGAACGGCGACCTCCCGTATGACCTTGACGCGTCCTGGCTCCGTTTCGCCGACGTCGAGGCCGACTTGGAGCTGACGCTGTCCATCGAGGGCGAGGAGATCCGGGATCCGGAGACGAACGCGGTACGGGGGTACAAACCCGTCGTGAGCGCGCTTCCGCTCAATCGCCGGGCCGTCGACGAGTACGACATCGACGCCGAAATCGCGAGCGAGGTGCGGCTCAAGATCGCACCCGTACCGCCGGCGACCCGTCGCCCATGAGCGACCGATTCGTCGCCGGAGGCGACTTCTCTCGGATCGCGGAGACGTTCCAACTGACGGAGCTGCCGCAGGTCGACGTCGAGAAGTTCGACACGGTAGAGCGCGCCGCGGTCGAGCGCGTGATCACCGAACAGCAGGAGTCGCTCGCCCGGCTCCAGAGCAACGTGCTCGACGTTCGCGCCGAGCGCGACGCGCTCGATCACCGCCTCTCGACGCTGATCGACGACCGCGACCGGCTGCAGGACCGCGTGCGAGAGCTGGAGGCCGAACGGCCCGCGCTGGAGCCGAAGGCGGTCTTCGCGAACCTCGGCGCGGCGCTGGAGGCGGCCGACGACGACCTCTCGACCGAGCGCTACCGCGTCGACGACGTCGACTTCACGCTGAAGGCGAACCTGACCCAGACCGAGGACGGGGTTCGGATGCACCTCCCCTCGTTGGACGAGTCGTCGGTCGCCGCGAACCTCAGCGAGGTCTCCTTCCGGATGCGGGCGCCGCGCGAGCGCGAGGAGCGCCCCGAGGCGGAGTACGTGGACGTGCCGGACGTGCGCGGGCAGTCCCGCGAGGTCGCGGCGCGCCGGCTCGCCGGTGCCGGCCTCAGCGTCGGGACGGTCGAGCAGGTGGCCGACCCGACGGCTGCGCCCGGTTCCGTCGTGGAGCAGTTCCCGGACGCGTACGCGGTCGCCGAGCCGGACGCGCCGGTCGACCTCCTCGTCGCCGAGGCGGGTGAGGCGCCGGCTGACGAAGAGACGCCGGCAGGCAAGGAGGCGCCGGCTGACGAAGAGACGACCGACGCGCCGGCTGACGACGAGACGCCGGCAGACGACGAGACGCCGGCCGAGTCGACAGACGCCCCGGCTGCCGACGGCGAAGCCGAGACCCGGACCGATCGCGGCGAAGACGAGACGGCGCGCATGGAGGCGTTCCGCCGGGCGATCGTCGCCGTCGCCCCGGAGGTCGGGCCAGCCGTCGCGGACAGGCTCCAGCGGGCCGGCGTCACGGACCTCGAATCGCTGTTGCGGTTCGACGCCGACGAACTCGCCGAGCGGCTGTCGATCCCGGCCGAACAGATCGTCGCGTTACAGCGGCGGCTCGAATCGGTCGCCGAGGAGCGATCGCTCGAATCGATCTCCGGAATCGGTCCGACGTACGCGGAGCGGCTCCGAGACGAGGGGGTCGAGACCGTCGCCGACCTCGCGACGCTCGACCCGGAGACCGTCTCGGCGATCACGCGGGCCTCGACGAGCCGGACCGAAGGCTGGATCAAGCAGGCGCGGCAGGTGACGGCGGAGCGATGAGCGACGACGGGAGGGCGGGGGCCAACGCGGATCCGAAGAGCATCGTGGAGCGGTTCGGCGCGTCGGTCGACATCACCGGGCCGGACCCCGACGCGGACGGGTTCTTCTTCGTGAAGCGTCCGGCGGCCGTCGACCACGACGCGTTCGTCACCGGCCTTCTGGGGGTGATCGGCGCCACCGACCGACTCGTCGTTCACCACCGGTCCGGGTTCGCCATCGTCCGGGTCTCACACGGGCTCGCGGGGCGGCTCCGGGCGTTCTCGTGGATCGACACCGTCGGCGCCGTGCAGTTCGATCCGACGCAGTTCGCGGCTGTGACCGGTGCTCCGGTCGAGTGACGCCCGAAACCGGGGCAAAAGCGGGCGCACCGACAGCGTATTTATCCCCCGCATGCAACCGTGTAGACATGAGTCTCGTCGTGGTTCCGGTCCGGTTTCCCCCGTCGTCACACTCCGAGGCGACGCTCAGAGAGGCAGTCAGCGTCGCCGAGGCGCGTGACGCCGACCTGACTATCCTCCACGTAGACCTGTACCAGAACTCCGGCGGCGTCTCCCGGAGAGACCTCAAACGCGCCGTCGAGAAACGGCTCGGTCGGTTGGACCGCGCTCGATACGTCATCCGGCGCGGGTTCTTGGTTGAGGAGACCATCCTCGAAGAGATCATCGCCGAGGGCGCCGACGTGGTGGTCATCGGCTCGAAACAGGCCGGGCGCTGGCGGCGCATGGTTCAGAAACTCCTCTCCGACCCCGACATCGACGCGTACCTCCGCGGCGAGCTCGACTGCACCGTGATCACGGTCAGCGGCAGCGGAGACACGACGACGAACGAGGCCGGCGAAAGCGTCGACGACGCGCCGCCCCTGCCGGACGACGGCACGGACGACTGAGTCGGGGTGTCGGTTTCGGCGCGAGCGCCCCTTTTACCTCTCGTCCGCGACCGAAGCGCGCCGCTCGTACTCGATGACGGTCGCGACGCGGTCTGCGACCGCCGCGCCGAACGCGTCTTCGACGAGGTGAAGCGCCAGATCGATCCCCGACGTCACCCCGCCGGCGGTGAGCACGTCGCCGTCGTCGACGACGCGCGCGTCGACCACGTCCGCGCCCGACTCACGGAGTTCCTCGACCGCCGAGGCGTGCGTGATCGCGCGCCGACCGTCGGTGACGCCGCCCGCAGCGAGCAGCATCGCCCCGGTACAGACCGCCGCGATTCGGGTGCCCGCAGCGTGGTGAGCGCTGAGCGCGCGCGGGACCTCGCCCCGCTGTGCCTCCGCCCACGCGCTGGCGGTTTCGTCGCGGTCGGTCCACCCGCCGCCGGGGACGACGAGCAGGTCCGGCGCGTCCTCGGGGTCCGGGAGCGTCCCGTCGACGCCGACGCGCGTCCCGTGGCTCGCGGTCACCGAGTCGCGCTCGTCGGGGGTGACGTACCGGACGCGGCCCGGCCGGTCGCCGGCGTAGCCGAGCGCGTAGTCGAACACCTCGTACGGACCGATCGCGTCCAGTTCGTCGAACCCGTCGTACAGCAGAATATCGACGTTCACTACCGGGGCCGTACGCGGTCGGGCGTCATGGCTGTTCCCCCGGAACGCGTGCCTGCTCACTCGTCGGCGAACGCTTCGACGACCGCCTCGATGTCGCCGGCGACGCGGTCGGGGTCGACCCGTTCACCGCGGTACGCGCGCTCGACGACCCCGTCCGGGTTGACGAGCAGCGTGACGACGATGTGGGTGAAGTCGTACCCCTGCAGCCGAGCGCTTTCGGTCGTGCGCTCGAAGCCGATCCCGAGTCGCTCCTGTACCACCGTCTTCGCCCGCTCCGGCGTCTCGGGGCGGAGGTAGTGCCAGTTCCCCGATTCGAGGTTCACGCCGAGCGACGCGGCGTTGTCGCGAAGCGCCGCCTCGTCGTCGCGTTCGGGGTCGAACGTGATCGGGAGAAACAGCGTCTCGTCGGTGATTCCCGCCTCGGCGACGCGGCGTTGGACCCCGACGAGCTGTCGGAGGAGGATGCCGCACTCCGCGGGACAGTAGGTGAAGATGCCGGTCACGACCGCGGTCCGGTCTATCGCCTCGCTGTCGATGGTGACCCCGGCGATCGGGTCTCGTAGTTCGAAGGGCGGGAGCCGCTGGCCGTAGGCGGGGTACGCGAGGTCCTCGCTGTCCGCGATCTGGTCTTCCTGCGGATCGAGGACGACGCCGTCCGGCTGGTCGCCGAGGACGGAGCTACACCCGGCGGTCGCGCCGGTCGTCGCCGCGGCGATCCCGCCGAGCAGCGCGCGTCGTCGCATACGAAAATTGACGGCCTGCGCGCCCATAACCAATCTGGTGCGGGCGTCGAACGGGGCGTTCGAGCGCCGACGTTTATAACGGAGCGTAGTACGGGATCGGCGGGTGCGGCAGCGAGACGCCGAGCGTCGCGAGCCCGTGTTGGAGCGGGATGTACCCGAGCGCGACGAAGGCGACGCCGAGGACCCGATGGAGTCGCATCCGCGTCTCGACGCTCACGGCGCCGAACACGGTCCCGAAGAGGAACATCGCCGGGACGGTCCCGAGTCCGAGCGCGGCGAGCGCGACCGCGCCGCCGAGCGCGCTCCCCTGGACGAACGCGTACAGAAACGCCGGGTACAGGAGCGGACACGGCAAGAGCCCGTGTGCAGCCCCGAGGCCGACGATCCGCCAGTCACCGACCCACGCGTCGACGCGGGGAACGATCCGGTGCGTGACGGCGGCGGACGCCGCCTCGATTCCCGGCACCGGAATCCGCTGGATCTCCAGTTTGAGCGCGTACCGGACGCCGATGGCCATCACGGCCGCGCCGACGACCAGCCCCGTGAGCGCGTGTACGTCGTCGGCGACCGTCGTCACCGTTCGCCCGGTGACGAACGCGAGGCTCCCCGCGAGCCCGAAGAGGCCGCCGATGGTGGCGTAGCTCGCGGTCCGGCCGAGGTTGAACAGCGCGTGCTGTCGCACCTGGCGCACGGTGAGGTCGTCGCCGCCGCCGGCCCGCGAGGGCCGCCCGTCCCGTCCGCGCCGTCTGCGCGCATCCGGTCCGCGTACGTCGAGACCAGCGGGCCGCACATGCCGAGGCAGTGAGCGCCCCCGAGGAGGCCGACGAGGAGGAAGACGCCGAGGCTCAGCGGCTCGGCGGCGTAGATGCTCCCGCTCGGCTCACAGGTCGTCGTCGCGAGGACGAGACGGCTCCCCAGCGACTCGACGACCCCGAGATTCTCCATGGCCGATCGAACGCGTGGGGCGACCCTAACGGATCTGGTGTGAACGACGAACGACGGGGGCGCGATGTCGAGGGGGTATAAAAGGCGCGTCGCTCACTCGAAGAGGCTGTCGACGGTCCGGACGAACCGGTCGACGATCCGGTCCGGCAGCGACGCCGACACCTCGTCGAGCAGCGCCGCGGTCTGTTCGGGGCGAGCGAGCGAGAGGCGCATGGGACGGTCGTCGGACTTCTCGACGATGCCGCTCTCTGCGAGGTTCGAGACGTGCCACGAGACCGTGCTGCGCGCCAAGTCGAGTTCCTCGACGAGCGTCGTCGTCCGCGTCGGCCCGTCGGCGTGGAGCCTGACGAGTATCGCACGCGCCGTCTCCCGACGCAGGAAGGCGAGCGCGCGCCGCTCCCACGGGTCGAAGTCGGGGTCGAAGTAGTGAGCCCGGCCGGCGATACGCTCGACCGCGACCTCGTCGGCGCGGACGAGCCGGCGGAGGTGGTACTGCGCCTGTCCGGTGGCGATGTCGAGGTCGCGGCTCACCCGGTTGAAGTGGACACCCGGCGTGTCGCGGACGTGACGGCGGACTCGGGCTCTGGTGTCCGGCATGGCTGGTCGCTACACGCTACCGGATCGGCGTATAAAGCGGTCGCGGGCGTTCCCCTCGCGCGAGAACGGCCGAGGGGTGTATTCTTGACGCGTGCGCTCGTACAGCTCAGAAGCGTGAACCCGATTCCCGTCACCGCGGCCGCCGGCGCGTGGGGCGTAGAGGGATCGCTGCCGCTGCTCGCCGTCGTGTTCGTCGCCGGTCTCGGGACGGGGCTCCTCTTTCTCGTGAGCCTTGTCGCGTACCGTCGCCGGCGAAGCGCGCAGTACGCCCTGATAAGCGTCGCCGTCGGCGCGCTCCTCGCACGTTCGGTCGTGGGCGCGGGCACCGTCCTCGGCGTCGTGCCGATGCCGGTCCACCACTTCCTCGAACACAGCCTCGACTTCCTCATCGCCGCGGTCGTCCTCTACGCGGTGTACGCGTACGCGCCGGGCTCCGTCGGCGGCGACGCGCCCCCGGAGTGACGCGCGGTCAGTCCCGGACCCCGCGCCGGACCCGCTCGACGGCCGCGTCGACGCGCCGGCCGTACGCCAGCGTGACCCCGGAGGCGACGGCGCCGACGAGCGTCCACCCGACCAGCGCGCCGACCGCGCGGGTCGTCGAGACGAACCCGCCGGCCGGCGCGAAGGCGACGCCGACCACGTGTTCGAAGACGAGCCCGCGGAACGCCCCGTTCGGCGTCACGGCGAGCGACCCCGGTATCGTCGACGCGGGCGCGCCGGCACCGAGCGACCGGAGCAACAGGAGGTCGCCGCCGAGGACCCCGGCGAGGAGCGCGAGGACGCCGAGCGCGATGGCGCTGCGCCGACTCGACGCCAGCGCCGAGACGGCCGCCGCGAGCGAGACGTACGCCGCCCCGAAGAGGAGGACGAAGGCGAGGAACCGCAGGTACAGCACCGGCGAGTCGATTCCGGAGTGGGTCGCGAAGATGCCCGTGTCCGGCGCGGCGGTCAGCCAGACCACGACGCCGACGACCGCGTACGGGACGCCCACGACCCCCACGAGCGCGACGACCCGCGCCAGCAGCACGCCGGCGACGTACTCGCCGACCCGGACCGGGTACGTCCGGATCACCGCGAGCTCGCCGCTCGCGCCGTCGGTGAGCAGCGCACGATACCCCAACACGACGGCGGCGAGCGGGACGAGCGCCTCGGTCGGGAGGAGCAGGTCGACGACCGCCGGCACGAACCCGGTCGCGCCCCCGCCGCCCGCCGCGACGAGGCCGCCGACGGCAACGAGCAGACCGACCGCCAACACGCCGTAGCCCGGCGTTCGGGCGACCGTGGCGAGTTCGCGCCGGAACACGGTCGCGACGCCGGTCGCAGCGCTCATCGGTCCGACACCCCCGTGACGTGGACCGCCGCGTCGGACTCCTCGCCGGCGCTTTCCTCGGCGTTGGCGCCGTCTCGGTCAGTTCCGTCGCCGCCCTCGCCCTCGTCAGCGGCGCCGGCTCCCCGTCTCGCGTCGCCGGCGACGACCCGATACAGCGCTCCCACGTCGGCGACGCCGTACTCGTCGAGTACCGCATCGCGCGGCCCCGCGGCGGCGACGCGTCCCCGGTGCATCACCACGACGTGGTCGGCGTGAGCGTCGACGAGGTCGAGCGCGTGCGAGGAGAGGACGACCGCCGTGTCGCCGTCGGCCCGGTCTGCCGCCGCGCCGAACGCGCGCTCTCGCATCCCCGGATCGAGGCCGCTCGCCGGTTCGTCGAGGACGACGAGCGACGGGTCGCCGAGGACGGCCTGCGCGATGCCGAGCAGCCGGCGCATCCCGCCCGAGAGCGCCTCGACGGGCTTTTCTGCGGCGTCGGCGAGTCCGACGCGGTCCAGCGCCGCGTCGGGGTCGTCGTCGACGAGTCGCGCGTAGAACGCCAGCGTCTCGCGGGCCGTGAACCCGTCTCGGAAGGGGACCCGCTGCGGGAGGTAGCCGACCGGCTTCGCGCCCGCCGCCTCGGGCACGCGAACCGTCCCCGCGGTTGGCTCCGTCGCGCCGGCCAACACTCGAAGCAGCGTCGACTTCCCGGAGCCGTTCGGGCCGACGACGGCGGTGAGGCCGGGGTCGACCGCGAGCGACACCGAGGACAAGACGGGCACGCCGCCGTAGGTACGAGTGACCTCTGTGAGGGTCGCGAGGGAGGATTCAGACACTCGTCTCACCCCGAGCCGGCGTGGTCGCCGGGTCCGCTCGCGGTGGTCGGGAGTCGCTGCCGGTCGCCGTCGCGTCGGTCTCGCGTGCGTTCATGACATCGGTGTCGGTGTCTCCGTCGCCCATCTCGTCACCGTCCGTCTCGTCGCCGCCATCCGCACTCGTGTCGGCCTCGGCGAGCGCCTCGCGCCAGTCGCCGTGAACCGGCCCCGCGTCGGGGGCGAGCGCGGCGTCGACCCGGTCCGGGGAGTACGGGCTCACCGCCGGCGAGGGGTCGATGATGCTCCCCGAGCGCGCCCCCGGAACGGTGCCGCGGAGCCGGTCGAGGAGCGCGACGGCGGGAGACTCACGAACCGCGACCGCGGCGACCTCGCGGTGGAGCGCGGCGTCGACCGGGGCCGTCGGTCGGTACGCCCGCTCGCCGGGCGCGTGGGTCCCGACGTTCGCGCCCGTCCAGTAGTTCCCGCGGTCGCCGTCGGCCCAGACGCGGAGGGCGCCCGCACCGGCGGCCGCGTGTCGCTCGTTGTCGACGAAGTCGTTTTCCACGATCCGGCTGGACGGGACGACCGTGGTGGCGCGCGCGCCGAGTTCGTTGTTCGCGGCCACGTTGCGCTCGTACAGCGAGCCGCGAGCGCTGGTCGAGAAGCCGAGCTCGTTGCCGACGAGGGTGTTGTACCCGAGATACGTCCGGGTGCCGGAGACCTGCAGGCCGGCGCTGGAGTTCCGCACGTCGTTGCCGACGATTGCGTTACCGGAAGGACGCGTCATCACGGTGATTCCGCCGAAAATCTCGTTTCTGAAGGTGTTGTCGGCGATCAACGCGTCGCCCGTGTACATGAGATGCGTCCCGTACCGGTTGTCGGTGAACGTGGAGTTCCTGACGACCGAGCCGTCGGCGCGGTGGAGGTAGATACCGTCGCGGCCGCCTTCGAACGTGCTGTCGGTCACCGTCACCCGCGACTGCATCCCCGCGATTCCCATGAAGCCGTCCTGCCACGCATCCGTCCCGTTGACGCGGAGATTCCGGACCACGGCGTCGGAGCCCTCCCGGAGGAGCAGCCCGCTCGCGTTCGCGTCGATCCGCACGTCGTCGACGAAGAGTCCGGGCGCGCCGATCGCGCGAATCCCCGCGTCGCCGTGGCCGTAGCCGAGCTGAATGTTCGTGTCCCACGCCTCGCCGTCGGCGTCGCGCTCCTGGCGGGCCGCCTCCGGGTCGCGCGTCTGCCCCCCGCTCCCGTCGACCGACACCCCCGTGATCGCCACGTCGGGCGCCCGGACCGTGATCACCGACCCGGTGCCGTTCCCGCTGATCCGCGCGCCCTCGCCGGCGACCGTTATCGACTTCGTGATCGTCACGGTCTCGGTGTAGGTGCCCGGCGGGACGGCGACCGTCGTGTTCGGCGGGGCCGCCGCGACCGCCGCCGCGACCGTCGGCGCGTCCGTCCCGACGACGACCGAGACCGGCCGGTCGGCGCGCCGGTCGGCGGCCGCGATCCGCTCGTCCGCCGCGGCCCAGCGTTCCGGCGCCATCGCCCGGACCGTCGCCGCGGAGTCGGTGCCGAACGACCCGCGCCGGACCGCCGCCCAGTCGACGACGCGGCCGCCGTGGTCGGCGACGAACGCCTCGGCCGCCGAGCGCTCGCGGAAGGGCACGACCGTCTCGCCCGCCGGGCTTCGGGCGTCGCTGCCGACGACGTAGACCGCCTCAGAGGCCGGCGTCCACTCGCCGGCGAACTCGGCCGCGAACAGCCCCGCGTCGGTCGTTCCCGGCCGGGCCTCGTCGAACGTCTCGACGTAGGCGGCGACGGGGTAACCGAACTGGCGGTCGGTCCGATCGCCTTCGAGAGTGGCCGCGAACGACTCGACGCCGTTGTAGCCGACCACGTACTGCAGCTGTGAGTAGAAGACCTGCGTCCGGGGAACGCGCGCCGATCCGGCCATCAGCGCGTCCGCCTCCGAGGAGAGCCCGAGTTCGACCACGTCGTCGTAGGCCACCGGCGAGGGTGCGGCCGACTCGGGGTCGGCGGCGAACGCGCCCGCCGTCGCGACGACCGCGACGAGGAGGGCGGCGACGAGCGCGAGCCGGAGCGCGCGCGGGAGTTCGCCGTACGGGTCGAAACGCGTCACGGTAGGGCTTGGGTCGCCGGGGGTTTAGCCGGTTTGGTTCGTTCCTCGAACGGACCGCTGAATCGGTCCCGAGGGCCTAAGACGGACGAATTCCTACAGAGAAGTATGACAGAACTACCGAACCGATCCGTCTCTCGTCGACGACTGCTGGCCGGGGCCGCCGCGGGACTCTCGGTCGGCGTCGCCGGCTGTTCCGGCGGCGAGAACGCGTCGATCACGCCGGTCTCGCTCGACGGGGAGCGGGCCTGCGACCAGTGCGGGATGATAATCGAGGACCACCCCGGTCCGGTCGGGCAGATCCACTTCGCGGACGACGAGCCGGAGGGCGGGCGACCGGGGCAGTTCTGTAGCAGCACCTGTACGTACCGGTATCGCTTCGACGCCGAGGCCGAGGGGCGGACGGTCGAGGCGGCGTTTCTCACCGACTACTCGTCGGTCGAGTACGAGGTGTTCACCGAGGGCGGCGACACCCAGTTCTCCTCGCACGTCGAAAGCGAGGCGTTCGAACGCATGCCCGCCCTCACCGTCGTCGCGCGCAGCGAGGTTGTCGGGGCAATGGGTCCCGAGTTGATCCCGTTCAGCGAGGAGGGGGACGTGACCGCGTTCACCGACGAGTACGGCGGCGAGCCGATGCCGGCGACCGATGTCGAGCGCTCGACGCTCGAAGCCTTATAAATCGTCAGTCGTCCGCCATCGCGCCCTGACCGACCTGGTTGACGTCGAGCGAGCCGACGAGTTCGGTGTGGGGGTACGGGAACCCGATGTCGGCCTCGTCGAAGCGGTGCATGACGTTCTCCGTGAGCGCGTGTTTGACGCCGCCGGCGCCGGTCTCGGCGGGGTCGATCCACACCCGGAGGTTGAACACGATGGCGGAGTCGCCGAGCGTGGTCAGCGGCGCGGCTGGCTCCGGGTCGGCGAGGACGCCGTCGATCTTCGCCGCCTCGTCGAGGAGAATGTCGCGGGCGCGGTCCACGTCGGTGCCGTAGTCGACCCCGAAGTCGACGGTGACCCGCCGGGTGTCGTTGGCCTGCACGTTCTTGACGACCGCGTTGGCGAGGTCGCCGTTCGGCACGGTGAGCTGTTCGTTGTCCCACGTGTCGAGTTTCGAGACGCGGAGGTCGATCTCGCGGACAATCCCCCCGTTACCGTCCCACTCGATGTAATCGCCGATCTCGAAGGGTTTGTCCTTCAGGATGAACACGCCGGCGACGAAGTTCTGGACGATGTCGCTCGCCGCGAACGCGAACCCCAAGGCGAGCGCGCCGAAGATGGTGGCGAAGGCCCCGAGGATCATCGGGAACCCGGCCACGGTCGCCGCGATGGCGACGGCCGCGAACAGCGCGATCGCCCCCGAGATGCTGGACGAGAGGCTGACGATGGCCGGCGAGTAGTCGCGTTGGTTCAGCGCCTCTTTGGTCGTCCTGACGAGGATCGACTTCCCAACGAGGTAGAGCACGAGAAACGAGACGACGAACGTCACGATGGTCACGACGACCGATACCACGGAACCGACCGGGTCGGCGAGCAAGCCTCCCTGGAGTAGTTGTGTAGTCACACTGTAACGACTCGCCGGCATCTGGCTTAAATACACCCTATAAATCGAGGGGTGGCGCCCTCACGAGTCAAAAAGAGCGAGCGTTCGACCGAGTCGCGACGGCGACTACTCCGCGGCGCCCCAGTTCTCGACGCGCTTCGGCCGGTCGGAGACCGCCATCACGTCGAGGTCGTCGCCGGCGTGGTCGAGCGCTTCAAGCGCCGCCGTCGCGGAGGCCTCGGTCGAGAAGTACGTGATCTCCTCTTCGACGGCGACTTCGAGCAGTTCGCGCTGCCGGGAGATGATAAGATCGATCTCGCCGCGCTTCGCGGCCTCGATGAGGTCCGTCGCCTCGCTCAACTCGAAGTGTTCGGCGTACCCCTCGACCAGCGCCTCGCCGGCGTCGGTGCCGGGATCGGGGAACTCCTCCGCGGAGAGGTCGACGACGGCGGTGCCGGACTCGGGGATCGGCTTGCCCGTGGAGTCTTGCGCCTTGTCGTAGGCCTTGCCGAACGAGGTCGCCGTGCCCATCACTTCGCCGGTCGATTTCATCTCCGGGCCGAGCCGCGGGTCCGAGCCCGGCAGCCGGTCGAACGGGAGGACGACCTCCTTCACGCTGCGGTGTTCGGGGATCTGCTCGTCGACGTCGAGGTCGGCGAGCGACAGGTCGGCGGTCATCACCTTCGCGGCCAGTTTCGCGATGGGGACGCCCGTCGCCTTCGAGACGAACGGGACCGTCCGCGAGGAGCGCGGGTTCGCCTCCAACACGTACACCTCGCTGTCGGCGTCGTCGCCGACGCCGGTCACCGCCAACTGGACGTTGAGTAGGCCGACCGTGTCGAGCGCGTGGGCGATGTCCTCGGTGACCTCGCGGACCCGCGCCATGGTCTCGTCGTCCAACGAGCGCGGCGGGATCATGCAGGCGGAGTCGCCGGAGTGGACCCCCGCGCTCTCGACGTGTTCCATCACGCCGCCGAGCAGCACGTCCTCGCCGTCGGCAACGGCGTCGACGTCCAGTTCGACCGCGTCGTCGAGGAACTGGTCGACCAAGATTGGTTTATCGGGCGAGACCCGAACCGCCTCCTCGATGTACTCCTCTAATTCGGCGTCGCTCTCGACGACCCGCATCGCGCGCCCGCCGAGGACGTAGGAGGGGCGCACTAAGACGGGGTAGCCGATGTCGTGGGCGAGTTCGAGTGCTTCCGCCTCGCTCGTCGCGGTGCCGCCCTTCGGCTGCGCGATGCCCATCTCGTCCATCAGGACGTTGAACCGGTCGCGGTCCTCGGCTAAGTCCATCGCCTCGACGCTCGTCCCCAACACCGAGCAGTCGAGCCCGCGGCGGTCGAGTTCGGCTTCGAGCGGTTCCCCGATGTTCACCGAGGTCTGCCCGCCGAACTGGACCATCACGCCGTCCGCGCCGGTCGCCTCGGCCACGTCCGCGACCTCCTCGGCGGTGATCGGGTCGAAGAAGAGGCCGTCCGAGGTGTCGTAGTCGGTCGAGACGGTCTCGGGGTTGTTGTTGACCACGTGCGCCTCGATGCCGAGCTCGCGCAGCGCCTGGATCGCGTGGACCGAGCAGTAGTCGAACTCGACGCCCTGCCCGATACGGATCGGGCCGCCGCCGACGACGACCACGCTGTCGACGCTCTTGTCGACGACGAGCTCGCCGGCCGCCGCGTCGCCTTTCAACGGACCGCGATTGAACTCGGACTGGCGGGCCGAGTAGTAGTACGGCGTCTCCGCGGCGAACTCGCCGGCGCACGTGTCGACCTGTTTGTACGTCCGGCCGGGGACGTCCTCCTCGACGGTTCCGACGTCGACGCCGCCGCCGGCGAGGGCGGCGATTTCGGCGTTCGTGTGGCCCGTGGTCGCCGCCTTCGCGAACTCGCCGTTCTGGGCGGCCTGCGCGGTGTCGCTGACGCGTTTGAACCGTTCGAGGTACCAGGGTTTGATGCCGGTCAACGCCTCGATTTCGTCGACGGAGTACCCCCGGTCGAACGCCTCGAAGATCGCGTACGGGCGGTCGGGCGAGGGGCGTTCGACGTACTCGGTCTCCAGCGTGTCGTCGTCGAGCGTCTCCCAGTCGACCGCCGGATCGTACTCGGACGACCGGAGCGACTTCAGGAGGCTCTCCTCGAAGTTCCGCCCGATGGACATCGCCTCGCCGGTCGATTTCATCGCCGTGCCGAGTTCGAAGTCCACGTCGTCGAACTTGTCGATGGGCCACCGCGGCACCTTCGTCACCACGTAGTCGATGGCGGGCTCGAAGGCGGCCGTCGTCTCGCCGGTGATCTCGTTGTCGATCTCGTGGAGCCGCTTGCCCAGCGCGACCTTCGCGGTGACGCGGGCGATGGGGTAGCCGGTCGCCTTGGAGGCGAGCGCGGAGGAGCGCGACACGCGCGGGTTCACTTCCACCACGCGGTACTCGCCGCCCGGCGTCCCGTCGTCGTGCCACGCGAACTGGATGTTACAGCCGCCCTGGATGCCCAGGTCGCGGATCACTTCGAGCGCGGCGTCGCGCATCTCCTGGTGGCCGTCGTCCGGAATGACCTGTGAGGGGGTGACGACCGTCGACTCGCCGGTGTGGATCCCCATCGGGTCGATGTTCTCCATGTTGCAGATGATGATACAGGAGTCGTCGGCGTCCCGCATCACCTCGTACTCCAGTTCGACCCAGCCGGCGATGGACTCGGTGATCAGCACCTCGCTGTTCCGCGAGAGGCGGAGCCCCTTGCGGACGCGCTCGACCAGCTCCTCGAACTCGTCGACGACCCCGGAGCCGGAGCCGCCGAGGGTGTACGTCGTCCGGGCGATGACTGGCAGGCCGCCGACGTCGTCGACCGCGTCCTGTACGCGGCCGCGGAAGGCGTCCTCGTCGAAGTCGGTGACCGACTCGCCCTCGTCGAGCGAGATGGTGGTCGATTTCGGTACGGGCTGGCCGAGCCCCTCCATCCGCTGGCGGAACAGGTCGCGGTCCTCCGTCGCGTAAATCGTGTCGAGCGGCGTTCCCATCACCTCGACGTCGTACTCGTCTAAGATTCCCTCCTCGGCGAGTTCGGCGGTGACGTTGAGTCCGGTCTGGCCGCCGAGGCCAGCGATGACGCCGTCCGGCTCCTCAATGCGGATGACCTCCGAAATCGCCTCGGGCGTGATCGGCTCGATGTACACGCGGTCGGCGGTCTCCGGGTCGGTCATGATCGTCGCGGGGTTCGAGTTCACCAAGACGACGCGAGCGCCCTCTTCCTGAAGGGCGCGACACGCCTGTGCGCCGGAGTAGTCGAACTCGGCCGCCTGTCCGATCTGGATCGGTCCGCTGCCGATGAGTAGTATCGTCCGGTCCTCGCTCATTACGCGGACGGAATACGCTCATCGTAATAAGGTCGGCGATAGAATACGAATCTCGCAACGAGTTTGCGATTTTCGCAAGGTATGTCGTCTCATGGCGTGTGCAGTGAGTTACCATTCGTTCGGGTTATTTATCCGACGAGGGGCTCCACCCACTCGATATGTCGTTCACGACGCCACCGCCGCTCGGAGACGAGCAGGTGGTCGCGATTGTCGCGCCCTCGCGGCCCACCGACGAGACAAAGCTACAGATCGGTCGCGACCGGCTCGCGGCGCTCGGCGCTGAGACGCGGGTGTTCCCAACCGCAACTCCGGACAGCGACGAACCGGCATCGCCCGCGGCGCGCGCGGCCGACATTGAGGACGCCTTCGCAGACTCGGCGGTCGGCGCTGTGATGGCGTACACTGGCGGCGACGACCAGCTCCGTGTCCTCCGGCACCTTGACGGCGATATACTTGCAGCGAACCCTACCCGGTTCTTCGGCTACAGTGACAACGACAACCTCCGGCTGCTCCTGTGGAACCACGGAATCGTCAGCTTCGGGGCCTGCATCCACCCGGACGTGATTTGTGACGGCGAACTGCACTCCTACACGGCTCGGTATCTCCAGCGTGCGTTGTTCGAGGAGTCGCTCGGCCCCGTTGAGCCTGCCCCGGAGTGGACCGACGACTGGTTCGATTTCGAGACACGCGACCCCCGCGAGTGGCGTGATACTCCCGCACCTGAGACGTGGGTTGGACCCGAGGCGGGGGGCGATGAACCGGTCAGCGGCCGGGTCTGGGGCGGCACCTTCGCAATCATAAAATGGCACCTCCAAACGGATCGGTACCTTCCAAATCCCGAGCGTCTTGACGGGAGCATCCTCGCGCTGGAGACGTCCGAGGACGTACCGCCGCCGCGCGAAGTTGGCTATACGCTCCGTGCCATGGGCGAACGCGGGCTGTTGGAGCGGTTCGATGGTGTGATACTCGGTCGACCGCGGACCAACGCGCCGACACTCGAGTGGGACCCGAACCCTGAGACGTACCCCGACGAACTGAACAGCGTCGTCACTCGGGAACTCGAACGGTACGCGCCCGACGCAGTTGCCGGCTTCGGCTACGATTTCGGCCACACCGAACCGTCCTTTCCGCTGCCGCTTGGCGCGGTCGCGACGCTCGACCCGGCAGATGGGGCGCTTCGGTTCGGACGGGATTGACTGCCCGTCTCACTGCCGGCGGCGTGACGGTCACGCCTCCAGTCGGTACCGGTACGGGTGGTCGGCGATGACCTCGACCTCGCCGCGCTCGGCCCACCGACCCAACACGGTGGCGACGCGGTGCGGGTTGTCTATCTCCTCGCATTCGCCGGCGAGCGCGAGTATCTCGCGCGCCGTCAGCGGCTCGTCGGCGTCGGCGAGCACGGCGTAGAGTCGGTCGTACCGGTCGTAATCACCGGCTCTCATACGTCTTACGTAGGTGACCCGAACATATAGCGTTCAGTGAGACAAGAGTCGGACAACTGTCAGACAGCGGGCGCTACGAGCCGTCTCGGCCGGGACCGCGGTCTGCGATCAGGCGTACGGGTCCTCGGCCTCGAGATCGCGTTCCGCGCGGTACTGGTCGACGAACGCCGCCACGTCGAACTCGACCATCTCCTCTTCGAACGACGAGAGCGCCTCGTCGTCGTCGGCGTGGCTGACGGCGTGTTCCATCAGTTCGACGACGAGTTCGACGACGACCTCGTGGAGCCGGCGGGAGTCGAACTCGGTGATCCACACCATCGCGTACCCCACGTCCGCGTTCTCGCTGGCGTCGTGGGCCGTCACCGCCTCGGGGAACTCCTCTAACACGACGCCGAGCAGGTGCGGGGTGTCGAACTCCGGCATCTCCTCGCTCGTCGTCTCGATGGCCTCACGGAGGACCTCGACGAGGAACTCGGGGAGGAACCGCTCGGGCGGGTGGACGTCCATCACGACTCCGTGCGTCTCGCCGCAGTCACACTCGTACTCGCGCATTCCCAAATCCAGCGTGCCGGCCGCTATCGTCTGACCGCAGGGCAACTCGATAGTGTGCTCGTCACCGCCCGGAACGCGCGGCTGGGACATAGTCCGTGTTGGTCGCTTGCGGGGTTAAAAGAAGCGGAACGAGACAACAGGCGGCGGGGCGAAAGACAACTGCAGACCGAGCGACCGACCCGACGACCGGGCGACGAGGCCGGCTCTACTGGAACCCGATCCGGCCGCCGGTGTCGCGTAAGGCGTTGCCGTTGCCGCCCTTGAACTGCTCTTCGACCTCCTCGTAGTACGCGAGGATGTCGTCGGTGATCGTCGGGCGCACCGACTCCAGCGCGCGCCGGAAGTGCTTCATCTCCACGTCCTCGGCGTCGTCGTCGTCGCGCAGCGCCTCGATGGCGGCCTCGCGGGCGATACCCTCCAGGTCGGAGCCGACGTACCCGTCTGTGATCTCGGCGATCTCCCGGAGGCTCACGTCGGGCGCGAGCGGCGTGTCCTGCGTGTGGATGTCGAGGATCTGCTCGCGACCGCCCTGGTCCGGCTGGCCGATCATCACGAGGCGGTCGAACCGGCCCGAGCGGAGCAGCGCGGGGTCGATCATGTCGGGCCGGTTGGTGGCGCCGATGACCATCACGTCGCCCATCTCCTCTAACCCGTCGAGCTCGGTCAACAGCTGGTTGACGACGCGCTCGGAGACGTTATTCCCCATCTCCTGACCGCGCGACGGCGCGAGGCTGTCGAGCTCGTCGAAGAAGATGATCGTGGGGCTCACCTGCCGCGCCTTGCGGAAGGTCTGCCGGATCGCCTTCTCGGACTCGCCGACCCACTTCGAGAGCAGCTGCGGCCCTCTGACCGAGATGAAGTTGGCGTTCGTCTCGTTGGCGACCGCCTTCGCCATCAGCGTCTTGCCGGTCCCCGGCGGGCCGTACAACAGCACGCCCTTCGGGGCGTCGACGCCCATCCGGTCGAACTTCTCGGGAGTCGTGAGCGGCCACTCGACCGACTCCTGGACCTGCTGTTGGGCCTCGCTGAGACCGCCCACGTCCTCCCAGGATATCTTCGGGAGTTCGACGAGGACCTCCCGCATCGCGGAGGGCTCGACCTCCGTGAGCGCGCCCGAGAAGTCGTCGCGTTTGACGATCATCCGGTCGATCAGGCTCGGCGGCACCTCCTCGTCGTCTAAGTCGATCTCGGGGAGGTACCGCCGCAGCGCCTTCATCGCGGCCTCCTTGGTCAGGCTCTCGATGTCGGCGCCGACGAACCCGTGCGTCTCGTCGGCGAGGTGGTCCAAGCTCACGTCGTCCGAGAGCGGCATCCCGCGGGTGTGGATCTGGAGAACCTCTTTGCGGCCCACCTCGTCGGGGACGCCGATCTCGATCTCGCGGTCGAACCGACCGGGACGGCGAAGGGCGGGATCGACGCTGTCGACCCGGTTCGTCGCGCCGATGACGACCACCTGGCCGCGGGTTTCGAGCCCGTCCATCATCGTCAGCAACTGGGCGACGACGCGGCGCTCGACCTCGCCGGTCACGTCCTCACGTTTGGGGGCGATCGAGTCGAGTTCGTCGATGAAGATGATGCTCGGGCTCTCCTCTTTGGCGTCCTCGAAGATCTCTCGGAGCTGCTGTTCGGACTCGCCGTAGTACTTCGAGATGATCTCCGGGCCGGCGATCGAGAAGAACGACGCCGACGTCTCGTTGGCGACCGCCTTCGCGAGCAGGGTCTTCCCGGTGCCCGGCGGACCGTGTAAGAGGACGCCCTGCGGCGGCTCAATGCCGAGTTTCGAGAAGATCTGCGGGTGTTTCATCGGCAGCTCGACCATCTCGCGGACGCGCTGGATCTCCGACTGGAGCCCGCCGATGTCCTCGTAGGTGATGCCGCCGCCGGTCTTCTCGAAGCCCGAGATCGGCTCCTCGCGGAGCTCGACTTCGGTGTCTTCGGTTATCATGCAGATGCCGTCTGGCTCGGTCTCGACCGCGATCAGCGGGATCGCCTGTCCGGGCGACCGCATGAACGGGTGGTTCGTCGAGGACATCACCGGGACGATGTCGCGTTCGACGACCGGACGCTTCAGGATCTGGCGTTTGACCATGCCGGCCGCGTCGGAGCCGAACTGCACCGACGCCTCCTCGGGCGGGGCCAGCACGAGCGTCTCGGCCTTCTCGGCTTCCGCCTTCCGGATGGTGACGCGCTCGCCGATGCCGACATCGGCGTTCTGTCGCGTGAACCCGTCGATCCGGACGGTGTCCGTGTTCCAGTCTTGCCGATCCGCACGCCAGACCTTCGCGGCGGTGGTCTCGGCGCCCTCGATCTCGATGATGTCGCCGGGCGAGAGCTTGAGATGCAACAGCGTGTCGGGGTCGAGTCGGGCGATTCCGCGCCCCGAGTCGTTCGGGTACGCCTTCGCCACTTCGAGTTGGACTTCGTTCATGGTTCCTCGCGGGGGTTGTCCGTAACTCCTCTCGGTTCGGGAATAAGCCTGTTGCCCCTGCCGACTCCGGCGGTCGCTGCGGGCGGCCCGGCCGGAGCGGCCGTCTGTGTCATCATATAACATGGTTAGGTGGCCGAATTTAAAACGCCGTCGCATGGGCGGGTTTTCGCCGTGTTGCTGCCCTCCCCCGATTACCCGCTGCTTTTTATCCGTGCAGCGGGACCGGCAGCCGTGTACGACTCGCTTTCCGAACCGATGCGGATGCTCGTCTCGCGGCTCGCCGTGCTCGTCGCCGGAGCGCTCGTCGGGGTCGCGATATACGGGCTCGGAGGCGGCGTCCTCGCCGTCCCGCTCGCGGCGGTCGGCGCGATAGTGATCGGTGAAGTCGTCTTCCTCGCCGCCGGCGGCGACTAGTCGGTATTACGGGTCAGTAAGGTCTTCAGAACCACGGGTCGGTCCGGTCTTCAGAGCCACGGTCGGCCCGCGGGCGTCGTAGCGCGGTCGCACACGTATCAGACACGGCGCGCCCGCCGGTGTTTTTAAGTGATCTTCATCACCTTTTAAGCGATCTTCATCATCCGCGTCTCGAACTTCCCGACCCGAACGCGGACCCAGCCGGCGAGTTCGGCGTCGAGTTCCGGGTCGTCGGTGTCGACGCGGAGCGCGCGCACGTCGTCCAGTTTCGTCCGCGAGGCGACGATCCGCACGTCACATTGCCGGATCACCGCGGGCGACAGCTGGGGGTTCCCGCGACCGAAGACGAACCCCTGCCCGCCGATGGGCGAGACGACGATCACGTTCTCTGCGCCGAGCGCGTCGAGGATCGCCGACTCGGTGCCGTCGCGAACGACCACCTCGCCGTCGCGCCACACGTCGACGCCGATGGGCGACGGCTCGAAGCCGAGCGCGGCCTTGATCGCGCCGACCGTCGATCCCGGCCCCAGGACGAACGTGACGCCCTCGCCGTCGCGGGCCCGGATGTCGGCGGCGACGCCCTCGGCGAGCGACTCGACCGTCCCGCTCGCGGTCTGTTTCGACGACTGCAGGTCGTCCGCGATCGGGACGTGGGCGATGGCTCGCAGTTCCGGGTGGACCGACCCCTCGCGGTAGGCGTCCTCGTCGATGTCCATCACCTCGCGTCGCTCGGTCCGCGAGAAGGAGGCGGCGACCGTCGCGGCGTCCTCCGGCGAGACGGCGAACACGGACGAGTACACCTTCACCCCGGCCGGGACGCCGAGCATCGGCACCGCGGAGTCGACCGACTCCAGCGTCGCCGCCACGTCCGCCGCCGTCCCGTCGCCGCCGACGAACACGACGAGGTCCACGGGGTCGTCGCCGGCGACGAACGCCTCGACGACGCGTTCGGTGTGGGCGGCGGTCGTCTCGGTGGGGTCGGGGCGCTCGCCGTCGAACGGGTCGACGACGCGGACGGGGTCGAAGCCGGCGTCGCGGACCGGTCGCTCGCCCATGGGGTCGGCGGCAGTCGAAAGGCGCGTCTCAGGCGCGATCGCGGCGAGCCGCGAGACGGCTCGTTGAGCCCGGTCCGGTGCGCGCGGCTCGGCGCCGCGAGCGACCGCCTCCGAGACCTTCCCGTCGGTGCCTTTTAACCCGACGCGGCCGCCCATCCCGGCGACCGGGTTCACCACGAATCCGACGTGCATACCCGACCCTACGCCGGCGAGCCCTAAAGCAGGCCGCGTCTCGACGCGGGAAGATCAATACTTAAGATGCCCCCAGAACAACCGCGACGTATGCTCCTCGAAGTCGTCACGGCCGAGCCGCTTCCGATCGACGCGACCGCGACCGCCGTGCTCGTCGCGAGCCTCGCCGTCACCGCGGTGTGGCTCGCGTACCTGTACCGCTAGTCGCGCGCATCGTCGCTACGTTTCTGGATCGACCAGCGTCGACCGCTCGCGGACCCATTCTGCGGCGCGCTCGGCTTCGTCGACGCTCGACGCCGTGATTTTCACCCGAACGCTCTCGCCGGGATACGACCCGACGGCCACGTCGAACGCCTCCCGGAGCGCCGCGAACCGATCGATCAGTTCGCTCTCCGGTTCGTCGACGTCGACGGTGACGGTGTGCGTTCGCGCCCCCTCGAACTCCTCGACGACCGATTCGAACATCGCTTTCATCTCGGTCGGCACGCCGGGGAGGACGTACACGGCCTCGACGACGGCGCCGGGGGCGACGCCGGCCTCGTTGGGGAGGGGACGGCAGTCGGCCGGGAGGTGCGTGGTCTCGGCGACGAGATCGTCCGCGCTGTACCCCTGACTTGCGAGCCACGCCGCGGCCTCGTCGTTGGCGACGAGGTCGCGCCCGAACGCGGCCGCGACCGCGTCCATCGTCACGTCGTCGTGAGTGGGTCCGAGCCCGCCGGTGACGATCACGGCGTCGTACTCGGCGTGGTACTCGTTGACGACGCGCGCTATCTCGCCGACCTCGTCCGGGACGACGGTCACCCGCCGGACCGACACGCCGCGGGCGTCGAGCCGATCGCAGAGCCACGTCGCGTTCGTGTTCTCGGTGTCGCCGACGAGGAGTTCGTCCCCGACGGTGACGATTGCGGCGTCCATGCTCGCTCATGGCGGCGCACAGTAAAAAGGGCGTCAGTCGGTCGAGGGGCCCGGCGTCGGCTACTCTTCGTCGTCGGAGTCGCGGAGGCCCATCTCCAGGCGTCGCTCGCGCAGCTCCGCCAGCTGCCGTCGGAAATACACCGTCCCGACGACGGCGGCGACGGCGGCGATGACGAGGATGACCCCGAAGACGACCAGATCGGTCTCGCGGTACGACTGGACCACGACCGACCCGCTCGTGACGGAGTCCCAGGTGATCCGGTCGCGACCGTCGACCGTCTCGATTTCGTGATCGCGCGGTGAGATGTGGCCGACGATGGGCACCTCGGTGCTGAAGCCGGGCGGGAGCGTCACGGCGTACGACCCTTCGACGTAGGTGAGCGTCGTGAACCGGCGGGGCGAGCCGGCGGCGGAGAGCGCCATACGGCCGCCCTCCATCTCGGGGGCGAACCGGACCCACGTCTCGTCGGGCGTCCGGTCGACCTCGCCGCCGCGGGCGCGGAACTCGGTCCCGTTTATCACCTCGCCGTCGGGGTACTGGTACCGGAACGCCTCGAACTCGAAGGGCAGATCGCCCTGATACGGCGTCTGTCTGTAGAACCGGATCTCGTCGACGCCGGAGACGTTGTACACGACGGTGTACTGGGTGCCCGACGAGAGGTTGATCGCCGCGTCGCGGTCGGTCGCGAAGTCGTACGCCTGCGGCGGCTCGGCGTCCAGCGTCTCGTTGGCGACGTCGCCGCCGTCGTTGACGTAGGTGAGACAGCCGGCGCTGACGGCCAGCAGCGCGACGACGGCGACCGCGAGGGCGAAGCGTCGGTTCACGGCTCAGACGACACAGCGCATCTCCGCCGGGAGATACGAGCCGATGGCGGCCAACAGCCCCGGCGGGTCGGTGTCTTCGGTACAGACGACGCTCTGCTCTAAGAGGCCGAGTCGGTCGACGGTGATGATGTCCTGGGCGTGTCCGGCGCGGTTCACGGTCGCGCGGACCTCGCCGCGGGTCGCCGAGTTGACGTTGAGGCGGCCGTCACCGCGCTGCCAGTCGTACAGTCGGTCGCGCTCGGCGTCCGACAGCCGGCTCGGGTCGGCGTCGGGGTCGCCGACGTCGCCGCCGTACACGAACCTGACCGGGAGGTGTTGGACCAGCCCGAAGCGCTCGACGACCTGCTGGGGCGACCCCCTACCGAGGCCGATATCGTCGGCCGGAATCCGCACGTCGACGCCGGCGTCGACGACGAAGCCGTCGTCGTCCCACGATTCGAGCGTCCCGACGTACTCTTCGCCGGCCGTCAACCCCTCGTCGTGGGCGACGATTTCGCCCCACGTCTCCGCGAGGACGTTGCGGGCGACTTCGGCGTCCTCGCCGCTCACGTCGACCTGCACGAAGTCGTCGTCGCGGACGCCGACGTTCCACTCTACGTCGAGCTCGCCGATGTCGTTGGCGACCAGCGATCCCATGCCGTCGAGTGCGCGGTCGCGGGCGTCGCCCTCGACGTAGCACTTGGTTGCGAGGACGACCATTAGCCGGTCACGTCCACGTTGAGTTCGTCACGGAGCTCCGCGACGCGCTGTCCCATCGCCTCGCGGAGCCGGTCGTTCTCCATCGCTTCGACCGGAGAGCCGCACTCGGGGCACTCGAAGCCGAAGTCCATCGCCTCGCCGAACTCGAAGCGGATCGAACACACCTCACAGAGGTAGAACTCGTGGGTGCGCTCGTACTCCTCGCGCTCCTCTAAGGCGTCGAGCAGGCGGTACATCTCCTCTTCGAGGTTCTCCGGGATGTTGTCGTAGTGGAACGTCCAGAGGTACGTGAGCCAGCCCGAGTCCTCGTCGCGCACCCGGCGGTAGGTGGCGAGGTCGTTCTCGTACAGGATAAACAGCGCGCGTCGGACGTCGTTGAGCTCCAGTCCGAGCTCCTCTGCCAACTCTTCGTCGGTGACCTCGCCGTCGGGCGGCGCGGCCGCGACCGGCATCCCCGTCGGCCCCACCAGCTCGTGGAGGTACTTTTGGATGACGGGGTCGTTCAGTAGATCCTCAAAAGCCATTACCTGAAACTGGCGGCGGAATCGGGTTAAAAGCTCCGAAAGGGCCACCGTCGTCCCCTCAAGCGGCGGGGTCGCCGGCGACGCTCAACCGCGGCTCCGGCAAAGTTTTACCACGCCACTCGGACCACCTGTGCGTGATGAGCGACTCCCGACCCGCACCCGGCCCGGCCGACCGAGCCCGCGTCCGTCGGACGCTGGCCGCCGCCCTGCTCGCGACGGTCCCGCCGCTTCTCGTCGCGGCGCCGCTACTCCCCGCGGCCGTCCTCCTCGGACCGGCCGGACTGGGCGTGCTCGGTCCCGGCGCGTTCGGGGGTGTCCCGCCCGTGTTCGTCGCCGCGCTCGCGTCGGCGGGGCTCGGTCTCGGCGCGTCGGCGCTTCTCGGCCCGGTCCTCGTCGACCGGCGGATCGCCCGGCTGCCCGAGGCGGAACTCGACGACCGCCCGGCCGACTTCGTCGCCGACCGCGTCGAGACCATCGCCGACGAGGTCGGCGTGGCCGTCCCCGAGGTGACCGTCGTCCGGGCCGACGCCGTCAACGTCGCCGTCGCCGACGGCTACCGCGGCTCGCGGCTGGTCGTCTCCACGCGCCTGCTCTCGCTTCCGAAGGCCGACCGCGACGCCGCGATCCGGCACGGCCTCGTTCGCCTCCGGACGCGCGAGGCGACGCTCACGACGGCCCTGCTCCCGGCGCTGGCGCTCGTCGAGACGGTCGCGCTGCTGGCGACGCTGCTCGTCGGCCGCCGCACCGACCGGACGGCGGCCGACCGGCGCGTGAACCGGATCCATGGGTACGAGCCTGAGCGGAATCGAATCCCCGCGAAGGCGTACACGCTCGCCGGGGTCCTCCTGTGGCTGGTGCTGTTGCCGGCGTGGGTCCCCGCCGCCCTCGGCGAGCGGTTCTACGTGAGCGGCGGGCGCCGCGACGCCGACGCCGCGGTCGCACGCTTCGGCGAGACGGAACGCGAGGGGCTCGGGAACGCGGTCGCGTTCGCCGGCGAGGCAGCGGGCGCCGCCGACTGGCCGCCCCTCCTCGACCGGCTGTCGTTCGTCTCCATGGCCGACGCCGAGACGGGGCGGGTGCGCGGGACGAGTCGGCAGGAGGCGCGCCTCCGACTGGCGCTGTTGCGCTCGAAGCGCGCGCTGTAGTGCACGGCGACCGCCGCCGGTCGATATTTATAAACCGAATAAAAGATCGCGTCGCCGACGGGGTCAGGCCGACTCGTCGCCCGCGTCGTTCGCGTCTCCAGTCTCTCCCGCGTCCACGACCGTCTTCCCCGTCGCCTCGGGCATCACCCGGCGGTCGGCGTCGACCCACTCGCGCTCCAGTTCCTCGCCCGCGAACAGCCGGTCCAGAAAGACGGCGAGGCCGGCGACCTCGGAGTGCGGCTGGTTCGTCACGCCGACGTTGAAGTCTGCGCGCTCGTAGAGCGCCCACGGGACCTTCTCCCCGCCGACGACCACGAGGAGGTCCCGCGGCGCGGTCGGGTCTGCTTCGGCGTCGGCCTCGGCTCTCTCGTCCGGCAGTCCGACCGCCTCTCGGACCTCCGCCTCGACGTCTTGGACGCGCTCGCCGTACATCGTGAGGTGGACGACGACGCCGTCCCAGTCCCTGACGATCGCCTTCTGGTCCTCGCGGAGTTCGACCGCGAACGGGCCGCCGAACCGGTCCGTGATGTCTCGGACCGTCTCCGCGGACTGGCCGGCGTTGTCGGGGAACACCACGCGGTCGGCTCCGAGCGCTCGGGCGGTGAGCCCGACGTGAGTCGTCATGCGGTCGTCGCGTCCGGGTCGGTGGCCGTACCGGAGGACGACGACCTCGCGCGCCTCGTGCATGGTCGGCGATGCGCCCGCGAGGGGTGTGGTCCTTTCGATGCAGTCGCGGGTGGCGACGCGCCGAGTACCCCCACGCTCGTGGATCGATGTCCGGCACAGACGCGAGAGGTGACCACGTAAGTGAAAGGTTCATGGGGGAGGCGGTCGCGGGATGAGGTATGACGAGCGTCAAGGAGTTCCGCGTCGACGAGCCCGCGACCGCCGACTCCCTCGGCCGCGGTCGGTTCGTCTTCACGGACGCGTACTCGGTGTTCGACTGGGGGCAGATGCCCGACGCGGTTCCGCGGAAGGGCGCGAGCCTCTGTACGATGGGCGCGTTCAACTTCGAACTGCTGGAGTCCGAGGGGGTTCCGACCCACTACCGCGGCGTGGTCGACCCGGGCGAGTCGGGCGACGAGGCCGGGAGCGAGTCGGACGCGGTCGTCCCCCTCGCCGACGCGACCGCCCCGCCGACGCAGATGGCAATCGATCTGACGCAGGTCCCCGACCTCCCGTACGAGGGCCCGGACGCCGGCTACGACTACGACGCGTTCCACGCCGCGGGCGGAGCGAACTACCTCGTCCCGTTGGAGGTCGTCTTCCGGAACCGCGTCCCGATCGGGTCCAGTCTCCGCCGCCGGGCGGCCCCGGCCGACTTCGGCCTGGATTCCGATCCCGCCATCGACGCCGACGAGTGGCCCGACGAGCCCGTGGACCTCCCGGAACCAGTCGTGGAGTTCTCCACGAAGTACGAGGAGCAGGACCGCTACCTGACCCGCGAGGAGGCGGACCGGATCGCGGGCACCGCCGACGTCGACGCCCTCGAATCGCTCGCGCTGGACGTGAACCGCGTCGTCACCGAGCGCGCGGAGGCGGCCGGCTTCGCCCACGACGACGGCAAGATCGAGTGTCTGTACTCCGATGGCCAACTCCGCGTCGCCGACGTGGTCGGCACGTTCGACGAGAACCGCTTCTCGTACGGCGGGCGAGGCATCTCCAAAGAGGTCGTCCGCCAGTGGTACCGGGCGAACGACTCCGAGTGGGTCGAGGCAGTCACGGAAGCGAAGTCGGCAGTCGCCGAGCGCGATATCGACGACTGGCGCGAACTCTGCGAGCGCGACCCCGACCCCCTCCCGCCGGCGGTCGTCGACGCGGTCTCCGAGCTGTACGCGGCCGGGACCAACGCCTACACCGGGCGGGCGTGGTTCGACGCGCCCGATATCGAGGCGGCGCTCGACGCGGCCGACGACTTATAAGCGAGCGAAGCCGCTGACGCCGGCGGGAGCGCGCCCACCGGGGCGAGCGGGCCGCCCGCAGACCGGCCGCAGAAACCCTCACGATCGACGAAACGCGAGGGAACCTCTTTACTTCTGACGCGCGTGGATCCGGACATGTCCACCGACGCCGGCTTCGGAGCGCGGCTGGAGTCACGCACCGTGACGTACCTCGACCGGGTCGACGACTGCGTCGCCCTGCTCCCGCGGGCCCTCGACGAGTACGCCGAGGACGGGTCCGCCCGCGAGACGGTCGACGAGATCGCCGCGGTCGAGAGCGAGTGCGACGAGCTGGTCCGGGAGATCACCGGACTCATCACCGACGCCGGGCCGGACGACATCGGCCTCCTGAACACGCGGATCAACTTCAACGAGTCCGCGCTGCTCGACTTCTACAAGGAGCTCGACGTGGTGGCGAACCACACCGAGCGGATCGTTCAGGAGGTGACCATGATGCGGCCCGAGGCCGACGCGGCCCCGTTCCGCGACATGCGCGAGATGGCCACCCGCATCGTCGAGATGGTCGCGGTCCTCGTCGACGTGGTCGAGCGGTTCGTCCGCGGGCTCGCGCGCAGCGACGCGGCCGAGACGCTCACGGACGGCATCGAGTCGATCCGCGGGCTGGAGAGCGAGTGCGACGACCTCCGCAACGACGCCATCGCGACCGCCTTCGCCGACGACGGGATCGACCAGCCGCTCGTCTACCGGGAGCTCGCGATCCTGCTGGACGAGCTCGCGAACACGATCGAGGACCTCACCGACCGGATGGTCGTCATCGCCAGCAAGGAACCGGGGATCGTCACCGAGACGGGGCCCGACGCGAGCGAGGAGTAGGCGTATAAATACGGACGGCGCGGCGACCGCCTCACCGCCGCGCCCAGTCGAGCATCCGCTCGTAGAACGGCTCCGAGGCGAGCGCGCCGGCGTCGCCGACGAGCGTCAACTGCTTTTTGGCTCGGGTGAGCGCGACGTTCATCCGCCGGTGGTCCTCGAAGATGGGGCCGTCGAGGTCGCCGGTCGCGACGAGCGAGACGACGATCACCGCCTTCGAGGAGCCCTGGAACCGGTCGACGGTGTCGACCGTGACGGACGTTCGCCGACCGATCTCCGCGACCTGCGCGCGGAACGGGGCGATGACGCCGATCGCGTCCGGGTCGACGCCGGCCGCGACGTAGGCGTCGACGACCTCGGCGACGCGCTCGGCCCCCCGAACGTTTCGGTTGCCGTCGCGGCTCCCGTCCGGGTCGACGAAGTTGACGCCGCCCGCGAGCCCCTCGGGGAGGTCGGCGGGGTCGACGCCGAGGTCGCGGAGGGTCTGGCCCGCCACCTCGGGCGTGGCCGGGCGGAGCGCGCCGTCGTAGAACTCCGCGGAGGCGAACGCCTGAATCCGCTGGCTCATCCGGTACTGGCGGTCGAGCATGACGCTCGCGGCGGGGTACGCCTCGATGAGCCGCTGGAACAGCGAGGTCGTGAGGTCGTTCTCGGCGCGCACGACCGGGGGTAACTGTTCGTGGTCGCCGACGAGGACGAACCGGTCCGCGCGGTTGATCGCGGCGTGCGTGCCCGGCTCCGTGAGCTGTGAGGCCTCGTCGACGACGGCCACGTCGAACTCGCACTCGCGGAGGACGCGAGAGCCGCAGGCCGCGGTGGTGGCGGCGACGACGGGGGCGTCACGCAGTTCGGCGGCCTTCTCGTTCGGGTCGCCGCGCTGGACGAGCCGCACGTCCTGCATATCGCCGCGGACGCCGGTCTCGGTCCCCACCCGGAGAACGGATTCGAAACCCTGATCGCGCAGCGCTTCGAGCGCGTTGTCGACCGCGCGGTTGGTGAACGCCGAGAGCAACACCCGGTTTCCGTCCTCGACGAGCGCCCGGATCGTCCGGGCGATGGTGTACGTCTTCCCGGTGCCCGGCGGGCCGTGAATCAGCGCGCAGTCCTCGGCGTCGACGGCGAGTTCGACGGCGTCGTTCTGGGCGGCGTTGTTGTCGATGTAGGCGTCGGGGGCGTCGTCGGGGCGGTCGGCTCTGTCGCGGAACTTCGGCTCCTTTCGCCCGAACAGCACGTCCTTGCGCCGCTCGCTCCCTTTTAACACCGCGTCGTGGAGCGCGGTGAGCGAGCGGTCGACGGATATCTCGGAGGGGTAGACGTCGAGCCGTCGCAGTTCGACCGGCTCGTCCGTCTCGAAGACGACCTCCTCGCCGAGCTCGACGATCCGGCCGAGTTCCCCGTGGCCGGTCACCGGGTCGCCGTCGCTGGCGAGCGCCACGTCGCCCTCGCGGAGCTTCGAGACGGCGTCGCCGGGCTTGCGGGCGCGGAGCCGCCAGCGGGCGTCGTCGATTTCGGTCTGTGAGACGGGCTCCAAGTCGATCAGCGCGCGGTCGTCCGCGGCGCGCTCCTCGGGGGTCTGCTCCCACAGTTTCCGGTACTCGACGTGGGTCTCCCGGCGCTCCTCCTCCAAGGCGGTATAAAAGCGGTCGAAGTAGTCGCGCTCCGCGTCCGGAACGGGCGTCCCGACTGATCCGGCCTTCGACTCCTGATCGAGGCGCCCGGAAACGACCATGCAGGTGTCCTGCTCGAAGCAGTACTGGCACTTGGCGTCGGCCTCGTACCCCGTCGGGACGGTGGGTCGCTCGCCGGGGTCGTTGAGCGCGCGCCACTCCATCGCCGCGAGGGCGTTGCGCTCGCGGACGACGAACTCCAGGAGCCCTCGGCCCACGGAGAACTCCTTTGCCGGCGCTAAGTCCCCGCTCTCTTCGTTGCGGTCCAGGGCGGTGTTTTTGGTGTACAGCAGCGTCCCGATGTCGGGGTCGACGCCGCGCTCGTCGAGCATCAGGGCGTAACAGGCCGCCTGAATCTTGTCGTGGAAGCGCGGCTCGCGGTTGGTGTTTTTGCCCGTCTTCAGTTCGACGGGGGTCCCGCGCCGGAGCGCGTCGGCGCGCCCTTTTAAGCCGAACGTCGGCGAGATGAGGGTGAACTCCGACCGCCAGGTGTCCTCGTCGCTCAACGTTCCTTGCGCGAGCCATCCCTCAATCGCGGCCGCGTTGCGGCGCACCTCGTCGGCGACCTCGTCGGGTTCGTATCCCAAGAGGCCGAGTTCGAGGCCCGCCTCCTCGACGCGGTCCGCGACCGACGCTTCGAGATCCATCCCGCGGAGCAGGTCGCCGAACACCTCGTGGACGACGGTCCCCTTGACGACGGGGTAGTTGAGCGGGATGCCCGAGAGTTTATTTAAATAGTACATCCGCGGACACTGGACCCACGAGCGGATTCCGGTCACGTCGACGAGGAAGTCAGGCTCCAACACGACCCACGAGTCGCCGGTGGTCGCGTACCCCGTCTCGCCGCCGAACTCGTCCTCCTCGGCGTCGGTGACGAGCAGTTCCATGCCCGTCTCGGCGTGTTCGGCGGTCTCCGTCCACTTGCCCCACAGGGTCACGTCGACGGGGTCGCCCGCCCCGCGGTCGGGCCGGACCCGAATCTCGCGGAGTTCCCGGTCCCCGTACGACGTCGACACCGTCCGCGCCTCTCCGACGGAGAGGATCGGCCCCCGAACGTTCACGGCCGTCATCGGCGGCGGCCGCGAAAAACGCTGTCGGTGGCGCGGGTCGCGCGCGAGCGAGTCGGGCGGGTCGGACCGGACAGCGGGCGAGCCGGACCCGACCGATACGCTCATGCGGATCTGCGGATAAACACGGGTGACATGCGCGTGCGAAACTGGGACGACATCCTCACCGACGTCGCCGGCGACTCGACCGACCCCGACGGCTGGCGCGCGGTCGCCGGCTCCAGACGCGACGGGCTCGGCGAAGACCTCTACTTCGGGCATCCGAACGTCGGCGTCTACCACCTGAAGACGTACGCCAAGAACCCCCGCGACCTCCGCGGGGTCGGCGCCCGAGTCGCCCGCCGCGTCGACGACGAGCTCGACCCCCTGCTCCCGGACGAGGAGTCGGCGGGGCGGTTCGCGGTGCAGTCGCCGCCGGAAGACGAGGCGCAGGCGAAGGACGTGGCGACCCGGCTGCGCGAGACGCTGAAGGTCCACGCGGAGGCGCCGACCAGTCCCGACCACCTGTTCGAGGACGTGATGGAGGCGGTCGACTCGCCGGCGTTCGGCCCGATGGACTACGAGTTCGACGGCCGCCCGGACCAGCTCGACGACCTCGCCGACACCTTCGACGAGGCCGAGGAGTTGCTGTCGGCCGAACTGGAGGACCTGATCGACGAGGACGACGTGGACCGCGGCTTTCACTGATTCCCCGTCTGACCCGCCGACGCCCCTTTATAAACGACGCTCGTACGACTCACATGAGCTATCCGGTCACGTACTACTGTCCGCACTGCGGGACCCTCGTCGAACTGCCGCGAGACGGCTACCTGGCGGACAAGTCGGTGACGCCGTACCCCTTCGAGGGCTGGACGTACGTCGCCCCGACGGAGCCGTTCGAGGACGACGCGGCCGACGGCGTCCGGTTCGTCTGCGGCGAGAGCGACGGGGTCGACTGGGACCCCCACGACGGCGTTCGCGGACCCGATCTGAACGACCCCGACCGAACCGGCTCGGGAGACGACACCGGCTGTGGCGAGCCCTTCTACCTCTCGTTCGTGCGCTACGACGAGGGGGCCGAAATCGAACCGCACGCGGAGTCGGAACTGGTGACTATCGACCCAGACCCACGACCGAGCGGGCCGCGCGGGCCGGGCGGCCCGTCGGGGGCAGATCGCTCGGACGACGGCCCGAACGGCGGGTTCTGGTAGCGAAAGGGTGAGAGCGCGACTCGCCTCTCGCCTCAGTCAGTTCGCGTAAAATCGGCACGCGAAGCGGGAATCGACCGTAGCATTATATTGTTGAAGAGAGAGGGAGCAGGTATGGCAGACACGAAATCGGGGCGCGACAAGCAGGCGCGGAATCAAGAGCGTCGACGGATCGAGCGGGACATCTCCGAGGCTCGCGAGCGCGGGGACGAACCCGAGCCGAGCCCCGAGCCGCCGACCGAGTGCCACCGTCGCGGCTGCTCCGAGCCCGTCGCGTACACAGTCACCGAGCGGTACCAGGAGGAGACCGGCGCGGGGGCGGTCGAGGCGACCGCGTTCCTCTGTGTCGACCACGCCGCCGGCGAGTTCCCGACCAACCTCGACGGCACGTACGACGACTACGAGTTCCGGATCGTCCCGGTCGCCGCCGACGGCGACGACTGACAAACCACTTACTACGCGAGCGAGAACGGGCGGGCATGGAAAGCATCAACCGGACCGCGATCGAGCTCGTCGACGAGGCGCTCGACTTCGCCGGCGAACTCGACGTCGTCGGCTACGAACTTGATAACGGCGCCACCGTCGTCGACTTCGGCGTCGACGCCGCCGGCGGCGTCGAGGCGGGCCTCCTCCTCGCAGAGATACAGACCGCCGGCCTCGCGAACCTCCGGACCCGCATGGGCGAGGTCGCGGGCGCGCCGCGCCAGTACGTCGAACTCTCGACCGACCACCCAGCGATCGCGCTGCTCTGCTCGCAGAAGGCCGGGTGGGAGCTCGCCTTCGAGTCCGGCTTCGAGGGGCTCGGCTCCGGCCCGGCGCGGGCCCTCGTCGGGCAGGAGACCGAGTTCGAGCGCGTCGGCTACTACGACTCCTCCGAGTTCGCGACGCTCACCGTCGAGTCGACGACGCTCCCGACCGAGGAGGTCGCGGAACACGTCTCCGACCTCGCCGAGGTCGATCCCGAGGGCGTCTTCCTGCCGGCGTACGCCACCGGCTCGACCGCGGGGTCGGTCGCGACCGCGGCCCGCGCCGCCGAACTCGCCGTCTTCCGCCTGTTGGAACTCGGCTACGAGCCGACCGACGTGCTCCACGCGTCCGGCTCTGCGCCGATGGCGCCGGCCACCCGCGACGAGGATCTGGCCATGGGGCGGACGAACGACGCGCTCGCGTACGGCGGGGAGGTCCACCTGCAGGTCGCCCGCGACGACGACCGCTTCGACCAGATCGTCTCGACCGCCCGCAAGGAGTACGGAACGCCTTTCGTCGAGGTGTTCGAGGAGGCCGACTGGGACTTCTACGAGGTCGACGAGCGCGTCTTCGCCCCTGCGACGGTCACCGTCGACGTCGTCGACGGCCCCGTCTACACGGTCGGTGAGACCGACGAGGATCTGTTGGCGGAGTCGTTCGGCTACCGCTGACGCCGACCCCCGCACCCACTCGTCAGCCGATGAAACTCAAGCCCGTCCCCGAACCGCCCGACGACCTCGACGCCCTCCGCGCGTTCCAGCGCGCCGTCCCGCTCGTTCCGGGCAGCACTGACGACTGCTGTGCCCGACTCCGCGAGCGACGCGGCCTTCCGGACCGCCAGACGGCGAACGACTGGCTGGCGTTCCTGCGCGCGCTCGGGCTGGTCCGCGAGACCGATCGCGGGTTCGTCAGGGCCGACGCCGAGCCGACCCCGGAGCGCGTTCGCGAGGGGCTCCGCGAGGGCGTACTCTTCGCTTCGGAGGCGCTCGCGGCGCTGCGAGCCGCCTCCCCCGCGGAGCCGGTCACTCCTCGGACCCTGTTCGACGCGACGCGCGAGTCGGTGCCGAGGCACGCCCGCGCTCGCGACCCGGACTGGGAGCGGGCGTGGCGCGAGCGCGCAGACCGACTGCTCCGCTGGCTCGCGCTCGTCGGCTGCGCCGAGCCGGTCTCCGGAGGCGGGTCAAACGGGAGCGAACGCGGGACGCGAGAGGGTGAAAGCGGCGGACCCGACCGCGCCGCGTACGTCGCGGGAGACGCGGCCTGAGCCGTCCGGACTCGGCGACGCGCGCCGGTTCGTGGTAAGCCTTTTACTCGGAGCCGGAGAGTGTGGCCCATGGGACGATTCGACGAGCGGGACGGGCCGCTGACGGTCCGGTACGAGCCGGCGACGGTCAAAGACCTGCTCGTGGAGATGAAAGACACCGCCGAGCTGTTGATCGACCTCTCGTACTCCGCGGTCCTCCACGGGAGCCCGACGATCGCTCACGAGGTCGTCGAACTCGAACACCGGATGGACGTCCTCCAGATGCGGGCGCGGATGAGCCTCATGCTCGCGGCCCGGAGTCCGGACGAGGCGGAGACGCTCGCGCCGGTGTTGGGCGTGGTCGGCGCGGCCGACAAGATCTCCGACGCCGCCGGCGACATCGCGCAGATCGTCACCGAGGAGATCGGCCTCCCGGACGCGATGCGCGGCGCGCTCAGCGAGGGCGTCGAGACGCTGGTTCGCGCGACCGTCTCTGCGGAGTCGGGGTACGCGGGGCGGACGCTGGCCGACGTCGACCTGGAGTCGGTGACGGGCGTCCGCGTCATCGCGATCCGGCGCGACGACGACTGGATACTCAACCCCGGCCCGACGACGCGGATCGAGGCCGGCGACGTGGCGCTCCTCCGCGGCCCCGAGACGGGAGTCACCGACGTGCACCCGACGCTGACGGGCGAGCCCTTCGATCCGGACGAGCCGCCGGACCCCGACATCGACGACTTGGAGCGCGCGGTCGACTCCATCGTGCTGATGAAGAACCTCTCGGAGCTCGCGGTCGATCTGGCGTACGGCTCGGTGCTCTTCGACAACGAGACGCTCGCCGAGGAGGTGTCGAACCTCGAGATCGAGGTCGACGCGCTCCAGTCGCGCTTCGAGGCGTGGACCCTCCGGGCGGCCCGCGAGGCCGACGACCCCGTGTCGCTGCGCGGGCTGATCCACCTCGGCGTCGCGACCGAGGAGATCTCCGACGCCGCCTTGGAGATCACCGAGGGCGTCATGCGCGACATCGGCGTCCACCCGGTCGTGGAGATGGCGGTCCAGGAGTCCGACGAGATCATCACCCGGACCGTGATCCGCGAGGGGAGCGCCCTCGACGGGACCCGGATCGAAGACGGGATCCCCGCGACCGACATCTCGACGAGCGTCATCGCGATCCGGCGGCCCGACGACGGGTGGCTCGTCGGCCACGACATCGACACCACCCTCCGCGCCGGCGACGCCATCATCGCGAAGGGGACGCGAACGTCCGCCGAGGAGTTCGAGGCGCTCGCGACGTGACGGCGCCCTCGACCGCCGACCCCGCCGAACTCGCTCGGGCCTACTACGACGCGCTCGACGCCGGCGACTACGACCGGCTCGCCGCCCTGCTCGACCCCGCGTTCGTCCAACGGCGACCCGATCGGACCTTCGAGGGTCGCGACCGCTTCGTCGCGTTCATGCGCGACGA
This sequence comes from Halorubrum sp. PV6, assembly GCF_003990725.2. Classification (NCBI taxonomy): domain Archaea; kingdom Methanobacteriati; phylum Methanobacteriota; class Halobacteria; order Halobacteriales; family Haloferacaceae; genus Halorubrum; species Halorubrum sp. PV6. The sequence goes on from NZ_CP030064.1 coordinate 1,749,817, forward strand.
GCGACCGATGACCGACACCACGCACGCCGTCGACGCGGTGTACCCCCACGGCCCCGGCGTCGCCGTCCGCGGGCGACTGCTCGACGCCGACGGCGACGAGGTGTTCGCCTTCGTCGACGTCTTCTCGGTCGATTCCGGGCGGCTCAGTTCGCTGGCGACGTACGCTCGGGGGGACGACGGCTGAACGGCGGCCGACAGAGCGCGGTTACGACTCGTAAGCGGCCCAGATGTACCGCGTCCCGTAGCTCCGGTACGGTCGCCACGCCACGCCGATATCGCGCATCTCCGAGCGGCTGAGCGGCTCCCCGTCGTTGTACACCTGCTCGATGCCCTTCCGCACGGCCAGATCCCCAAGCGGAAGCACGTCCTCGCGACCCAGCGCGAAGATGCAGTACATCTGTGCGGTCCACTCGCCGACGCCGCGAATGTCGGTGAGCGCCGCCACGGCCGCCTCGTCGCTCGCGTCCGCGAGGCCCTCGCGAGTCAGATCGCGGTCGCCGTCTCGGAACGCCGCGGCTGCCTCGCGGAGGTACTCGACTTTCGTGCCGCTGAGGCCGGCGTCGCGGAGGGCGTCGGTGTCGGCGGCGAGCACGCGGTCAGGGGTCGGGTCGCCGCCAAGCGTGTCGAGAAATCGCTCGTGGATCGCCGCCGCGGAGGCGGTCGAGAGCTGCTGGTTCACGATGGAGGTACAGAGCCGCGCGAACTCGTCTGCGGCCGGCTCGACCGTGAGCGGACCGTGTCGGTCGATCAGCCGGGCCATCGTCGGATCGTCTCGGAGAGTCGCCGCGACTCGCTCGTTCATCGCTACGCGCTCCGCACGCGAGACGGGAGTGTGTTTCTCCCGACGAACGGACGCGGGTTCGCTTCCGACGAACGCACATAGATAAACTTACAGGGAGTTTTCCGTTTGGAAGATGGAAACGTTCAACCATGATGGTTCCGACCGTTTCGGTATGCAGGTTGAAGACGTTCAGCGCGTAACGGTCCTCGGCGCCGGAAACATGGGCCACGGTATCGCAGAGGTGGCCGCGCTCGCCGGCTACGACGTGGCGCTCCGGGACATCAAAGAGGAGTTCGTCGAGAAGGGGTACGACCAGATCGAGTGGTCGCTCGGCAAGCTCGCCGAGCGGGACCGAATCGACGAGGAGGAGGCCGACGCCGCGCTCGACCGCGTGGACGCGTTCGTCGACCTCGAGGCGTCGCTCGCCGACGCCGACGTGGTCGTTGAAGTCGTCCCCGAGAAGATGGAGATTAAAAAGGACGTGTACGACGAGGTCGTCGAGTACGCGCCCGAGGAGGCCGTCTTCGTCACCAACACCTCCAGCCTCTCGATCACCGAACTCTCGGAGGTCACCGACCGACCCGAGCGCTTCTGCGGGATGCACTTTTTCAACCCGCCGGTGCGGATGGACCTGGTCGAAGTCATCTCCGGTGAACACACCGCAGACGACACCCTCGAACTGATCGAGGACCTCGCGGAGTCGATGGAGAAGACCCCGGTACGCGTCCGGAAGGACAGTCCCGGCTTCATCGTCAACCGCATCCTCGTCCCCCTGATGAACGAGGCGGCGTGGATCGTCGAGTCCGGCGACGCCACGATGGAGGCGGTCGACTCCACGACGAAGTTCGACATGGGCCTCCCGATGGGGTCGTTCGAACTCGCGGACCAGGTCGGTATCGACGTGGGGTACCACGTCTTAGAGTACATGCACGAGGTCCTCGGCGAGGCGTATCGCCCCTGCCCGCTGCTCGTCGAGAAGGTCGAAGCCGAGACCCTCGGCAAAAAGACCGGCTCCGGCTTCTACGACTACGAGAACGGCGGCGCCGAGATTCCGTCGGACGCGATCGACAGCGACGTGCGCAAGCGACTGCTCGCCGTGATGGCCAACGAGGTCGCCGGACTCGTCGGCAACGACGTCGCCGACCCGGCCGCCATCGACCGCGCGGTGATGCTCGGTGCGGGCTTCCCGGACGGCCCGGCGAAGCTCGCCGACAACGAGGGGCTCGCCGACCTCGTCGCCGTCCTCGATTCCCTCCACGAGGAGACGGGCGAGGAGCGCTACGAGGTCACGGACTACCTCCGCGAGGCCGCCGAGGCGGGCGGGTTCCACGGCGGGAGCGACGAGGACGACGACGGCGACACGCTCGCCGGCTACGACACCCTCAACGTCTCCGTGGAAGACCGGATTGGCCACATCGAGGTCGACCGACCGCACCGCATGAACACGATCAGCGGCGAACTGCTCGACGAACTCGCCGACGCGGTCGACCGGTTGGACGACGACGACGCGGTCCGAGCCATCCTCCTCTCCGGCGCGGGCGACCGCGCCTTCTCGGCGGGCGCCGACGTCCAGAGCATGGCCGCGGGCGGTGCCGACCCGATCACGGCTGTCGAACTCTCGCGACACGGCCAGCAGACGTTCGGGAAACTGGAGGACTCCGACAAGCCGGTCCTCGCCGCCATCGACGGCTACTGTCTCGGCGGCGGGATGGAGTTCGCCACCGCGGCGGACATCCGCATCGCCTCCGAGCGCTCGGAGCTCGGCCAGCCCGAACACAACCTCGGGCTGCTCCCCGGCTGGGGCGGGACCCAGCGGCTCGCCCGCATCGTCGGCGAGGGGCGCGCAAAGGAGATCATCTTCACCGCAGAGCGCTACGACGCGGAGACGCTGGCGGAGTACGGATTCATCAACGAGGTCGTCCCCAGCGACGAGATCGACGAGCGGGCGTGGGAGCTGGCCGAGTCGCTCGCCGCCGGCCCGCCGATCGCACAGAAGTACACGAAGCGCGCGATGCACGCCGGCCGCACCGACGGCGAGGCGGGCCTCGAAGTGGAGTCGCTCGGCTTCGGGCACGTGATGAACACGGACGACCTGATGGAGGGGATCACGGCGTTCATGGGCGACGGCGAGCCCGACTTCGAAGGGAAGTAGCGACGACTCGCTCCCCGTCTCTCCTTACCCCTCCAGCCGCGCCGCGAAGAACGTCCAGCGCGCGTCCTCGCCCTCGGCGAGCGAGTCGTCGACCGCCGACTCGCGTTCGACGGCGAACCCGGCGGTCTGAAGGTGGTCCCGCGTCGCCTCGGCGCCCGCGATGTGCCACTGCATCTCGACGCCGGTGCCGAGCCAGTCCGGGTTCGATCCGTCCCACTCTTCCGGGCCCTCGCTGAGGAGCAGCCGGCCCCCGTCATCGAGGACGCGAGCGAACTCGTCGACGACCGCTTGATGCTGCTCGCGCGGCACGTGAATCAGCGAGTGGTACGCGGTCACCGCGTCGAAGGCGCCGTCACGGAAGGGGAGCGCGGCGATGTCGCCCTGCGCGAGCGACGCCGCGGGGACGTTCTCGCTGGCGAGTCCCAGCTGCGCACGCGAGATGTCCAGCCCGACCGCGGCCGCCGCCGCGCTCAACTCGCGGAGGACCGGCGTCCCCTGCCCGCAGCCGGCGTCGAGGACGCGTGCCGTCGCCGGCAGCGACGCTCGGAAGCGTTCGAGCACGTCTCGGCCGCGCCCGTCCTGGACCCGGTCGGCGGCGTACGTCTCGGCGAGCTCGTCGTACCCCCGGCGCACGGCGTCTTTCTCGACCATACGCCAGAGGTCTCTCGTCGGCCGGTTCAACGTTGTGCCGCGAAAAGCGACGCGTCGCGCCGATCAGACGTAGCCTTCCTCGACGAGCAGCTCGCCGTTCAGCACCGAGGCGCCCGCGGCGCCCCGGATCGTGTTGTGTGCGAGGCAGTTGTACTTCGCCCCGGCGTCGGTCGCCTGCACGCCGCCGGCGACGATACCCATGCCGTCGGCGTACGTGCGGTCGAGTCGCGGCTGCGGTCGCTCGGGCTCGTCGTCGCCGAACACCTTGATAAGCTGGTCGGGGGAGCTGGGGAGTTCGCCGGCGCCCTCGAACGAGCGCATCGCCTCGCGGAGGTCCGCGGGCGAGGGGTCCGCGGCGAACTCGGCGAAGACGTTCTCCAGGTGGCCGTCGAGCGTCGGGATGCGGTTACAGGAGGCGGCGACGTCGGCCTCGTGGAGGCGCAGTTCCGCGCCGTCGAACTCGCCGAGGAGTTTCCGCGACTCCGTCTCCATCTTCTCCTCTTCGCCGCCGATGTGCGGGATCGCGTTGTCGATGATCTCCATCGAAGTGACGCCGGAGTAGCCCGCGCCCGAGACGGCTTGGAGCGTGGAGACGCGGACGCTCTCTAACCCGAACTCGTCGATGGCCGCGAGCGTCGGGACCATCGTGATCGTCGAGCAGTTCGGGTTCTTGACGAGCGCGCCGTCCCAGCCGCGCTCGTCGCGCTGGACCTCGATCAGGTCGAGGTGGTCGGGGTTGATCTCGGGGATCGTGAGCGGGACGTCTTCGGCCATGCGATCGTTCGAGGAGTTCGAGGAGACGACGTAGCCCGCCTCGAGGAACCCCGGCTCGACCTCGGCGGCGACCGACGACGGCAGCGACGAGAAGAGCAGGTCCACGTCGGCGTCGGCGATACCCTCGGGGGTCGTCTCCGCGACTTCCATCTCGGCGACGTCGTCGGGGATCGGCGTGTTGACGCGCCACTTGGCGGCTTCGCGGTACGTCTTCCCGGCGCTGTCCGCGCTCGCGGTGACCGCCGCGAGGTCGAACGTCGGGTGGTCGTCGAGCAACTGGATGAACCGCTGTCCCACGGCGCCGGTGGCACCGAGGATGCCGACTTGTACAGACATTGCACGAGACTGTGTCGCAGGGACGTAAGTGCGTTCGGATACGCGCCGATGCCGCCGGGAGTGTCGGCACCGGGGCGACACGCCGCCGAGGGTGGCCGCCGCCAGCCCGGATTCTTAAATACGGCGGCGGAGTACGGGACGACACGCGCCCTTAGTCCCCGCCCGAGTACTCCCCGATGGGAGCGATGACAGCGCGGAGAACCCAGGCGCGTTACATTCGGTCGCTGACGCGACCCGCTCGTCGCCGCGCAGGCGACCGCCCGCCACGAGGGTTTCCCGGTTGACGCGGCACGCCGCCGGAGATGAGACCGGTCGTTAGTGTTGCGGGCGACATTCCGTCGATGCCCCCGAGAGCACCGTCTCTCCGCCGAGCGGGGCTATCGAGTCGACTGCCCGGACCGTCAGGTGATCTGCTCGACCCGCCGTCGCGCTCACTCAGCGGCGCCGACGCCGGTGAACTCGAACCGGGCCCCACCCTCTTCGCTGTCGGTAACGCGTATCGTCCACCCGTGTGCCTCCGCGATCTGTTTGACGATTCGGAGCCCAAAGCCGGTCCCGTCGCCCGCAGTCGAGTAGCCGACCTCGAAGACCTCCTCGCGGGCGTCTTCGGGGATTCCGGTGCCGTCGTCCGCGACGTAGAACCCGTCGTCGACCGCGCCGACCGTCACGGCCACGTCTTCTCCGCCGTGTTCGATGGCGTTGATAAAGAGGTTCTCCAGCAGTTGGCGGAGGCGACTGCGATTCGCAGAAATCGTCTGATCCGTGTCGACGGACAGCGTGGCGTCGGCGGTCGGCACGACCTCCCAACAGTTCGCTGCTAGCTCGGCCACCGAGACGGCCTCCGTGTTCCCCGCCGCGTCGCCAGCCTGCGCGAGCGCCGTCAGGTCCTCGACCAGTTGCTCGGCGCGGTCAAGCGCCGCGGCCGCTCCCGCCAGGTGGTCGCTCTCGCATTCGGTTCGCGCCAGTTCGACCCGCCCGCCGGCGACTTGGAGCGGGCTCCGCAGGTCGTGGCTGACGACCCTCGCGAACTCCGCCAAGCGCTCGTTTTGGGCTTCGAGCCGCTCTCTGCGCGCTACCCTGTCGGTGACGTTCTGTGTCAACGCCAGTCCGTACGCGACCGACCCGTCGTCGTCTTCGACCGGGACCGTCCGGTTCTGGTAGGTCTCCTCGCCGAACGTCTGCGTGAACGTGTGGCCCGTCCCGTTTAGGGCGGCGGTGTAGTAGTGAGTGAGTTCCTCGGCCGTCTCCGGGGGGAAGATATCGTGCGGGGTGGCCCCTTCGAGCGTTTCCGGCGAGAGACCGACCGCCTCGAGCTCCGTGCCGCGAGCCCGGACGTACTGCAGGTCCTCGTCAAATAGGAACACCGCCCCGTTCGGGATGTTCTCGGCGAGCGTCTGGTACTGGCGTTGTAGTTCTACCACCTCGGCCGTGCGCGCTTCGCGCTCCGTGACGTTGCGGAGCGTGCCGACCGACCCCTCGAAGCTGTCGCCCTCGTACGGGAGGACGCTCATGTAGTCTTCACAGACGACCGGGTCACCGTCACGCGGCCGGATCGTCGCCGTGAACGCGACCGTGTCGGGGCCGTCACGAGAGAGCACCCGTCCGAGCTGTCGTTCCGCGTTCGCTGCCGTCTCCGCATCCTTGATCAGCGAGGGGGCGGCGCCGATGATCGTCTCCCGGTCGTACTCGACCAGTTCCACGAACGCGTCGTTGACGTACGTGAACCGACCGTCCTCGTCGAGGATGTACACCGCGTCACTCAGCGACTCGATCACCGTCTCGTACTCGCGAAGCTCCTGCTGACGGGACTCTTGTCGGAGAGCACTGGTGATCAGGCGCCCGGTTATCTGGAGAATGTCGACAAACTCGTCGCTCCAGACGTCGGTGGTGTCGAGCCAGTCGAACCCGATGAATCCGGTGAGCTCATCGCCCTCGACCATCGGCGCGACGATCAGCGAACTAATCTGCTGTTCTTCGAGTAGCTCCCGCTCTTCTTCGGCCGCTGCGGGCAGCTCCGAGACGTCGGGTATCGTGATGGGTTCGCGCTGATCGAGGTGTTCCATCCACCACGCGAGCGTGTCAGTCGAGAGCTCCTGTAGCGACTCCATTTGTGGTGCGACGCCGTCGGCACACCACTCGTGGGTGTTGCTGACCGTCCCGGCGCTCCGGTCGAGACGGAAGACGTAGCTCCGGTCGACCCCGGCGTGGGCACCGATTCGTCCGAGCGCCTGCTCGATTCGGTCGTCGACCGCTTCGTCCTCGGCTTCGAGCAGGGCGATCGAAAGCTCGATCAGTTCCGTCCGGAGCGACCGGTGTCGCGACTTCGTCTCGGTCAGGGCGTCGCTGGCCTGCCGGCGGTCGACCGCGTTGCTGATGCGATTGGCCAACAGCTGGTACTGTTCGGTCCCGGACTTCTTCTGGAGGTAGTCGGTGACGCCCGCCGAGATGGCTTCGCTGGCTATCTCCTCGCTACCCTTGCCGGTGAACAGGATAAACGGCAACTCCGGATGCTCGTCGCGGACGTCTCGGAGGAACTCAAGCCCGTTTCGGCCGGGCATGTCGTAGTCAGAGACGATACAGTCGGGCGATGTCTCGCTGATTTCATCGAGGGCGTTGTCGGCGCTGTGGGCGGTTTGGACCGCGAACTGCTCGTCTTCGCGTTCGAGAAACGTTCGCGTCAGATCCGCGAGGTCCGGCTCGTCGTCAACGTGTAGAACGTGGACCGTCGCCTCGGGCATACGGCAGACTCGACTGAAGAAAACGTAACACTTTCTCCGGAGTATCACCGGTGATACCGCCGGAGGCGCCGACGCGAGCCGGATATCGTGACTCGAAGGGGAGACAAATGCGCTCCGTGGGCCACCCCGCGCAACTACTCGGTGTCCCGCAACACCAGCGGGCCGATGGCGAGCGTCCGCTTCGCGAGCGTCAAGATCCGGAAGACGTACGCGACGAAAAGCGAGAACGGGAGCAGCGCGACCGCGAACGCACCGCCGACCGCGACCGTGAGGTGGTCGATTCCGAGCGTCTGGCCCGGAAACGTCCCGGCGTCGACCACCGCGACCATCAGACCGGCGACGACCAGCGCCGGGACCGCGGCGTACAAGATCAGCCGCGAGAGGTCGATCAGCGCCCACTGGAAGTACAGCGTCTTCACGTGTTCTCTCGCCGGCGGAAACAGCGTCAGCGTCTCCCTGAGGTCGTCGAGCAGGTCGCGCTCGCGGTCGGTGAGCCGCTCGCCGTGGTCGTCCGCGAGCCGTTCGAGCCGGGCGAGCTTCCGACCGTACTCGAAGTTCAGCGCAGCGAAGACCACGTCGAACGACCCGAACCGCGTGTCTTCGAGTTGGCTCTGCACCTCGTCGGCGTCCCCCGCGACGCTGTCGGTGAGCGCGTCGGCATCCGCCCGGAGCGTGTCCGCGGTGCCCTCCGACGCGGTTCGGTCGTGAACCGACTCGCGCAGCCCCGTCGCCCGCGTCGACGCGGCGCCGAGGAGCGCCGCGAGGAACGCGGCCGGGTCCGTCGGCGCCGGCGCGCCGATCACGCTCGCGACGGACTGTCGAACCTCCATCGAGTCGTTCATCCGCTCGCGCTGGTCGCCGAGCGGCCCGTTCTCCTGTGTCAACACGAGCTGGCCGATGGTGACGACGAGCGTGGCGCCGGTGACGATGGCCGTTATCATCGCCGCAAACAGCGTCTCCACGGGATCGCTCGCCCCGGCCTTCGTCGCGAGCGACGGCGAGAGCCCCGACGCCACCGCGACGAACGCGACGAAGACGACGACGGTTACTCCGCCGGCGACGACGAGCCGGTTCGCGCGCAACAAAACCCAGAGTTTCAGCCGGCTCTCGCCGGCCCGCCCTCGCATCGTGTCGGCGGTGTCTGCGCCGCGGTCGGCCGCGGAGGCATTCTCCGTCTTGCTCGCGTTCCCAGACGAGTCGCCGTCGTCCGTCATCGGCGGTCGATTCGGTCGCCGTGGTCGTCGACGCGACCGGACTCGTCCGCGTCTCGGCCGGCGACCGCGCCGGCGCTCTCGACCGTCCCGCGCGTCCCCGGTGAGTCCCGGCGGCTCAGGACGCGACACCTCCGTTCATTATGGGGAACACGACGCCCGACCGGCACATAAGTACACGGCCCGTCGCCCGCGTGTGTTCACCCGGCAGCGGCCCGCGAAGTTGCTCGGCGTGAAGACGGTCCGGGTGCGAGAATTGAACCACGGTCCGGATGCGAGAATCGAACCCGAGGCGAGACTCGCTCCGCTCGTCTCGCGTGATTCAATCTCACCTTCCGTCCCTCTTCGTCACTACGTTCCTCAGAAGGTCCGGGTGCGAGAATCGAACCCGCGTCTCAGCCTCCACAAGGCTGAAGGATAGTCCACTACCCTAACCCGGACACGCGTCGACAACTATCCTGCTTTGATAAATAACCGTTACGACTCCCGGACGGGCGTGCGACGCGGTGTCGTCCGAGGACCTGCGCGTCGGCCGGCGCGTCGACGACCACGTCGTTTTTACTCTCGCCGGGCGTATCGCGAGCCACTCGTGGCGTTTACCGACAAGATATACGTCAAAAACCACCGGCAGCTCGCCTCCCAACTGGAGACGAACATCCCCAAGGGGGCCTTCGCCGGCGCCACCCTCGACATGCTGTTCACCGGCGACGGGCTCTCGAAGCTCGACTCGACGACGCAGGACCGAATCCTGGACTTCGCCGAGGACTTCCTCGATTGCGACTGTCAGGCGAACCCCTACTGCGGCTGTCCCGAGGAGAAGTTCATGCGGTACGTCCTCGAACTCCGCGCCGAGGGGCTCGGCCCGCAGGCCATCGTCGACGTGATGACCGACGACTACATGGTGTACGCGTACACCGGCGACGTGCTCTCGTTTCTCGACGACTCGGTGCGCCAGCTGGAGGCCGTCGAGACCCTCGCCGACGTCGAAGGCAACGAGGAGATGTCGGAGCGAGCACGGCGGGCGAAACGGGAGCTGTCCGGCTGATCGCGAACCGACGGGAGGGCCGTCGGGCGTCGCCCCCCGCGTTTGTTTATATACCCCCGCTACCGCCAACGGCGTGACCGGCTTCTCGGCTGCGTAGAGCGTCCGAACGGTCTAAGTGCACTCGCACCCGTATTCCGATAATGAGTCTTCGGCCCGCGTGGCTTACCTTCAGGCGGTACGCGGCGGCGACAACGGGGATGACGCTGACGCTGTTCGCGCTCGGTGTGTACACCGCAGCGACCGGCTCGGGACTGGCGTGTGAGGCCCAGTGGCCCCTCTGTTCCGACCAACTCATCCCCGCACTGACGATCAACCCGGACTTCATCGAGTGGTTCCACCGCGTCTGGGCGATGGTGACCGGCTTCCTCATCATCGGCCTCGCCGGATGGACGTGGACCGGCGACCGCGACCGGCGGACCCGGCTGGCGGCGACGCTCGCGGTCATGATCCTCCCGCTGCAGATCACCGTCGGCGCGATCACCGTCACGGTCGGCGGGCTCGTCCCCGGCGGCTACACCGTCTCGACGCACGCGGCCCACCTGATCGTGGCGCTGACTATCTTCACCCTCCTCGGATTGGCAACGATCTGGGGCGGGAGTCGCGGCTCCCCGCGCCTGCTCCGGGCGGCGATCGGTGTCGCGACGGTCGGCATCGTCGCCAGCGCGGTGTTTTCGCGCGCAGTTCCGTTCGTCACCTACGCGCCGGTCGCACAGGGCGGCTTCTACGTGACCGGCCTCGCGGGACACCTCGGGCTGGTGGCGACCATCGCGTACGCTACTGAGGCCGTTCGCACCGGGTACGCGGGGATCAGCCGTTCGACCGCGAGGACCGTTCGGCTGCTCGCCGCCGGCTCGATGGTCGCGTTGGTCGGAACGCTCCTCTTAGGGCGCGATCTGGTGTTGTACACCGCGTTCTGGGAGCAGGTCAACCTCGCGGCGCTCGGCGTCGCCGCCGCGCTCGCCGTGGGTGCCGTCGTCGCCCTCCGCGGCAGCGGTCGCAGCGAGCCGGCGTCGGAGCCGATCGGCGGCGACTGACCGCCCCCGGCGAACGTTAGCGGAGAGCGGGCCTTCTCTGCAGACACCTGCCTGCTCGCGGACACCTCTGCCGGCGTGGACCTGTACAGTATGCGGGCGCTCGATGCAGAGATGTTACAGTATTCGCACGAAATTCGCAAACAGTAACCGCACCAGCCGAAACGTTGAAGCCGCGATCAGCCAACTGGCCGTGTATGGCTAACAATCGGTCCGTCGATCGGAGATCGTATTTGACAGCGTGTGGCGCGGTCGGGCTGACCGCGCTGGCCGGCTGCTCGGGCGACGATGGCGGCGATGGGCAGGAGACGATAACGATCGGATCGGACATCCCGTACCCGCCGTTCGAGTACCGCACCGAGTCCGGCGAACTCACCGGCTTCGACGTCGACATCGCCGAGGCGGTGTTCGCCGACCAGCTCGGCTACGACTACGAGTTCCAGGAGACCGGCTTCGACGGGATCATCGCGTCGCTGAACAACGCGAACTTCCGGGTCATCATGAGCGCGATGACGATAAACGAAGAGCGCGCGGAGCGGGTCGACTTCTCGGACCCGTACTTCACCGCCTACCAGACCGTGCTGATTCTCGACGACGGCGAGATCGGCGAACTCGACGACCTCCGCGGAGAGACAGTCGGCGTGCAGCGCGGGACGACCGGCGAGGCGGCCGCGGAGAGCCTCCAGTCCGACTTCGACGGCGAGTTGACGATCCAGAGCTACGACCAGATCACCGGCGCGTTCGACGCGCTGCTCAACAACCAGGTGTCGGCCGTCATCAACGACAACACCGTGAGCGGCGAGTTCGCGTCGGAAAACGACGCGGTGGTCTTCCTGGAGGGCGACGGCGTCGCCGCCGACCGCGAGGACGCGCCGCCATACCTCACCCTCACCATCGAGGAGTACGGCATCGCCTTCCGGCAGGACGACGACGACTTCCGCGAGGAGGTCAACGGTGCCCTCGCGACGCTCCGCGAAGAGGGCACCTACGACGAGATCTACAGCGAGTACTTCAGCGCCTAAATCGACGTATTTCCCACGTACAAACACATGGCGACACAGACTGAGACGGAGTCGGACACCGGCGGGGTAATGATGCGCGATGGAGCCGTCAGACGCATCGGAGAGATAGCCGCCGCCGGCTTCGTGTTGGCGATCGGCGGGCTCCTCGTGTGGATTCTGGCGACGCAGGTCAACTACACGCTGCTCTCGTCGCCGCTCATCGCCGGGCGCTTCGCCGAGGCGTTCTTCCTGGTGATCCGGATCGTGGCCATCTCGAGTGTGTTGTCCGTGACGTTCGGGATCATGGTCGGGCTGGGCCGGATATCCACGTCGCCGATCACCGGTCGGATCGCGAAAGGCTACGTGGAGTTCTTCCGCGGCACGCCGCTGCTGTTCCAGCTGTTCGTGATCTTCTTCGGCATCCCGCGGCTGTGGGCGACGGGACAGTTCCCGTTCGAGAACTGGGCGGTGCCCGCCGCGATCATCGGACTGACGCTCAACCACGCCGCGTACGTCGGCGAGGCGGTACGCGGGGGTATCGACGCGGTGCCCGACGGACAGATGGAGGCCGCTCGGTCGCTTGGCATGTCGCGGGTGATGGCCCTGCGTGAGGTCGTGCTTCCGCAAGCGTGGCGCAACGCGCTGGCCGCCATCGGCAACGACCAGATCATCCTCGTCAAGGACACCTCGCTTCTGACGGTCATCGCCGTCCCCGAGATCATGAGCGTCTTCCGGAACATCAACAGCAACCAACTCGACCCCTGGACGCCGCTCGTGTGGGTCTGTGTCCTCTATCTCGCCATCACGATGTCGATGAGTCAACTGGTGAACGGACTCGAACGGCGCTCCGACTGGGGCTCCGACAGCAGCATGTTCGGTCGGTTCTCGCTGAGCTCCTCCGGCGGCTCCGACGGGGGTGACGACTGATGGCAGCGCCGATAATGGAGTTCGAGGGCGTAGACAAGTTCTTCGGCGACCAACAGGTGCTGTACGACATCGACCTCAGCGTCGACGAACAGGAGGTGGTGGTCGTGATCGGTCCCTCGGGCTCCGGTAAATCGACGCTCCTGCGGTGTGCGAACCGGCTCGAAACCATCCGCGGCGGAGAGATTCGGCTCGACGGCCGGTCGGTGGTGGACGCGAACGTCAACGAGATCCGCCAGCAGATCGGGATGGTGTTCCAGTCGTTCAACCTCTTCCCGCACAAGACGGCGTTGGAGAACGTCGCGCTCGGGCCGAGGAAGATCAAAGGCCTCTCCGAGGAGGCCGCGAACGAGCAGGCACACGAACTGCTCGGTCGGGTCGGCCTCGCCGCGGAGACCGGTTCGTATCCGGGCGCGCTTTCGGGCGGGCAACAGCAGCGCGTGGCGATCGCCCGCGCGCTCGCGATGGAGCCCAGAGTGATGCTGTTCGACGAGGTGACGAGCGCGCTCGACCCCGAACTCGTCGGCGAGGTCCTCGACGTGATCGAAGGCCTCGCCGCCGAAGGGATGACGATGATGCTCGTGACCCACGAGATGGGGTTCGCCCGCGAGGTCGCAGACCGGATCGTGTTGATGGCGGACGGCCGCGTCGTCGAACGCACCGAGGTCGACACGTTCTTCGACCGGCCGGAGACGGAGCGCGGCCAGCAGTTCCTCTCGCGGCTCCTTTAAAAACGGCAGCTGAAGGAGTTCCGCGGAGCCGACCGTCAGATGCTATTCGTCGAACGCAGGTTTAAACCGTATATAAATAAGCCGCGCGGTCACACGGTCTCCGCAGCGGCATCAGGCGAACGGTGTACCCGACGGCGGAGTCACTCGCCGTCCGCGGGACCACGCGCCTCACACGAAGTCGCTCAGCCCGGCCTGTCCGTCGTCCTCGGAATCGTCGTCGCCGGCTGGCTCGTCGGTGGCGTCGCGCTCGTCGCCAGCGGTCGACTCGTCGCGCTCCGCGCCGGCATCGTCGGCCGCATCGTCGATCGCTGCCGTCTGTCGTCCCCCGGCAAAGGCACCCTCGGCGTTGTCCTCCATCTGCTCGTCCCGAAGGTTCTGCGCGTCCTCGACGACTGATTCAACCTTGTTCGTCGACTCGCCAGAGCCGGTGACGAACGCGACTCCCGCTTCGTCGAGGTCGTAGGCGGCCGCCATCGCGATCGTCAGTTCGCGGGGCTTGCAGTGGTGGGTGATCGCTTTCAGGAACGGGAGCACTTCCCGGCGCGCGGTCGCGACGCTACAGCCGCTGGCGGCGGCAATCTGTCCGACGACTTCGTCGGCGGTCGCGTCCGAGGAACTCCAGAACTGCGGGCGGCCGTAGCGCGTCCACCCGCCCTTTGTCCCGTCGCGTGCGGCGGCGACGCCGGCAGCGGCGTTGTCGGTGGCGTAGCGCCAGTAGGTGTAGTTTTGCGTGGCGCGGACGCGGCCCAGCCACACGTCGGCGTTCGCGAGGAAGTCGTACGCCCGGACCTCCTCGCCCGAATCGTACACGTCGAGGACGTTGTTCTCGATCCACTTGGTGAGGTCGTCGGGCGTCTCGTCGACCGCGTACGCCGACTGCAGCGCCTCCTCTGCGGACTCCTCTTTTAATACCGCATCGAGAAACGGGAAGAGTCCGAGCGCCTTATCGCGGTCGCCGGTGACGACATCTTCGAGCGATATCGACGCTCGCCCCTCCGTCGCCGCCTGAAGATCGTTGATCGCGCCGCGGAGGTCGCCGCGGTTGCGCTCGGCGATGCGTTCGAGCGCGTCCGACTCGAACTCGATGTCCTCCCTCCGGCAGATATCCCGCAGAACGGGGACGATGGAGCGTGCAGAGACATCGCGGAACTCGATTTCTTGGGTGGCGCTCCGGAGCCCGCGGGCCATGTCGTAGTAGTCGTTCGCGATGAGGACGATGGGCTGGCCCGACTCCTTGACCAGTTTCGTTATCGCGCTCGCGCCGCCGCGGTCGTAGTTGCCGTGGATGTTGTCGGCCTCGTCTAAGATGACGAGCTGTCGGGAGGCGGTGTCGCCCCCGGCCGCGCCGCCGCCGGCCGCGCTCCCGCCGAGGGTGGCGTTGCGGGCGGCTCGGCCGGCGAACCGCTCGATGACGTCGGCGGTGCGTTGGTCGGAGGCGTTCAGTTCGACCGTCTCCCAGCCCATGTCGTTTGCGAGCGCGTGGGCCGCGCTCGTCTTCCCGACCCCCGGACTCCCGTGGAGGACGACGGCCTCGCGGTGGTCGTCCCACGAGCGTGCCCAGTCTGCGAACGCGTCGCGGGCCTTGTCGTTGCCGCGGACCTCCGAGAGCGTGCTCGGGCGGTACCGCTCGGTCCAATCGGCCATTACCGATGGAAGGAGCGAGCCGCGTTTAGTGGTTGCGGAGCGGGGCCTGCCTCGGGCGCCCGACGGTCCGGGCGTTTCCGGCGGCGAATCGTGGCCGGCCCGTCGACCGTGTGTCGGGTAGCCTCCGCGAACGCTCAGTCAGCCGCGAGGACCGTCTCGTTGTCGAGCGCGGGCCGGCCGACCAAGCGGTCGAACGAGAGCGGGCCGGACCCGAGGGTGAAGACGGCGGAGGCCATCCCGAACAGCGCGACGTGGGCGAGAACGGGGTCGTCCGGCAGGCCGAACAGCGTCGTCGTGAACAACACGAACGAGAGCGCGGCCGCGCCGCGGGTGAAGAACCCGGCGATGAGCGCGAGGCCGACCGCGATCTCCGTGACGCCGGCGCCGACGACCCATAGTCCCGGATCGACGGGGACGACCGACGTGAGGTCGTACTTCTCGACGACGAGCAGCGCCCTACCGGGGTCCGCGAGCTTCTCGATGAGCCCGAGGTAGACGAACGTGACGCCCATGCCGACGCGCAAGACCGTCGGGACGTATCGGCGCAGCGGGCCGACCACGGCGTCGAGCGACGACTTGAGGCGGTGAACCGGATCGATGCGGCCGTAGTACGAGCCCGGCGTACTCGCGACCGCGAGCAGCATGTCGTCGGCGCTCGGCCGACCGCCTCCGAGTATCGCGAGCGCGACCAACACCGGGACGTACTCCATCGCGATGACGACGCCGGGGGCGACCGCGAGGAGGACCCACGCGTACGTCAGCAGTCCCACCGTCGCGACGAGCCGCGTCGCGAGGCCGAAGAGGGTGAAAAAGCCCAGTCCGATGAACAACACCCGAAGGAACGGGCTCGCCCCGGTGTCGAACGCGAGCGTCGGCGCGAAGAGGTACCCCTGAAAGCCGGCGCCGACGAGCGGGAGCCCGATCGCGAGCCGGAGCATCCACGGGACGAGGTCGGCGTACCCGGCGAGCTTCTCTCGGAGGACGACCACGTCGGTGATCGTCGGCCGCACCCAGAGGTACACGGCGAGTCCGGCGACCGCGGCGAGTCCGGCGACCGCGAACACTGCGGCGTTTATCGGCTCGGCCAACACGTCGAGGGTGAACCGCACCGCGTCGATCGGGTCTCCCGTGTCGTCGGTGACGTAGTCGACGTGGGCCGCGACCGGACGCGCGACGAGGGTCCCGAGCAAGATCAGCGCGGTCAGGGCGGCTGGTCGAGGGCGGACGGACATACCTCTGCTACGGCCTGAACACACCTAACGCTGTTTCCTCATAGACGTTCGGTAGGAACTCTGAGAGGGTGGTTCTGTCTCGGGCCGCTCGCCGAAATCGAGAGACGAAACGGCGATGAAAATCGGCGTGTGAGAAGGTCGGAAACGCAGCGAGGCTCGACAGATTGGCTTCGCGTGAAAAGTTCGTATGGGACCGCTGAGCGGCCGTCATACGGGCTATTCGCTTCGCTTATCGCTTCGTTTATCATTGTAAATCCTCAAACTGTGTGCGTCGGTTCTCTAAGCGTTTCATCTCCGCACTGAAGTCGTAGTGCTGCCGCACGGTCTCCGGCGTCGCGTCGACGCGTTCGGCCACGTCCTCGACCGAGATCCCCTGCTCCCGCATGTTGGATATCGCCCCCGTCCGGATGCGGTGGGGCGAGTGGGTCGACGGACAGCCGCTCTCGTGGCCGTGTTCCAAGAACTCGCAATCGTCCGTGTCGCGGTCGTGGGGACAGCCGCCGATCAGGCAGGGCTGTGTCATCATGTACATCCACCGGCGGACACTCGCGTCCGTCGGGCGCCCCTGAACCGTCGTCACGAGCGGCTCGCGGCCCGCGTCGTCGGTCTTGTCGATCCGCTTCGTCTCGATGTAGTCGCGGAGTACCTGAACCTCCTCAGCCGTGAGCGAGACGACGCGCTGGCTCTTCAGGTGGTTCTTGAGCCGCGTTCCGGACTCCGGGCGGCTCACCATGTACAGGTGCGGGCCGATCTCGTCGGGGAGGTTCTCCGGCTCCTCGCCGATCTCCCGCAGGCGCTCTTCCTTGAGATCGCCGTCGAGCGAGAGGTCTCGGAGGTCGATCGCTCGGAGGTCGCTGTAGCGGAACGCGAAGCGCCACATCAGGAGCATGACGACGTGGTCGCGGCTCGCGTACTCGAAGCGCTCCAGATGCGCGAGGATCTCCCGAGCCCGAGCCGGGGCGATCTTCTCCGTGTTGGTCTGCTCGTCGGCCGTCGCCGTCGGCTTGAGCAGTTGGACCTTGTCGGGCATCTCCGGCTCGGTCGCTTCGATCGCGACCAGGAACTCGAAGAACTTCTTGAGCGTCCCGAACTCGTTGTTCAGCGTCGTCTTGTTACACGACTCCTGTCGGTGTGCGAGGTACTCCTGGAGCGTCCGGCCGTCGACGTCGTTGATGTTCAGGATCTCCTCGGCTTCGAGCCAGCGCACGAGGCGCATCAGGCGGTCGCGGTAGCTCCGGAGCGTCTGCTCGGTGCTGTCCGTTTCCCGCTTCGAGAGGAAGCGGTCGACCGCCGACCGGGGCGGTATCGGACGGAGCCCGTCCCCGCTTTCGGCGCCGAGGCTCACGAGCCGAGCCCCCGCGTGGCCACCCGGTCCGACGTGCGACAGCCGCAGCCCGGACAGGTGTTCCCGTTGACGAACCGATCGACGAGGATCCCGCAGTTCCGGCAGCGCCACAGCTTCCGGCTCACGGCGCGACCACCTCCCCCCGGAGGAATCGCTCGGGCGCGATGCCCGCCTGTCGGCGGGCCATGTCCACGGCGGCCGCGTCGGTCGCGAGCACGCTCGCCTCGACGCGTTCGAGGCGCGTGCCCTCGGGCGTCAGCAGCCGGACGGTCGCGCGGCGGATCACCGCCAACCCTCCGCGGCCTGCCGCAGGCTCACGTCGTCGAGGCGGCCCGCCAGCACGTCGCGGGCGTCGAAGCCCGCTCGGTCGCGGGCGGGCTCAGCGCGGCGCTCGCGCGTCATGCGTCGCCCTCGCTCACGGTCTCGGTCTCGCCGGCGGTCCACGCGTCGTGTTTCGCGAGAGCGTCGCGGGCCGCGTCGGTGAGCGCGTAGTCGTTCGTCCGGCGATTGCGCTCGGTCTTCTCGATCAGTCCCTTCTCGACGAGCTGGTCAAGGTTGGGGTAGAGGCGGCCGTGGCTCACGTCGACGCCGTAGTACGCCTCCAGTCCGGCGCGGATCGCGGTTCCCTTGCGGTGGTCCTCGCGATCGAGTGTTCGAAGAATATCCCGCTGGAACGCGGTGAGACCGGCGAGCCCGTCCGGCTCGTCGTCGTCGCGTTCGTCGGCGATGACGCTACGCATCGCGCACCTCCACGTCGCGGCGCTCGGCGAGCGGCTTCGCCGCACAGTCGGCGCACAGGTGGCGTTTCACCTGCGCGCAGAACCCGTCGGCCGGGTCGCCGCAGATCTCGCAGCCGCCGTCGTTGTGTCCGCTCGGTTCCTCGGTCGTCGCGCAGGGCTTATGCCCCGCAGTTGCCATCGTCAGCATGGTTCTGTGGTTTCAGCACAGAACCCGACCCGGCCGGGCGTTGCACCGCCGCGGCCGGGATCCTACATTTTCTCACACTGCCGAGAGTCTCTCACTCGGGCTCCGTGGCTACACCAAGTGAGCGATATAACTTATAGTTTATCGTGCCTACCCTGATTTGTTCTCTGAACATCTTATTATTATCCAATGTAATAGATACTAGCACCTCCATGGTCCGATATGAGATATTCTGGTGACTGGATGACCCTCGTCGACGATCGTATTCTAGAATATCTTCACGAGAATGAGACAGGCTCCCCGAAGAAGATGAAAGACGAAGGTCCAATTCGATATTCCGACGCGTACATCGGTAGACGCTGTAAGCGCTTGGCGGAGGAAGGGCTTGTCCGACATCTAGGCAACGCCGTGTATACGATTACTGACGACGGTGAGGCCTATCTAGACGGTCGGCTCGACACCGAAGACTGGCGCTACATTGAGGACGACGCCGACGACGTAAGCGTGGACAGCACGACCGATCGGGAGCCCGGAAACTCGCCCGCAAACGGAGGGCCGATGTGATGCGGTTGTCTGCCCCGTGGATGGAGCAGGTCGACGAACGGATCCTCGAACGCCTCGCTGAGCGCGACCGCGACGCGTGGGAGCTAGCGATCGACCTCGACGGCGCCGTCTCTGCCGGACGTGTGAGAGAGCGCCTCCACGTCCTCGCTGATGTCGAGTTTGTTGAGCCCTACGAGCGGCAGATAACCGAGGATCGGTCGGAGAAGTACTGGTCGATCTCGACGTGGGGGACGCTCTACCTCGCCGGTGAAGTCGATCCGAACCTCGACATACCGACACCGAGTCCGCGGCCTAGTTATGCGACGCGACCAGGAGAGTGGGCGGGGTTTTGACAAAACGTGACTCTCAATAGTACCGCAGTTGCGTTTCGAATCTTAGAGATTGTCTCGTTGTTACTTCCGTTAGTATTAATTCTTTTTCAGATCACCATTAGAAATCATCTGGAAGATAGAGTCAAAACTCTCGACTTTTCTCAGGTCGCAATTCTCCTATCGATAGGGAGCGCAGTAGTACTACTGGTAGTTGCTGGAATCGACGCGATCAATCTGTTATTAGGAAAGCAGTATTCTGAGCAATTGGGCCGTAGCCTCAAGTTTATTCGACTAGCACTCTGGGTGCTTATTTTGCCTATCGCTCTTTTCTTACTTTCTGCTATTTTTGACGTTTACCGTCAATCAGACCATGAAAACATGACCGATTGGGTACGTCAGATTTTGAGTACCAAGCCCTCTTTTTCAGAATCCCAGACAGATACAGACGAACAAAACGAAGGATCGTAAACAGGCAAATGAGACCAATTTAGACACCACATCTTTTGAAGACCAGCCGGGTAACTCTCCGGTATCGTGGGAACCTTGAGAATTACTGGTTGATCGCAACGCGTGGCTTCGGACACCCTGTAATTTCGTTGGTGTCAATTTTATTCGCCTGTCTTCCGCCCCTCGACAGATGTATGCGATGCCTCCCAGTTGGTGGTGGGACTCAAGTCATCCTCTAAACGAGACTCGGAACAGCGTGACAACAATCCGAACAAATTAGTACCGATAATTCAAACCGGATTATGAATGACTTCTACGGTTACTCCGAGCGGGCTTGACGGAGACGATCTTATCAAACATCTTCAAATTGGTCTAGATACTAAGCACGAACTTCGACGTGAAGCTGACGAGAGTGGTTCTGTAGTTCTTGATCTATCTAGCGCAAACTGGTTTGCTCCGACGTTCCTAACTCCGGTCTCCGTTGTTTATAATCAGTTAGTAGCCGAGGGCTATGATATCACAGTGCGATACCCAGATAGTTATCAGGTAAAGCGATATCTGAAAATGATTGACTTCCCAGAGGGTACTCCGGATCCTCCAGATCGCTACAGGAATACACTACCTCTCTGTTCAATGAATACAAGCAGAGACGCGGATGCGGTTGATATTGTCTCAGAAAAGATGGGGCAGCTGCTCAAAGACCAGTTCCTCTCTGATTCGGATATTGACCAAGTGATGTGGCTGAAATACCCTTTCAGCGAGACGATCGACAATGTGGATACCCACTCTAAATGTGACTTTGGCGCTCTTCTCATTCAGAACTATCCTTCAAAGAATTTCTTTGATTTCTGTATCGCTGATGACGGAATCAGCATTCCAGGGAACTTCGAAGAACACAACATCACCTTCCCTTCAGATGACGAAGCGAATAGAATGGCAATGGAAGATGGGTACTCAACCCGGCAGACTGACGACGGTAGGCGAGGATTCGGTCTGAGAACGACTGTGGAGATGGTTTGTGACGGTCTGATGGGCGAGGTTCTAATATCTTCCCGAGACTCGACTCTATCCAGATACAGAAATAATAAAATCACACGAGAGATCAAAAGTCGCTCGTGGAGTGGGACAATATTCGCAGCAAGGCTCCATCCGCCTAGTGATGATTTCTCTTATATAGAGTATTTAATGCCAGATTAAAAACCCAAACTGATTTATGCCATCTCGTATGAATGTAGGTTGGGAAGGCCAATGAGCGACATATACAAGGTGGAACAGGAATCGATCCACCTCCGTCGGCAGGCCAAAGAGATGGTAGACAACGCGGCTGAAGAAGGCTATTCTACCATCGATCTGTCCGCTGTCGAGTTTGTCAGTCGCTCGGTTGCTGACGAACTTATCCACAGGTCCGAACAACATGATGTCGAACTTGCCGGCCTCGAAGGCGATGTCGACATGATGATCGAAGCCGTTTCGGGACAGCTGCGACAGACCGCTGATTGAGCGGAAACTGAGGTTCGTTGTTTTTCGAACTCCCTAGTCGCTACACTGAGGTCCCCACAAAATATATCTTGGTACGGCTACCAGTCAACCGTATGTCAGGAAAAGAAGTTGGTGGAATTATGGGCCTATTGGCTCTGTACTTCGTTTTCGACCTCTTCATCTGGAATGGCGGAATATTGAATCCGAGTATCCTATCTCGGATCGCGAATGTTGGGGTAATTACCCCGTTCTGAATCCCTGAAGGGGAAATGGCCCGATCAGTAGAGAGTCAGCAAATATCCACGACCTCAACAGGTCCTTCCATCACGATCTCCAGTTTCGGCTGTGCCGTCAGAGTTCCTTTCCAGTACTCCTGAATACCCTTCTGGCTATCCAGAAGGGACATATCGTGGAGTTCAAAATCTGATGGAACGACCTTATAAACTGGAACATTATCGTCACCAAATGTATCAATTACACCCCCACTTGGCCATGCGAAGTACGATTGTAGTCGAGAGTGCTTTTTAGGGAACCGCTCGCGACGAGTGCGTTCCGCGAGCCATTCGTTGATCCCGTTTTTGACGTGTAGATACTGGCACTCACTGCCTGAAACAGGAGTTGGTATCCGTTTGTAGGCATACTGTAGGTAGTATTCCCGATTGTGGTCAATCTCGTAGAATGGGTGGAAGTAACGAGACCCGTGCGCGGATAGACCCTCTTGAAAGTCCTCGCGCACTTGGCCCTCATACTGAGAATCAACAGTGTGGGTTTCATCCGCTCTGTAGATCGTCAGATCCCAGTTGATATCCAGCGTATCTCCTACCGATAAGTCTCCTCGACGGTCAACGTGGTAAAATGGCGGTTCCATATCGATAGCGTATGTGACTAGTTTTCCCCGACAGCTTCCTCAACGATCTCGATCTCCCCGTCAGTCAGCCCGTACAACTCATACACGATCTCGTCGATCAGTGCGTCCGTCTGTTCGATCTTCGCGTCGAGCTCCTCGGCGCGCTCCTTCGTCTCCAGGTAGTTCTCCAAGTCGTCGGCCACGTCGTCGACGTCGGGCAGTTCGATCGCCTTCAGCCGGTCGATCAGCGAGTTCGTCTTCGTCGCCGTCTCGCGGAAGTTCGCGAAGCCGCCCGCCTCGTCGACCGCGACCGGCACGAAGTGCTCGATCAGGTCCGCCTCGCGCTCGGTGAGGTCCGTGATCCGGAACGCCGGCAGGTACTCCGTCTCCGTGTAGCCCCATCGGTCAGTTTCGTGTGCGTCCTCGTCGTCAGGCTTGTAGCGAGCCGTGGCCTCGACGAGGACCGTGTTGGGTGACTCGCGATCGACGCGAGCGGTGCCGACTCGGAGGTTTGGATATGTTTCTGCGGTGTCTGAAAGAGGACTATTTGGTTTAGAAACGGGCTGAACAAGCCCCATACTTGTCACTGATTTGTTTCTCTGATCAGAGATGTAGTCTCTAAAGTTTGTATTTAGTCGGAATTTCCGAGAATGGAATTTTGAAAGCTGTCGTGCCAACCAGCCGATGTATTCTCTGAGTACGCTGTCCTCACTCGACTGGACTCGGTTGAGGAAATCAGGATCCCAGTTGAAAGAATGATCCTCAAGATGTTCCTGTAGATTAGATAGTTGACTCGCATTAGAATCACCTGAAATCTCAACAATTGGTAGGTCTTTCACGTGAGTTGTCCGCATCTCTAATCTTCCTCCCTGCTGTTCGTCCCCAAGGACAGAAACACGGAGCTTAGCGGATTCAAACAAGAGTTTAGAATTCAGAACAGCCAGTAAGAAGTAGTTCTCTTCAGGTATTACGTAGCACTTGTTATTTGGATAATACCCCTGATCATCAATCGCAAAACGAGGAGACATTGCTATTTCTGGGTAGATAATCTTTGACTCCTCGAACTCATGATAGTAGTCACAAGGTCTGAGTTCCCACCAAAATTCTCCCTGATCGTATCTCTCCCTCGCCTTCTCTTCAAATTCGGATAAGTGGTCTGCAACAGCAGGATACTCTCTAGAGAACCATTTCCATGCGTCTTCCTCAGCGGTGGTACCCGCTCTTTTACCGGTCCATCCAGACTTGATAACGAGTAGATATTGATCGCTGTACTCTACATTGTACTGACGAATATCATCGCCAATGACCAGCGGTTGTATGAGATCCTTTGATTTCTCATGTTGGGACACAAGTTGATCCCGAGTTTCTCTGTCAAGTATGAATGCCTCGTTGAGTCCCGTTTTTATTCCCCAGTGAATTTCGTCATTGATGTAGTCACCGAGCGCCGTACTCTGTTGTTCAATTTTGTCATGTATCTCGGCAATTCGCTGGGGGGCAAGCGACCAACCGGCCGTCTTTAATCCAGTATTTGACACCGTGTACTGGTGATCCTCCTCGTACGCTTTCAATGAGCTAAATGATAGTGTTCTGACCCGTGTAACTGTGACTGATTGTTCAGATACAGTCTGATTGTTTCCAATGAAAATTAGCGGGAACGTGGAGGCATCGTCGAACACCGGTAGTTCCCCGAAGTCGAGCAAACTCCGGATCTCGATGTTATTTCTCAGATATTCACGGATATTGCGGCCGTATTCCGCCCTCATGAATTTATTTGAGGTGATGTACCCTAAGTCACCAGATGTGGAAAGAATCTGAGTTGCTTTCTCGATGAAATAGACATACAGATCCGCAGAACTGCGATATGAGTCATATTCGACCTTCAAATACGGTTTGAGCTGGGTTATCTGTTCTTGGCGGACGTACGGCGGATTCCCTACGACCGCATCAAACCCCGCCACGCCCATTTTCTCGCCTTCCGCGTCGAAGAACACCTCAGGGAACTCCAGTTCCCAGTGGAAGAAGTCCTGCTCGGCGGCCGTCGCCTGTGCCGATTTGAACCACGGCTCCTCGCGGATCTCCGCCCAATCGTCCTCCGCTTCGATCGCTCCCGCCATCTGCTCGTAGGCGCCCTCCGGCACGTCACAGCCGAACTCCTCGGCGGTGTGGACGTTCGCCAACTCGAAGAGGCGCTTGTAGAGGGGATCGTCGCGGATCTCGTCGTACAGTTCCTCCATCGACTTGATTTCGTCGAGCGTCTCGTTGTCGTACGCGAGCAGGTCCGCCATCAGGTCCATCACGTGTTCGAGGGTGTCCTGCCGAACGCGCGCAAACGCCTGTGTGAGCGTGATCTGCCCGTCGTCGTCGCCCGGCCCATCGTCGCTCAGGACCTCCGTGATGTCGCTCCCGACGAGCGAGTTGCCCGGCTTCACGTGGTGATCGAGGAACGCGAGCGGCTGGTCCGCGGCGAGCGTCTCCAGCCACATTGAGAGCTTCGACAGCTCGACCGCCATCTCGTTGATGTCGACCCCGTAGATGACCTCCTTCGAGATCTGACGGCGGATGTGCTGCTCGTCTAAGAACCCCGCCTGCTCGTCGAGCGCCCGCACTTCGTCCATCACCTGCTTCGAGAGGTAGCCCGTCGCCTTCGTGAGGAAGTGCCCCGACCCCATCGCCGGGTCGAGGATGCTCAGTTCCTGAATCCGATTGAAGAACTCCGCGGCGTACTCCACCGTCTCGGGTTCGTACCCCTCCGCGCGGAGGTCCTCGTGAATCTCGTCGAGCAGCGGGTCCACCGTCTCCTCAACGATGTAGGTGACCACGTAGTCCGGCGTGTAGTACGCACCCGTCGCCTTCCGCTCGCCCTCGTCGTTGACGACGTACAGCCCGCCCTCGTCGACGACCTCGACCGCGTCCGAAACCGAAACCTCGTCGCCCGACTTCCACACTTGTCCGCCGTCCTCGGCGACCGCCGCGACGCCCTCCGGCCCCGCGATCCGGAACTCGTGTTCTAGGAGCCCCTCGTAGATCGACCCGAGGTGCCGCGTGTCGAGGTCGGCGTAGTCCGCCGGAACGTGCTCGCCTTTGTCGTTCTCCGTGGTCGACAGCCAGAAGATGACCTCCGCGATGTACGGGTCCTTCACGTCGTTCTCGGTCAGGAACGCGTGGTCATCGCGGCTGAACAGGCCGCCGTTGTACGGTGGGATGTCCAGGTCCTCCTCGCCCTCGTCGATCAGCTCGAACAGCTCCGAGAGCCGCCCCCAGATCGACGAGGAGTACTGACTGAACTCCTGCTCGAATGCAGCGCCTGACTCGACGTCGAGCCCGTCGACCTCGTCGAGTATCTCTTCGCGCTTCGCTTCAAGGCTGAAGTACTCCTGGTACTCCTCGCTGGCGGCCGGATCGTCGGGATCGATCAGTCCGCGCGATTCCGCGTAGAGCACGAACATCAGCCGATAGAGTAGCACCAACGACTGTTCTTTCAGTTCGTCGGCACTGAGCCCGTCCTCGTCGTTGGGATCGATTTCCAGATCGTTCGACTCGACGAACCCCTTCCCGAGCACTCGCAGCGCTCGGAACACGTTGTCTTGGAGGTCCTCACCGAGTTCCTGTGCGGCCGTTTCCGATTCGGACCACACGTCGTCGAGGAAGGAACTGCCGGCCGTCTCGACGAACGCACCGGGCCGGAAGAAGACGTAGAAGTACTTGAACGCCTCTACGTTCCCGCTCTCCAGAATCTCCGGGAGGTCGACCTCGTAGTAGGTCTGTGTCTCGTAGTCTTTCGTCCCGTAGAGCCGCCACTTCTTCCCGTCAGTGAGGATCCCCCAGTTCAGATCGCCGGGAGTCCGTTCGAGGTAGAACTTGACCTGGTGAGAGGCGTCGCGATACGACCGCTGTTCGGAGAAGAACTTCTCGAAGTCGGCGTCCCACTGCTTTGCTTCAAGGATCGACAGCGCCCGAGAGAAGTGTCCTTCCGTCCCGCTGTCGAGCGCCTGCCGGGCGCTCTCGCGGCGCACGTCCTTGCTCTCGAAGAGCAGCCTGTCGACGTAGCCGCCGCCGTCCGGAAGCGTCACCTCAGAACTCGTGCCGTACCCGAGAATGTCGAGGACTTCGGCGATCCACGTATCGATCAGTTCGTCCTCCTTGTAGGATGGAAGGAGCGCTCCCTCCTGGTTCCAGAGGTCACGAATCTGCTCGAAGGCTTCCTCGGCTTCGGCGTCACAGTCCCACGCGTCGAGATCGGCAACGCGCTCGTCGAGATAGTAGCCAGAGAAGAGGCTGGAGTTCCGATAGGGACCACTTCCGAGCGTCGCTTGGCTCATTGAATATCAAACCCACACGTCAGCGCGATTAAATAGATGACGGAGCGGTTACCAGATATGAGTTGTACGAGAACCTTCTGACTTCTCCCCGTCTTCAGTATATTTTAGAATGGGTTACGTAGAAAAATACGGATTGGCTAGACATCTCGGATCAGATCCGCAGTACTCTCTTCTACCGGTAGAGGTTCTCGCGGTGGCGGGCCTCATGGACGATGATCTCATTGGTGTCGACATCGATGTCCGCAAAGACACGGTACGAACCCCAGTTGAACTTGCCACCAGCCTGCCCCGCCCACGCACTGTACCCCCAATCGTACGGCGTCCGCCACTCGTCGTTCGCGACACGCTCCAGTTTCTTCTCAACCTTCGACGCGGCCTCAGTATCGAGCGTCTCAAAGGCCTCCTCAACTCCGCCTGCGAAAGAGATCGTGTAAGCCATTTTAGGTCTCCCCAGAGCCGTGTAGCGGCTCTGGAGTGACTTCCTCAGTTTGACGACGAGGTTGGCTTTCTTTGTGCTATCACATACGCTAATTGATTATATAAATATTTCGTAAGGTGGGATTTGACGATTGGTAGTCGGATCCCATCCATCGATTTCGGCATCTGTGCCTTCCTCCATCCCGCGGGGGGGGTGGGGGGCTGGCGTACGCGCGAGCGCGTAATCTCCCGCCAGCGCGGTTCGCCAAGATTTTTTGCTCCGATCGAAATCGGAACTTCGAACTCGTCGAGACTCCGAGACGGGCTCCAGTCAGACCCGATCGATGTGGTCGTAGACCCGTTCAGTCGTCTGAATGCTCGCGTGCCTCAGCCGGTTCCGAACGTCGTAGAACGTGTTCCCCTCCTCGACGTTCAGCATCCGATACGCGACGCTGTGCCGGAGCGTGTGCGGCGTCACATCTTCCGGCTCGCCTCGGCCGGTGAGCGTCATCGGTCGCACATCGGCGGCGACGGCGGCCGCTCGAACCACGTTTCGCACCGACTCGGTCGACATCCGCTCGGTCTGTCTCGACGGCCACAGCGCCGGCGACTCCTTCCATCGCCCGCCGAGGTACATCCGGAGCGTCCGGACGGTCTCGTCGGCGAGCCCGATCTCGGTGTAGCTCGGGGAGCGATCCGTCGGGTAGTCCTTCTGGAGTCCGGCTGGCAGCGCTATCACGCCGTCGTCGAGGTCGACGTGATCCTCGACGTCGAGCGCGACCGCTTCGCTCACTCGAATGCCCGTGTCGTACAGCGTCGCGATCAGCGCGTCGTTGCGCGCGGCTAGGTACGTCGCGCTCGCCTCCACGGTCGCGCTCCGCATCTGGTCGACCTGCTCCGGCTTCAGCCAGACGGTCGCTTTCTCCTCAGTTTGGGTTTTCATTATTCGGTGTGTTTCGCAGGGTGTCTTTTATAAGCGGTACAGCGAGGAAGCGCGGTGAGTTTTGGATTCTATAACAAGAATCCAAAACTCGTCTGAGGCTTTCACACACCTCCGTCGGTGAACGCCGATAGCGGTCTCTCGCCGTCGTCGAGAAGCCGTTCAGGGTCATCAACGTCGACACCGACTCGGCGCTGTGCCATCGCGACGTACTCCGGGTTCAGGTCGATCCCGATGAACTGGCGCCCGAGGCGCTTCGCTACCAGGGCTGTCGTTCCGGCGCCTGCGAACGGGTCCAACACGATCCCCGATTCAGTCTCGCTTGTCTCACAGTCGCAGGCCTGACTCCAGCCATCAGTCTCTCGGCCGGTCATTGTGATCTCGCGGAAGTACCCGCCGAGTACGTCTTTCGCCTCGCGAGCCAGTTGTTCTGTCTCGTCAGTGTTGCGTCCGGCGCCGGACTGCTCTTTTCCTGCCGCAGCGTCTGAGAACCCGGTCGCACGGGCCGCCTTCAGGTGCTCTTCGGAGAGGTCAGAGTTGTCGAACCGTTCGAGCGCCTTCCGTAACTGCGGCCGCTCGATTGTCGAGCGATCGCGTTTCCAGACCGGTACGTCGCGCGTGGTCCGCTCGTAGGGTGTGCTACACTCCGCGCACACCCGTTCCGGGCACGACGACTTGATCGGCGTCTCGCAGAGTTCCGGCGGGTATACAGCGAAGTGTGCCTCCGGGAACGGCTTGGTCGTGATCTCCAGCACGTCTCCGGGGTTCTTCCCATTCGGGTGGCAGGCGTCCTTGGGATCCATTCGAGCATGTTCCTCAGCGTTCTCACGAGGGCACGCAGCCATCTGGAGCCCGCCAGTGTAGTTTCCGGACTCCTTTGCTCGCTCGATTCGGTCGAACGACGCGTCTGCGTGCGGCTCGCGGACAGCGTCGAGGTCGAACCAGTAATTCGGCGCCGGCGTCAGGTGAAACAGGAACTCCTTGTGTTCGTTGAGCCGGTCTTTCACCGGATTCGGCATCGCCGCTGGCTTCGACCAGACCGCATCAGAGCGAACGATCCAGCCCGCGTCTTGGAGCGCGATAGCGACCCGGTGCGGGATCAGCATCTTCGACTTCCGACGGAAGCGGGTCGCCTGCTTGGGGAGTTGGTCCGAGTCGGGGCGATAGCTCTCCTTCGGCTCGCCGTCGTCGTCGGTCCACTGACCTCGGCCGCTCCCCGCGAAAGAGTCGCCGAGGTTCAACCACCAGTTTCCGTCGTCCCGAAGCACTCGCCGGAGCTCGAGGGCGACGCCCTCCAGTTCGGAGATGTACTTGTCGACCGTCTCCTCTAAGCCGATCTGGCCGTCTACTTCGTAGTCGCGTAGGCCAAAGTACGGCGGGGAAGTCATTACACAGTGGACCGACGACTCCGGCATCTCGCGGAGCGTCTCGACCGCGTCGCCCTGGTGGATGTCGTTGATCCAGCGGTCGATCGCGTCACCGGATCGATCAGTCACGCTGAACCACCCGCCCACTTGTTAAGCGTATGCTGGTTCTCGGGTTCAGGAACCGCGAATTCCATCTTCTCATCAGTATCGATCTGATGGACATCAGCGAGGTGCCAGCCGAAGGCGTTCCCTGACGGGAAGCGCTCGTGGCAGAGAGTGCACCGAGCCGGATTGGAGATGTCGATCACGACAGGCTCCGGTTCTCCGAGCTGCTCGCGATAGACGTAGGACCATCCAGTGAACTGCGAGTGGCCGTCAATAGATCTGACTAGGCTATCTCTGAGTACCTCGTCGATGTGGTAGAGACCTCGCTTCCACTGGCCGAGGCTCTCTGAGTACTTGAGACGTTCCAGGCGCCCGTGCGGACCGCGGAACAGGTAGTCGTCCTTCCCGCTCCAGTCGTTGATGATCTGAACGCCGAGCCGGGCAGAGATCTCTCCGAGGACCACATCGGCCGGATGATCGACACCTCTTCCAGACGACTCACTCCCCATCGTAGACCTCCGGTTCGAGGCGGGTTCGTGCGTCGCACAGTCGGTTCCAGCCGGCCACGGCGGTTTCGGCTCCACGAAAGAGCCCGTACATCAGCGCCGCCGCACCGACGTAGAACGTCGCGAGGAACGGGTAGACCGCGAGCAGCGGCGCGAGTCGAGCGCGGCCGTAGGCGGTCCGCTCTCGCCACTCAGTCCGGAGGTGCGATACGTCGAGCCGGACGCCGTCGACGATGGCGACGAACGCGTCCGCGAGTTCCTCACGCCCCGACATCGGTCACCTCCATAGCAGCTCACGCTCAGTTGACCGCGACATCGTTCGGAGGTAGCCGATGCTCAGCGCGTACCCGCCGAAGAACGCCACCAGCGCTCCCGCGAGCGCGAGGTACCGGCCCATTCCGAGCGCGGTGATGTAGCCAGCGGCAGTGCCGCCGAGCGCCGCGAGCATCGGCCCCGCGTGTAGCACCTGCTCGTCGGCGACTCTCACGCTTCATCACCCCTGGCAGCGCTCTCGTCGATCTCCGTGGCCCCGAAGCGTTTAGCCGTCCTCTCGATGCTCTCCGGCACGCCGGCGAGTGATGCTTCCAGCTCCGCGGCCGAGATCCCGGCCGGCGCTTCCACGACGAGCGAGATGTCTCCCTTCTCGACGCTCGCCAGTGTTCGATCGCCGATCACGTCGACGTTGAGGACCGCCGGGTGTTCGGTCGCCGCTGTCTCCGGTGTCTTCCTCGTGGCAGTTCTCCCGTCCATCGTGAGCCCCTGGCGACTCTCCGGCGCCGTGGAGTCCGGTTCAGTCATCGGTAGGCCCCACGGAGAAACCGCCCTCGCTTCCGGGCTCGTAGATCGTTGCTTTGCTCTCTCCCTCTTCGGCCATGAACAGGAGCTCGTCGCCCCCTTCGAGCCCCCATTCGTTCGCGAGCGCCTTCGGGATCGTGACGCTGTAGCTCCCGTCGCCGTCCTGAACTCGCCGTCCTTCCGCTAGGAGGTGCGTGATACCGCCGTCCTTGTAGCCTTCTGTCTTACTCATTGTTGGATCCTCCACAGAGCGCTTTGCCAGCGGTACACCCGTTGTAACGGCACCTCGAACAGAATCGCAGCCCGCCGTTCCCCTCGTCGCACGCGGGGCACTCACAGTCGCGCGAGGAGTGCCGCTCTTGCCGCTCCTGCCGAGCCCCGTTGGTCGACCCGGAAGCGGTCCCGATGGCCGCACGAGCCGAGTCTGCCCGGCTCATGCTTCCCTCCAGTAGTCGACGACGTGACTCGCGTGCTGATCGTCGTGTTCCCACGGCGAGTCGTCGCCCGCTTCCAGCAGCATCGTCGTCGTCGCCTCGCACGTACAGCAGTACGCCGAGACGACCCGCCGCTCGTCGACGTCGACCTCGTAGGGCTCGGGCTCAGACGGGCCGCGCATGTCGACGTTCTCCGCGGCGCCGACCACGTGCTCTCTACGCGCCATCGGTCACCTCCGCGCCAGCCGCCGCCAGCTCGTCGAGCCGGTCGCGCGGGTCTCCCCCGTCCGTCGCCGCTTCCGACGGCGCCGACGACGCTCCGGGCGTCGGCTCCT
The DNA here is from genome assembly GCF_003990725.2 of Halorubrum sp. PV6. Classification (NCBI taxonomy): domain Archaea; kingdom Methanobacteriati; phylum Methanobacteriota; class Halobacteria; order Halobacteriales; family Haloferacaceae; genus Halorubrum; species Halorubrum sp. PV6. Next base: position 1,781,203 of record NZ_CP030064.1, read on the forward strand.
GCTCGGGAGCGTTCAGCATCTGTCCGTCTCGGCGCCCGACTACGAGCCAGACCTCATCGTATTCCCAATCCTTCCAGAGCAGGTTCTCGTTGACGAGCGGCTTGATGACCCGCGATAGCACGCCCGCCTTCGGGATGTTCAGCTTGTTCGCCAGCACGGACTCCGCGGTCCCGAGTTCGATCCGGCCGCCGACATCGGTCCAGTCGACGAGTTCCCAGTAGCCCTCCAGCGCTTTCGTCGGAACGTTGGCCGCGTCGGGGTCGGTCTCGGCTTCCGTCTCACGGGCGTCCGCGAGCCTATCGAGCGCGTACCGGACCGCGTCGGCCATCGAGCCGTGTTCTTGCTCAGCCTCCTGGAGCGCTTTGAGTCGCTTCTCGTCGCGGATCGGCGCCTTCGCGACGCGTTCCTTCTCAGTCATCGAGCATCACCTCCTCAGCCTCAACGACGCGCTGGAACTCGTCGCGGTCGCCTCCGTTGTCGGGGTGCGTCTCTGCCTTTCGCGCCCGTGCCGCTGACTCGACGACGTTCGCCGGCGCGTCCGGCGCGACACCGAGGACCTCGTGTGCCGGTTGGCTCGTAGCAGTTCCGGCGGCTACGTCGCCGTCGCCGTCGTCTCCCGGCGGCAGCCGGGCCGCAGCGAACTCTGAGTCACCCGTCTCAACGGGGCGCTGTCCGCGCATCCGCGTCTCGTGGACCCACTTCAACACGGTTCGGACGTTGTCGCGGAGTCGCGGCGACGCGTCGCACGCGACCGCGAACTGCTCGCCGTCGTCGACCCATCGCAGCACGAATCCGGGATCGTCCGGGCTCGCGTTGTGGAGCGGCAGCCCGTTCGACTTCGTGTGAGCGTTCGCGATCTCGCCGCGCCACTCGTCGACGTCCATCCGGCTCATCTCGGTCGCGAGTTCTTTGGTCGTCGCGCCGAGCGTCGCCTCGTAGCTCCGGTTCCGCTCGCGCTCCGCCGCAGGCGTCCGCTCGAAGCCGGTGGGCCAGTCGAGGTTCACGCCGAGTCACCTCCGGTCTCCTCGTCGTCGCCCGGAAGCTGCGGTGCAACCGCGTACTCCACGCGGTCATCAACCTGTACCTCGATCGGCTTGTCCTGGCCGAACTGAATCTCAACGTCGCTCTCAGCCTGAATCCGGTCGCAGATATCTGGCCAGAACCACGAACTGAACCGTGCGCTGTCGAACGCCGTCTCAGTCACAACGTCTTCAATCGTCGTCTTCCACGGCGTATCTCGGCTCGACACCTCGATGTCGTTGAGGCCGGCGTCGAACACGAAGCCGAGGTCAGTCGCGCCGCAGGCGCCGCCGACCGCACCACAGAATTCCCAACCCTGCATCCGGGCGGTCGTTCCGTGGTCGACATCGATCCAGCGTTGCGACCGCGTCGCCGACACCGGCCTGATGTCGACCGTTTCTGCCAGCGGTGGCTCTTTCAGCGTCAGTTCCTCGTTGGCCCGGTCGATCTCAACCTCGATGTCTTGGCCACTCAGGAGGAAGCCCGCCTGGAAGTCGTTGAGCGTGTCGACGCGGACGCCGACCTCACAGTGCGCGCCGGCAGTTTCGATCTTCTCTCCGGGAACGACGCTCCGGCCCATCACGACGTGTGACTTGTCGAGCGCTCGCCCGACGATTCCGGACGGGTGGAACTCGATGACGGCCCAGTCGGCGAGCGTTTCGAGGTCCTCCAGCAGCATCCAGAAGTCTGCGGCGGGAACCTCGTAGGAGGTGTTCCAGCCGTCGTCGGCGAACGTCATTGCGTCGGGCATGGCGGAGCGCCCGGACTCGTCGACGAGGCTCATGCCGCCACCCCGCTACGCCTGCGGACACCCGCGGGGCCGCATAATGCGCGCCGCCGCGCGCGCCGCGCCAAGTTTGCGCGCACATCCACGCCCACGCTACGAGGACACCGATTTTCGGACGCCCCCGTACGTCCGTACGGTTCGACAAATCCGCGGGTAGACGGCTCAGGAGCAGCGATAAGCGCCGAACCGCCACCGTACGGGTGGGTCGTCCGACCGTACGGTTCGTACGCTCCAGTTGATCCAGTTGAAACGGAGGTCATCGGTCACCACCCCGACGGCCGCCGTCAGCCATCGCACTCTCAATGTGGTAGTCGGCCCGAGCGGTCCCGATGTCGTCGGCCGCGAAGATTGTGACTACGTCGCCGTAAACATCTTCGATGCCGCCGAACGCCGCCTTCCGGACCGTACACTGGTGAGCACACGGCTCTTCGGAGTCGTTGTACTTCCGTGCCGGGCACTGCTCCCCGCTCTCGGCGAGCACACACTCGCCGACGAGGGCTCCGTGGTCTCGCTGGAGGGTGACAAGGTGCGCGTCTTCGCTGTCCGGAAGCGTGACGAGCCACGCGTTCCAGGCCCGCCGCTCGATCAGCGCCGCTTTCGGATCAGCGCGCTTCCAGCTCGCGCTCTCGGCGTCGCGTTGGCGTTCGAAGTCCAGTGGGTCCGTTCCACTCGGTGCCGTTGTCTGCCGCTCTGTGTCGCTCTGCTCGCTGATCTCACAGCGCGGACAGTACACTCTCGGAACGTCGTAACTCGCGTCCTCAACGAGCGTAACTGACGGGTGAATCGGACAGGTTCCCGTCATGCCAGATCACCGTAATAGCGGCTAGGCTGGCCGTTTTCAGACGTTTCGTGTAAAATTTCGTATGGGACCGCTGAGAGTCGAACTCAGGTCATACGGACCCCATCCGCATAGGATACCACTACCCCACGGTCCCTGTCTGCACGCGAAAAAATGAGAGTCCGGTAATTAAGGACTTCGTTTCACGCGTCGTCGAACGGGCCCGTTCACGCCTCGCCGGCCGCGACACGCTCAGACGAGGACGCGCTCAGACGAGGACGCGCTCCAGCGAGACGACGACGCCGGAGTCGGCGTCGGGGTCCCCGACCAGTCGCCCGAGACAGACCACGGCGCCGTCGGGAGTGTAACAGGCGACGAGGGGGTCGTCGGCGTCCTCCGAGTCGTTCCCCGAGGCCGCCTCCACGTTGATGACGCCGGGCGCGTACACGGGCGCACCGGTGGCCACGTTGCGCGCGGCGGACGGCGCGATGGTCACCGAGGGCAGGTGGACCAACGCCGCCTCGGCCGGGCGGACCACGTCGCGAAGCAACTCCTCGTCCCCGCCCTCGGCCCACGCGAGCGCGTCGAAGAGGTCTTGGAGGGTGTGCAGGTCGGTGTCGTCGAACGGGTCGGTCGCGGTCCGTCGGAGGTGGCCCATGTGCGCTCCGACTCCCGCCGCGAGGCCGATGTCGTGACAGAGCTTTCGGACGTACGTCCCGGACTCACACCGGATCCGGAGGAGCAACTGCCGGTCGTCGGCCGCTAACACGTCGAGGTCGTGGATCGTCCGCGTTCGGAGCCGGCGGGTGACGGCGCTCTTTCGAGGCGGCTTCTGGTAGATCTCCGCTTCGAACTCCGCGATCACCTCGCGGATGTCCGCCGGTGCCGAGCCGTGCAACTCCAGCACCGAGACGTACTCTTTGCTCCCCGCTAAGAAGACCTGTGCGGCGCGGGTGGCGTCGCCGGTGAGCGTCGGGAGACAGCCGGTGACCTTCGGATCGAGCGTGCCAGCGTGCGCGACCCCGTCGATCTGGGAGCCGTCCGGGTCGACCGCCGCCAGGGTGTCGTTGATCGCGTCGCGGAGCCACGCGGAAAGCTGGTGTGAGGACGGGCCGGCGGGCTTGTCGACGTTGACGACGCCGAACCGGAGCAGTTCGGGGACTGACCGCTCGTCGGGAGCGGGTCGAAGCGGGTCGGTGGCGGGTCCTGCGGCGTCGTCGGGTGTCTTGGGCATGAGAGAGGCGGCGTTGGTCGCGGGTTAAAAGTCGTAGGTCACGCCTCGAATCGGCGCTTTCCCCTCGTCGGTGGCGGGCTCGTACGCCTCGACGGTGGCGACGAGAACGTCGAGGAACCGATCGGGGTTCCAGCGGGCGGTGTTGTACGCGGCGTCGTAGATCGACAGATCGTCGATGTCGATGCCGTACAGCTCTTCGTATCGCTTTCCCTCGGAGGCCTCGCGGCGTTCCGTCTCGGTTCGCGCGCGCTCGACGGACTTCTCCTCGCGGTCGGCGATCCGGTCCGCGCGAACCGCGAGCGGGGCGTCGAACCAGAACCTGAAGTCGGCGTGGTCGGCCGCGAGCCAGCCGGCGAGCCGCGACTCCAAGACCAGTCCGTCGCGGGTCGTGGCGATCTCGCGCAGGCGACGGTCGAGCTTCCGATCGAACTGCGGGTCCTCCTCCGCGAACTCGTTGAACTCGACCGGCGTCATGTCGCGTTCGGCGGCCATCTCGCGGAAGATGTCGCCGCCGGAGACGTGGTCGAGTCCGAGCCGGTCGGCGAGTCCGGCAGCGTTCGTGCTCTTCCCGCTTCCCGGCGGGCCGGAGACGGTGATCAACATATCGCTACTGCGCGGGTGCCGTTCAAAACGGTTGTCGTTCGACGCGCCGGCACGCGACCGCGGATCGCAGTCGAGAGGGGCAGGAGCGTTACTCCGTTCGCGTCGCCGCGGTCATCGACCAGACGGCAACCAGGCCGAGCAGGACCGCCGGAACCAGCGGTAAGGCGAGGTACGTCGAGAAAAACGAGAAGCCGAACACGCCGGGAACGTACGGGTACGCGTAGATGACGCCGGGAATGACGAGAACGCAGGTGAAGAGGACCGCCGTCAGCACCCACCCGGTTCGCCCGAACCCGTCGGCCGCGGGCTCCGACTCGGAGGCGGTCCGGCCGGCGGCGTCGCTCCCGTCGCCCTCGTCGGGCACGTGGACGTACCCGCCGTCTGTGCCCTCGCCCGCGTCGGCGTCGGCTTCGGAACTCACTATCGGGTGTTACGGCCACCGTGCCAAAGCCCTCACGGTTTTCGGGCATCTCGCGACCTCGCCGGAGGTGTCGACCGGTGCCGGCGCGCCGCTCGTCGAACGGTCGATAGACCCGTGTGAACGGGGCACATTCGGGCCGTGGCTTTCGTGATGCTTAAGTACCGAAAGGTGAACCATACGGATGCACGAACTGCAGGGGCACCGGGTCCCGAGTCCACGAGGGCGATGATACGACGCGAGTTGCGGTAGCCAAGCCTGGCCCAAGGCGCAGGGTTGCTAACTCTGTGGCGTCACTGCCTCCGGGGTTCGAATCCCCGCCGCAACGCTCGAACGGACCGAGTACCGCCGGAATCGCGCCGGTAGGGCTCACCACAACCAACACATGAGCACGGAAGAATCACAGGATGACTCGCCGGAGGAGGAAGAAGACCTCCAGTACTTCGTCCGTATCGGGGGCGCTGACCTCGACGGGACGAAGACGGTCGAGCGAAGCCTGTCCGAACTCGACGGCATCGGCACGCGCACGGCGCGGCTGGTCGCCGAGAAGGCCGACGTGGACAAAAACGCCACGTTCGGGCTCCTCGACGAGGATGACCTCGATGCGGTGGTCGACATCGCCGAGAACCTCGAAGACCACGTCCCGTCGTGGATGACGAACAGACAGAACGACTTCTACTCCGGAGAGACGACGCACCTCGTCGGCACCGACGTCAACGAGAAGCGCCGCCACGACATCAACCGGATGAAGATCATCGAATCGTACAAAGGCGTTCGCCACAAGCGCGGCCAGAAGGTACGCGGCCAGCGCACGAAGTCCACGGGGCGGTCCGAGGGCACCATCGGCGTCAACGTCGAGGAGATCCGCGAGGAGATGGCGGAAGACGAAGCGGGTGACGACGAATGAGCACCGGTAAGAACACGAAGGGCTACGAGACGCCGAACCACCCGTACCAGGGCGAGCGCATCGCCGAGGAGTCCGACCTCCTCTCGCGGTACGGTCTGAAGAACAAAGAGGAGTTCTGGCGTGCACAGTCCGAGCTGCGCAGCATGCGACGCGAGGCGCGTCGCCTGCTCGGTGAGGCCCAGGGTGACGCCGACATCGCACAGGAAGCCGGCGCGGAGTTCGTCGCACGACTCCGCCGCATCGGCATCCTCGGCGACAACGACGACATCTCTGCGGTCCTCTCGCTCGACGTGACCGACCTGCTTGAGCGCCGTCTCCAGACGGTCGCGTACCGGCAGGGGTTCGCGTCCTCGACCCAACAGGCCCGCCAGTTCATCGTTCACGGCCACATCACCGTCAACGGAGCCCGCGTCACGCGGCCCTCGGTGAAAGTCGACGTGGACGACGAAGGCGCCATCGCCTTCGACGAGAACAGCCCGCTCGCGGACGATCTCCACCCCGAGCGCGCGGAGTCACAGGAGTAACTAACCATGAGTGAATCCGAGGACGGAAAGTGGGGCATCGCCCACGTGTACGCGTCGTTCAACAACACGCTCATCACGGTCACCGACGAGACGGGCGCCGAGACGATCGCCAAGTCGTCCGGCGGCACCGTGGTGAAACAGAACCGAGACGAGGCGTCGCCGTACGCCGCCATGCAGATGGCGGAAGTCGTCGCCGAGCGCGTCAAAGACGCCGGCTTAGAGGGCGTGCACGTTCGCGTGCGCGGCCCCGGCGGCAACCTCAACAAGTCCACCGGTCCCGGTGCCCAGGCGACGATTCGCGCGCTCTCGCGTGCGGGCGTCGAGATCGGCCGCATCGAGGACGTCACGCCCATCCCGCACGACGGGACGAAGGCGCCCAAGAACAAGCGAGTCTGACATGACGGAAGACGACTTCGACGTCCAGTACGTCGAACGGGACGAACGCAGCGCGCGGGTGCTGATCCGCGGGCTCACGCCGGCGTTCGCGAACGGTATCCGCCGCGCGATGGTCGCCGACGTCCCGACGTTCTCGATCGACACCGTTCGGTTCGTCGAGAACTCCTCCGTCATGTTCGACGAGATGATCGGGCTTCGGCTGGGGCTCATCCCCCTGACGACGCCGCTCGACGACTTCGAAATCGGCGACGAGGTCACCCTCGCGCTCGACGTCGAAGGCCCGGCGACCGCGTACTCCGGCGATATCGAGTGCGCGGACCCCCTCGTCGAGGTCGCCGACGACAACGTCCCGATCATCGAGCTGAAGGAGGGACAGCGGCTGGAGTTCGAGGCCGACGCGGTCCTCGACACCGGCAAGGAGCACGCCAAACATCAGGGCGGCGTCTCCGTCGGCTACCGCCACCTTCAGCACGTAACCGTCGAGGGCGACCTCGGCGAGTTCGACGACGACGAGCCGCGAATTCTCCGCGGAGTCATCGAGACCCCCGACGGAACGGTCGAGCTCACCGACGAGTTCGACAACGACCTCTCACAGCGGTTCCCCGGCAAGGAGGTCAGCGTCGAGGACATCCCCGGCGCGTTCGTGTTCCACATCGAGACGGACGGCTCGTTCGACGTCGAAGAACTACTGCTCCGCGCGATCGACTCCATCGAGGAGCGAGCGGACGAACTACAGACGAAAGTCGCAGTCTAACGTAATGACGGACCTTCAGACCACACGGACGGCGCTCGCCCCTGCACGGAGCCGCGGCGCCGCGGTCCAGCGTCATCTCGGTTCGAACGGAACCGATGCCGACGCGGACTGTCCCGACCGCGGGACCGAAAGTGGTTTGAAGGGAGCCGGATTACGCAGGAGTGCACGCAGGGATAGCCAAGTCAGGCCAACGGCGCAGCGTTCAGGGCGCTGTCCTGTAGAGGTCCGCAGGTTCAAATCCTGCTCCCTGCACTCCGTTTTCACTAACTCTCCACTTCAGGAGGGACAGCTATGAGTAGCAAGACGAATCCGAAACTACAGAACCTCATCGCCCATTTGAAGTCGGTCTCGCGTGACTCCGGTGCCAACGTATGGCTGGACGTCGCCGACCGACTGGAGAAGCCACGGCGCACGCACGCTGAGGTCAACCTGGGCCGCATCGAGCGGTACGCTCAGGAAGACGAGACGGTCGTCGTCCCCGGCAAGGTGCTGGGCAGCGGTGTGCTTGAAAAGAACGTCACCGTCGCCGCCGTCGACTTCTCGGGAACCGCCCGAACGAAGATCGACCAGGCCGGCGAAGCGGTGTCACTCGAACAGTTCGCTGAACAGAATCCCGAAGGAAGCAACGTCCGGGTGATTCGATGAGTCTCGCGAAAATCGACGCGGACGTCGTCGTCGACGCTCGCGACTGCATCCTCGGTCGCGTCTCGTCGAAGGTCGCCCAGCGCGTCCTCGACGGCGAGACGGTCGCCGTCGTCAACGCCGAGCGCGCGGTCATCACCGGCAACGAAGAGGCGACGATGGAGACGTACCACACCCGCGCGAACCTCGGTTCCGACAGCGGGCCGTACTACCCCAAGCGTCCCGACCGCATCTTCAAGCGTGCTATCCGCGGCATGTTACCGTACAAGACGGAGGACGGTCGCGAGGCGTTCGCGAACGTTCGCGTGTACGTCGGGAACCCCTACGAGCGCGACGAGGACGCCGAAAGCGTCGTCCTCGACGGCACGTCGCTCGACCGCCTCTCGAACATCAAATTCACGACGCTCGGGGACATCTCCGAGTCTCTGGGAGCCAACGTCACATGGTAACTAACACCTCAGGCAAGAAGAAGACGGCCGTCGCCCGCGCCACCGTGCGCGACGGCGAGGGTCGCGTTCGAATCAACTCCCAGCCAGTCGAGCTGGTCGAACCGGAGCAGGCACGGCTCAAGATGTTAGAGCCGTTCCGCATCGCGGGCGAGGAGCTCCGCGCCGACGTCGACATCGACATCAACGTCGAGGGCGGCGGCTTCAGCGGGCAGGCAGACGCGACGCGGACCGCCATCGCGCGCGGTCTCGTCCAGCACCTCGGCGACGCCGAGCTGCGCGACGCGTACATGAACTTCGACCGCACCCTGCTGGTCAACGACGTGCGCCAGTCCGAACCCAAGAAGTGGGGCGGACCCGGCGCGCGTGCCCGCTACCAGAAGTCCTACCGCTGAGGTGATCCAGTCATGATGATCCCCGTCCGGTGTTTCACGTGCGGCAACGTCGTGGGTGAACACTGGGAAGAATTCAGCGAGCGCGCCCGCGAGGGCGACGAGGATCCGGGCGAAGTGCTCGACGACCTCGGCGTCGACCGGCACTGCTGTCGCCGGATGTTAGTCAGTCACCGCGACCTCGTGGACGTCGTCTCACCGTACCAGTAACTATGCCAGAACAGCGATACAATCGGTACGAGAAAGCACGAATCCTCGGCGCGCGAGCGCTGCAAGTGTCCTACGGGGCGCCCGTGCTTATCGACACCGACCAGACCGAGCCGATCCTCGTCGCCGCCGAAGAGTACGACGCGGGGGCGCTCCCCTTTACCGTCCGGAGGGAATCCAACTAATGACACGAATTACCGGAATCTCGCTGCGTCGCGTCCTCGATTCACGAGGCAACCCCACCGTCGAAGCCGACGTGCTCACCGAGTCCGGCGGCTTCGGCCGCGGGGCAGCCCCCAGCGGGGCCTCAACCGGCGAGTACGAAGCGATAGAGCTCCCCGCCAACGAGTCCATCGCGGCAGCTCGCGAACACGCGGTCCCTCGCCTCGAGGGGCTCTACGCGGGCGACCAGCGCGCCGTCGACAACGCGCTCCGCGCGGCCGACGGCACGGACGACTTCTCCGCGATCGGCGCCAACAGCGCGGTCGCGATCTCGATGGCGGCCGCGAAGGCCGCCGCCGACGTGCTCGGTGCGCCGCTGTACCAGCACCTCGGTGGCGCGTTCCGCGGCGAGAACTTCCCGATTCCGCTCGGCAATGTCGTCGGCGGCGGGGAACACGCCAAGGAGGCGACCCACATCCAGGAGTTCCTCGCTGCGCCGGTCGGCGCGCCGAGCGTCTCGGAGGCCGTCTTCGCGAACGCCGCGGTCCACGCGGCGGTCGCGGACGTGCTCGACGAGCGCGGCGTTCCGGCCGCGAAAGGCGACGAGGGCGCGTGGGCGCCCCCGATCTCGGACGCGGACGCGTTCGAGGTCGTCGACGAGGCGGTCGACCGCGTCGAAGACGACGTGGGCTTCGAGATCCGCTTCGGGCTCGATATGGCCGCCGCCGAACTGTACGACGCCGACGAGGGCGCGTACGTGTACGGCGACGAGACCAAATCGGCCGACGAGCAGATCGACTACGTCGCCGACCTCGTCGAGGAGTACGACCTCGCGTACGTCGAGGACCCGCTCGACGAGAACGACTACGAGGCGTTCGCGGAGCTGACCGACCGGGTCGGCGACCGGACGCTGATCTGCGGCGACGACCTGTTCGTCACCAACGTCGAGCGGCTCCAAGACGGGATCGACGCCGGCGCGGCAAACAGCATCCTGATCAAGCCGAACCAGATCGGGACGCTGTCGGACGCGTTCGACGCGGTCGAACTCGCCGCCCGCAACGGCTACGAGACGGTCATCTCCCACCGCTCGGGCGAGACCGAAGACACCACCATCGCACACCTCGCTGTGGCGACCGACGCCGGGTTCATCAAGACCGGCACGGTCGGCGGCGAGCGCACCGCCAAGCTGAACGAACTGGTCCGTATCGCGGACGACGCAGTATGACGGGCCCACACCACGCATGAGCGAAGACAACGACGCGGTCGAACTCGACGACGACGCGGAGACCGAGGCGGTCGACGCGGCGGTCGAGGAGGAGGCCGACACGACCGAGGAACCGACCGCCGACGCGGCCGACGTGGCCGCCGACGCCGAACCCGAAGCGACTGTCGACGACGAAGAGGAGGACGCCTCCCCGTTCGACGACGACGTCATGCCCGACGACGACGTCGACCTGCTGATCCCGGTCGAGGACTACCTCTCCGCGGGTGTCCACATCGGGACCCAGCAGAAGACGTCCGACATGGAGCGGTTCATCCACCGCGTTCGCGACGACGGCCTGTACGTGCTCGACGTGAGCACGACGGACCAGCGGATCCGCACCGCCGCGGACTTCCTCGGGAACTACGACCCCGAGCAGATCCTCGTCACGTCCTCGCGGCAGTACGGTCGGTTCCCGGCCGAGAAGTTCGCGGACGCCATCGGCGCCCGCGCTCGCACCGGCCGCTTTATCCCCGGTACGCTCACGAACCCCGACTACGCCGGCTACATCGAGCCGGACATCGTCGTGGTCACTGACCCGATCGGCGACGCGCAGGCCGTCAAAGAGGCCATCACGGTCGGCATCCCGGTCATCGCGATGTGCGACTCCAACAACCAGCTGTCGAACGTCGACCTCGTCATCCCGACGAACAACAAGGGTCGACGCGCGCTGTCGGTCGTCTACTGGCTCCTCGCCAACGAGACGCTCGACCGCCGCGGCGCCGACACGGTCTTCGCCCTCGACGACTTCGAGGACGAACTGTAAGGCGGCTTTCGACGCCGAGTTCGACTTTTATGCCCGCCTCGCTCCGTGAGCCGCGAGGCCGTTCGCCGCGCCTCCGCGAGCGGCCCGCCAAGCGCAACGCCTGTAAGCCCGCGGAGAGAGTGAACGCGTATGACCGTCTGTGAAGCGCCGGGGAAGGTGTACCTCTTCGGCGAACACGCCGTCGTCTACGGGGAGCCGGCCGTCCCGGCGGCGATCGAGCGACGCGCCACGGTGACCGCCGAGCCCCGGTCGGACGACCACGTCCGCGTCGAGGCCGAGGACCTCTCGCTCGACGGGTTCACCGTCGAGTACGCCGGCGAGTCCGGCGACCGGCCCGACGTTGACGTCCCGACGCCGCTCGTCGAGGCCGCGATGGGGTACGTCGACGCCGCGGTGCGACAGGCCCGAGACGCGGCCGACGCCCCCGACGCCGGCTTCGACATCACCGTCGAGAGCGACATCCCGCTCGGCGCGGGCCTCGGATCGTCGGCCGCCGTCGTCGTCGCGGGCATCGACGCCGCGACCCGCGCGCTCGGCCACCCGCTCGACCGCCGAGAACTGGCAGACCGCGCGTACCGCGCCGAGTTCGAGGTGCAAGACGGGCAGGCGTCGCGGGCCGACACGTTCTGCTCGACGATGGGCGGGGCAGTCAGGGTCGAGGGAGACGACTGCGAGCCCATCGACGCGCCCAACCTCCCCTTCGTCGTCGGGTTCGACGGCGGCGCGGGCGACACGGGCGAACTCGTCGCCGGCGTCGGCGAACTCCGAGACGAGTACGGATTCGCCGCCGACACGGTCGAATCGATCGGCGATCTGGTGCGGGCGGGCGAGGACCTGCTCGCGGACGCCGCGCCCGAGTCCGAACCCTCGCCGGCGCTGCTCGCCGAACTGGGCGATCTGATGGACTTCAACCACGGGCTGCTCGCCGCGCTCGGCGTCTCCGCCCGCTCGCTCGACGCGATGGTCTGGGCCGCTCGCGACGCCGGCGCTCACGGCGCGAAGCTCACCGGGGCGGGCGGCGGCGGCTGTATCGTCGCGCTCGACGCGAGCGACGCGACCGAGACCGCGCTCTCGTTCACGCACGGCTGCGAGGAGGCGTTCCGCGCGGAGCTCGCGACCGAGGGCGTCCGGGTGGTGGAGCCGTGACCGAGGAGACGGAGGCCCCCGAGACGCCCCCGGTGGTGCTCAAGCTCGGCGGGAGCCTGATCACGGAGAAGCATCGGCCGGAGACCCTCGACGCCGACGCCCTCGACGCGGCCTGTGACGCGGTCGCGAGCGCGCTCGCAGAGGGGGCGGTCGAAAGGCTCGTCGTCGTCCACGGCGGCGGGAGTTTCGGGCACCACCACGCCAGCGAGCACGGCGTCTCGACGACGGCGGGGACCGACGACGCCGACGCCGTGATGGACATCCACGGCGCGATGACGGAACTGAACCGGGCGGTGATAGACCGGCTCCGCGACCGAGGCGTGCCGGCGATCCCCGTCCACCCGCTCTCGGTTTCGGCTCGCCCCGACGGGGCCGACGGCGACCTCGACCTGCCGCTCACCTCGACGGCGACCCTCCTCGGTGAGGGGTTCGTCCCGGTGTTGCACGGAGACGGCGTCGCCACCGCGGACGTCGGCGTCACCGTCGTCTCCGGGGACGAACTCGTCGTCGAACTGGCCGCCGGCCTCGGTGCGCGCCGGGTCGGCGTCTGCTCGACGGTGCCGGGCGTCCTCGACGGCGACGGCGCAGTGATCCCGTCGATCGACTCGTTCGAGGCGGTCGCCGGCGCGCTCGGGGCGAGCGACGCGACCGACGTATCGGGAGGGATGGCCGCGAAGGTCCGCGAGCTGCTCGCGCTCGACGCGCCGGCACACGTGTTCGGCGCCGACGGATTGGCGCCGTTCTTACGCGGCGAGGCCGCCGGCACCCGGATCGACTGATCGGCTGACCGAACCCTTATTCGAGCCACCGCCCTTCCTTCGAGCATGAACGAAGCGGACGTGCGAGAGCGACTCGCCGACGTGCAAGACCCCGACCTCGGGGACGACATCGTCTCGCTCGGCCTCGTGAACGACGTCGCAGTCGACGAGGCCGCGGAGACGGTGCACATCTCGCTGGCGCTCGGGGCTCCCTTCTCGCCGAAGGAGTCGGCGATGGCGGACGAGGTGCGTGCGGTACTCGCCGACACCGGTCTCGACGTGGAGCTGTCGGCGTCGATTCCCGACGAGTTGGATGTCGACGAACAGGTGCTGCCCGGCGTCAAAAACGTGATCGCCGTCGCCTCCGGAAAAGGCGGGGTCGGCAAGTCGACGATGGCCGTCAACCTCGCGGCGGGCCTTTCCGCGCTCGGCGCGCGGGTCGGCCTGTTCGACGCCGACGTGTACGGCCCGAACGTCCCCCGGATGGTGTCCGCCGAGGAGCGCCCGCAGACCGACGGCGAGACGATCGTTCCGCCCGAGCGCTTCGGCGTGAAACTGATGAGCATGGACTTTCTCACGGGCGAGGACGACCCGGTCATCTGGCGCGGGCCGATGGTTCACAAGATCATCACGCAGCTGGTCGAAGACGTCGAGTGGGGCGAGCTCGACTACCTCGTGATGGACCTCCCGCCGGGGACCGGCGACACCCAGCTGACGATCCTCCAGACGCTTCCCCTGACCGGGGCGGTGATCGTCACGACGCCGCAGGAGGTCGCGCTCGACGACGCGGTGAAGGGGTTACGCATGTTCGGCAAACACGACACCAACGTCCTCGGCATCGCCGAGAACATGGCCGGCTTCCGGTGTCCGGACTGCGGCGGGTTCCACGAGATATTCGGCTCCGGCGGCGGGAAGGCGCTGGCGCAGGAACAGGATTTACCGTTCTTGGGGGGCGTCCCGCTCGACCCCGCCGTCCGGACCGGCGGCGACGACGGGGAGCCGGCCGTGTTAGAGGAGGGTGAGACCGCGGACGCTTTTAAAGTGATCGTGGAGAACGTCGCGAACAACGCCGGCGTCGTGCGGCGTCGCGGGGTGACTGAAGAGCGATGACCGACGGAGAAGAGGGGGCGCCCGCAGACGGCGAGCCCGACCCCGCAGACCCCCTCGCCGCCGCGGGCGTCGACCCAGTCGTGTCGGAGGCGGTCGCCGACGCGGCGGAGGAGTCGTTCCCGGACGACGACGCGGTTCGGTCGTTCCTCCGCGAGATCGCGACCGACGTGCGCGGTGAGAGCTCCGAGAGCAAACAGCTCTCGGCGATCCTCTACCGCGTCTCCGACCTGTACGACCCGGACGAGCAGACCTCGCCCGAGGAGATCTACCTCAACGTCCGGCACATCATGCGGATCAAAGCGCAGGGCGGCATCGAACGGTGAGCGGCGCCCCTCGGCGCGTGTGAGACGCGATGGAACGGCGTCGGACTCGTCCCGTCGTCGCCGCCCCCGCAACGGTCTCGCGGAGCGCAACGACTTTCCTGTGGCACGGTAAACGGAACGTATGGACTGGCCACACGACCCCGACGGCGAACAGGGCAGCGAGGGCATGCGGCAGTACGGACACGCGGTGCTCGCGAAGAAGGTCAACGAGGAGGAGGACTTCCCGCTGTCGGCCGACGACTACGTCGAGGCGTACGGGGACCACCCGATTCGGATCGACTTCGAGACGGTGGTCTCCGTCGAGGAGATCTTCGAGAACGTCGAGAAAGCGGAGTTCGCGGACTTCGTCGAGTTCCACCAGGAGCTCGGACGGGCGATGCGCGAGAACGGCTACTGGTTTTACGAGGGCGCAGAGCAGTTCGTCGACGGCAGCGCGTAGGTTGCGGGCTATCGACGCGGTTCGGCGATCGCGTCTCGATTGCGGATCTCGATTCGGCCTTCGATTCTGGGGTCGATCCCGTGTTCGCGAGCGTAGTCGGCGAGGACCTCGTACTGGATGCCCGCCTCGTCGACCCGGTGGCGCTGGGCGAGCGTCGGGAACTCGTGGTCCGAGTGGAGCAGGTACTCGGAGACGGCGACCGTGTAACGCGCTTCGGGGTCGATCGGTTCGCCGCCGACCGTCGCTTCCAAGAGGAGTTCGGCGTCGGCGTCCCAGACGACCTGCGCGTTCGAGACGTGACCGTGCCACCACGCGTCCTCGCCGAAGTCGACGTCGGGAGCGGCCATCTCGCGCAACACGTCGCGAAGCTCCGCGCCGGTGATCGACGCGAGGGCCACCGGCTCCTCGAACGGGATCAGACTGATCAGGTCGGCCTTCGTCACGTCGCCGGCCCACGGGTCGCCCTGACGGAGCCCGCCGGCGTTCGACAGCCCCACGTCGGCGTCGAGCGCCCAGCGGAACGCGTCGGCGACGAAGTTGCCGACGCGGCACTCGCCGCCGTGGACGACCGCCCCGGTCCGTTCGATCGGCTCCGTCACCCGACCGACGACCTCGCCGAGGTCTGCCGCGGCCATCCGGCCTTCGAGGGCGCCCGCGAGTCCGTCGACCGGCTCGGCGCCGTCCGGCTCGTGGAGGGTCGCGGCGGGGCGGGGTTCCCCGTCGGCGGTCGCCGCCTCGCCGAGTTCGACCTCGACGACCGCTTCGCCGTTGACGCCGGGACGGACGAGCAGGGTGTCGGCGACGCGTTCGTTTCGCGGGCTGTGAACGTGCCCGCCGAGGATCACGTCGACGTCGAGTTCGCGGGCGAGGTCGTCGTCGCCGGCGCCGAGGTGCGACAGGACGACCGTGTGGTCGAGCCCGTCGCCCGCTTCGGCCGCCGCTTTGCGCAGCTCCGCGAGCGCGTCTCGGACGGAGACGACCGGGTCGTCGAAGGAGAGTTCGGCGGCCATCGGGTTCAGCGAGTGCGTTGCGGGGTCGGTGACGCCGACGAACCCGACGGCGGCGCCGTCGACGCGACGGATCGTCCAGGGGACCACGCCCTCGGCGCGACCGAACGGCTCGCCGGACTCGTCCCGGACGTTCGCGGAGACGAACGTCGCGGTGGCGTCACGGATCAACGAGCGAAGCGGGTCCGGACCGTAGTCGAACTCGTGGTTGCCGAAGGTGTCGAGGAGGGTGTCGGTCGCGGCGTAAAAGTCGAGAATCTGCCGGCCGGTGGCGACGAGCGAGAGGACGCCCGGCGCGGTGGTGTCGCCGGTGGCGACGACGGCCGCGTCCGGTCCGGAGAGTTCGCGGATGCGCCCGGCGAGCCGGGCCGCCCGCTCCGGCGTGTCGAAGACGTTCTCGATGTCGGAGTAGTGAACGAGGCGGGGCATTCGATACGCGGAGAACGGGCGAGCCCCGTTTAAAAAGCGCGGAGTTCGACGCCGACCCCCGGCGGGCCGCGACGAGCGACCCCGATCGAACCGTCACGCAGACGGCGAACGCCGGACGGAACCCCGTGAGCCCCGCTCGCACACCCGCACGACATTGAAAGCGCTTTTATGGATGTCCGGATAACGTCGGGTCACAGCCTCTGTGGGGTTGATGATGTGCCGTTCCGTTAGGGACCGACCACGGTACGGACACGCGAGCCCGCACGGAGGGTAGGAGAACAACATATGCCCGTTTACGTAGACTACGAAACCCCAGCCGACCTCGCCGAGCGATCGCTTGAGGCGCTCGAGGTCGCCCGAGACACCGGTACCGTGAAGAAAGGAACCAACGAGACCACGAAGGCCGTCGAGCGCGGCAACGCGGACCTCGTCATCGTCGCCGAAGACGTCTCCCCCGAGGAGATCGTGATGCACCTCCCCGAGCTCGCAGAGGAGAAGGGCATCCCGGTCGTCTTTGTCGACACGCAGGACGAAGTCGGCCACGCCGCCGGCCTCGAAGTCGGCTCGGCCGCCGCCGCCGTCGTCGACGCCGGCGACGCCGCCGACGATGTCGAGGACATCGGCGAGAAGGTCGCGGAGCTTCGATAACCACCCATGAGCGCAGAAGAGGGCACCGGCGACTCGACGACCGCGGAGGTCATCGAGGTCGTCGGCAAGACCGGGATGCACGGCGAGGCCATGCAGGTCAAATGCCGCATCCAAGAGGGATCGAACCAGGGCCGGATCATCACCCGGAACGTCCTGGGCCCCGTCCGCATGGGCGACGTGCTCCAGCTCCGGGAGACCCAGCGGGACGCCGACTCCATCGGAGGTCGATAACCAATGGTCGAGACACGCACCTGCGATTACACCGGCGAGGAGATCGAGCCCGGCACGGGCACGATGTACGTCAAGACGAACGGACAGATCCTCCACTTCGTCGACTCGAAGGCGGAGAAGAACTACTTCCTCGGCCGCGAGGCGCGCGACCTCGAGTGGACCGAGGAAGGGCGCAACCAGGGTGGCGAGTAGATGAGCCACCACGACGAGCGCACCTTCGTGATGGTCAAGCCCGACGGCGTCCAGCGCGGGCTCATCGGCGAAATCGTCTCCCGCTTCGAGGAGCGCGGGCTGAAGCTCGTCGGCGGGAAGTTCATGCAGATCGACGAGGACCTCGCACACGACCACTACGGTGAACACGAGGGCAAGCCGTTCTTCGACGGTCTCGTCGAGTTCATCACCTCCGGACCCGTCTTCGCGATGGTGTGGGAAGGCGCCGACGCGACCCGGCAGGTCCGCGCGATGGTCGGCGAGACCGACCCCGCCGAGTCCGCACCGGGCACGATCCGCGGCGACTTCGGCTTGGACCTCGGCCACAACGTGATCCACGCGTCGGACCACGAGGACGAGGGCGCGAACGAGCGCGAGATCGACCTGTTCTTCGACGAGGACGAGCTCGTCGACTACGGCCTCGACACCGCCGCCTGGGTGTACGAGGACGAACAGCACTGAGCGCGCGAACGCTCGCTTTTCCGTGTTCTCGGCCGCCGAGCGGTAGCTATTCCGACACACCGCGTTTCCGGTGAAATCCGTTTTCAAAACGCCGGCCCGCGAACGGGTGTGCGACGTGTCGTTCTGATAAACCGGCGTCCGCTCCGTCGCGGCTCTCAGTCGGAAAACGCCACGATTCGGCCGGTCTGTGTGACGACGAGTACGTCGTCGCTGCCGTCGCCGGTCACGTCGGCGAACAGCGGGCCGCTGTAGACGACTCCCCCGACGTCGCCGCGGGCGATCGGTTCGCCCTGCTGGTTCAACGCGAGCATCCCGCCGTCCCGGTTCACCGCGACCGGTCCCGGCGACCCGTCGCCGTTCACGTCGCCGATGTACGGCGTGTTCACCCGCGTGTCGCCGCCGTACTGCTGTTTCCAGACCACTTCGCCGTCGAGTAAGTCGACGGCCCAGACGCTCCCGCTGCCGGCGACGTGGACGCGACCGGGGTCCGCGTCGCCCACGGCGACCGGGAGGTCCTGTAACCCAATCTCGTAGCGAGTGCCTCCGTCCGCGACATCGACGGTCTCTACGTTCCCGTTCGTCCCGCCGATGGCGATTACCGGGCCGTCGCGGGAGTCGGCCGCGCTCCACGTGAACGGCGTCACTGACGGGGTCGTCGTCCACTGCGCCCGTCCCGACCCGTCGAGCAGGCTGATCGTCCGACCGCCGTCGGTCGCCGTCGCGACCGCGAGGCCGCGGGTGACGCTCGCCTCGGTGTCGGCGTCGGACCCATCGAAATCGACGGCCAGCGGTCGCCGCTCGATCGATCCGTCGAGTTCGGTCCGGAAGACCGTCTCGCCGGCGGCGTCGACGGCGACGATCCGACCGTCGGTCGTGGCCGCGGCGACTTCGGTATCGCCGTCGCCGTCGATGTCGCCCATCGCCGGGCGAAGCCCGCTCGCTCCGCCGAGGTCGACGGTGAATCGGTCGGTTCCGTCGGCCGCATCGAGCACCACGAGCGCGCCCGAGTCGGTCGTGAACGCGACGGCGTCGCCGTCACCGAGCGGGCCCGTGACCAGCCCGCTCACGGTCGGCGGGTCCGTGCCGTCGCCGGCACCGACGCCGCCGCCGAGGGGCGTCTCCCACGCAACTGTTCCGCCGGCGACGGTGGCGCGTATCGTCCGATCGCCGTCCGCGACGGCCGGTTGGAGGACGAGCGGGTCGCCGTCCATGGTGGCGACGACCGCGCCGCTGCCGTCGTCGCCGTCGCCGGCGACGGGGCCAGACTCCCAGACGACCTCGGCGTCGATGGTGGCGTCGTCGACGCCGACGAAGGCGAACAGCGCGACGCCGACCCCGGTCGCGCCGCCGGCAAGCAGAATCAGACTCGCGAACAGAACGCGGCGGTCCATTACCACTCCGTTCGGTCGTCGGAGTGATACGGCTGTCGGATGCCCGTTATAGCAGCGTCGCCACGCGCGCCGCGTGTTCGGGGCCGACGCGGTCGCGGAGGGCGTCTGGGTCGCGCTCGCCGTCGACGTTCACGAGGTAGACCGCCCCGTCAGGCCCTCCGTAGGCCCCGTGAAAGTCGTACACGAAGCCGTACACCGACGCGTCGGCGGCCGCGTCGGTCTCGCGGGCCATCGCCACCTGTTCGTGAACGTTGTACTCCACGAGGCGGTTCCGGACGCTGGCGGTCGCGGCGTCGGCGTCGCCATCCCCGGTGCCGTCGAGCGCGTCGAGCCCCGCCTCGACTATCGGCACGAGAGTCGACACGTCGGCTTTGACGCCGGGGTCGGCCGGCAGTTCGCCGGTTTCGACCGCGTTGAGCGCGGCGCCGACCGCCCCGCAACCGGTGTGGCCCACGACCGCGAGAACCTCCGTCTCGGTGTACACGAGCGGGTAGGCGACGCTGCCGTCGAGGACGCGCTCGCCGTCCACGGTGTCGCTGACGCGGTTTCCGATGTTGCCGGCGGTAAAGAGAAATCCGGGCCGGTCGACCGCCCACATGCCCTCCTGTGACACGCGGGAGTCGGAACAGCAGACGGAGACCACCGGCGGGCGCTGACCGTCGCGCCGGTTCTCGAAGGCGTCGGCGTCGAGTGACGCAACGTGGTCTGCGTTGCGTTCGAGAAGTTCCGGCAGAAGATCGAAGCTCATACGCACCGACTCGCTCCCGAGTTTCAAAAGGGACCCGAACGGGGCGAGAAGGGACGCGAACGGGCCAAAAAGAGAACGCGAACGGGCCGAGAAGGGGACGCGAACGGGCCGAGCGTCACCGGCGCGACGAGCGCCCGTGCGCCGGCTGGTCGATTGGTCGTTGCTTATAAAGCTGTCATTGCCTGTCGATTGCCGATTACGCGATCAGCCCGACGGCAAACACCAAGAATCCGACGACGAAGACGGCGAGGAGGGCGATCGTCGCGAGCACCACCGCCGGCGCGAGCATCTCCTCGTTCTCGTCGAGCGCGAGCGACTCCAAGTTTCTCATGTCCCGAATCTCGTCGGCGCGGGGTTTGAACGCTTCGCTCGACGGCGCGCTCGGCCCGCGCCGAAAGGAAGTTTCATTTGGATCTCGACGGATCGTGCGGACGAATGCACGACGGAGACCGGCACGCGGGGGGCCGCCGATGACAGCGGGCGACGAGACCGACGCCGACCGGGCGTCGCCGGACGCGTCGGCCGCCGGCGACCTCGTCGTCGTCTGCGGGCTGCCGGGCGTCGGCAAATCGACCGTCGCGGAGCGCGTCGCCGAGCGCGTCGACGGCGAGCGGCTCCGAACCGACGTGGTCAGGAAGGAGCTGTTCGAGGAGCCGTCGTACACCGACGCGGAGACGGCGGCCGTCTACGCGGCGCTGCTCGACCGCGCCCGCGAGCGGGTCGCGAGCGGTGCGTCGGTGGTCCTCGACGCGACGTTCGCGGACGCGCAGTTCCGCGCCGACGCCCGCGAGGTGGGCGAAAGCGA
Organism: Halorubrum sp. PV6; assembly: GCF_003990725.2. Classification (NCBI taxonomy): domain Archaea; kingdom Methanobacteriati; phylum Methanobacteriota; class Halobacteria; order Halobacteriales; family Haloferacaceae; genus Halorubrum; species Halorubrum sp. PV6. Next base: position 1,802,207 of record NZ_CP030064.1, read on the forward strand.
CGCCGGGTCGTTCACCCTCGTCGAGGTGATATGCGAGGAATCGGTCGTCAAACGACGGATCGAGCGTCGCGACGGGATCAGCGACGCCGACTTCGAGGTCCACCTCCAATTTAAGCGGGAGTTCGACGAGATCGACGCCGACCACGTCGTCATCGACAACGCGGGTGCGGAGGCGGAGACGCTCGCGCAGGTCGACGACGCGTTCGGCGGAATCGGGCCGACGACGGGCCGGGAGTGAGTCGCCCGGCGAGCGAACGCTCTGCGAGCGAGCAGGTTAGCGGGGAACCCGGTCCGAGCGCGACGACCGAACGGAACGCGAATCGCGGGCAGAGAGCGTCTGCGACCGCCCGAAGGCAGGCTCCGCGACGCGCGTCTTGTGGTGTCGTATCGTGTACGTGTCGAGTGATGACACACCTCACGACATACGCGCACACGCATCTCCCATCACTTATACGGGCGACGGTCGTACTCCCTGTATGAGCGAAGAATCCGGACGCAAGAACCTCCGAATGCCCTCGGACGACGAAGTGTTCGCCGTGGTGACAGAGCACCTCGGCGGGAATCACGTGCGACTGCGCTGTGTCGACGGCGAAACGAGAATGGGCCGGATCCCCGGCCGCATGAAGTACCGCACCTGGATCAGCGAGGGCGACGTGGTCCTCGCGGAACCCTGGGACTGGCAAGACGAGAAGGCGAACGTCGAGTGGCGGTACGACGACGACGACGCGGACCAGCTCCGGCGCGAAGGCCACATTCAGTAACTCCGCAGCGCGCGGCCGCGACACACGCAGTATGCTCTTAACAATCAATCAGCGACGGCGCCGACCGATTACCGACTGAACTCGATCGCCGCGCCCTGCCCGAAGCCGACACACAGCGTCGCGAGCCCGCGGTCGGCGTCCTGTTTTTGCATCTCGTGGACCAGCGTCACGGGGAGCCGAGCGCCGGAGGCCCCGAGCGGGTGCCCGAGCGCGATGGCGCCGCCGTTGACGTTGTACTGCTCCTCGTCGATGCCGAGTTCGCGCCGCGAGTACTCACACTGGGAGGCGAACGCCTCGTTGAGTTCGACGAGGTCGTAGTCGTCGATGGTCGTCCCGGCGCGGTCGAGCAAGCCCCGCGTCGCGGGGACCGGACCGATCCCCATCACGGTCGGGTCGACGCCGGCGACGTTGTTCGTGCCGACCTCCGCCAGCACGTCGAGGCCGTGATCCTCCGCGAACGCCTTGCTCGTGACGAGCGTCAGCGACGCGCCGTCGGAGATCTGCGAGGAGTTCCCGGCGGTCACCGACCCGTCGCCGGTGAAGGCGGGCGAGAGGCCGGCGAGCTTCTCCGCGGTCGTGTCCGGGCGGATCCCCTCGTCTTCCTCGACGAGGCCGTCGTCGGTCTCCACGGGAACGATCTCGTCGTCGAAGCGGCCCGACTCCGTCGCCTCGGCGGCGCGCTGGTGGCTCCGCGCGGCGTACTCGTCTTGCGTTTCGCGGCTCACGTCGTACTCCTCGGCGACCTTCTCGGCGGTCATCCCCATCTGTAGCTGGAAGATGTTGTACTGCTCGGAGAGCTCCGGGTGGAGGTGTTCGTACGAGTCGCCGTCCATCGGGACCCGGCTCATGTTCTCGACGCCCCCGGCGATGATGCAGTCGCGGTTTCCGGCCGCGATGGCGTCGGACGCGGAGATGACCGCCTGCATCGAGGAGGCGCACCAGCGGTTGATGGAGGTCGCGGGCACCGACTCGCCCAGCTCGGAGAGCAGGGCGATGACGCGCGCGACGTTGTTGTCCTGTTCGGTGCGCTGCTGGGCGACGCCCCACATCAGGTCGTCGACGTGGTCGCCTGTCAGCCCCGTCTCCGCGAGCGTGTGGTCGATGAGCGTCGTCGAGAGGTCCTCGCTGCGAGTGTCGGCGTAGACGCCCCCGTCTCGTCCCTGCGGCGTTCGATAGGCGGCGGCGATAACCGGAGTGGTTCCGTCTGTCATGAAAGATGACTCGCCGGTCAGGGACTTAAAACGGCTGGAACCAGAGACAATCCGACCGTAGTTTACCGTTTATTCGACGAGCAGCGACTCGCCGGTCATCTCGGCGGGCCGATCGAGTCCGATGAGCTCCACGAGGGTCGGCGCGATGTCACAGAGCGAGCCGTCCTCGCGCACCGTCGCGCCACCGTCGTCACCGTCGGGGCTCACGTAGACGAACGGGACCGGGTTGAACGTGTGTGCGGTGTGTGGCTCTTCGCGGGTGCCCATGTCGTCGGCGTTGCCGTGGTCGGCGGTCACGATGGCGTGCCCGCCGGCGTCGGCGATCGCGTCGAGGAGCCGACCGAGTTGGGCGTCGACCGCTTCGACCGCCTCGACCGCGGCGTCGAAGTCGCCGGTGTGGCCCACCATGTCCGGGTTCGCGTAGTTGAGGACCAACAGATCGGGGTCGTCGGATTCGATGATGCTGACGGCCGTATCGGTCACTTCCGGCGCCGACATCTCCGGCTGGAGGTCGTAGGTCGGCACGTCCGGGCTCTCGACGATCTCCCGGCGCTCGCCGGGGAACTCGACTTCGCGCCCCCCGTTGAGGAAGTAGGTCACGTGGGGGTACTTCTCCGACTCGGCGAGCCGAAGCTGGGTGAGCCCAGCGTCGGAAACGACTTCGCCGATGGTGTTTTCCGGCATCTCCGGCGGGAACGCCACCGGGAACGCGAACGTCTCGTCGTACTCGGTCATCGTGATCATCGCGACGTCCGGCTGGTCGAGGTCGAACGCCCACGCCGGCTGTGTGTCGGTGAGCATCCGGACCAGCTGTCTGGCGCGGTCGGCCCGGAAGTTGAAGAAGACGACCGCGTCGCCGTCGGCGAGCGCGGGCGCGTCGTCGACGAGCGTCGGCTCGATGAACTCGTCGGTCTCGCCGCGGGCGTGCGCCGCCGTCGCCGCCTCGACGGCCGTGTCGGCGGTGTGTGGCGCCTCGCGGTCGACGATAGCGTCGTACGCCTTCCGCGTCCGCTCCCAGTTCTCGTCGCGGTCCATCGCGTGGTACCGACCCATCACGGTCGCGACGTGGCCCGTGCCGCGCTCGTCCGCCTTCGCCGTCACGTCGGCGAGGAAGCCGTCGGCGATCTCGGGCGCCGTATCGCGCCCGTCGGTGAACGCGTGGGTCGTCGCCGGCACCCCGGCGTCGGCGGCGGCGTCGATCAGCGCGAGCAGGTGTTCGATGTCGGAGTGGACGCCGCCGTCGGAGACGAGGCCCATGAAGTGGACCCGCCCGCTGGTCGCCTCGACGTGGTCGAGCGCGTCGGCGATGGCGTCGATGTCGGCGAGCGACCCCTCCGCGAGCGCGTCCGTGATCCGCGTGTACGCCTGCTTGACGACTCTCCCCGCACCGATATTTAAATGGCCGACCTCGGAGTTCCCCATCTGCCCCTCGGGGAGCCCCACGCGCCGGCTGTGAACTACGAGTTCGCCGTTGGCGCCGCGGTCGGTCGCCCCGTCGAAGGTCGGCGTGTCCGCCGCAGCGACCGCGTCGCGGCCCGCCGGTCGGCCCGAGGGATCGACCGGTTCTCCGCCGTCCTCCGCCGTGCCGCCGCCGAGGCCCCATCCGTCGAGAATAACGAGTGCCGTCTCCATACGCCCCGTTTCACCGTGGTGGACTAACTACTCTTCGCTCCGGACACCGCGCGAGCGTCACGCGGGAACCGCCCGCGGGGAGGCATGCGCGTCCGTCACCAGAAGTCAGCCTTTTCAACTCACGACGCTAACCATACGTTAATGGATTCTGCGGTACTGCTCGATCTCCTCGGGAACGAGAACCGGCGACGCATCCTCCGGCTGCTCGCCACGAAGCCCTGCTACGTCACGGAGATCTCGGAGTACCTCGACGTCAGTCCAAAGGCCGTCATCGACCACCTGCGCAAGCTCGAAGAGGCCGGCCTCATCGAGTCGACCACCGACGATCAGCGCCGCAAGTACTTCCGGATCGCTCGCAGCCTCCGGCTCGAAGTGAGCGTCTCCCCGTACGGCTTCGGCGCGAAGAGCGCGTACCCCGCCAAGAACAGCTTCGATATGGCGTCCCGGTGTCAACACCTCTCGATCGACGACCCGGAGGAGAGCGAGGGCGCGGACGGGCTGGCCGACCTCGCCGGCGAGTACAGCCGCCTCCAGAACCTCGACCGGGAGCTCTCGCTGGCCCAGCGGTGGGTGCAGGGGCGCGTGGAGGACACGCTGGCCGAGATAGACGAGCGGCTCGGCACCGAGTCCGACAGCCGATTTTTCGCCGCCGTCCTCGCCGCGCTGGTCGAGACCGAGGGCACGCCGTCGGCCGTCGCCGACGAGGTCGGCGCCCGCGAGCGGACGGTCGCCGACGCCCTCCGGCGGCTCGCCGACGTCGGCGTCGTCGCCCGCGACGGCTCCGCAGACGTGGATCGCTACCGGATCCGATAGCGACGAACGGGACGCCCGCCGCGCCGATCCCTGCACGGGCGGCCGGTTCCGGAACCTTTTGGCGCGCTGCGGGGAGAGTCGATGTGTGAGCCGAACACGGAACCTCGGGCTGTTTCTCGTCCTCGCCGCGGTGTGGGGGTCGGCGTTCATGGCCATCAACGCCGGCCTCGCGTACTTCCCGCCGGTGCTTTTCGCCGCGTTTCGGTTCGACATCGCGGGCGTGGTCATGCTCGCGTACGCGGCGTACGCCGTCGAGGACCCGATTCCGCGGGGCCGCGACGAGTGGACCACCGTCGCCGTCGGCGCGACCCTGATCATCGCCGCCTATCACGTGTTCCTCTTCATCGGCGAGAGCGACCCGGCCGTCACGAGCGCGGTCGCCGCCGTCATCGTCAGCCTCTCGCCGGTGCTGACGACGGTCTTCGCTCGCGCGTTCCTCCCCTCCGAGCGACTGACCGCGGTCGGCGTGGTCGGTCTCGTCGTCGGCCTCGTCGGCGCGGTCGTACTCGCCGCGCCGGACCCGAACAACCTCGCCGCCGGCGGCACGGTCGCGAAACTGCTCGTGCTGTTGGCGGCGGCCTCGTTCGCGCTCGGATCGGTGTTGACCCGAGCCGCGGACGACGACCTGCCGATCGAGACGATGGAGGCGTGGTCGATGCTCGTCGGCGCCCTGTTGACGCACGTGGTGTCGTTCGCGCTCGGCGAGTCGGTCGCCGACGTGACGTGGTCGACGGAGGCGGTGCTCGCGCTCGGCTACCTCGCTATCGTCGCCAGCGGGCTCGGCTTCCTGATCTACTTCGATCTGCTCGACCGGCTCGGGCCGATAGAGATCAACCTCGTCTCGTACGTCGCGCCGGCGTTCGCCGCGGTCGCGGGCTGGCTGTTCCTCCGCGAGGCGATCACGCCGAACACCGTCGCCGGCTTCCTGATCATCTGTGTCGGCTTCGCGCTGGTCAAGCGGGCGGCGCTCGGGGACGCGCTCCGCGACTACGGCCTGCTCGACTGATCGGGTCGCGATCGGCGAGCCCTTCGGAGACACGGCAGCGCGTCTCACGCCCGCGGTGGCTTTTATACGTGTCCGCGAGACGCTCGGCTGTGTTCCCCGAAACGATCGAGACGGAGCGACTCCGATTGGACCCTCGATGGCCGGAGACCGTCGACCTCGACGACTGCTATCGCATCTGCTCGTCGGACCCCGCCATCGACGAAGTGACCGAACACGTCACGTGGGACCCCCACGAAACGAAAAAAGAGACGCTGGAGTTCCTCGAACGCGGCCGGAAACGCTGGGAGGACAACGAGGCGGCGGGCTACGTCATCCGCCCTCGCCAGGGCGAGGACGGAGCCGGCGAGATAGCCGGGTTCGGCGGGTTCTCCGTCGACTGGGAAAAGCGGACCGCGACCCTCGGCACGTGGCTCCGCAAGCGCTTCTGGGGCCGCGGGTACTCCGGCGAGCGCGCCGCGGCGCTCGCCGCCGTCGCCTTCGAGGACCTCGATTTGGCCCTCGTCACCGTGAGCCACCTTCCGGAAAACGAGCAGTCGCGACGCGCCATCGAGAAGTACGTCGACCGGCTCGGCGGGCGGCGCGAGGGGCTGTTGCGAAACCACATCACCTTCGCGGACGGGAGCGTCCACGACGAGATACGCTACTCGATCACACAGAAAGAGTGGCGAGAGGCGACAAACTAACCGATTTCGGGCGTTTCAGATTCTCTTCGACCGCCGCCCCGAGCCAACAAACACTTATGAACGACGAAACGATGCCGGACGCATGTCCGTCTCCGACCGATCGAACGGTACGAGCGGAATCGTCGCCGGAACCGGCGCGGGCGTCGCCGCGTACGTCCTCGGCTACCTGTTCACCTACGTCACCCAGAACGGCGCCGTCGAGGAGCAGTTAGCGGGGTTCAACGCGCTCGCCGACCTCTTCGGCGGCGATCCGATCCCGACGTGGCAGGCGGTCGGCTGGCTGTTCTACAACGGCCACTTCGTCGACACGCGAGTGCCGTCGCTGATCGGAGGCGACCAGATGACGAATCTCATCTCGCAGGCCGACGGGGGAACGCTGTCGATCCTGTTCGTCGTTCCGCCCGTCCTCCTGGTTCTCGCCGGGGTCGTCGCGGGGCGGTTCGCCGGCGGAACCGACCCGATCGACGGCGCGAAGAACGGCGCGCTCGTCGTCGTCGGGTACCTCCCGCTGGCCGTGCTCGGCGCGTTCCTCTTCCGGTACTCGGTCGGTGACGGGACGGTCGCGCCCGACGTGATCACGGCTGTCCTCCTCGCGGGGGCGGTGTACCCGGCGGCGTTCGGCGCCATCGGCGGCGCGGCCGCGACGTTCGTGAGCGACTAGGAGAGAGCCGACGCGAAGCGCGACGAGACGCGGGTCGACTGACAGCGCTCAGTAGTCGTCCGGGTCGGGCTCGATCCGGTCGCCGTACTCCCGAACGGGGTCGACGGGACGCCCCTCGTCCGTCTCGGGCGCGACGTAGTCGATGAACTCGTCGACGGCCGGCTCCCTGACGCGCACGTCGACGGTGATCTCGCCGAGCTCGTCCGCCTCGCCGACGGCGAAGTTGACGACGCCCTCGAACGCCGCCTGCTTTTTTAAGGCGAACGAGAACCCGTCGTCGGTGCTGCGCTGTAAGAACACCCGGCGGGCCGTGTCGAGGATCTCCTGTTCGTGGAGCACGTCGGAGAAGGCGTCGAGGGTGTGCGCCTCGGCGACCAAGCGGCCGTCCTCGTGGACCGGCTCCGCGTCCGGAAAGACGTTCCTGACCGCGTCGGCGACCCGGTCGGTCACCTCGGTGTCGCGGACGGGGGCCTCGATGCGTACGTCGACGCTGTAGATCACGAGCCGTCACCTCCGGTGTTTGCGGTCGCGGGTGCGGACTCGTCGCCGGCCTCCGCGCCGTCGTCGACGCCGAGAACCTCACGGACGCGGCGCTGGAACTCGGCCAGCGTCCCGGTGTTGTCGATCTCGACGTCGGCCCGGTCGAGGGTCTCGCCGAGCCCGAGGTCGAGTTCGCGGGCGTCGCGCTCGCGGAGGGCCTCCAGATCGGAGTCGGACTCGTCGCGGCCGCGGTCGTCGAGTCGCTCGGCGCGGACTTCGAACGGCGTGTTGACCGCCACCAGCGTGAAGTCGTCGCCGAACGCCTCGCGGAAGCGCTCCAGTTCGACGGTCGACCGGAGGCCGTCGACGAGGACGGTGTCGCGCTCGCCGTCGGCCGCCGCGTCGCGGATGCGCGGCAACGTCCGGGCGGCGATCGCGTCTGCGCCCTCCTCCTCGCGGAGCGTCCCGGCCATCCGGCCGTGGTGTTCGGCGGGGTCGAGCCCGCGTCGCCGGCACTCGGCGCGGATCACGTCGCCCATCACGACGACCGGGATACCCGCGTTCTCGGCCACGTTCGCCGCCTCCCCTTTTCCGCTGCCGGGGAGACCGACGGTTCCGATGACGTTCATTAGCGCCGAGTAGTCTCGTGCCGGACTTAGGTCTGCTGTTGGGGCGTGGACGCGCCCGCCGCGAACCGGGGGCGTTTTTTACGCTGGCCGAGTCAGTTGCGGACGAGGGCACATAGCTCAGCCCGGATAGAGCGTCGGACTTCTAATCCGACGGTCGTGGGTTCGAATCCCACTGTGCCCGTTCGCTCACTATCGTCTCGCAACGCGTGCCACGCGGCCGGTCCGGTTCGGAGGACACGCTCGGCGGCTCGCGGACGGAATTTCGAATCGGGATTTTTACCACGCGCCGCCGACCCGGACACATGGTCGAGCAAACGCCCGTCCCGGAGTTGGTGACTGATGTCGTGTCGGTGTACAGCCAAGTGCTGTCGGAGCTCTTCTGGTTCCTCGTCGGGTTCGGCGGCGTCTACCTCCTCGGTCACCTCGTTTTGATCCCGTTCGGCGTCCGAGCCGTTCGGTCTCGCAACCGGAACAACCCCACCATCGAGACGGCGACGGAGACGTACCTGCGGGTCACGATGATCGGGTTCGCGACGCTCACGGGGGTCATCGCCGCCGGCTACGGCCGGGTCCTCTCGGAGTCGGCGGTGATCATCGCGGCGCTGACGTTCGCGCTCGGCATCGCCGGCCAGCAGGTGTTCGGGTCGCTCATCAGCGGGATGTTCCTCGTCGCGGACCCCGATTTCAACGTGGGCGATTGGGTCGAGTGGTCGGGCGGCAAAGGGACGATCGAGGCGGTCGACTTCCGCGTCACCCGCATCCGAACGCCGGACCACGAGACCGTCTCCGTCCCGAACACCGAACTCACGACCAACGCGATCACCCGGCCGTACGGTCGCGACCGGTATCGGATCACGGAGCAGGTGTACGTCGCCTACGGCGAGGACACGGAGCAGGCGCTGTTGACGCTCCAACAGATCCCACCGATGCTGGAGTCGGTTCTCGACGACCCGACACCGAACGCTCGCGTCGTCGAACTCGGCGAGAACGCGATCACCCTGCAGGCGAACCTCTGGGTCGGAGACCCGAGCAATCAGGACATCCGGTCGCTGCGATCTGACTTCCGGCGGCTGGTGAAACGGCGGTTCGACAAGGAGGGGATCACGCTCGCACCCCCGTCGGCGCAGTCGGTCACGGGATCGCTCACCGTGACGGAGCCCCGCGGCGAGTCGGGCGGGCCGAGCGACGAGTGAGCGGCGGAGCGCGAACACGAGAGCGCGGGAACGCATTTGTCCGTCGGGCGCGTTGGAGACGAGTATGAACGTCCTCCTCCGTCTCTTGGCGCGGCAGCGAGCGGTCGCCGCGGTCGTAACCGGTGCGTTGTTGGCGGTCGGCGTCGCCCTCTACGCGACTCTCCCCGACCAGATGGTAATACACTGGAACGCCGCCGGCAACCCGGACAACGCGGTCGGAAAGGCGATCGCCGTGCTGGCGATGCCCGCCGTCGTCGTGTTCATGAGCGTCCTGTTCGAGGTCTCCGGAAGCGACCTCGGCGAGCGGATCGTCGGCTCGTTGGCGATGCTGTTGCTGTTCGTCGTCCAGATCATGGTGTTCGCCGTGAATCTCGGGTACGACGTGCCGATCGTCCCGATCACGCTGGCGCTCGCCGGCGTCGTCGTGGCGGCGGCGTTCTGGGTCGAATACGGGGGCGAGTAGGCGCCTCGCTGCGTCGATCCGCCTCGCTGCGTCGATCGGTGGCGTACCCCGGCCCCTCGCCGGCGTCAGTCCGCGATGGTCGGCGTACCGAGGTACGCCTCGTTGAGTTCGTACTCTCCGTCGTCGTTTTCGACCAGGTACTCGCCGTAGTAGGGGACTCGGTTGGCGACCACCGCCTCGAAGGTCTCCGCGATCTCGGCGCGAGTCATCTCCCCCATCGACCGGAGGTCGTCGTTGCGGTTGAGACAGCCTTTTAAATACCCCTCGTGGGTGACGCGGACGCGGCCGCAGTTGGCACAGAACTCCTCGTTTTCGACGGGGTCGACGATTTCGACCATCCCGCCCGCGTCGTCGCCGTCTCCCCCCACGAAGTACCGTTTCCGGTCGTGCATCTCGCGTCGCTCAACGCGGGTCGCGATCTCCGCGAGCCAGTCGTGGACGCGTTCGATGTCGACGTTCCACTCGGGTTTCCCGGTCAGCTCCGGCATGTACTGGATGAGCTGGAGCTGGAGCCCCTCGTTGTCGGCGACGTGCTCGACCATCTCCTCGACGTAGCCGGCGGTGTGCGTGAACACCACCATGTTCAGCTTTACCGGGTCGAGGCCGGCGTCGACGGCGGCTTTGACTCCTTCGAGAACGCGCTCGTACGCGCCGGATTTGGTTACCGCCGCGAAGTCCTCCGGGTCGAGCGCGTCCTGTGACACGTTCACGCGGTCGAGTCCGGCTTCCTTCAGGTCCACGGCGCGGCCGGGGAGGAACGTCCCGTTGGTCGTCATCGACACCTCCATCGAGTCCGGCGTGCGCTCGATTATCTCCTCTAAGTCCTGTCGGAGCATTGGTTCGCCGCCGGTGAACTTCACCGAGTCGACGCCGTACCCCTCGACGACCTCCAGGAATCGGACCACGTCGTCGGCGCTCATCTCCTCGTCGCTCGGCTCCATCGGCCCCCGCGTGTCGCCTAACCCCTCGTTGTGACAGTAGACGCAGTCGAAGTTACACCGGTCGGTGAGCGAGATTCGCACCCCCGTCACCTCCCGTCCGAAGTCGTCAGCGAGTGGGCCGGTCATACCCGAACGGATCCACCGGGTTCGCTTAAATATCTGGGTCGATCATGACACGAGGTAACTACTCCCGGTTACGTCGGGCCCGCTCGATCGGCGCAGAGAGTGGAGCGCCCCGGCGTGAAAGCGATCGAACACGCGAGTTAGCGCCCCTCCCTCGCCGCGCCGACGGCGACGCGAAGCCCGTCGCTCGCGACCTCGACGTCGCCGCCGAACCCGGCCTCCCGGACGCTCCGTGCCATCTCGCGTTCGCGACCCCCGGTGTGCGGGTACAGGTGAGAGAGCAGCACGGTGTCGACGTCGATCCCGGCGAGCGACGCGCCGAGTTCCGTGGGGTTCGGGTGGTTCGACACGTCGGTCCCGTCGGGGAACGAACAGTCGTGGACCAGCAGGTCGCTCCCGGCCGCGAACGACGCCATGCCCGCGAACGCCTCGGTGTCGCCCGAGAGCGTGAGCGGCCCCTCCGCCGGGTCTACCGCCGCGCTCGGCGGCGAGAACCGATAGGCGAACCCGTCCATCGAGTGCCGCGTCTCGCGGGCGGTCACGTCGAACCCGGCCGCGGTGAACGGGCGCGACGCCGACACCTCGCGGACCGCCAGATCGATCCGCCCGTCGAGGTAGTCGTGCACGTCGAGGAGGCCGTCGACGAGCGATTTGGTCCCCGCCGGGCCGACGACTTCGAGGTGTTCCTCGCCGGCGAGCCAGCGGGCCTTGATAAGCGGCAAGAGCGCCGCGACGTGGTCGAGGTGGTGGTGAGTCAGGAGGACGGTCGACGCGCCCTCGTAGCCGGGTTCGGTGGCGGCCAGTCGCTGGAGGACGCCGCTGCCGCAGTCGACGAGCAGCGAGCGGTCGCCGTCGGCGAGGAGGTAGCCGGCCTGCGCGCGGTCCGGAACCGGCATCGCGCTGCCGGAGCCGAGGACGGTGAGTTCCATGGTCACTCTCCGTGTGCCCACCCACCTAACTCGGTCGGACGAGGCCGCGCTCGGGGGGCGCCGAAGCGCCTGACCGACCGCCTTACTTTATCAAAAAGACCGGCACGTTCGCGTCGGCCGCCACGCGGTCGGAGACGCTGCCGAGCGACTGGATGCGCTCGCGGGGGGACTTCCCCTCGGGGCTCAACACGATCACGTCGATGTCGCGCTCGTCGGCGTAACCGACGATCTCCGTGTCCGGAGTCCCCTCGACGACGTGGGTCTCGACGTCGAGGCCCGCGTCGGCGGCGCGGTCGGCGACGGCCGCCACCGCGCTCTCGCCTTGCGCTTCCAGGTCGGCGACGACCTCGTCGTGGAGGTCGCCGGAACTCGCGGTCGCGATGCGCCGGTCGACGACGTACAGCGCGTGAACCGTCGCGTCGTGGTCAGTCGCCAGTCGAATCGCGTGATCGAGCGCGCGGTCGACCGCCTCGCTTCCGTCGGTCGGCACCAGCAGGTCGTCGTACATGGTCGGCCGTTCGACCCGGTGACAAATAACGGTACGCCCGTTCGGTCGGTCGGTGGGAAGGCGGTTCCGGGGGCGATGGGCGAGACGCCGAGCGAGAGAACGGGCGTGATACTCGCTCCCGCGCAAGCGAACGGTTTTTGCGTCGACCGACTGGAGGGGACGTATGGACGAGGACACCCCCCGTACGGACGGCGGGACCGAGCGCGCGGAACCGACCGAAGACGTCGCGCTCGACCCGTGGGGGTCGGCGTCGGTCGGCGACTACGCGGAGCTATTCGAGGAGTTCGGCATCGAGGCGTTCGACGACGTGGCCGACGACGTGGCCGACCCCCATTACCTGATGCGCCGCGGCGTCATCTTCGGACACCGCGAGTACGACGCGGTCGCAGAAGCGATGGCCAACGACGAACCCTTCGCCGCGCTCTCCGGCTTTATGCCCACGGGCGACCCGCACATCGGTCACAAGCTCGTCTTCGACGAGATCATCTGGCACCAACAGCAGGGCGGCGACGCGTTCGGGCTGATCGCCGACCTGGAGGCGCACTCGGCCCGCGGGATGTCGTGGGACGAGATCGACGAGCACGCCCGCAACTACCTGCTCTCGCTGCTCGCGCTCGGCTTCGACGCCGAGGCGGGCGAGCTCTATCGACAGTCGGACAACCGGGCGGTCCAGGACCTCGGCTTCGAACTCGGCTCGAAGGCGAACTTCTCCGAGTTCGAGGCGATCTACGGCTTCGACGGCGAGACCAACATCTCGCACATGCAGAGCGTGATCACCCAGACCGCCGACATCCTCTACCCGCAGCTCGTCGACGAGCCGAAGCCGACCGTCATCCCCGTCGGCCCGGACCAGGACCCGCACGTCCGCTTGACCCGCGATCTGGCGACTCGGGTGCGCTACTTCAAGGTGACAGAGGCGTTCGCGAGCTTCGAACTCGACGACGACGAGCGGCGGCTCGTCCGGGCGGCCTACGACGCGCTGGCGGCCGACGTCGACGACGCCGAGACCGACGTGCGGTGTGAGGACGCCGCCGCGTGGCTCGACGACTACGAGCCGCCCGAGTCGGTGGCCGACGCGAAGCCCGGCGCCCTCGACAAACTCAACGCCGGCGGCAAGGAGCCCCTCCGCCCCCGCGTGCGCTTCTTCGACCGCAACGCCACTGACGCGGCGTTCGAGGCCCTGATCGAGGCGGTCGACGGCGACAAGCGCGTCTTCGACGGGCACGTCGACGCCTTCGACCTCACGCGGAGCGAGGCCGAGTCGCTCGCCCGCGAGGTGGAGATCGACCACGACGGGTTCGGCTTCCGCCAGCCCTCCTCGATCTACCACCGGTTCATGACCGGGCTCACGGGCGGGAAGATGTCCTCGTCGGTCCCGGCGAGCCACATCTCGCTGCTCGACGACCCCGAGGACGGGTACGACAAGGTGAAAGCCGCGACGACCGGCGGGCGCGACACCGCCGACGAGCAGCGCGAGTTGGGCGGCGAGGCCGACGACTGCCCCGTCTACGAGCTGTACGCCTACCTGCTCGCGGGCGACGACGACGAGCTCACCAAGGAGGTCTACTCGGAGTGCGTGAACGGCGAGCGCCTCTGTGGCGGCTGCAAAGAGCAGGCCGCCGAACTCATGCGCGAGTTCCTCGAAGACCACCAGGCGAAGCGCGAGGAGGCCGAAGCGCTCCTCGACGACCTCGACATCGACCTGAACTCGGACCGGCGCGGCACCGGCGGCGAACACTGACCTCGGCGACGGGACGCGCGCTGTTGATGCCGATTTTTGCGTGTCCCTACAGTTCGTCGTGTAGGTAGGAGCCGACGTAGCCGCCGAGCGCGCTCAACGCGACGGTGTATACAATTCCACCGACCACGATGATGGCACCGAAGACGACGACCCCACCGATCGCGAGGCCGGCTTCGAGCGGGAACCCGAAGAATCCCAAGAACGGGAGGAAGACCAGCCCGAGCAGGAGGAGCCCGACGACCGGAATCGACGCGATCAGTCCGGAGTACGCGCCGACGCGAAGCCCGGCCTCGCGGTCGCCGCCCTCCAGGTAGGCGGCGAGCGCGCCGCCGAGGACGGGTGAGATACCGGTAAACGAGAGGACGGCCGTCGCGACGGCGCCGATGAACGCGTTGAGGAGGGTGCTTTCGGTGTTCACGCCCGAGCCGACTCGTGGCTACGGCATACGTCTTGCGGGTCCGACCCCCTCGAATCGGCCGGTCGTTCCGGCCAGCGACGCCCGCGAGCCGATACTTTATGAGGCGTGCGCTACCTGTCACGAGTATGACCGAGCAGGAGACGATCCACGTCGCGGACGTCAGCGAGGGGATCGGCGGCGACGCGACGGCGGAGCCGGGATCGCCGGTGAAACTCCCGGTCGTCGACGTGCTCACCGGCCGTTCGTTTATAACGGGAAAAAGCGGGTCCGGCAAGAGCAACACCGCGAGCGTCGTCATCGAGAACTTGCTCTCGAACGGCTTCCCCGTCATGATCGTGGACACGGACGGGGAGTACTACGGCTTAAAAGAGGAGTACGAGATTCTCCACGCCGGCGCCGACGACGAGTGCGACATCGTCGTCTCGCCGGAACACGCCGAGAAACTCGCGAACCTCGCCTTAGAGCAGAACGTCCCGATCATCCTCGATGTCTCCGGCTACCTCGAAGAGGAGACCGCGAACGAACTCCTCTTGGAGGTCGTCAAACAGCTGTTCGCGAAGGAGAAGCGCCTGAAGAAACCCTTCCTCCTCGTCGTCGAGGAGTGCCACGAGTACATCCCCGAGGGCGGCGGGATGGACGAGACGGGCAAGATGCTGATCAAGGTCGGGAAGCGCGGTCGGAAACACGGCCTCGGCATCGTCGGGATCAGCCAGCGCCCGGCCGACGTGAAGAAGGACTTCATCACCCAGTGCGACTGGCTCTGTTGGCACCGACTCACCTGGGACAACGACACGAAGGTGGTCGGGCGCATCCTCGGCTCGAAGTACGCGAGCGCGGTCGAGGACCTCGGCGACGGCGAGGCGTTCCTGATGACCGACTGGGACGAGTCGATCCGGCGGATCCAGTTCCATCGCAAGGAGACGTTCGACGCGGGCGCGACGCCCGGACTCGACGACTTCGAGCGCCCGGAGCTCAAGTCCGTCTCCAGCGACCTCGTCGGCGAACTGGAGTCCATCTCCGACGAGCAGGAGCGCCGCGAGTCCGAACTCGCCGACCTCCGACAGGAACTCGACAAACGCGACCAGCGGATCGCCGACCTCGAACGCGAGTTGGAGGAGGCCCGAGACCTGAGCAACATGGCCGACCAGTTCGCGCAGGCGCTCCTCGGGAAGGCCGAGGCCCCGTACCGCGGCGGAACCGGGCGGCCGATGCCCGCTGGCGACGAAGCGGCCGCCGACGGCAGCGCCGACCAATCCGTACTTAAATCGTACGACGAGGCTGTCGCCGCGACAGAACAGAGTGCCAACGACGACCGTACCGAGGGTGCCATCGACAGCGAAGTCGCCGACGAGGACGACACCGTGGTCGAATCGGCGGCCGACGAAGACGACGGCGAGGCCGATACCGACGCCCCCGAGGCGGTCGCTACGAGTACACCCGACGCCGACGCCCCCGAAGAGCCGCCGGTCGAGGACGTGGACCCGGTCACGCGCGCCGACGTAGCCGAGAGCGCGCTCCGCTTCGACGACGCCGTCGAACTCGGCACGCGGGAGGCGGTCATCGAGGAGTTGCGCCGCCGGATCGAGCGACTGCCGGAGCTCTCTCAGGGGATGCTCCGCCACTACCGCCGCGAGGGCGTCAGCGACCCGGTCGCGGCGCACATCGACGCCGGCGGCGACGGCGACTCCGGCCACGCGTACAGCCGTCATCGGCCGATTCGCCGGGCCGGACTGATCCGACACGCGGGCCGGGGACACTACACCTACGCGGTCCCCGACCTGATCCGCGAGGCGTACGCCGACCGGCTCGACGAGGACCGCGTCCAGGAGATTGTGCGGGCCGTCGAGACCGAGTTCGTCCCGCCCGCCGAGCGGAGTTACCCGCCCGACGCCGACCCGGCCGAAGTCACGGACGATCCGGGCGCCGCCGGCGAAATCGGCGAAATCGGCGAGGCCGGCGGAACCGACGAAACCGGCACAACCGACCCGACCGACGCCGACTCCCCCTTCGACGAACTGATCGACGGCAGTGGCGACGCGGAACGCGGAGCGGCCGAGGCCGAGCGGGCCGACGCGGACCGGGCCGAGGCTGAGCGGGCCGACGCCGAGGCGGAGCCGGACCGACGCCGCTCGGGGCTGAGCGAGGCCGCCCGCCGACTGGCGAAGCGCGGAACGAACCGCGACGGCGACGCGTAGGGCCGTTTCGGCGCGTCGCCGTCGCGGCCCTGCGTAACTTTATCTGGTAACGTCGCTCACCTTGGGTGATGAACCGATCTCGACGAGCGTCACACGCGCTCGTCGTCGTCGCCCTCGCCGTCGTGATCGTCCTCGCCGGCTGTACGGGGGCGCCGGTCAGCGACCCGACCGCGACCGACGGCTCGTCCGAGGCGCCGTTGGACGACGCGGCGGAACCGGCGACGGCGAACGGCACGCTCGAAGTCCACTATATAAATGTCGGGCAGTCGGTCAGCACGCTCGTCGTGGGGTCGGGCGGCGAGACGCTGCTCGTCGACACCGGCCACTACAACGACGACGGCGAACACGTCCTCGCGTACCTCCGACGGCACGGGATAGAGCGGATCGACCACCTCGTCACCTCGCACAACGACGCGGACCACATCGGCGGGAACGGGGCCGTCATCGACTACTACGAGACGGAGGCCGACGGGATCGGTGCGATCTACGATCCGGGGATCGCGGCGAGTACGCGCACCTACGGCGAGTACTTAGACGCCGTTGAGGAACACGACGTGACGCTGTACGAGACGCGGGCGGGCGATACGATCCCCTTCGGCGAGACCACCGTCGACGTGCTCGGGCCGCCGGAGCCGTACCTCGAAGGCGGAGACCGAAACGAGAACAGCATCGTTCTCAAACTCACGCACGGCGACACGAGTCTCGTGCTGTCCGGCGACGCCGAAGACGACCAGGAGGCGTATCTCGTCGACGAGTACGGCGACCGGCTGCGGTCGACGGTGCTGAAGGCGGGCCACCACGGGTCGAGCAGTTCCTCGGGCGGCGCGTTCATCGACGCCGTGAACCCGCGGGTCGCGGTCGTCTCCAGCGCGTACGACTCACAGTACGGCCATCCCCACGAGGAGGTCCTCCGGCGCTTCGCCGACCGATCTATCCCGACGTACTGGACGGCGACGCACGGCGACATCGTCTTCGTCAGCGACGGCGCGACCGTCTCCGTGCGCACGCAGCGCGACGCTCCGACGGCCCCGCTGGCGCTCCGCGACGGCGACCCGGTCGAACCCGGAACGAGCGACGGAGTCGCGGAACGGGTCCAGATAACCGGCGGCGAGACCGTCGCCGTCGCCGACGGCGGCAGCGAGACGCCCGAGGGCGGTGCCGACGAGGGGTCGACCGCGGAATCTGACGGGGGGCTCGAACTCGCGAGGGTGAACGCCGACGCCGCGGGCGACGACGGAGCGAACCTCAACGACGAGTACGTCGTCTTCGAGAACGCGGGGAGCGACGCCCTCGATCTGTCCGGGTGGACCGTGGCCGACGAGGCCGACAAACGCTACGTGATCCCGGACGGCGTAACGCTCGCGCCGGGCGAGACGCTGACGCTGTACACGGGAAGCGGCGCCGACACCGACCGCGAACTCTACTGGGGCGCCGGCTCGCCGGTCTGGAACAACGCCGGCGACACCGTGTTCGTCACGACCGAGACCGGCGAGCGAGTCCTCGCGGAGTCGTACGAATGACCCGCATCGACCTCGCCGACGGCGCGTACACGGCGGTCGTCGATTCGGTGGAAGATGGCCTTGCGACCCTCTTTTTCGAGGCGGACGAGGAGACGGTCGGCGACGCCGTCGTCGACGCGGCTCAACTCCCGAAGGCGGGCCGACACGCGGACGCGATCGTGGCCGTCGAAATCGAGGACAACGCCATCGCGACCGCGACGTACGACGCCGAGCGAACCGCGGCCCGCGCGGAGGCCGCACAGGACCGGTTCGACCGGCTGTCCCGCCGACCGCCGGGACGCGACAGCGAGGAGTGAGGCGGGTCGGACGAGGAGGTGGAGACGGCGTCAGTCGACGGCGAGCGAACGCGCTCGGACCGGCCGGACGGGGGAGCGGACCCGTTATTATTATGTGGATTACCCGCATCAAGAACATCTATGACTCCCGATAGTTTGCCGAAGACGCCGTCCGGGACGCCCGGCTTCGATGGCGTCTTGGCCGGCGGCGTCCCAGCGGGGCAGACGACGGTCGTGTTCGGCGGACCGGGGTCCGGGAAGACGATAGTCGCCTTGCAGTTCCTGGCCGCCGGCGACTCCGGGCTCTACGTCGGGTTCGAAGAGGCGGAAGACCAGCTCCGGCGAAACGCCGAGGCGCTGGGAATCGATCTCTCGGACGTTTCGGTGCTGGATTTAAGCCCCGCGGGCGAGCAGTTCTTCGACGACGACTCCTACACCGTCTTCCCGACCGAGGAGGTCGACGGCGAAGAGCTGTTAGGCCAGATCGGGTCGCGGCTCCGGGAGAGCGACGCCGACCGCCTCGTGATCGACCCGCTCTCGGAACTGCGGGCGCTGCTCCCCGACGACTTCCAGTTTCGGCGCAAGGTCGCGGCGCTTTTCAGCGCGCTCACGGAGCGGAACATCACGACGCTCTGTACCGCCCAACTGGGCGACCGACCGGCCGAGGACGACCTCCAGTTCCTCGCGAACACGGTCGTCGAACTCCGGAAGACCACGGAGCGCCGGACCCTCGAAGTGACGAAGTACCGCGGGTCGGACTTCGCGAGCGGCTATCACACCCTGCGGATCCACGCCGGACGAGGGGCGGTCGTCTATCCGAAACTCGTCCCCGGCGACTACCACGAGGACTACGAGCGCACGCAGTTGCCCTCCGACGTCCCGAACCTCGACGACCTGCTCTCCGGCGGCATCCCCCGCGGCTCGGTGACGGTCATCTCGGGCCCCTCCGGCGTCGGCAAGACGACGACCGGCTCGCTGTTCCTGCAGGCCGCCGCGAAGCGGGGCGAGCGGGCCATCGGCTACCTCTTCGAGGAACTGCGCGCGGATTACCTCTATCGGAGCGAGCAGTTGGGGCTGGACGTGCGATCGCTCGTCGACGAAGGTACCCTCGAAATCGAGGAGGTGGAGGCGTTGAAACGGAGCCCCGACGAGTTCGCCACGCACGTCAGGGAGGCGGTCGAAGAGCGCGACATCGAGTTCGTGATGTTAGACGGCGTTACGGGGTACCGACAGGGGCTCCGCGGCGACGACTCCGACGGGGCGTTGACCCGCGAACTCCACGCGCTCTGTCGATACCTGAAGCGCGTGGGCGTGACGGTGGTCCTCCTCGAAGAGGTGTCGTACGTGACCGGGGAGTTCTCGCCGACGGAACACCACATCAGCTACCTCGCGGACAACATCGTCTTCCTCCGGTACCTCGAAGTGGACGGCCGGCTGGAGAAGGCCATCGGCGTGTTGAAGATGCGGTACGGCGACTTCGACAACTCGCTGCGCGAACTGCGGATATCCAGCGACGGCCTCACGATCGGCGGCCCGCTCTCGGAGTACCACGGCCTGCTCACTGGGATGGCTAACCCGGCCAGTCGGTCGGATGACGACGACCCAGGCGACGCCGAGAGATGACGCTGGCTCGTGAGCGCGGTCCGGTTCACCTCGCGTTCGACATCGAGCGCGATCAGAACCGGGAGCTACTCACGGACCTGTTCGCGGCGTTCGAAATCGTCGAGTTCTCCGGGGCGGTTCCCGACGGAACCGACCTCTGTATCGTCGACGAGCGGGCCTTCCAGCGATCGCCGGAGCGGTTCGTCACGTGGAAGGCCGAGGAGGGGTCGCTGTTCGCTCCGGTGGCGGTGCTCTCGGAGCCGACGACCGCCGACCCGTGGCAGTCGTTCGACGAGTCGCTGTTGGCGGAGGCCGACGACATCCTGCAGATCCCCGTCTCGAAGGCCGAGTTCACCTCGCGCATCGAGAAGCTGCTCACGATGCGGGAGTTCACCAGCACGGTGAACGAGCAGAAACAGTTCTCGGAGTTGGTGTTTCAGTCCAGCCCGCTGGCGAAACTCGTCATCGAGCAGGACGGTACCATCGTCCAGGCGAACGAGCGCGCCGGAGAGCTGTTCGACGCCGACCCGGCGAGCATCGCCGGAACGGTCTACAACGAGAGCGACTGGGTCGCCGTCGACGACGAGGGCACCGAGATCCCTGCCGAGGAACTGCCCTTCTCCCGCGTGTTCGAGACGAACAAACCGGTCTACGGACGCGAGTACACGATCAGGCACCCACAGGGCCCCGAGACCAACGTGTCGGTGAACGTGGCGCCGGTTCGGGACGCGTCCGGGTCGATCGAGTACGTCGTCGCGACGCTCGAAGACATCACGGTTCGGCGGGCGCAGTCGGCGCGGCTCGAACGACAGGTGGACCTGTTCCGGCAAGCACAGGAGATCGCCAGCCTCGGGGCGTGGGAGTACGACGTTCAGACCGGTGAGCAGTGGGTGAGCCGCGGCGTCGACCGAATTCTCGGAGTGCAGTCGGCGGCGGATATCCCGATCGAAGAACACTTCGAGTTATACCATCCCACGG
Source organism: Halorubrum sp. PV6 (assembly GCF_003990725.2). NCBI lineage: Archaea > Methanobacteriati > Methanobacteriota > Halobacteria > Halobacteriales > Haloferacaceae > Halorubrum > Halorubrum sp. PV6. The sequence goes on from NZ_CP030064.1 coordinate 1,822,969, forward strand.
ACCGCCCGGCCATCCGCGAGGCGTTCGATCGGGCCGTAGAGGAGGGCGAGCCGTACGACCTCGAACTCAGGATCACTCGTCCCGACGGGGAAGAGCGCTGGGTTCGGACCCTCGGCGAGCCGCAAGGCGACGACGGCGAGGTCCTCCGCGTTCGAGGCGCGATACAGGACATCACCAACCGGAAAAAGCGGGAAGTGGAGCGAAAGCGCATGTCGAACGCCGTCGAGAGCGCGCCCATCGGGATCACGCTCAGCGACCCCGACCGCGAGGACAACCCGCTGATATACGTGAACGAGGGGTTCCTCGACATGACGGGGTACACGCGGGAGGAAGCGCTCGGCCGCAACTGCCGGTTTCTCCAGGGAACGGACACGCTCGAAGAACACGTCCGCACCGTCCGCAAGGCGATAGACGCCGAGAAGACGGTGACGGTCACGCTCCGAAACTATCGGAAAGACGGATCGCTGTTCTGGAACCGTCTGACCGTCTCGCCCGTGTACGACGAGGACGGCTCGTTGACCAACTTCATCGGGTTCCAAGAGGACGTGAGCGACCTCATGCAACAGCAGCGACAGCTCGGGATCTTGGACCGCTACCTGCGTCACAACCTCCGAAACTCGTTGAACGTCGTACAGGGACACGCCGAACTCGTCCAGCAGAAGGCCGACCCGCCGGTCGCGGAGTACGGGGCGATCATCGAACGGACCAGCACGACGCTCCTCCAGAACGTGGAGAAGGAACGCGCGATCACGGAACTGCTCCGGTCGCCGCTCAACCCGACGACGATCGAACTCATGCCGCTGCTCCGATCGATCGTCGACGAGTTCGAGGGGGCGTACCCGCACGCGACGGTGTCGCTCTCCGGCCCCGACGACATCTGGGTCGACGCGTTGCCCAAACTGGCGGAGGCGCTCGGGGAGCTCATCGAGAACGCCATCCAACACACCGACAGCGAGTCGCCGACGATCGATGTCGCCGTCAAGGTCGGCGCCGACACCGCTCGCGTGATCGTTTCGGACAGCGGTCCCGGCATCCCGGAGATGGAGGTGAACGTCCTCGTCAACCGAACCGCCGAAAACCCCACCTACCACGGACAGGGGTTCGGCCTGTGGATGGTGTACCTCATCGTGCAACACTCCGGCGGGAACGTGACGTTCGAGGGCTCCGAGGAGGGGACGACCGTCACGGTCGAGTTGCCCCTCGCGGACGAGGACGCGACGGACTGACCCGACTCACACCGAAACCGCTGCGTCGTCGCAGGCGGTCACTTTTAAACGCTTACAAGTCCGGCACGGAGGCGTCCGTGACCGCGCCGGTCCGGTCACCGTGGCACGGTCGTCGTTTTAAAACACCTCCGCGAAGATGGCTCCCCGCGACCGGGAATCAGTCGGACCGCTCCGAGGAGCGGGACGCGGACGCTGCGCCGCCGTCGGTCGCTGCCTGCGTCTGTGGGGTCACCTGAACCGTCATCTCCGTCGTCGTTTCGAACCCCGCCACCTGGTCGTTGAGGTCTCCGGCCAACGCGGAGAGCTCTTGAATCGTCTCGGCGGTCTCCGCGAGCGACGAGGTCTGCTCTTCGGTCGCCGCCGAGACGTTGCTCGCCTCCGCGGCGGTCTGTTCGCTCACGCTCGCCACTTCGTCCACCACCGAGACGACCTCCTCCGTCGAGGCGGCCTGGTCGTCGGTCGCGTCGCTGATCTCTCGGATCCCGCTTTCGGCCTCCTGGACCGCGTCCGCGATCTCGTCGAACATCTCGATCGCGCTCTCGATCGTCTCCGACCCGCGCTCGACGCGCTCGCTCATCTGCTCCATCCCCGCGACGGTCTCCGTCGTGCTTGCTTGTGCGTTCTCGATGCGCGCTTCGACGGCGGCCGTCGCCTCCGACGCCTCCTCCGCGAGCGACTTCACCTCGGAGGCGACGACGCCGAACCCCTCCCCGGCCTCGCCGGCACGCGCCGCCTCGATCGACGCGTTGAGCGCCAAAATGTTCGTCTTCTCCGCGATCCCGGAGATCATCTCGACGATCTCGCCGATCTCATTCATGTCCGCTTCGAGCGCCGCGACCTGTCCGGCCGCCTCGTTCGCCTGCGCTTCGATCGACTCGATCTCGTCGGTCGCAAGCGACGCCGCGTGGCTCACCGTCTGGTTTTTATTATCGTCCGTCGTATGTGTTTACCAGTAGGATGTACGACGATCTCACGACGAGTATCATTGCAGCGATTTCTGAGAGGAAGGACGTCGATCCGAGCGATCTCGAAGTCATTCTCGCCGAACACGTCGATCTACACGCTATCGAACAGCTCGCGAAACACGAGACCAGCACGTGGCAACTCGAATTCGAACTCCCCGAACATACGGTCTCTGTCACGTCCGACGGCGGGGTTCTCGTCGACGGTCAGGAAACACAGACGCAGCCTACTGATTGATCGGTATCCACAATTCAGCACCGTCGTTTCAGACGAACCGCTCGGTGTGACGAGTCCGCCGACGCCGAGTGCCGTCGCAACCACAACGAACTACACCGCCGTCCGGTGACTACTAGGTCATGACTCGCCGTCTGTACGGGGGCCTGCTCGGGATGGTCTTCGTTGTCAACTTCGGGCGCGTCGTCTTTGCGCCGCTCGTCGAGCCGCTCCAAGCCGCGTTTGACGTCGGGCCGGCGACCGTCGGCGCCATCGTCTCGCTCGTCTGGTTCGGCACCGCGCTCCCCCGGCTCCCGCTGAGTTACGTGCTCACGCGCGTCTCCAGGCGACGGGTCGTCGTCGCGTCCGGCGTGATGCTCACCGCGGCGGCCGCCCTCACCGCGTCGTCGCCCGACATCCGGACGTTTCGGATCGGGGTCCTCGCCGTCGGCGTCGCCTCCGGCACGTACTTCGTCTCCGCGGTGCCGCTCATCGGGGAGCTGTACCCCGACCGGGTCGGCAAGCGCATCGGGATTCACGGGACTGCGGCGCAACTCGCGGCCGTGGCCGCCCCGACGGTCGTCGTGTCGGTCGTCGCCGTCACCACCTGGCGGGCCGTGTTCTGGCTGCTCGCGGCCGCGGGCCTCCTGACCACCCTCGTCTTCGCCGTCGGCCTCCGAGGGACCGAACGATCCCCGGAGGCGCCGCCGGCGCGGAACTTCCGCGGCGTGCTCGGCAACTGGCGGGTCGTTCTCACGGGGATGCTGTTTATCAGTGCCGCCGGGTTCGTCTGGCAGGGGCTGTTCAACTTCTACGTCTCCGTGATGCTCGGTCGGGGACTCGATCCGGGGACCGCGAACGCGCTCCTGACGATCACGTTCGCGGCGGGGATACCGGCGTTCTGGGCCAGCGGCGCGCTCGTCGACCGGCTGCCGACGATCCCGTACATCCTCGGACTCGTCGGCGCGTTCACCGCCGGAGTGTTCGGCGTGACCCTGTTCAGCGGCGCGGTCGCGCTCGGCGCGGTGTCGGTCGTCCTCGGTTACACCATCCACGGCCTGTTCCCCGCGCTCGACACCTACGTCCTCTCGGCGCTCCCGGCCGACACGCGCGCCGGTACGTTCGCCGCGTTCAGCGGGCTCTCGATCGCCCTCGAAGCCTCCGGAAGCGGCGTCGTCGGCGCGCTCGTCGAGGCCGGCTACCCGTTCACCACGGTGTTCCGCGGGTTCGCGGGCGGGCTCGTCGTCGTCCTCGTCGTCGCCGCGGGGCTCTACCGACGCGACCGACTCCCCGCGGCCGACCGCGTCACCGGCGCCACTGAGTCGTGAGGCCGTCGCAGCAGCCGTGCGTCGATCGGCTTTTTAAGTCCCCGGCACAAAAAGCCAATTCAGAAATATAACTATAATTAAGTTTGTGCCGCTCCTCTGAGACGTGATTATGAGTACACCAACACCCCCCGGTACCCGACGGGCCGTGTCACATGGTACCGTTAGTCGTCGGCGCCTCCTCGCGGCGAGCGGTGCCGTCGCGGTCGGCTCGCTCGCCGGGTGCCTGCATCGAGTTGCGTCGACGGTGACGAACACGGGCTCGTCGCCCGCGGCGGTCTTCGCGGGGACACAGGCGGCGAGCGTCGGCGAGTTCGTCGTGGGTGAGCCGCACGTGAGTCGACGCGGACGGGTCACCGCTCGAAAAGGATTCGTCAATCCGGCTCGACCAGATTCGGACCGTCTCGGTTCCGGAACGGATTCACTCGGTCGTCGGTTCACTCGACGGACCTACGATGGCTGAAGTCGACGAGGCGTTACAGCTAAGTCTCGGCCTCGACTGAGCTACCGGCTCTCTCTTTGCTCGACCTTGTTCAGTTCGATCAGCAGGCGGAAGATCGCTTTCACGAGGTTCGCGTCGACGTCGAAACGCTCGGCGTTCGCGCCGGCGCGCTCCATCACGCGCTCCTCTTGGCCCTCGTCGGTCGTCGGGAGGTCGCGCTCTTCTTTCACGGCCGCCACCGTGTCGGCGACGTAGGTTCGGCGCGCGATCAGTTCGACGATCTCCTGATCGATGTCTTCGATCTCTCGGCGCAGTTCGTCCAGACTCATCTCTTCGGGGTTCGGTGTTTCGCTCATAGGGTTCACTCTCCGCTGACGGCAGCACCGTCGTTTCTGGTCGTAGTCTCTCGCAGCGTGCCGGGGCGCTCGCCCCACGCGTCGGCGACCGCGTCGAGGTCGGTGTCGGGGTCGGTCGGGTCCGCGACGGCGACGACGCTCGGACCGGTGCCCGAAAGCGACACCCCGGTCGCGTGGGGCATCGCCTCGACCGCGGGGTCGGCGTCGAACCCGAGCGCGGCCGAGAAGGCGAGCCCGTTGACCGTCATCGCCTCGGCGTAGCGCCCGTCGAGCGCAAGGTCGGTCACGAGGTCGGCCATCGGCGCGACGGCCTCACAGCGCGCCACGTCGGCGTCGGCGCTGTAGGCGCGCTCGGGCGGGGTCCACACGAGCACGTCCCAGTCGACGGCCTCCCGCGAGCGCAGTTCGTCGGCCCCGTTGTCGGTGACGGTGACGCCGCCGAGCATCGAGGCTGTCGCGTCGTCGAACGCCCCCGTGACCGTCACGCCCGCCTCGCGGGCGGCCCGCACGCCGAGCCGGCAGGCCTCGATTCGGGTGACGTCGACCGCCGGGGCCGCGTCGCCGGCCTCGTCTCCCACGGTCAGCCCGAGCGCGTCGCAGGTCGCCAGCACGGTCGCGTTGGCCGCCGCGCTGGAGCTTTTCAGTCCCGCCGCGAGCGGTACGTCGCTGTCGGTTCGGACGGCCCCGCCTTCGCCGTCGCCCCATCGCTCGGTCGCGAGCGCGACGCAGCGCTCGATCAGCGCGGTGTCGGCGTCGGGGGCCTCGCTGATCCGTCCGTCGACACCGTTCGCGTCCGGGTCGAGCGTCACCGTTGCGCGCGTCTCGACGTCGATACCGAAGGCCGCGCCGGTACCCGTCGCGAGCGCGTTCGACACGGTTCCCGCGCCGAGCGCCGCTGCGCGTCCCTCCATGCACTCACGGCTCGCGAGCGCGGACAAAGAGGTAGCGATCACGGCGAGTCTCTCGATGACGAGAGGGGCGGGGAGCCGCCCCCTCGCCTCGCGGGGGTTTAAACCGGCTCCGCCCGGCGAACGGCGGCGTCGACCTCGTACCAGTCCGGGTGGGCCCGCGCCGCACTCGCCGAATTCCGGAAGGTGATGTCGACGACGAACTGCTCGGTGCCGTCGACGAAGCGGTCGTCCGACGTGTACTGCTGTCGGACGTACGTCTCGCCGACCGCCTCGCGCTCGGAGGAACTCGGCCGCGTCGCGTAGGCGTCCACGCGGAACAGCACGGTTCCGTAGGTGAACCGCCCGCGGTTCTCGACGGTGAACCGCGCCCGGACCGTCGTCTCGAACCCGTCCGTCGTCACCTCGAAGATCTCGGTCGCGGTCACGACGAGCCCCGACCCGTCCGGTCCGACCGACTCCGGGACGGACTCCTCGTCGGACTCCCCTTCTGACTGCGCGGCTGGCTCGTCGCCGTCCGACAGCGACTCGGTGGCGCCGTCCGTCTCGGCTCCGCCGGCGTCGGCTTCGCCGGCCCCTGTCTCCCCTCCCGTCCCGTCGGCGGAGCCCTCGCTCGACTCCACGAGGCAGCCGGCGAGCAGCGCGGGAACGGTCGCCGCCAGGAGCCGTCGCCGGCCGACGGCGGGCGTCGAGTTCGCGTCTCGGTCACGGGGGCGTAACGGGTCCGTCATCGTCACCCCGTCACCGACCCGAGAACCCCGGTCACCGCGCCGACGACGGCGGCGACGACCGCGGTCGTGAGAAGCGATCCGAGCGCGTCCGCGATGCCGTGCGCCTGCGTCGCCGCTTCCCCCTGCGACGCGACAACGAGGACGACGACGACGAGCCCGTAGATCACCGCGCCGACGCCCGCGCCGACGCCGCAGGTCGTCGCCGCCTCGGTGGCGCCGTAGGCTCGGGAGCCGACGAGGACGCCGAGGACGCCGGCCAGAACCGGCGCGAACGCCAGCGCGGAAGCGGTGACGGCGAGGTACGACTGGGCGACGAACACCGGGCCGAACCGCGCGGTCTCGCCGGTGGCCGCGGTGACGAGCGCGGCCTCCGCCCACCCCGTCGTCGCGGCGGCGGCGAGACCGACGCCGACGCCGATGACTGCGAACACGCCCGCCGTGAGACCGATTCCGTTTCCGTCCATCAGACGACCACCCACCCGTCCGCGAGCGGACCCTGCCAGCCGGCCCGTTCCTCCCAGGCGTCCCCGGAGAAGCCGGTCGCGAGCACGAACTCGCCGGCCTGTACCGCGTAGCCGTACTGTATCCCGGCGTGGTCGTCGTAGCCGTACCGCTCGCCGTCAGCCTCTTGATGATAGACCCGGTGCCACCGCGTCGGCCCCTGACTCGATTCGGACCGGCTCGCGTCGTCGGCACCCTCACCGTCGCCCCCGGTCGTCGCGTTGCCGGAGAAGTCGGAGCCGGCCGCGGTCGCGTCGGGGTCGATCGGCGCCCGCCCCTCGGTCGCGGCGTCGCCGAGGGCGGCTTCGAGGCGGTCGCTCGCGATCCGTGCGTTCGGGTACCGCTGGACGTACAGCGTCACGCCGTCGAGTTCGTGGGCCCACCCGGTGAACGTCTCGGTCGGTCGGTTGCCGGCTTCGGGCCGCGTCGCGAACGCGACGAACAGCTCTTCGGTCCGGTCTGCCGACCGCGGTATCGGGCCCAATCGCGCGCGCAGTTCCCTGCGGCGGGCGCCGTCGAACGCCGAGCCGTACACCTTCGGAATCCGGGCGCGATCGTACTCGTCGGTGTCGTACGGCTCCCGCGCGACCGTCGCGAAGCCGCGGTTCGCGAGCGCCAGTTCGACGAACGCGTCGTCGAGGGTCTCCTCGCGCTCCTCGGTGTCCCTCGGGAGCGGGTACAACAGCCGATTCAGCAGTCGGTTGTGGATCAGGTCGCGGGAGAACGCCGCGTCGACGTAGAGGCCGGTCGCCATGCCCGCGAAGCCGCGCCGCATCCGCGACAACTCCTCTAAGAAGCGGTCGACGTCGCCGCGCGGGGCGAACGTCCGCAGCTTCTCGACGTGGCGTTCGGTGCGCGAGGCGAGTCGCGAGCGGGGGTGAAAGTGCGGCCCTAACGCGTCGGCCGCGGTGTCGGCGGCCGCGAGGCCGACCGCTTCGAGCCGGTCCGCCATCTCCACGCGCACCGCGTCGCCCGCGTCGGCCGCCTCGCTGACGGCGTCGATCTCGGTGAGAACCGTCTGAACCGCCTGCTGGTACGTCTCGACGGCCGACGGGTACTCGCTCGCGAACCACACCACGTCGTCGACGACGTTCCGGGTCGCGGTTGCGAGCGCCTCGTTCGGCACTCGGTCGGCGTCGCCGTCGTCGACGGTCTCACCGGGGTCGTCGTCGCTTCCTTCGCCGCCGTCTCCCCCGTCGTCGACGGCCGGCGGGTCCGGCGCGGCCGCGTCGGGATACTCGACGCCTTGGACGCCGAGACACCCCGACAGTCCGGCGACTGCGGCGGCGCCGACGCCCAACAGTCCCCGTCGCGTCCGTTGCATGAGATACTCTCCCGCCGGAGAGAACTTAAATGTACCATCCCTGACGGTCGGCTCGCGCCCGGACACCGCACCACGACGCTGGGGTCGGGCGGGGCGTCCGCCGAACGCGTCGCTTTTGAGGCGCGCGCACCGAGTGACTCGCATGTCAGCACCCTCACGCAGCGACGTCCCTCCCACGTCGATCGGTATCGACCTCCGCGAGGAGGGCGTCGTCGTCGAGTACCTCGACGGGCGAACCACGCTCTACCGCGGGGTCCCGGACGCCGCCGAGGGGTCGGTGACGGCCGGCCCCGGTAAGGAGACCCACGTTCTCGTCACCGATCCGACCGAGACGGAGGGCGTGATGACGTACGTCAACGACTACAACACCGACGACGAGATTCTCGAAGACTCCGGCGTCGGCCGGGTCATGGTCGACGACGGCGACCGCGACGAGGTGTTCCCCGGCGTGATCGTCGGCCGCGAGGGGCAGCGCAACGAAGTGATAGCCGACCCCGAAATCGCCGGCGGCCGCGTGTTCGTCTTCGTCGAAGACGGGTGGACGGAACGGAGCTACGAGATCGTCGAGGCGCCCGAGGACGGCCTCGACGCGTATCGCTGATCGCGGCGCGGGCGGCGCGAGAGGCCCACCGGCTGAAAACGACCGACAGAGGAAAGGCCGGTCGGCGCCGATCGCCGGTATGAGCGACGAGGCGGACGCCGACGGTGAGGTGCTGCGCGCGAGCGATATCGGGGGCGAGGGGCCGCCGATCGAGGAGAAACCGTACAAGATCGTCTTCGAGGCAAACAAATGCTTCGGGGCGGGCAAATGCGCCGAGGTCGGCGACAACTGGGAGATGGACATCCAGAGCGGCATGGCCAAACCGCGATCCTACTACATCGGCGAAGACGAACTGGAGGAGAACGTCCGCGCCGCCGAGGTGTGCCCGGCGAAGAAGGAGCGCGGCGTGATTCACGTCGTCGATCGCCGGACCGACAAGGAGATCGCCCCGAACCCGCACGGTGACGGGACGCTCTCGGTGGACTGGTAGACGAGACCGGTCCACGCGAGCGCGTTTCACCCGCGGTGTGCGGCACCGACATTCGAAAGGGGTTTGACCCCGCCGCGGGTATCCAGATTCGAGCGGGGGTGGCTGAGCCTGGCCAAAAGCGGCGGACTTAAGATCCGCTCCTGTAGAGGTTCGAGGGTTCGAATCCCTTCCCCCGCACTCCTGCGGCGAGCATCTCGCGAGCCGCAGGTGTCTGATTAGGAATGGTTTCGAACCCAGAAAGTCGCAGCCCGGACCGGCGAGCGAAGCGAGCCGCACGCCCGGACCGTCTTTCGTTGGTTCGAATCCCTTCCGCCGCATTCTCGCTTCGCTCACACGTCATGAGCGCCGCGGATCGAGTAGAGTTGGCAGTATATAAAGGACAAAAATCATATGTCGATTTGCCAAGTGTCCACGGTGTGATCAATTACAACCTGTCGCTTCGAGCGCGAACCGCGTTAGCGGTCTGGGGGCTCGGAGTCATCGTCGTCGTCCGTGCTGCGTTCGAGGTGTTGGCAGTCTCGAGTACGGAGTTCGCCGCATTCACAGCCGCCGTCGTCATCGGATCGTTTTACGGCGTGTTCATGCCGCTTTGGCGACGGTTCCCTCAAGAGTGGCGACGAGGCTGAGACTCGCTTTTTCGTCCGAGTTCGTCCCGAGCGCGGGTTCGGAGACTCCGACAGCCGGGGCGGTTCGACGCATATTTCGCGGTCGGCGGCGACTCTCTCGTGAATGAGTCGCTACCGGACGGCTGGCCGCTTCTTGTTGCTCTGTGCGGTCTGGGGGACGGCGTTCATGGCGACGGACGTCGGCCTCGCGGACCTCCCCGCGGTGCCGTTCGCCGCCGTGCGCTTCGACGTCGCCGCCGTGCTGTTGTTCGCCGCCGTGTTCGCCTCCGGGGTCGACGTCCGTCCCCGGACGCGGGACGACTACGTGTACGTGCTCGTCGGCGGCTCCCTCATCATCGGCGCGCACCACGCCTTCCTGTTCGCCGGCCAGCGACACGTCACCGGCGGCGTCGCCGCCGTCCTCTTGGGGCTCGTCCCCGTGGTGACGCCCGCACTCACGCGACTCGTCTCCACGGACGAGGAGTTCACCCTCGCCACCGCCATCGGCGTGGCGCTCGGCTTCGTCGGGGTCGTCGTTATCGCCGATCCGGACCCCGCGAACCTCGCCGACAGCGTCGTCGGCGTGGCGCTCGTGCTCGCGTCCGCGCTGGCGTTCGCCGTCGCCGCGGTCGTCACCCACAGCCGGTCGCCGTCGATGCCATTTCTCTCGACCCAGGCGTGGGTGATGGCCGTGGGCGCGGTCGTCCTCCACGTCGCCGTGCTCGCGCTGCCCGGACAGTCGTTCGCGGCCGCGACGTGGACGCCGTCCGCCCTCGGGGCCGTCGCGTACCTCTCCGCGGTCGCCGGCGTCGGCGGCTTCCTGCTGTACTTCACGCTCCTCGACGATCTGGGCCCCATCGAGATGAGCTTCATCGAGTACGTCATTCCCGTGTTCGCGGCGCTGGCGGGGTGGATCGTGCTCGGGCAGCAGGCGACGCCGGCGACCGTCGTCGGGTTCGCGTTCATCCTGGCGGGATTTCTCGCCGCGAAGTGGCGAGCGCTGCGTGGGATCTGACGCGCGAGGTCCGCCGTCGTCGGTGGAGGCTTCCACTCTGCGGTGAAGGCCTTCCGGTTCGACTGGTGCTCTGTCGACGACGCGGTCGCGCTGTCAAACCTACTTGCGCCGCGACGGCAACCGGATCACGATCCGAGTGCCACCCCACGCGCTCTCGTCGACGACGAGGGTTCCGTCCGAGTTTCGCACGATCCAGCGAGTCAACCAGAGGCCCAGCCCGTTGCTGTGATTGAGCGGCGTTTCTTTCTCTGCCGTCAGTACCTCCCGTTCGAATTCGGGGAGCCCCGGGCCGTTGTCGGCAACGCTCACCGTGGTCTGGTCGCGGGCGGACTCCCGACTCCTCGACACGGTAATATCCACGAGCGGGGCGTCGGCGTCGTTGTGCTCGACGGCGTTGTCTAAGACGTTGTCCAGCGCGTACGGGAACAGCGTGTGAGCCATGACGGACGCCGACTCCGGAACCGTCATCTCGATCTCCGCGTCCGCAAACTCCCGTTGCAGCCGGTCCGCGCGTTCTCTTATCACGCGTCGTAGATCAACTGTCGTCAGTTCGCTCTCGCTTTTGTCGCGCAGCGTTTCGATGTACCGCGCGGCGTTGCTCAGTTCGACGATGTTCGAGAGCCGGTCGTCCATCACCTGGATATGTTCTGTCCCTTCGGTACCGCCTTCGGCGAGCAGATCGAGGTGCCCTTGGATTATCCCCACGTCGTTGCGGATGTTGTGTCGCAGCACCCGGTTGAGCACGGCGAGCCGCTGTTCGCGCTGTTTCTGTTCTGTGATATCACTTATCACAAACGTCGCGCCCTCAAATCCCTCGCCACGCTCGTGAAACGGGGACGCCCAAATACGGACGTCGAGAGCCGAGCCGCTTCTGTGACGATGCAGCGTCTCGATTCCGGTGAGTTGGCTCCCCTCTCGTAACTGCGTCAAATGCGCCGCCATCTCCTCGGGGGAGTCCGCGAGCACGTCGGGATACGACCGCTGCTGGACTTCCGACTCGCTCCAGCCGAATATTCGTTTGGCGCCGTCGTTCCACAATTCGATCTGGCCGCGCGCGTCGACGGTGAGAATCGCAACGGGCGCCGCCTCGACGACGGTGGCGAACCGGTCGAGGAGCTGTTCTATCGCCGCCGTCAGCACCCCGACCTCCTCTTCGGTTTCGAGGTGACGGTCGAGACCGCCCACCACTTCGGCGAAGAGGTCTTCTGCCAGCGCTTCCCTGTCGGTCTCTGAGTTGTATTGGTACGCGTCTAACAGGGCCGTCTGCGCCTCCGAGTGACCCTCCTCGGCGAGGGTTCGGAACAAGATTCCGACGAGTTGCTCGACGTGTTCAGACATTTTAGGTAGACCTAAAATAGCGTTCTATTTAATAACTTCAGTTCAATCCTCTCGAAAAGCGGCATCGTCCACCTCGCAGAGTAGTGCGAGGAGAGGGAACGTGACGATGATTCCGGCTCGGCACGTTCGATACCCGACCAAACCGGTCGGGTCGGACGGTCTCTGAGTCGTGGTGCCGGTGGTCCGCGGCCAGCGAGCGACCGGGGGCGACCGACGAACGGACGAGACCCCCGTGACCGTCTCGGACTCGTGTCAGAAGCGCCCGCGGAGTGAGCGACCTGCCTCGCGAGGGAACCCGCGGACGGATTGCCGCGTGGATTGCACTCGGCCAAAAGCGGTGGCCGTCTAGAACGGCGGACTGTAGTCTTTGTACTCGTCCATCTCGTCCATCTCGTCGGTCTTCGAGGGCATCACCGCGGCGTTCGGTCCGCCGGACCGGACGACCTCGACCGACTCGAGACCGTCGACGCTGTCGGGGAGTCGACGCTCGATGGCCTTCATCGTCATCGGGGCGATACCGCAGCCCGAACAGGCGCCGCCGATCGCGACCGTGGCGGTCCCTGCCTCCTCGTCGATGTCGCGGATTTCGAAGTTGCCGCCGTGTTGTTGAATCTGGGGCACTTCGTTGCTCAGGTAACTACGCGTCTGTCGTTCGAGTCCTTCTGCGCTCATTACGCCTTCAGGTTGGAATCACAGTGACATAAATTTATGCTGTTTGGTCCACCTAAAACCAGTTTCTCGGGGATTCTTTATTGACTTCTCGAATTTAGGCCCGAATTGGATTCACAAATAGCCAATTTTTCGCATCGCCTAAACTCCCCGCTCGGTCGTGAGGTTCGTCCGTCGACTGCGCTAGCGGCGTTCCTCGTCGGACCCTTCCGAGGCGCTCTCGCTGTCAGCGGGTGACGGTGCGTCCGTCTCCGCGAGCAACGTGTCTGCGAGCCGTTCCGCAACGTCCGGACTCACGAGCCCGGCCAGTTCCATCGCTTCCGCTTCGTAGTCGTCGAGCTCCAGAACGCGTCGGAAGAACCACGACAGTGCCACGTACGCCTCGTGCAGTTCCGTCGCACGTTCGCGTCCTGCATCGGTCAGCGTCACGCCTTCGTAGGCCTCGTACTCGACGAGTCCGTCCGCGTCGAGTCGCTGGAACGTCTCGGTGACGGTCCCCGGCGAGCGGTCCAGCGTGTCGGCCACGTCGCTCGTTCGAACCGGCTCGTCGTCCCGGTGGTCGAGAATGTATACGGCCAGCAGGTACTGTGCCGCCCCGCTCATCGCTCGTCGGACTGCGCCCGTGAGACGGTGCAGTCGGTCGGTTCGCCGTCGGTCGCCTCCGTAGAGTCGTCAGCAGCACCACCTTCGGAGCCGAACAGAGACCGGTACACCCATGCCCAGGCGTTCGCCCGCTGACGACGTGCGCTGTCCCGCATCGGTCAGGCCCTCCGAACCACGTGGTCTCGCACGGCGCGTTGACACTCCCGTAGCGTTTCCTCGAGTGTCGCGACCGTCGCCAACACGGGATAGTCGACCGGGAACTCTCGATACAGGTACTGAGTGAGGCTTCGGTGACGGACACCGGCGTCGAGACCGTTGTTCGTCGTCCCCGCGAGGAACCGCTGTCGGTTGCGAGCCACGTCTCCACAGGCGTCGCGGTGCGCGGCCAACGTCTGGTGACGCTGTCGGAGCGCGTCGAACCCGTCGACGGTTAGCGGCGTCTCGTCGGTCTCGGCGATCCAGCCGGTGATTTCGCCGACCGCGGCGCCGGCCTCCTCCAGGTCCGCCTCCTCGCGTTCGAGTGCGCTCTGTAACGCCGTTGCTTCCGACTGCCGAGACTGCGCCTCTGTGAGGACCATCCGTTTGAGTTCGGGCGTAAACGAGGCGTCGGTCGTCGGGGCCAGAGCCACGGCGATGGGGTCGGAAAGCTCCTGCCGGATCGTTTCTAGCAGGGATTCGGTTCCCTCGACGTGTGTAACGCTGTGGGGGCGAACGGTCTCTGCGAACGCCGTCCGGACGGCTCGACAGCGGTCGGGGCCGGAGGCGTTCACCGAGGGGGACGCGACGCCGGCGGTCGCGGTGAAGCCCGGAGCCGACGACGGCGTGCGATCGGCGTGTAGCTCTCGGATGCGCCGGATGAACGCCTCGTAGCCGTCTAACAGGTCGTCGCTGGCCGCTTGCTCGGTGCGAACGCGTGCTTGCGCCTGCTCGATGTAGGTCTCGACGGCCATCTCACGCCACCCCGTCTATCGGAGCGCTCACGAGCCCGCCGTGTGCGCCCGTGTCGCCGCGGACGACCGTGAGCTGCCACCCCTCGTCGACGGTACGCACCGCAACGGACCGCGGAGGCCGTTTCGCCTGGTTCCGGTAGAGTTCGAGCGTCAACGGCAACACCGGGAGCCGGTCGTTCTGCGCCGAGAGTGCGTACCCCGAGACCTGCACGACGACGGGGCCGGTCTCGCCGTCGCGTTCACCCGCGTGCGGCGGGCGGGTGTAGCTCTCGAGGAATCCGTGCCGCTTGAGCGCTTCGAGCGTCCCGTCGAGCGAGCCATCACCGTCGGTCTGTGTCTCCAGCCGAACCGCGGCGTCGGCGAGGACTTCGGCCTGGTCTACCGGAGACAGGCGCTCGTCAAGCTCGCCGGCGAGACTCTCAAGCAGGCACAGACAGAGCTCGTCGAGGTCGCCGACCCTCTCTGCGAGTTCGAAGTAGGTGTCCATCACGGCGCGCTCGACGCTGTCGTACCCCGTCTCGGGGAGCGACTCGAACACCGCACCGGCGACGCGGTGACAGAACTCGACGAGTTCGCGGCGCTCCGGCGTGGTGTTCTCGGTACACACGGACTGATGGCGCTGTGGGGTCTCGCTCTCCGAGTTCCGGCCCGGTGTCAACACCCCGTCTCGGGGCGACTCCTCGCAGACGATCAAGTCGTAGAAGGGGACCTGCGGGTCGTAGCGTCGCAGCGCCGAACGATACTGCTCGGTCGCCCGAGCGGCGGCCCGCGCAGTCGCCCGGTCCGGGAACCGACTGCCGGTCGCCGGCACCGGCCGGTCGCCAGTACGGCCGCAGGCGACGTAATACCGGCCGTCGCTGGTGGCCAAGGTCTCGATGTGCTCCCTGATATCGACGAGTGTTGGACCAACCATCGTCACCGGTCAGGTCTGTCTGTTGGGTTCGAAACGGGTTCGCCGTGTCTGTTGCATATAGTTTAGGCCGGCCTAAAAGTATAAAAATCCGTTGCCTTTTGATCTGCCTAAAACGGAGGGCTGCGTGACAGATAGCCTTTCCGCCACCGGCGACCCGTTTCGTTGCGTCGGGTCGTCGGCCGACGAACCGCTCGCGAACCGCCTCACGCGCTCGTGCGGGTCGACACGGGCGAGCCCGTCGGAGCGCAAGGCCAGCGTTTCAGACGCATGCATAACCTCAATATCTCGAACCCCCTCTCTGGGGTATGCCCGAAGAGACGCTATTCGAATTCGAGCGAGACATGACCGCCGCCGATGTCGCAGCGTACCTGCGAACCGTCGCGGACCGCCTCGACTCCGGTTCCGAGTTCACGCTTGAGGCCGGTACCGAGTCGGTGACGCTCACTCCGCCGGGACGCGTCGCGTTCGAGATCGAAGTCGAACGAGAGACGTCGAAGTCCGGATCCGCTTCGGAGATCGAACTCGAGATCGAACTGGAGTGGGACGAAAGCGCGGGCGACGCCGGCGACCTCAGCATCGAGTGAACTGCCCCGGAACCGGTGCCGGGCCGTATAAACCAGCCCGCACGCCGAGCCGAGGGTGGAGCCGGCCCGCGGGCGACGCTTTGACTACGGCCGACGATCGATCCCCGGTCGGCGTGGGTTGCAAACGGCGGCCGGAACGCGGCCCGGCGAGCCCCGACACAACGCGTTTTTACTCGCGTGACGCCACTGTTCGAGTATGAGCGACCGCGAGAGCGAGGCCGAAGGCGGGACCGGAGCCGAGGGAGACGCCGAACTTCCCGGCCGCGTGCGCCGCGCGTTCGCCGACCACGGCTCCTTCGAGTCCGCCGGCGACGACGTGTGGACCGCAGAGACGACCCCGTTCGACGCGTCGGTTCGCGCCGAACCCGCCGCCGACGGCCGAACGCAGTTCACCGTGCGGGTCGAGGTGCCGACCCTCTCGGCGACCGCGGCCGACGAGATCGCGGACGTGGTCGAAGCGGGCTGGGCCGAGACGTTCGAGCTCCGCGTCGTCGACGTCGGGGGCGTGACCCGCGGCGACCACGAGTTCGATCCGAGCGTCACCGTCGGCGACGACGCGATCGAGGTGGCGTTCGAACTGACGGACATCAACGAGCGGCGGGGCGTCAACGACGCCGGCGCGCTGATCGACTTCGTGGAAGGAACCTACGTCCAGGGCGTCATCCCCGGCTACGAGTACACGGCGCCGCTCACGGGACTGATTAACGCGGCCCGCCAGCAGGGAGACACCGGCTTCTGAGTCGGCGGGCGACTGACGCGTTCGCCGGCCGATAGGGGCAAATGCCGGGAGCCCGTACGAGGAGTATGCTCGCGTTGTTCGGGTTCGTCAGCCTGGCCGCACTCGTGGTCGTTCACACGGTGATCGCCGGGGTGGCGACCCGCTTTTTCCGGCTTCGACTGAACACGTCGTGGGGGTCGATCGTGTACACGCTCGTGTTGACTCCCATGTTGCTGTTGATTTCGATGTTGGTGTTCGCCGGCGTCCTCAACGTCGGCGCCGGGATCAACCTCGGCAGCCCGACGCTCGTCATCGCGCTGCTCGTCGCGCTCCCCGCCGTCCTCGGGGCGACCATCGACTACCTCTACGTCCCCTCGCCGGACGACGTGGAGCTCCCGGACACGAACTAACCTCGGCGACGCGGCGACGACGCGCCCCGATCGCTACTCGGCCGTCAGGTCTGCGAGGACCGCCTCTACCTGGTCGAGCACCGCCTCCGGCGACCGCGAGGCGTCGACCCGAACGAACCGGTCCGGCTCGGCGTCGATCAGCCGCTCGTAGTTTCGCCGGACCGCGGCGAGGTAGCCGTCCTGTTCGAACTTGTTGGTGCGGCCCGCGCGCTCGGCGGCCTCCCGCGCGTCCAAGTCGAGGTAGATGGTCGCGTCCGGCGGCCGCGAGAACGCGGCGTGGATTCCCTTTATATACTCAAGCGGGCGGTCGAGGTCGACGTCGCTGGCCTCCAGCGTCGCCGCCTGATACGCGAATCGGGAGTCCGAGTACCGGTCCGAGATGACCAGCGCGTCCTCGGCGAGCGCGGGGGCGACGGTCCCCGAGAGGTGGTCCGCGTGGTCGGCCGTCAGTAAGAACAGCTCGGCCAGCGGGTCGGCGTCGTCGGCCGCGATGGAGCGGTCGACCGCTTCGCCGTACCAGCTGTCGGTCGGCTCGCGGGTGAACGTCGCGTCCGGATACACGTCGTGGAGCGCCTCCCAGACGGTGGTTTTCCCGCTGCCGTCGAGCCCCTCCAGCGTGATCAGCATGGTCGCGCTCCGGCGCGGCGAGAAATAAACCGCCCGGCTTGCGACGGAGACCTTTTTTAACGGCGCCGGGAGAACCGGCCGGCATGGTCACCAACGTGGACCGCACCCGTCGCGCTCGAACGCCCCGGAGGCGCCGATGGTAGCCGTCGCGCTCTCCGTCTCGCGGGTGGTCGCGGCGCTCGTGTTGGTCGTGTTGAACGGCTTCTTCGTCGCCTCCGAGTTCGCGTTCGTCCGCGTCCGCTCGACCTCGGTCGACCAGCTGGTCGCCGACGGGCGTCCGGGAGCGAACGCCTTGGCGGACGTGATGGGGAGTCTCGACGACTACCTCGCGGCGACGCAACTCGGGATCACGATCGCTTCGCTCGGGCTCGGGTGGATCGGCGAACCGGCGGTCGCGGCGCTGATCGAGCCGGTGTTGGGATCGCTGCTGCCGGCGAACATCGTCCACCTCGTCGCGTTCGCGATCGGGTTCAGCGTCATCACGTTCCTCCACGTCGTCTTCGGGGAGCTCGCGCCGAAGACCATCGCCATCGCGCAGGCCGAGCGCGTCGCGATGCTTCTCGCGCCCCCGATGAAGCTCGCCTACTACCTCTTTGCCCCCGGAATCGTCGTGTTCAACGGGACGGCGAACCTGTTTACGCGCGCCATCGGCGTGCCGCCGGCCTCCGAGACCGACGAGACGATGGAAGAGCGGGAGATCCGTCGCGTGCTCGCGCGCTCCGGAGAAGCGGGGCACGTCGACGACGAGGAGGTGGAGATGGTCAACGCCGTCTTCGAACTCGACGACACCGTGGTCCGGGAGGCGATGGTCCCCCGGCCTGACGTGGCGAGCATCCCCGCCGACGCCGACCTCGACGCGATCCGCGCCACCGTCCTCGAAGCCGGGCACACCCGGTACCCGGTGGTGGCGGCCGACGACGCGGACCGCGTGGTCGGCTTCGTCGATACCAAGGACGTGCTCCGCGCCGGCGAGGCGGGCGAGGCGTCGACGACGGCGGCCGACCTCGCTCGCGACCTCGTGATCGTCCCGGAGACCACGTCGCTGAGCGACCTGCTCGTGCAGTTCCGGGACGAACGCCGGCAGATGGCCGCGGTCGTCGACGAGTGGGGCGCCTTCGAGGGCATCGCCACGGTCGAGGACGCGGTCGAGACGCTCGTCGGCGACCTCCGCGACGAGTTCGACCCGGAGAGCGGCGACCACGCGGTCCGGAAGAGCGGTGCCGGGGCCTACGAGGCCGACGGCTCGGTGTCGCTGTCCGCCGTCAACGACGCGCTCGGAACCGAGTTCGACGGCGACGGCTTCGAGACGCTCGGCGGCCTCGTCCTCGACCGGCTCGGGCGGAGTCCGGAGGTCGGCGATTCGGTCACCGCGGGCGACTACGCCTTCGCGGTCACGGCCGCAGACGGCGCGCGGATCTCGACCGTTCGGATCGAAGAGACCGGCGACGAGACCACAGGCGACGGGAGTAAAAGCGGCGACGAGGCGAGCCACAGCGGGGCGGGCGACGACGAACGCGGAGACGGGGACGACGAGCGCGACGAGGGCGACGAGCGCGACGAGGGCGACGAGCGCGGAGACGGCGCCTGACGCCGGGGCTGTCGACCGAGACGGTCGACGCGTCCGCCCGCCGCGGACCTTTTTATCTGTACGCCGCGACCGTGGGGGTATGTTCAACCGAATCCTGTTTCCGACCGACGGCAGCGAAGGGGCGGACGCCGCGTTCGGGCACGTTCTGGACGTGGCGGCCGACACCGGCGCGACCGTCCACATCCTCAACGTCGCCGACACGACCCACGACAGCGTCACGCGGATCGGCGGCGACGTCATCGACGTGCTCGAACGGCAGGGGGAGACGTTCGTCGAGGCGGCCGCGGAGCGCGCCGCGGACCGCGGCGTCGAGACGGAGACGGCGGTCGAGCAGGGTGGCGTCGCCGAGACCATCATCGCGTACGCGACGGACCGCGACGCCGACCTCATCGCCATGCCGACGCGCGGGCGGACGGGGCTCGACCGGCTCCTCCTCGGCAGCACCACCGAGCGCGTCGTCCGCCGGTCGCCCGTGCCGGTGCTCAGCATCGGTCCCGACGACGTGCCGGCCGACTACCCCTACCGGAACATCCTCGCGCCGACCGACGGGAGCGACCGCGCCGGCGCCGCCTTCGACCGGGCGCTGGAGATCGCCCGACACGACGGCGCGACGGTACACGCCCTCGCCGTCGTCGACGTCGGAATCATCGGCGCCGACGGGTACGCCGGCGTGGACGCCCTGATATCGGGGGCCGAACAGACGGTCGCAGACGCGGCGGCGACCGCGGAGGCGGCGGGCGTCGAGGCCGTCGAGGCCGTCGAGGTCGGCGCCGCCGCGGCCCACGGGATCCACAGTTACGTCGCGGACCACGACGTCGACCTCGTCGTCATGGGGACGCGGGGGCGGACCGGCGTGGAGCGGTACCTCCTCGGGAGCGTCGCCGAACACACCGTGCGTACCGCCCCGGTGCCGGTGTTGACGGTGCCGGACGCAGGCGACGAGGCGTGACTCGGGCCGAGATGTGACGCACCCGCCGGCCGCCGGGCGTCCGCGCTCGCCGCGGGCGCGTCTGACATCGCGGTAGGTTTACGGGCGTTCCGCTCGATCGGCTGTGCATGAAATTGTTGGTAGCCGGCGGAACCGGATTCATCGGGTCGTACCTCTGTCGCGCGCTGGCCGACGAGGGACACGAGGTGACGGCGCTCTCGCGCTCTCCGGGCGACACGCCGGAGGGCGTCGCCGCCGCGACGGGCGACGTCAGCGACTACGAATCGGTCGTCGGGGCGGTCGAGGGGCAGGATGCGGTCGTGAACCTGGTCGCGCTCTCGCCGCTGTTCGAGCCCAAGGGGGGCAACGTCATGCACGACCGGGTCCACCGGAAGGGCACCCAGAACCTCGTTCGAGCGGCCGAGGAGGGCGGTGCGACGCGGTTCGTCCAACTGAGCGCGCTCGGGGCCGACCCGGACGGCGACACCGCGTACATCCGTGCGAAGGGGCAGGCGGAGACGATCGTCCGCGACAGCGACCTCGACTGGACGATCTTCCGCCCCTCGGTCGTCTTCGGCGAGGGCGGCGAGTTCGTCTCCTTCACCAAGCGGCTCAAGGGGATGTTCGCGCCGGGCGTCCCGCTGTACCCGCTTCCCGGCGGCGGCAAGACGCGGTTCCAGCCGATCCACGTCGAGGACCTCGTCCCGATGTTGGCCGACGCCGTCGACACCGACGACCACGTGGGCGAGACGTACGAGATCGGCGGCCCGGAGGTCCTGACGCTCCGGCAGGTGACCGACCTCGTGTACGAGGCCGAGAAGAAGGGCATCACGATCGTGCCGCTTCCGATGCCGCTCGCCCGAATCGGCCTCGGCGTCCTCGGCGCCGTTCCGGGGTTCCCGATGGGGTCCGACCAGTACCGTTCGTTACAGTTCGATAACACGACGGCCGACAACGACGTGGCCGCCTTCGGCGTGGATCCGGCGGATCTGACGACACTCGGCGGCCACCTCGGGGTGCGATGAGGCGACCGACCGCCGGACGCGACGGCGATTCGGTGACTGCGGGCCGTTCCGCGGCGCCGTTCGCGCCGACACACACCGTATCAATGGTGGTAACGCCAACCGAAGGTTTAAATATACGATCACGCTCTGTTCATTTCAAAGGCGGAGGGAGCACACGATGAAACTTGCAATGATCGGATTCGGACAGGCGGGGGGAAAAGTCGTCGACAAGTTCCTGGAGTACGACAAGCGAACGGGATCGGAGATCGTTCGTGCGGCCGCGGCCGTCAACACGGCCAAGGCCGATCTCATGGGACTCGAACACATCGCCGAGGACCAGCGCGTACTCATCGGTCAGTCGCGCGTCAAGGGCCACGGTGTCGGCGCGGACAACGAGCTCGGCGCGGAGATCGCCGAGGAGGACATCGACGAGGTACAGGGAGCGATCGACTCGATCCCGGTCCACGAGGTCGACGCGTTCCTCGTCGTCGCCGGGCTCGGCGGCGGGACCGGCTCCGGCGGCGCGCCGGTGCTGGCGAAACACCTCAAGCGGATCTACACCGAGCCGGTGTACGGCCTCGGCATCCTGCCGGGCAGCGACGAGGGCGGTATTTATACCCTCAACGCGGCCCGGTCGTTCCAGACGTTCGTCCGCGAGGTGGACAACCTGATGGTGTTCGACAACGACGCCTGGCGGAAGACGGGCGAGTCCGTCCAGGGCGGCTACGCCGAGATCAACGAGGAGATCGTCCGGCGGTTCGGAATCTTATTCGGCGCGGGCGAGATCCAGCAGGGCCAGGAGGTCGCAGAGAGCGTCGTCGACTCCTCGGAGATCATCAACACGCTCTCCGGCGGCGGCGTCTCCACCGTGGGCTACGCCGAGGAGGAAGTCGAGGAGCGCACCTCGGGCGGGCTGCTCTCGCGGCTCCGCAACGACGAGGGCGGCGACGAACTCGACAGCGCACACACCACGAACCGCATCACCAGCCTCGTCCGGAAGGCGGCGCTGGGGCGGCTCACGCTGCCCTGTGAGATCGAGGGCGCGGAGCGCGCGCTGCTCGTGCTCGCCGGCCCGCCGGAGTACCTCAACCGGAAAGGTATCGAGCGCGGGCGGAAGTGGCTCGAAGAGCAGACCGGTTCGATGGAGGTCCGCGGCGGGGACTACCCCTACCGCGGCGCCGGCTTCGTCGCGACCGTCATCCTGCTCGCGGGCGTCACGAACGTCCCGCGGATCAAGGAGCTCCAGCAGGTCGCCATCGAGGCGCAGGACAACTTAGACGAGATCCGCGAGGAGAGCGACGAGAACCTCGACGAACTCGTCAGCGACGACAGCGACGAGCTGGAATCCCTGTTCTAACGCGCCCCTCCTGATGGAGGTTCTCGTTCCGTTCTCGACCGACCACCCGAAGTCGCGACTCTCCGCGGTTCTCGACGCCGAGGAGCGCGACCGGTTCGCGCGGGCGATGCTCCGAGACGTCCTCGACGCGGTCGACGCCGCCGGCGGCGACCCGCGCGTCCTCGCGACGGGCCCGCTCGACGAGGACGTGGGCTGTCGCGTGACCGTCGACGACCGACCGCTCACGGCGGCGGTCAACGCGGCGCTGGACGCGCGGCTCGGCGGGGGCGACCGCGAGGGCGACGCGGAGCGCGTCGCGGTGGTGATGGCCGACCTCGCGCTCGCGACCCCCGAGCGGCTCCGCGACCTGTTCGACGCGGGCCGCGAGGCCGACCTCGCGCTGGCGCCCGGCCGCGGCGGCGGGACGAACGCGTTCGTCGCCGGCGATCCGCGCTTTTCGGTCGACTACCACGGCGCCTCCTACCTCGACCATCGCGAGATCGCCGCGAGCGCGGGGCTCTCGGTCGCGGTCGTCGACTCGTATCGCCTCGCGACCGACGTGGACGAACCGGGCGACCTCGCGGAGGTGCTGATTCACGCGGCTGCCGACGCCGACGCGGGGAGGGCGGCGGAGTGGCTCGCCGACGCCGGCTTCGCGCTCGACACGGCGGACGGCCGGGTCGGCGTGAGACGGGAGTAGGCGACGCGGAGCCGCGCCCGGATCCGCGACCGCGATCCTTTTTGAGTCCGGGCGGCGAGAACCGAACGTGTTCGCGGCCGCCGAAGCGTACGGAATCGACATCGAGCCCGACCCGGCGCGCGTCGAGCGACTGCTCTCCGTCACCCCGGACGACGTCGAGCCGGCCGATCGGCTCACCTTCGCGCGGAACGTCTTCATCCCGCTGACGACCGCCTGCCGGTACACCTGCACGTACTGCACGTACTACGACGTGCCCGGCGAGGCGTCGCTGCTCGCGCCCGAGGAGGTACGCCAGCGCTGTCGGGTCGGCGCCGACGCCGGCTGTACGGAGGCGCTTTTCACCTTCGGCGACGAGCCGGACGACCGCTACACCGCGGTCCACGACCAGCTCGACGAGTGGGGGTTCGACTCGATCCACGACTACCTCTACCGGGCCTGTGAGATCGCCTTAGAGGAGGGGCTGCTTCCCCACTCGAACCCCGGCGACCTCACCGAGGCGCAGTTCGCGACCCTCCGCGAGGTGAACGCCTCGATGGGCGTCATGCTGGAGACGACCGCAGAGGTCGACGCGCACAGCGGCGGGCGGCGGAAGACCCCCGGCCAGCGGCTCAACACGATCCGCGCCGCAGGCCGACAGGGGGTGCCATTTACCACCGGCATCCTGGTCGGTATCGGCGAAGACTGGCGCGACCGGGCCGAGAGCCTGCTCGCGATCCGCGCGCTACACGAGCGGTACGACCACGTCCAGGAGGTGATCGTCCAGAACGTCGTTCCGAACGAACGGTCGGATTTCGCGAAGCCGAGCGTCGAGACGATGCGTCGCGTGGTCGCGATGGCCAGGGCCGCGCTCCCGGCTGCAGTGTCGGTGCAGGTCCCGCCGAACCTCTCGCCCGCGGCAGAACTCGTCGACTGCGGCATCGACGACCTGGGCGGCGTCTCGCCGGTGACGGACGACTACATCAACCCCGACTACGCGTGGCCCGACCTCGACGGACTCCGCGAGGTCGCCGACGCCGGCGGGATGGCGCTGCGCGAGCGACTCCCCACCTACGTCCGGTACCTCCCCGACGAGTTCAGGCCGGCCGGCGTCGAGGCGCACGCGACGCCGAGCGACCGCGACGCGTGGGTGCCGGCGGCGGTCCGCGACCGGATGCGCGCGGACGACCCGCACGGTCGACGACTCAGGGCGGTCGCGCGCGGTGACGGACCGCTCTCTCCTCGGCCGTCGCACGGCGATTGAGTCGAGGGGCCGCGACGTGCGGACCGGCGACTGACCGCGGTGCCGCGACGAGCGGACGCGGCGCCGGACCGCGGGTAAACAACTGCGCTGCCAGTACTTTCTTTAAGTACACTCCGAAATGGGGTGACGATGCTACCGCTACAGTTCGGACTGACGGGGATTGCAGCGACGGCGTTCGGGTTCCTGATAACGGCGTTGCTGTTCGTCGTCGGCTTCGCCGCGACCCTGGTGATCGGGAAGGCGGTCTTCGTGCCCGGCGTGGACCGAGCCATCGCGTCGCGGGGGTTAGACGAGGCGGTCCGGAGCCTGACGAAGAGCGTGGCCAACGCGGTCGTGTGGGTCGCCGCGGTCGCGATCGGGTTCACGATCGCGGGGTACGGCGCGTTCCTCTCGGCGTTTGCCGTCTTCGGCGGCGCCATCGCGCTCGCGGTCGGCTTCGCGGCACAGGACCTGCTCGGGAACTTCGTCGCCGGCGTCTTCATCTTAAAAGACAAGCCGTTCGAGGTCGGCGACTGGATCGAGTGGGACGGGAACAGCGGGCGCGTCGAGGACATCGACCTGCGCGTCTCGCGGGTCCGCACCTTCGACAACGAGCGGATCACGGTGCCGAACGGCGACCTCGCGAACAACGCCGTCACCAACCCGGTCGCGTACGACACGCTGCGCCAGAAGTTCGTCTTCGGGATCGGGTACGACGACGACATCGAGCAGGCGACCGACATCATCGTCGAGAAGGCGGCGGCCCACGAGGAGATCCTCGACGACCCCGCCCCCTCCGTCCGCGTCGTCGAACTGGGCGACTCTGCCGTCGGCCTCCAGTCGCGCTGGTGGATCGACGAGCCCGGTCGCGGCGACTTCGTTCGCGTTCGCTCCGAGTACGTCACCGCGGTGAAGGAGGCGTTCGACGAGGCCGGCATCGACATGCCGTACGTCCACCGGCAGCTCACCGGCAGCGTCGAGGTCCTCGAATCAGTCGCAGACGACGAGTAAGGCGGTCGGTCACTTCGCCGACGCGTCGTCGGGGGCGTCGGCGCCCTCCGGACGGTACTGCCGGCTGACCGCCTGCCAGCGGTTCGATCGGAAGCGCCGCAGGTTGATCCCCGCCGGCACCAGCTTCTCCGCGATCACCGCCACGTACAGCCCGCCGACGCCCAGCGGCGTCGCCAGCCCGACCAGCGCGGCGGGAAGCGCGACGACGTAGAGGCCGACCATGGAGGCGAGGAACGGCCACCGCGTGTCGCCGGCGCCGCGCAGCGATCCGGTGACGGAGCCGTCGACGCCGAGCGGTATCGCGGAGACGGCGGCGACGACGACGAACGTCGCGGTCGCGGCCACGGCGGCGGGGTCGTCGACGAACACGCCCGCTATCGGGCCCGCGGCGAGGAGGACCACCGCGGAGGCGACGACGTAGACGAGCGCCGACAGCCGGATCACGTCGCGCCCGTACTCGGTCGCGAGCGACTCCTCGCCCGCGCCGAGCCGCTGGCCGACGAGGGTGCTCGCGGCGATGGAAAAGCCCCAACTGAAACTGCCGAGTAACCCCCGGACGCGCCGTCCCACTTCGAGGGCCGCGACGGTCGCGTCGCCGAACGAGGAGGCGATCCAGAGGAGCGGGAAGACGGCCACGCCCTCGGCCACTCGGCGGCCGATAAGCGGAGCGGAGACCCGGAGGAGCTGCCGGACGAGCTCCCCGTCGATCCACGGCCCCCCGCGACCGATCGGAACCGGCGAGGCGCCGCGCCCGAAGTACGACCGGCCGGTCATCCCCCACGAGAGCGCGAGGCCGACGGCGACGATGGAGGCGGCGGTGCCGAGCCCCGCGCCCAACACCCCGAGACCGACCCCGAGGACGAGCCAGACCGTGAGCACGACATTTAAAAGCGCTCCGCCGGCCCGCAGCACCATCGGCGTGACCGTGTCGCCGACGCCGGCGTAGGTGCGACTCGCGATCATGTTGAAAAACTCGAAGGCGAGCGCCGGCGCGGTGACGGCGAGATAGACGCTGCCGGCCCGGAGCGCGGTCCCCTCGCCGCCGACGAGCGCGATCAGCGGCTCGGCGAACGCGACGAACGCGACGATGAGCGGCGCCACGAGCGCGACGGCGACGAGCAGCGACGCCTTGACGACGAGCGCGGCGCGGTCGCTCTCGCCGCCGCCGTAGTTCTGCGAGACGAGCGACACCGTGCCGCCCGCGAGCCCGATAGAGACGAACTTCGCGAGCTGCCAGTAGGCGAACGCGAAGGCTAACCCGGCGACGGACGGCGCGCCGAGTGCGACGCCGACGACGGCCAGATCCACCGTGTTCTTCGACATGATGGCGAAGCCGGTGACGATCCGGGGCCACGCCAAATCGAGGGTCTCGCGCAGCCGTCCCCGGTCGATGACGCCGGCGCGGGAGAGCGCGTCCGCGGTCGCGCCGCCGAGGCGGGAGAGCGCGCCGCGGAGCCGGACCGCCGCCGCCCGGAGTCGTGAACGCATTACCGTCGGTAAGAGCTACAGCCGCTTGGGTCTGTTCACCGCCGCGTCGACCGCGCCCCTGAGGCCGGTCGCGTCAGTTCAAAAGTAGAACGGCCTCCTCACCGCGTCGCCGACTTCCACTCCCGGAGGCCGAGCCGTTCGCCGTTTACCTCCTCGGCGGGCACGTCGGTCGCCGCCCAGACGAAGAGCGGCGCGACGCTCTCGGGGTCGCGGGCGCGTTCTTTTCCCGTGAGGTCGGTCGCGACGAGGCC
The DNA here is from genome assembly GCF_003990725.2 of Halorubrum sp. PV6. Classification (NCBI taxonomy): domain Archaea; kingdom Methanobacteriati; phylum Methanobacteriota; class Halobacteria; order Halobacteriales; family Haloferacaceae; genus Halorubrum; species Halorubrum sp. PV6. Next base: position 1,849,946 of record NZ_CP030064.1, read on the forward strand.
GGGATCGACGACGCCGACCGTCACCGAGAGGTCGGCCGCGAACCCGCGCGCGACCGCCTCGGCGGCCGCCTTCGAGACGGCGTACGCGCCCATTCCCGGCCGGGATTCGTGGGCGATCCCGCCGGAGGGGACGATCACTCGCGCGTCCTCGGCGAGGTGCGGCACCGCCTCGGTTATCGTCGCGAAGACGCCGCGGGCGTTGGTTCGCATCGTATCGTCGTAGTCGGCGTAGCTCGTCTCGTCGACCGGGCGCTCGCCGGGGGCGCCGTGGAAGACCGCCGCGTTCGCGAACACCGCGTCTATCGGGCCGCCCTCGCGAGCGACCCGTTCGAAGAAGCGCTCTAAGTCGAACTCGTCGCGCACGTCGACGCGGGCTCCCCACGCGGTCCCGGCACCGTCCGCCGCGCGCTCGTTCAACGCCGCGACCGTTCGGTCGACCGCGTCGCCGTCGCGTCCGGAGACGGCGACGAACGCCCCCTCGTCGACGAACGCCTCGGCGATCGCCCGCCCGATCCCGCTCGTTGCGCCGGTGATCGCGACCGTGAGATCCATGTAGATATCCGGTACGGCCGTCGCCGACTTAGGCGTACCCACTCGGGGGCGATCCGGGCCGCCGTTGCCGCAATTCCGCGGGCGTCTGGCCGGTATTTATACCGCTGCCGCCCGTACGGCGATCCATGGACGTGGCCCCCAATATCGACGCCGCGGCCGGCGAATCCGTCATCGTGATCGGCGGCGGATTCGGCGGTCTCTCGACCGCGTGCTACCTCGCCGACGCCGGCGCGGACGTCACCCTCTTAGAGAAGAACGAACAGCTCGGCGGGCGCGCGAGCCGGCTGGAAGCCGACGGGTTCCGATTCGACATGGGGCCGTCGTGGTACCTGATGCCGGACGTGTTCGAGCGCTTCTTCGGACACTTCGGTCGCGAGCAGTCGGAGTTTTACGAACTGGAGCGGCTCGACCCGCACTATCGGGTGTTCTGGAAGGACGGCGACAAGGTCGACGTGCTGCCCGATCGCGAGGCGAACAAGGCGCTCTTCGAGGAGTACGAGCCCGGCGCGGGCGAGGCGTTCGAGGAGTACCTCGAAGAGTCCGAGCGCACCTACGAGATCGGGATGGAACACTTCGTGTACGAGGACCGCCCGCGGCTCCGCGACTACGTCGACACCGACGTGCTCCGCTACTCGTGGGGGCTCTCGCTTTTGGGCAAGATGCAGGGGCACGTGGAGAGCTACTTCGATCACCCGAAGCTCCAACAGCTGATGCAGTACACGCTGGTGTTCCTCGGCGGGTCGCCGTACAACACCCCGGCGCTGTACAACCTGATGAGCCACGTCGACTACAACATGGGCGTCTACTACCCCGAGGGCGGGATCGGCGCCGTCGTCGACGGCATCGTCGAACTCGGCGCCGACCTCGGCGTGGAGTACGTCACCGACGCCGAGGTGACGGGGATCGAAGGCCGCCGCGGGGCGTTCGCGGTCGACACCGCAGACGGCGAGCGGTACCTCTCCGACCTGGTCGTCTCGGACGCCGATTACGCCCACACCGAGCAGGAACTCCTCCCGAAACACAAACGCCAGTACAGCGACGAGTACTGGGAGTCGCGGACGTACGCCCCCTCGGCGTTCCTCCTGTACCTCGGCGTCGAGGGCGACGTGCCGAACCTCGAACACCACACGCTGGTGTTGCCGACCGGCTGGGACGACCACTTCGAGCAGATCTTCGACGACCCCGCCTGGCCCGACGACCCGGCCTACTACCTCTGTGTCCCCTCGAAGACCGACGACACGGTCGCGCCGGAGGGACACAGCAACCTGTTCGCCTTGGTCCCCATCGCCCCCGGACTGGAGGACACGCCCGAACTGCGCGCAGAGTACCGTGACCTCGTCTTAGACGACATCGCCGAGAACACCGGCACGGAGCTGCACGACCGCGTCGTCTTCGAAGAGACGTTCTGCGTCGACGACTTCGCCGACCGCTACAACAGCTACCAAGGAAGCGCGCTCGGCTTAGCACACACGCTCCGGCAGACCTCGCTGCTCCGGCCTCCGCACCGCTCGGAGACGGTCGACGGGCTCTACTTCACCGGGTCGACAACGACCCCCGGCATCGGCGTCCCGATGTGTCTCATCAGCGGACAGCTGACCGCGGAGTCGGTGACCAACGCCACGTGATCGGAGCCGTGAGCGACACCGCGACCCCCACCGACCGACGCTCGATGTCCGAGCTGTTCCGGTACCTGCTGGTGTTGTCGCGACCGCGGTTCTGGCTCTACCTCGCCGGCCCCGTCGCCGTCGGCGTCACCTACGGCATCTCCGACGTGAGCGGGCTGTTCACGCCGATGACGGTCGGGCTCGCGGGGTACTTCCTGGTGCCGGCGAACGTCTTTTTATACGGCGTCAACGACGCCTTCGACGCCGACATCGACGAGTTAAATCCGAAAAAGGAGGGCCGCGAAGCGCGCTGGCAGGGGAGTCGCCCCGTCGCGCTCGCCGTGGCTTTCGCCTTCGCGCTCGGGCTCGTCGCGTTCGCCGCCACGCCGCCCGTCGCGTGGCCGTACCTCGCCGGCTTTCTCCTGCTCGGCGCCGCCTACAGCACGCCGCCGGTCCGGTTTAAAACGACCCCGTTCCTCGACTCCGTCTCGAACGGGCTCTACATCCTCCCCGGCGCGGCCGCGTACGCCGCCGTGACCGGGTCGCACCCGCCGGTCGCGGCGCTCGCGGGCGCGTGGCTCTGGGCGATGGGGATGCACACGTTCTCGGCCATCCCCGACATCGAGCCGGACCGCGCCGCCGGGATCCGGACGACGGCGACCGTGTTGGGCGAGGGGCGGACGTTCGCGTACTGTATCGCCTGCTGGGTCGCCGCCGCCGCCGCCTTCGCCGCGGTCGACGTGCGACTCGGGGCGCTCCTCTCGGTGTACCCGATTTTCGCGGCGTGGGTCGCCCGGTCGTCGATCGCGGTCGACCGCGCGTACTGGTGGTTCCCGGCGCTGAACACCGCCGTGGGCACCCTGTTGGCGATGGGTGGCCTGTGGCGCGTCTACCCGCTCTCGGAGGCGCTCGCGTGAGCGACCCCGGCGGCTCCGCCCCGACCTCGGGCGGCCTCGACGCGCTCCGCGCCCGGCTCCCCGACACGCGCGGGGAGGCGGAGCGACTGCTCGACCGGACCGTCCGCGAGAACCGCTTTACCATCGCGGTGCTCTTCCCGCTCGTCGGCGCGCTCGCGCTCGTCGGCAGCGCAGAGGGGTGGGTCCCCGACCCGTTCGCGTTTAACCCGTGGTTCGTCCTGTTCGGCGTGTTGGTGATGCGCTCCCCGCTCGTCGTCGGGGTGTTGCCGGCGATAGACCGGCGCGCTCTCGGCTGGATCGGCGTCCTCATCGCCTACACCTACGCCATCGAATTGCTCGGCGTCGCCACCGGCTGGCCGTACGGCTCCTTCGAGTACACCGTCAGCCTCGGGCCGATGCTCGGCGGGGTGCCGGTCGCGCTCCCCGTCTTCTTCATCCCGCTCGTGGTGAACGCCTACCTGCTCTGTCTGCTGCTGCTCGGCTCGCGGGCGGCGAACGGCTGGCTGCGGCTCGCGACCGTGATCGCCGCGGTGGTCGCGATGGACGTGGTCTTAGATCCCGGCGCGGTCGCGCTCGGGTTCTGGAGCTTCGGCGGCGGCGCCTTCTTCGGCGTCCCGCTCTCGAACTACGCGGGCTGGGTGTTGTCCGCGACGGTCGCGGTGGTGACGCTCGACCGCGCGTTCTCGCTGGACGCGCTCGGCGACCGGCTGCGCAACTGCGAGTTCATGCTCGACGACATGGTGAGCTTCGTGATCCTCTGGGGCGGGATCAACCTCTGGTACGGGAATCTCATCCCCGCCGCCGTCGCCGTCGCGTTCGGCGTGGGGCTGGTCCGCGCGGACCGGTTCGACGCCAGCCTGTTCGCTCAGTGGCGGTGATCCGGCACCCCTTATATGCGCCCCGCCCGTCGTGAACGTATGCGCAGTCCCGACAACGCCGGTCGCCGAACGGAGGGGGTCGAATGAGCGACCTCGCGGTCGAGTACGGCAGCCACGAACGCGTCCGAGAGGTCATCGACCGGCTGACCTACTGTGCCGAACACGTCAGCCTCTCGTTCGGCGAGTGGGAGGAACCGCACGTCAAGGGGCCGGGACTCTACTTCGCGGTGGTCGCCGACCGCGACTACGGCGCCTACGCCGACCCGATGGGCGACAACACGTGGCCGCGAACGCGGTGCTCGACGACGTTCGCCGAAGACGGGTTCATCGAGGCCGCGGAGTCCGTGAGCCGCAAGCAGGACGGCGGCGTCGTCGTCGCGGTCGACGGCGAAATCGAGGCGCAGATGGTCCGGTTCCGTGATCTGGGGACTCGCCGCGACGAGACGGAGCTAGTCGACGACGTGGGCTACGAACCGTGGATGGGGTCGCGACACATGAGCGCCATCGAGACCTCGGTCCGCCCGGAGGTCGTCGCGACGGTGACGCTGAGCGAGGAGACGGGGCGAGTGAGCGTGTTCCGCGACGGCGACGCCGACTCGATGACGCGCGACGAGCTCGGCGGCCCGTGGCGCGCCGAGTGAGGGCCGCGAGCGCGTCCGGCCCGACCCTCGGTGTCAAGTAGGCGCTCCGAGTAGGGCGTGGTATGCTCGTAGAGGAGGTGATGACGACGGATCTGGTCACCTGCGACGCCGGTGCGTCGGTCAGGGACGCGAGCGAGCGGATGCTCAGGAACCGCGTCGGCAGCGTGGTCGTCACGAACGAGGGGTCGCCGGCCGGCATCGCCACCGAGTCCGACGTGTTGTACGCCGGGTACGTCACCGACGACCCGCTCTCACAGATCCCGCTTCGAAAGGCGATGAGCAGCCCGCTCGTCACCGTGCAACCGACGAAGACGCTCCGGGTCGCCACGGACCGGATGCGCACGGAGGAGGTCAAAAAGCTCGTCGTCGTCGACGGCATGACGCCGGTCGGTATCCTCACGACGGGCGACATCGTCAACAACTACTCCGCGATCAGGCGCGAAGTGCGCGACCTAGCGGCCGAGGCGGACGGCTGGTTGAGCCGGAACCGCAGCATCGACGAGTGAGTCGTCGGGGTCGAGGATAGTTCGCCGGGGTCGAATATAGTTCGCCGGCGGCGCGACGCCTTACTCGCCCGTCTCCGACTCCGCGGCCTGCGTCGGGCTACGCTGGATTCCACGGAGGTACCGGTACACCGGGTAGACGTACTCCTCGATGGGGCCTTGGACCCCGCGCGGACTGGAGTACACCAACACCGGAAGCCCGCTCCCGCGGGCGAGTTGGATCACGTTGTCGGGGGTGCTCCCGAAGACGCGCCGGCGGAGCCGACGCGTTCGGGTGGCGCCGATGAGGAGGAGCCCCCCGTTCTCGCTCGCCTGTTCGACCAGGCCGTCGGCGATGGTCTGGGCCGTGATGTTCTGTATCTGCACCGTCGACGCGTCGGGGAGGCCGGAGACGGTCGCTTCCGTGTTCTCCGGGCGCCCCTCGCCGCCCTCGGGCGTGATGTTGATCACGTTTATCTCCGCGCCCCGCTCGCCCATCCGGTTGATAATCGAGAGGAGGTCCATGTGGTGTGGACCGCCGCCCGCGCCGACGTTGACCACGTCGAGCGCGTCGGGGTCGACCACGCCGCTGGCGAACAGCACGCCGCACGGCGACTTGTACTCGACGTGTTCGGCGACCTCGGTGTGTTCCTCGGGGTAGCCCATCAACACGAGGTCGGACTCCTCGTTTCGCGCCGTCTGGACGATGTCGAAGCCGACGTCGCGACAGGTGTGGCCCTCAACGGCGTACGACACGTCGAGGTCCTCGGCGGCGAGCAGCTCTTGAATCCGCGTGACGCGACCGCGAGTGACCTCCTCGACCGCCTCGTAGGGGGTCTGTTCCGGGATCTGCGTGACCGTCATCACGTCGACGAACGGCTCGCCCTCCTGGAACCGCCCGATCGACGCTGCCAGTCGGACGTATCTGACGGCGCGCTCCGGGCGCGCCACCGGAACGAGGATGCGGAACGAGTCGTCTCCGGGCGTCTCCGAGGCCGTCGCGTCGGTTGCCGCCTCGTCCGTCAGGTTGGCGCCGGCTCCCGCGGCGGTCTCGGTCGAGGGCGTGGACGGGACGACCTCCTCGTACAGCTCGTCCATGTCGGGCTCGCCGCCCCAGATCAGGTAGACCGCGAGCACGCCGACGATGAGGACGCTGCCGACGAGGACGCCCTTCGGCGGGAGGTTAGTGATGAGTCCGACGTTCGCGATCACGCCGACGATCGGGACCAGGGGGACGCCCGGCACGCTGAAGCCGCGCTCGATGTCGGGGAACCGGCGCCGCGAGTAGATGAGCGCGATGTTCACCACGGAGAGCGGCAGGAGGAGGTTCAGCGTGGCGAAGCCGGTGAGCGTCGTCAGTCCGAGCTCCGTGAGCGTGAGCTGTCCGACGGCCGGCAGCGTGACGGTGAGGTCGAACGGGATCAGCCCCCCCTCGGCCGGGAAGAGCCCGATGAACACGACGATGAGCGCGACGATGACCCCCGTGGCGGACATCACGCTCCAGAACGGCGTCCCGTACTGCCGGTGAATCCGCGAGAACGGCCGCGGCGCCTGCCCCTGCCGGCCCATCAGCGACCCGATCCCGCTCGCCGCGAGGATGCTCGCGTTCGACGCGCTCACCATGCTGAAGATCGCTCCCGCGACGATGAGCGACCGCCCCGCGGGGCCGAGGAACCCGGCGGCGACGCGACCCATCGCGGTCTCGCCCTCCTGTGCGATCACCTCGGCCGGGACCGGTGAGTTGACCATCGACACGATGACGAGCGCGTAGAGGACCGTGACCGTGAGGATGCTCGCGCCGATTGCGAGCGGAACCGTCCGGCGGGGTTCGATGATCTCGCCGGCGCTCGCCGCGATGGCGGAGAACCCGAAGAAGGTGATGAACGCGAGCGCCGCGATCGAGACGATCCCCACCGGGTCGGTCGTGAAGCCGGCGGCGAAGGTGTCTGCGGCGACCGCCGGGCCTCGGAACGCGACCGCGCCGCCGACGAACGCTAAGAGGACGGCCACCTTCGCGCCCGTGACGAACAGTTGGAAGGTGCCGCTCTCTTCGGTCCCTCTGGCGTTGAGCGCGCCGAGCAACAGGGCCGCGAGGACGCCGGAGGTCCCGTGCGGGAGGAAGTGCAGCGATTCTGGGAGGATGAATCGAATGACCCACTCGTCCATCGTCGCGAGGTAGAAGGCGGTGGTTCCGGTGTAGCCCAAAAACAGCATGGCGCCGACGACGTAGATCAGGGTGTCGTGTTCGAAGGTGCGCGAGGAGAACAGATAGCCGCCGCCGTTCTCGGAGTAGATCGACGCGAACTCCGAGTACGACGCCGCGGTCAGGCCGGCGACGATCGCCGCGAGGACGAAGGCGATGACGGCGCTGCTCCCGATCTCGGCGACGGCGGTGCCCGAAAGCGAGAAGATCCCCGCCGCGATCATCGTCCCGAGCCCGATCGCGTAGGCGATTTTGAAATCGAGCGTCCGGGTGTGCTCTACCATTGGCGCAAGATCTGAAACCACCCTACCAAAAACTATTGATTCGTCACTCGGGCGGCGTCTATACTATTGAATCCGTATCGGCGGGGGATTTATTCGCGTCCCCCGTGAGGCTGTGACATGCGCGTTGGTCTCGTCTCAGACACTCACGACGACCTCGCCGCCGTCGAGGCGGCCGTAGCGGCCTTCGAACGCGAGCGCGTCGACGTCGTCGTCCACTGCGGCGACTTCGTCGCGCCCTTTTCCGTGACTCCGTTCGAGATGGACGGAGTCGACTTCTACGCCGCGCGCGGCAACAACGACGGGGAGTGGGCGGTACAGTCGACCGTCGAGTCGTTCGGGACGTACCTCGGCGAGGCCGGGACCCTCTCGCTCGGCGGCGAGGGAGCGCGCGGCGAGCAGGGCGCCGTCGACATCGCCGTCACCCACGGAACGAGCGGCGTCGTCGTCGACGCGCTCGTCGACTGCGGCGACTACGACTACGTGGTTCACGGGCACACCCACGCGCACGGCGTCGAGGAGCGCGACGGGACGGTCCGGATAAACCCCGGCGGCCTCCCGATTCCGGTCGAGGGCGCCGACGAGACGTTCAGGGTCGCGACGCTCGACGTCGACGCGGACGGCGCGTCCGGCGCCGAGGCGGTGACGCATCACGCGCTCGATTTATAACTGATCGCGGCGTCGGTTTATAGCGAATCGCGGCGTCGGGTCGCTGTTTATAAACGGCACCGCCCGAGGCTCACTCGTCCGCGGCGACGTCGACGCCTCGGAACTCGAAGCGCGCGCCGCCCGCGTCGCCGTCGCCGAGGGTGAGCGTCCAGCCGTGGGCGTCGGCCACCTCCGAGACGATTTTGAGGCCGAACCCCGTCCCCTCCGGGTCGGTCGAGATGCCGGCGTCGAACACCTCGTCGCGGCGGTCGGCGGGAATTCCCGGTCCGTCGTCGACGACGTAGAACCCCTCGCCGTCGGCGAGGGCGCCGACCTCGACGCGGACGGAGTCCCCGGCGTGAGCGACGGCGTTCGCGAACAGGTTCTCGAGCGCCTGTCGGAGCCGGCTCCGGTCGGCCTGCAGGCCGAGGTCGTCCGCGACGACCATCGCTGCGTCACCGGCGTCGACGGCCTCCCACGACTCCGTCGCCACGGCGGCCAGCGACACGGCCTCGGTCTCGTCGATGGCGGCGCCCTGTCTCGCGAGCGCCAGCATGTCTTCGACGAGCGCCTCCATCCGGGACAGCGCGCGGGCCAGCGCGTCGACTTCGGCGGCGTCGCCGTCCTCGCCTCGAAGTTTCTCGCGGAGCAGGTCGAGGTTCCCCGCGGCGACGTTGAGCGGGCTCCGGAGGTCGTGTGAGACGAGGCTCGCGAACTCCTCTAAGCGGTCGCGCTCGCGGAGAATCTCGCGTTCGCGGACGCGAAGTTGGCGTTCGCGTTCGATCCGGACGAACACCATCGTGACGGTGGCGGCCCACAGGCGAGCGACGGCGAGGTCGGTCTCGTCGAACGCGTCTCGTTCCGTCGCGCCGATGTCGAGCAGTCCGTACCGGCCGAGCGGGAGGATCAGCTCGCTCAGGATCGGCGAGTCCGGGTTGTGACGGTCCGTCTCGGCGTGCGTGTCGGCGACGTACACCGCGTCGCCGGACTCGAACGTCGCCCACGAGATGCTGGGGTCGTGGGGACCGAAGGTCGGGTGATCGCCCACGATCTCCTCAGCGGTGTCGGTCCACACCGCCGGAGCGAGGACGTCGCGGTCGTCGTCGTACAGCCAGATCGCCGCGATCGAATGGCCGAGCACCTCCTCTACGTACTCGACCGCCGCCTCCGCGGCGAACTCCCGGTCGGTCGTCTTCAGCAGTTCCTGGGTCGCCTCGTGAAGCGCCTCCAGCGTCTGTGTCCGGCGGTGCAGTTCGGCCTCTTGCGCGCGCTTCTCTCTGACGTCGACGATGGTGACGACGAGGTAGCGCTCGCCGCCCTGCTCGAACGGCCCAAGGCTGATCGTGACGGGGACTTCGGTCCCGTCCGCGCGTGACGCGTGCAGATCCAGGCTCGCGGCCATCGAGCGCGGCTGTGGGTCGCGGATGTATTGGTGTAGCTCCGCCCCGGCCGTGCCGTCGTCGGGGTCGTACAACAGCGACTCCAGGGACATTCCCTCCACCGCGTCCGGCGCGTATCCGAGGTTCGCCTCGATCCGGCTGTTGCCGGCGCGGACGACGCCCTCGCTGTCGACGATGACGACCGCGTCCGGGATGCCTTCGAGCGCCTCCGGGAATCGCTCCATCACTACTCCTCGCTCGACTCGTGGACGTGCCCGCACTCGGGACACCGGACCTCTTCGCCCCGGAGGTCCGCGGAGGAGGCGCGCACCTCGCGCATCACCTCGCTGATTCGGTCTTCCGCTTCGAGCTCGTCGGCGACCGCGAGGTCGACGCCCTCGACCTCCAAGAGGAACTTCGCGACCTCGGTCACCTCGTACATCATCTCGTCTAAGTCTTCGGCGGTGAAAAAGCCCGACATCGCCCCGTAGAGGAACGTCGCGCCCGCTTTCGTCACTTTCTCTTCGAAGGAGTACCGCGCCTGATTGACCGCCTGCGGGGTGTAGGTGTCCGTCATGAACGGGACCAGTTCGGGGAGGTTCTCGCCGATCTTCGTCATCTCGACGCCCGTCTCGGTCCGGAAGTCGGCGCAGAGTCGCGCTATCGCCCACTCGCGGGCCGTGATGTACGTCCGGTCGCGGAGGAACTCGTTGACGCGCTCGTAGCGAGCGCCGTCCATCTTCTTGAACCGCTCGTACTTGCGGACCTCTGGCGGCACGTCGTCTCCCGCCGGGGCGCTGTCCTCGTCGTTCGTGTCGCTGGCGCCGTCCTCGGCCTCGTCGTCGTTCGTGTCGCTGCGCTGGGCCTCGTCGCTGACGCGCCCGCTCGCCGTCTCGTCGACCGCCTGCTGGGGCTGATCGCTCGTCTGCGAGGCCTCCGGCGCGGAACCGCCGCGCTCGCCGGAGGGCTCCGATCCCCGCTCCGATTCGGGATCGGTTGAATCGTTCATACGCTGTATGGGTTTCTCCCCGGATAAAAGGGTTGTCGGTGGCTGCCACCGTCATCGGAGATCCATTTTTTGTACCACCGTGCGGACGTGGAGATATGAAGGTGCTTTGCGGAATCGGTGGCAGCGAGGACTCGTTCCGTGCGTTAGATCAGACCGTCGAACGCGCCGCGGTCGCGGACGACGATCTCACGGTCGCCGTCGTCGAGAATCCGGACTCGTCGGTCGACCCGAACGAGATCGTCACGCGGGCGGAGTCGACGGTCGCCGACGCGGGACTCGACGCGGAGGTCCGACAGGTCGAAGGCGATCCGGGGAGCCGGCTGGTTGAGATCGCCGAGTCCGAAGGGTTCGATCAGATCGTCCTCGGCGGCGGACACACGAGCCCGATGGGGAAGATCACGATCGGGTCGATCGCCGAGTTCGTACTGCTCAACGCAAAAACGTCCGTGACGCTGGTCAGATGAGCGACCGAGGATACCCCGCCGAGGTGGCCGACGAGTTCCCCGCGCCGCCGACGGAGTTCACCGACGGGGAGGACCGGACCGTCGAGGTCCGGCCGTACGACGGGACCGACGAGGAGTACGAGTCGCTCGTCGAGATGTACGACGACTTCGACCCGGCCGACCGCGCACAGGGGATCCCGCCGGGCGGCGAGGCGCGGATCCGCGAGTGGTTAGACGCGATCCTCGGCGACGACTGTCTCAACGTGATCGCGTGGTGCGGCGGCGAGGTCGCCGGGCACGCCACCCTCGTCCCCGACGAAGACGCGAACGAACTCGCGATCTTCGTCCACCAGACGTACCAGCGGGCCGGCATCGGGACCCACCTGATCCGCGGGCTCCTCGGGTACGGACAGACGGAGGGCGTCCGGAAGGTGTGGCTCACCGTCGAGCGGTGGAACCGCGCCGCTGTCTCGCTGTACAAGAAGATCGGCTTCGAGACCTCCAACGCGGAGAGCTTCGAACTGGAGATGGGGCTCCGGCTGAATCCGGACGGCGGCGCGGGCAACGCCGAGTCGGACGAGGACGCAGACGAACCCGAAACGGACGACGCGTAGCACCGACCGCCCGGCCGCGGCGACCGCAGTCGGCACCGCCGATCGGGGGGAGTCGGCGTAGGGTTGGCCGGGATCTTTAACCCTTTACGTGCGGCGGGCGAGCGCTCGGTTATGAGCCATCGGATTCTACTGCTGGGAGCGCCGGGAGCCGGAAAGGGGACACAGAGCAAGCGACTCGCCGACGAGTACGGCGTCGAGCACGTGACGACGGGCGACGCGCTCCGCGCGAACAAGGATATGGAGACGGAGTACGGGACGCCGCGGTCGTTCATGGAGGCGGGCGACCTCGTTCCGGACCCGGTCGTCAACGAGATCGTCGAGGCCGCCCTCGCGGACGCCGACGGGTTCGTGCTCGACGGGTATCCGCGCAACCTCGAACAGGCGGAGTTCCTCTCCGAGATCACCGACCTCGACGCCGTGGTGTTCCTCGATGTCGACGACGAGGTGCTCGTCGACCGACTCACCGGCCGCCGCGTCTGCGACGAGTGCGGCGCGAACTACCACGTCGACTTCCAGCCGCCCGCGGAAGCGGGCGTCTGCGACGAGTGCGGCGGCGAACTGATCCAGCGCGAGGACGACACCGAGGAGACGGCGCGCGAGCGCCTCCAAGTGTTCTACGAAAACACCGAGCCCGTGATCGAACACTTCCGCGACGAGGGCGACCTCGTCGAGGTCGACGGCGAGGCGACGCCGGACGACGTCTTCGCGCGTATCGGCGACGTCTTAGACGAGTGAGCCGCGACGACCTAGACGGGTAGGCCGCGACGACCCGCGTTGCGGACCGGCGATTGCCGCCGTTTCGGTACTGACACCGAGCCTCCAGCTCGCGAGTCGCCGTCGATCCTGCAAGGTTCTTAACTGTCGGCCGACAACCGCACGGTAATGAGCAAGGTCGAAAAACGAGTCCGCTCGCTGGTCCGGAACGACAGCGAGATGCGAGACGCGGTCGAGGTCGTTCTCGACAACGCCACTGACGGGGAGGTCCAGTGGGTCGACGTCCGCGACAAGATCACGAGCGGTCAGTGGGGCCGACTCATCGAGAAGGAGGTCCTCATCGACGGCGAGGTCGGCTTCGCGCTCGCGGACCGAGACGGGATCGAGGCGGGGCTGACAGACGACGACGGCGACGGGGGCGGCAGCGACATCGAGACCCCGGAGACGACCACGTGGACCAAGTGGGACAAACTCGCCGGCGTCGCGACGCTCGGCGCGTTCGTCGGGTACGCGGTCAATCCGGTTCGGAACGCCATCGCCGGCGCCTTCGACTTGGTTCTGGGGCCGCTTCTCACCACCGTTCCCTTCTACGCCGTGATCATGGTCATCGCGCTCGCGACCGGCCTGTACTCCACGCTGTTGCGCGCGGGGCTCATGGACATGGAGAAGATGGGCGCCTACCAAGAGCGGATGAAAGACATCCAGGAGCGTCGGAAAGACGCCAAAGAGCGCGACGATCAGGCCGAACTCGACGCCATCCAAGAAGAGCAGATGGACGCGATGGGCGACCAGCTCGGCATGTTTAAAGAGCAGTTCCGCCCGATGGTGTGGATCATGTTCCTGACCATCCCGGCGTTCCTGTGGATGTTCTGGGTCGTCGGCTACCGCGGTTCCGAGGCGACGTACCCCGGCATCGCCGCCGAGAATCTGGTGGTACCCCTCGCCGGGAGCGTCACGTGGGACACGGGAATCGTCGGTCCGATGCAGATGTGGATCGTCTGGTACTTCCTGTGCTCGATGGCGTTCACCCAGCTCATCCAGAAGAGCCTCAACATCGAGATGTCGCCGTCGGCGTCGTAACGCCGCTTCGACCCGCCTTCGACGGTCGAGAACTGTTTTCGCTCGGCCACCACACTTCGCACACTCTCTTACGACGCGGACCCGCTACTCGCCGGACTCGTCGGCGAGGGTAATCTCGAACCGCGCGCCGCCGTCGGTGCCCTCCGTCGCGCGAACGTCCCAGCCGTGAGCCGAAGCGATCTGGGCGACGATACGCAGCCCGAGGCCGGTGTCGTCCCCGGCGGGTGACACGTCGCCGCCGAACACGTCGTCGCACGCGTCCGCCGGCAGCCCCGGCCCGTCGTCTTCGACGTAGAACCCGTCCGCGAAGTCATCGACGGTGACGGTGACGTCGTCGCCGCCGTGTTCGACCGCGTTCCGGAACAGGTTCTCCAGCAGCTGCGTGAGCCGGCTTCGGTCGGCGCGGACCGTCCGGTCGACGGGCGCTCGGATCGCCGCCTCGGCGGTATCGACGTTCCGCCAACTGGCCGCGGCGATCTCCGCGAGGTCGACTGGTTCCGTCTCGCTCACGTAGTCGCCGCCGCGGGCCAGCGTCAGGAGGTTCTCGATGAGCTCGTCCATCCGCGTGAGCGCGCGGTCCATCGGGTCGAGGTGGTCGCTGTCGCACTCCTCGCGAAGGAGTCGCAGCCGTCCCTCGGCGATGTTCAGCGGGTTGCGGATGTCGTGTGAGACGACGCTGGCGAACTCGTCGAGTCGGTCGCGCTCCGCCTGGAGGCTCCGCTCCCGCTCGTGCTGCGCCGAGATGTCCCGGCTGATCACGACGAATCGGTCGCCTTCGCCGCTGTCGAGCCGACGGATGTGGATCTTCGCGGGGAACGTCGTCCCATCGCGGCACTGGTAGGTGCCTCCGATCTCCCGACGCTCTCCGACCGCCATGTCCGTCCAGAGCGTGTGCGCCTCGTCGGGGCTGATCGTCTTGTCGATGTCCCAGACGTTCATGCCGACGAGTTCCGACTCCGCATAGCCCAGTTTCTCGCACAGCTGCGCGTTGGCGTCGAGGATCGCGCCGTCGCTGTCGTGGACGTTGATCATGTCGGGGGAGTCTTCGTACAGCGCCTCGAGGCGGCTCTTCGTTCGTTGGAGTTCGCGTTCTCGCTCCTTCTGTGCGGTGATATCGGTGATGAACCCCTCTAGGGCGTCCAACTGGCCGTCGTCCGCGTACACCCCGCGTCCCCGCTCCCACATCCACTTCCTCGCGCCCGCTTTGGTGACGATTCGATAGCTCACCTCGAAGGTGCCGTCCGCGGAGAGCCCCTCCTGTACGGTCGTCCACATCGCCTCTCGGTCGCTCGGATGGAGGATGTCCTCGCCCCACAGCAGGTCGTCGCTTTCGATCGCGTCGGCGCTGTAACCGGTGAGCTCCTCGACGTCGCCGCTGACGGTCTCCATCGGCCACTCGGGTTCGTTCAGACAGCGGTACACCATCCCAGGGAGGTTACTGATGAGCGTCTCCAGCCGTCGCGTCCGTTCCTGCGCGATGTGGCGCGACCGGTTCGCGTCGACGGCGTTCTGAATGCGGTTCGCGAGCAACGCGTACTGGTCGGTGTTCCGCTTCTTTTGAATGTAGTCCGTGACGCCGGCCGAGATGGCGTCGCTCGCGACCTCCTCGCTGCCCTTGCCCGTGTAGAGGATGAAGGGGAGGTCGGGGTGCGTCTCGCGGACGGCTTCGAGAAACTCGATCCCGTCGTGGCCGGGCATGTCGTAGTCTGAGACCACGCAGTGGAACTCCGCGGCGTCGAGGCGGTCGAGCCCCTCGGTCCCGCTCGTCGCGGTCGTCACGTCGAACCGCGCGTCCTCGCGCTCTAAGAACGCGGCGGCCACCTCCGCGAAGTCGGGCTCGTCGTCGACGTGGAGAACGGCGATCGAGTCAGGTTCCGCGTCCATCTGAGCCACCAACTACCAGTCGGTCGTTCCTCGCAAATATAAATCCGGTGGCGGTTCGCTCTCCGGTCCGGTGGCTCCGGTCCGCCCGCGTCGGCCTCAGGCGTCAAGTCGCCCGCGTCGGCCTCAAGCGTCCGGTCCGCCCGCGTCGGCCTCAGGCGTACGCCTCGAACTCCTCGCCGAAGACCAAGAAGTACCCCGTCCCGACGAGGCCGATGGCCGCGGCGACGGCGAACGCGACCCCCGGACTGACGAACGCCCAGAGCGAGCCGCCGACCGCGGCGCTCGGGATCACGAGCGTGTTCCGCAACAGGTAGTACGTCCCGGTGACCCGCCCGCCGGCCCCCTGTGCCGCGGGCCCGACGATGAGCGCCTTATGCGAGGGGAGGCCGGCGAACCGGAGCCCCGAGAACGCGAAGACGAGTCCCAGCGTCCACTGGACGGGGACGACCGGAGCGAGGAGTTCGGGGCCGTAGACGAGAGCGACGGGAAACGCGCCGTACACGAAGAAGCCGAGCGCGACGACCGGCTTGAGCCCGACCCGCTCGGCCAGCTTCGCGGCCGGCGCCATCGTGAGCAGCGCGACCGTCATCTCGACCCCGAGCAGGTAGCCGAAGAACGCCTGCGGCGAGAGGTCCACCGCGTACGAGACCGGACCGACCCCTATCGTCGTCTCCACGCCGGCCGCGAACACCTGCGTGACGACGAGCACGAAGAAGACGTACACCATCCCGTTCGCGAACCGGACGAGGGTGTCGCCGATGAGCAGGGGTTTCAGCGGGTCCGGCATCTCGTGGAGGTCGGAGCGGATCTGTGAGACGCCCGCGAAGCGCCCGCCGCCGACCGTGTCGCCGCTCGCGTCGTACAGGACGTGTTGGGCGAGCGTGCCGACGACGCCGAAGGCGACCGCAGCCGCGAGCGCGTACCGAAAGCTCACCGTGAACGACGGGTGGAGGTCGATGAGAAACGCGGCGAGGACGGGGCCGATCAGGAACGCGGTACGCCGGAACGTCTCGGTGCTCGCGAACCCGGCCGCCAACCGCGACGGATCGGTCGCCTGCTTGACCACGGCGAAGGTGGCGCCGAGGCCGAACGACTTCCACGCCTGCGCGAGCGCCAACCCGACGAAGACCCAGATCCACGGATCGAGCGTCACGCCCGCGACGGTGACGGCCCCGAGGCTCGGCGCGATGACCCAGACGGCGAAGCCGGCGGTCGAGAGCAGTCCGAAGAGCGTCAGCGCGTAGCGCGAGCCGAGACGGTCGGACACCGCCCCGCCGGGATACGGGTACAGCGCGGAGATGACGTTCCCGAAGGTGCCGAAGAGGCCGACGACGAACCCGGACGCGCCGAGCGCGACCAGGTACTCCGGGAGGAACCGGCTCGTCATCTGGAAGCCGAGGCTGAAGGCGAACATCGCCAACGAGACCGCGAGCACGTCTCGCTCCAACGCGAAGAACTGACGAAACGTCGCTAACGGGCCCGTGTCGTCCGAGTCGGCGGCGGGTTGCTTGCTCATTAGCGGGGGACGCCGCGTATACGGTGGTGTTCGCTTGCGAGGGCAAATAGGTACCGTGGGTCTCGGTGTCAAACGGCCGACGGCGACCGCAACTCACGCGGCGCGAGAGGGGGATCCGCCGATCACCGCTGTGGCAGCGGGCCGGAGCCCCCGTCGCCCCCGGCCCGCTCGACGAACGCGCGGATCACCGCGGCCTCGGCTTTGCGGACCAGTTCGCCCGCCGTGCTCGTCGAGCAGTCGAGCGCCGCCGCCACGTCGGCGGTCGTCCCGCCGCGAGGCACCGCGTAGTACCCCGCCTCGACCGCGGCCTCCAGCGCGGCCCGCTGACGGTCGGTGAGCCGCGAGGGCGACGCCGTCCGTTCGAACTCGTGGGCGCGCTCGATGGTGACGTCGGCGAGGTCGGCAAGGGCCTCGCGGAACGCGCCGAGGGCCGTCGATTCCCCGACCGCCTCGAACCGCACGTCCCCGGACGCTCCGAAGACGACCGGGGGGAGAAACACCACCCGAGCGGCCGCGACCGTGTCCAAGACCGCCGGCGCGAACTCGTACTCGTCCTGCCGGAGGAAGGCGTACGTCCCGTCGCCGTCCTCGACGAGTTCGCTGGCGACGACCGAGTCGACGGCGCCGACGACGGACTCCGTCGCGGCCGCGTCCGCGTCACACCAGAACAGCGTCGTCGCGTCCGCCGTCGGGCTCCACGTCAGCAGTTCGGCGCGGGTGACCGGGCCGGGGGCGATGACCCGCCGGTGAAGCGGGTGGACGAGTCGGTCGGGGTACGTCGCCGAGAACTGGACGCGTTTCATGCCCTCGACGAGGGCGTTCGCGTCGTCGATTTGTAAATCCGTGTGCCCCCGGCGCGCGGTCACGCCGGCGACTCGCCCGCGCCGAGGATCGCGGGAACGGCGCGCAAAAGCGTCTGGAGGTGGTCCGCGTCGTCGAACTCCTCGAGTCGGGCCGTCCGGAGCGCCGCCGCGAAGCGCCGAACGCCGCCGATCGGGACGTTCGCGTCGTCGGCCCCGTGCCAGAACCGCACCGGCGCGTCTATCGTCCCGAGATCCACGTCCCAGTCGGCCGCGGCGTGGCGGAACTCGGTCACCGCGCCGCTGCGGTGTCGGGAGAGCGCTTCGAGGAAGTCCTCCCGGACGAGTTCCGCCGCGCGGTCGGACACCGCGTCGCTCGGGTCGCCCGTGGTGTACTGGCTCGCGACGAACGAGGGGCCGCGTCGCGTCGCGACCCACCGCTGTGCGCGAAGCAGCGCGCCGAGCGCCGGCGGCGCCGTCGAGCCGAGCGCGCTCAACGCCCGCTGGACGGCGGGACGCTCGGCCGCGTACTCCGGCGGGGTCACGCCCGCGACCACGTCCACGCGCGCTGTCCGGTCCGGCAGCGCGGCCGCGGCCGCGAACGCGCTCGGAGCACCCCCGGAGAAGGCGACGATCCGGGCGGTGTCGACCCCGGCGTGGTCGAGTACGGCGCGGACGACCCGCGATCCGTCCGCTATCGTTCGGTCGGGCCACGGCGCCGACAGGCCGTATCCGGGTCGGTCGGGAGCGACGATCCGGTGGTCGGTGTCGCGGGCGAGCGCGTCGAAGAGCGCCGCGAGGCGCCGCGAACCCGGCGTCCCGTGTAGAAACACGACCGGGTCGCCCGTGAACGGCCCGTACTCGGCGTACGCGAGGCGGCGGTCGCCCGTCACCGTGGTCGTCGCGGTCCGCGGGTCGGTTCGCGCCGACGACCGGTCCGCGTCGAGAGTCGTCTGTGCTGTCATCGTCGGAAACGACGGGCCCGCCGCCGGTGGGGCTGGTGGCGGATGCGTCCGGCAGTTTATAAGTAAGCGCCGCCCGCCGGCGCGCTGACGCGTTCGATTGCTGCGAGCACTGTCCAAAGATTTTATGCGGTAGTTGTCGGAAATATCACGCGGTAATGTCATTAGACAAGCCCTCCACGGCCCTCACGTCACGGCAGCAACTCGCTGTCGTCGTGTTGGCCGCGGCAGTGGTCGGCGCCGTGCTCGCTCCCAGCGTGTACGCGGCGACCAACGACCCAGAAGACACCGTCGCCGTCGTCGAAATCGAAGGTCCCATCAACACGGCCCTCGCCGACGACGTCGAGAGCGAACTCTCGGAGATCCGCGCCAACGACTCGGTCGGCGCGGTGGTCCTCAAACTCGACACGCCGGGCGGCGCGCCCGTCGCCTCCGAGCGGATGTACAAGGCGGTTCAACGAACGAGCGAGGAGATGACGGTGATCGCGAGCGTCCAGTCGATCAGCGCCTCCGGCGGGTACTACGCCATGGCCCCCGCAGACGAGATATACGTCCTGCCGACCTCGACGGTCGGGAGCATCGGCCTCAACGCGCCCGCACCGCAGACGCGAGCGCCGACGATGGGGCCGAGCGGTCCCGACAAGACCGGCGGCAACGAGATCCAGGGCTGGGCCCGCCAGCAGACGCTCGCCGACACGTTCATCGACGCGATGATGGCCGAACGCGGCGAGGAGTTCCAGATCCCGCGCGAGGAGGTCGCGAAGGCCGACGTCTACCTCGGCACCAAGGCGATCGAGAACGGCTACGCCGACGAGATCGGCTCGCTGCCCGAGGCGATCCACGCCGCGGCCACCGCGGAGAACCTCGGCGAGTATCAGGTCGACACCCGCGAGACGGGGCCGGACACCGGCCTCCCGTTCCTGTTACGCACCGACACACAGGTCGTCGCGGTCCACGCCAACGACCCCGGCTACGGTGAGGTCAAACCGATGGGCCTCACCTACGTCCACCTCGACGCCGTCCCGCACGTCGAGACGGTCGAGCGGTTCTCCGAGGACGACCTCGCCGCCGACGGCGGGGCCGACGCGACGGGGAACGCCACGGCGCGGCTCGCCGGAGGTGTCGGCGCGTGACCGAACTCCGCACCCTGGCGGTCGCCTTCGTGGTGACGCTGGCGACCGTGACCGGCGGCGCGGCGCTCGCGGGCTACGTCACCGCCGACGGCGCCGCCCCCGCGCCCGAGATCCAGAACGACCACTACGTCGACGGCAACGCGGTCGCGAACGACACGCCGGGGCAGGCGAACGTCGAGATGGAGTCGACGGTCCCCTCGCGAACAGTCCTCGTCGACCCCGGCGTCGAACCGAGCGGCGCGGCGCCCACGGGGCTGCTCGGGCTGCTCGGCTTCGGCAGTTCGGGCGTCGCCGACCGCGACATCCGGCCGCTGGCGAACGCGCTGATCGAGAACGGCCACGAGGTCGGCGTCTACGTGCCGGACCCGAACGCGCAGCCTCGCCCCCGCGAACCGGGCGCAGAGCAGACGACGCAGCTCGGCGAGCGGCTCGACGACGCCGACGCGTTCGTGACGTTCCGGACCGACTACGACCAGGCGGAGCTCGACGCGATAGCGTCGTTCGTCGACGACGGCGGGCGCGTCGTCTTGGCCACGGAGCCGGACGCGGCGTTCGACCAGCCGGGAGCGACCGGGCTGGACGCGACGCTCGGCGTGACGACGGAGCCCGGCTACGTGTACAACATCGCGGAGAACGACCTGAACTACCAGCGCGTCTACGCGACGCCCCCCGAGTCTGACGCCGCGCTGACCGAGGGGGTCGACCGCGCGGTGTTGCCCTCGGCGACGCCAGTCGGGACGACCGTCGGCGGCAGCGACGTGCTGCGGCCGATCGACGGCAGCGAGCTGTCGACGACCCGCGCCGCGACCGACGCGCCCCTGCTCGTCAGAAACGACGGCGTGGTGGTCGTCGGCGACAGCGACTTCCTCTCGCCCGAGAACGCCCAGCGCGCCGATAACGACGCGCTGATCGGCAACCTCGCCGACTTCCTCGTGACGAGCGAGCGCACCGGGACGACGGCGACCGAGACCGGAGCGACGGGTGATTCCCCGACTTCCGGACAGTCGGGCGACGAGTCGACCGCCGGATCGTCGAGCGACGAGCCGACGCAGAACCAGACGACCGGATAACTCGCGCCGGCGGCCGATTGGCCGCGATCCGCCTCGGCTTTTTTATTCCCAGTTCCGTCGCACCGGCGTCTCGCTGGCGTTCGCGTGGTCGAGCAGCCACGCCGCGGCCGCGTCGAGCGCGTCGTCGTCGGTCGCGGTCACCTTCAGCCGGTTGTGTGCCGCCTCGCGGTCGGGGTAACAGCCGACGGCGACGTCGAAGCGCTCGCCCGCCGTCTCCAGCGCGGGGACGATGTCCGACTCCGGTTCGACCGTGTAGAGGAACCGCGACCGCCGGTCGCCCGCGAACTCGTCGGCGACCGACTCGAACATCGCCTTCAGCTCCTCGGGGATGCCGGGCATGACGTAGACGCCCTCGACGACGCACCCCGGCGCGAGGCCGGGGTCGTTTAAAAGCGGGCGGCTCCCGACCGGGATCGCGGCCTCGGCCTCGACGTCGACATCGACCTCGCTGTCGGGGAGTCGCTCGCGGATCGCGGCCAAGTGGTCCGTGACCGCCTCGCGCGTGAGGTCGGTCGCCGCGAGGTCGCGGTCGAACGCGTCGGCGACCGCGTCCATCGTCACGTCGTCGGGCGTGCCGCCGATGCCGCCGGTGACGATGACGGCGTCGAACGCGTCGGCGTACGCGCGGACGCGCTCCGCGATGACTGACCGGTCGTCCGGGACCGAGAGGATCCGCTTCACGGCGACGCCCCGGTCGCTCAGTTCCGCGGCGAGCCAGTTGGCGTTCGTGTTCACCGTATCGCCCGCGAGCAGTTCGTCGCCGACCGTGAGCAACGCGACTTCCATTAGGTGTTCGCACGGCCGGCGCACGGATGTGCGTTTCCCGTCTGCCCCCGCCCTCATCGAAATAATAATGAGGTATCGACGACTGTGTGAGACGGTGACAAGAGACACTACGCGCCGTGCGGTTCTCGCCGCCGCGCTGGCCGGCGGAACCGGCGGGCTCGCGCTTTCCTCCGCGGCCAACCTGCTCGACACGTTCGCGCCGCTCTCCGGCGAGGCGTGGGCGGCGGCCGACCGGCCGCGCCCGGAGACCGTGCCGAGTCCGCACGGCGACGCCGCGGTCCGGGTCGACGAGTACGGCGTCCCGCACGTTTCGGCCGACGACGAGACGGCCGCGTACTTCGCGGTCGGGTACCTGCAGGCGTACGACCGGCTCTTCTCGATGGACCTCCAGCGGCGGCTCATGCGCGGGCGGCTCTCGGAGGCGGTCGGCGAGGCGACCGTCGAGAGCGACGAGTTCCACGTCGCGATGGGATTCGCCGAGGCCGCGGAGGCGACGTGGGAGCTCGTGCGCGAGACGCCGGCCGGCCCCCTCGTGGAAGCGTACGCCGAGGGGGTCAACGCCGCCATCGACGCCGAACCCCTCCCGCTCGAGTTCACCCTGGTCGGCCACGAGCCCCGGCCGTGGACCCCGGTCGACTCGATGCTCATGGAAAAACAGATATCGTGGACGCTCACCGGGGACTTCTCCGAGCTCCGGCGCGCGCTCGTCGCTGACCGGCTCGGTGCCGACCGCGCCGCCGCCCTGTTCCCGCGCCGGCTGGACCACGACTCGCCGATCCTCGACGGCGACGAACGGCGGTTGGGCGGCCGAGAAGCCGGCAGCGCGGCCGACGAGCCGCCGACATCGACTTCGGGAGCACCGCCCGTCGACGCCGACCTGACTGCGTGGCTCTCCGGCTTCGAGTCGCCGACCGGCGTCGGGTCGAACAGCTGGGTCGTCGCGGGCGAGCACACCGAAAGCGGGAGTCCCATCGTCGCGTACGACCCGCACCTGTCGCTGATGGCGCCGCCGCTGTGGTACGAACAACACGTCGAGACGCCCGAGCGGTCGGTTCGGGGGGCCACGTTTCCGGGCGTCCCCTTCGTCATCGCCGGCGCCAACGACCGCGGAACGTGGTCGTTCACCAACGTCGGCGCCGACGTGCTCGACTGCTACCGCTACGAGGTCGACGAGGCGGGCGAGCGCTACCGCTACGACGGCGAGTGGCGCGCGTTCGACACCGAGACAGAAACGATCCCCGTGTCGGGCGGCGAGGACCGCGAACTCGAACGAAAGCGGACGATTCACGGTCCCCTGATCGAACGCGAGGGGCGCCGGGTCGGCGTCGCGTGGACCGGCCACACCGCGACCCGCACCACGGTCGCCATCGACGAACTTGGGCGCAGCGAGGGGTTCGACGACGCGCTCGAAGCCACCCGGAAGTTCGACCTCCCGACGCAGAACCTCGTGTACGCCGACGCCGACGGCCGCACGATGTACTACGCGACCGGGAAGCTCCCGATCCGCCGGATCGACGGTGAGGTCGTGGCCGGCGACCGGATCTTCGACGGCTCCGCCGGCGAGGGGGAGTGGTCGGGGTTCGAGCCGTTCGGCCGCTCCTCGTGGAACGGGTTCGTCCCCTTCGAAGAGAAGCCCCACGCGATCGATCCGGACGTGCTCTCGACGGCGAACCAGCGGGTGATCGACGACCCGCGGCACTACGTCGGCGTCGTGTACGCGACCCCCTATCGCGGGTCGCGGATCGCCGACCGACTCGAAGCGGCGGTCGACGGCGACGAGCCGATAACGCCGGCGTTCAACCGGGAGCTACAGCGCGACGTGCGCGACGGGCGGGCGGCCCAGTTCGTGCCCGACCTGGTCGCGGCGGTGGCCGAAGCGGATGGCGGAGGAGATGACGCGAGCGCGTCGAGCGAGTCCGCATCAGCGCGCGCGGTCGACGCGGCCGAGACGCTCGACGCGTGGGAGTATCGGATGGCGGCCGACTCGCGTGCCGCGCTCGTGTTCGCTCGGTGGCTGGATCGCTACCGGGATCGGGTGTTCGGCCAATCGTTCGACGCGGCCGACCTCGACGAGACCTATTATCCGAACGACTGGGTGCTCGCGAGGCTGCCCGACGACGACCCGCTCTTCGACGACCGATCGCGGGCGGCGATCATGGTCGCGGCGCTAGAGGAGGCGCTGGACGAAATCGACGAGGCGGGCTGGGAGACGTACGGCGACTGGAACTCCACGCGGGCGATAACCCACCCGTTCGGCGGCGAGGCGCCCTTTTTAAACTACGAGGAACTGCCGGCCGACGGCTCGCCCGCGACCGTCATGAACTACCGCGTGGACGACGCGGTGGGGTCGAGTTGGCGGATGGTCGTCCGGCCCGGCACCGACGCCACGGCGGTGATACCCGGCGGCAACTCCGGCGACTACTTCTCCGACCACTACGACGACCAGCTCCGTGCGTGGCTGGCGAACGACCAGAAGGCGATGTCGCTCGATATCGAGGCGGTGGAGGCGGACGAGACCGTCGCGTTCCGAGGTGACTCGTCGTGAGCGACTCAGGCGAACTGCGCGACCGGGTCCGGACCGACCCGCGGACGCAAGTCGTCGCCCTCGCGGTCGCGCTGGCGCTCGGCGTCGCGCTCGCGTCGGTACACTGGCTCGGGTTGATCGCGGCCGGCGCGGCGGCCGCGTTGGTGGCCCCGACGCTCCGGCGCGGCGTCGCCTACGCCCTCGCCGCGGGCGCGCTGGCGCTGGCGACGTTCGCCGTCGGGCTCGGCCCCGCGGCCGCGGTCCTCCCGGAGATGCGCCCTGTCGTCTACCTCACCGTCGCCGGCGCGCTCGGGCTCCCGCTTCTCGGGTCGCTCGCTCGGGGGTCGTCTAGTCGCGGTCGGTCCCGAGGGCGGCGGTCTCCGGAGACCTATTGAGCGGCACATATCGGTCTCGTGGGGGTCGTATCGCTATTATAAGCGTTTACGTGTGCGATCGGCGATCGATGCGGTATGGCAACGACGACCGAGCCGACGGACGGAGGTCCTGGGGTGCTCGACGACGCGAGAGAGGCGCTCCGGGTCGAGCGCCGGCGCGCCGGCGACGAGCGCGAGGCGTTCCGCGCCTTCCGCAGTCGCGTCGCGTCCGTCTCCGCGGAGCCGGTTCGGACCGACGGCGGCGCGGGCCCGGCGACGGGCGGCGGTGGCCCGCTCGGCGTCGCCGCGCCGGGAAGCGCCGCCTCGCCGGCCTCGGGACCGCCCGCGGGCTCCGGGCTTGTCGCCGTGCGGGACGCGTATCAGGAGACGGTGATGTCCGTCCCCCACTACGAGCGCGAGTACGACGACACCTACGAGCGGAGCGTCGCCGAGGAGTTCAGCCCCGAACTCGCGTACGCCCTCACCCGCGGGTCGCGGTTCCACGAGGAGTGTAAGCGGTCGCTGCTCGACGCGACCGAGACCGCGATCGAGGAGCGGGAGCGGTTCGTCGAGACGGTTCGGTCGGAGATCGAGTCGGTCGAGCGGGCGGCCTCGCGGCTCGCCCCGATCCGGAGCGAGGTCGCGTCGACCGAGGACGAGGCGTTCGCGGAGTCCGGGTTCGGGACGCTCGACGCCTACCGCGCCCGCATCGAGGTGCTGGTCGACGACTGCGACCGGATCGCCGCGCGCCGCCAGCGGGAGCTCGCGTCCCACGAGCGCGGCCTCGCGCTCGACGACGACGTCGATCTGCCGACCTACCTCTATCAGGACCTCGCCCCGACGTACCCCGTGCTGGCGACGGTCGGCGCCGTCGGCGACCGACTGAGCGAGGTGAAACGCCGAATCGAGCGCGCGATGGCCGGAAACGCCTGAGCGGTCCGGAGCGCGGCCGGACCGAGGATTCGCCGGGCGCTCGGCGACGACCTCTTTGCGCCGCGCTCCCGATAGACGGTAGCCGTGACGACCGTGCTCTCCGACCGCGACCGGCTGAAACAGGACGACCGCCCCGACGAGACGTTTTATCAGGAGCCGCGCTTCGTCACCCACGCCGACGACGGGTTTTGCGACCGGCTCACGGCGCTGTACGACGACGTGCTCGCGCCGGGCGACCGCGTCCTCGACGCGATGAGCAGCTGGGTCTCACACCTCCCGGCGACGACGTTCGAGCGCGTCGTCGGCCACGGGCTCAACGAGGCCGAACTCGCGGCGAACGACCGGTTCGACGAGCACGTCGTGCGGGACCTGAACGCGGAGCAGACGCTCCCGTTCGCCGACGGCGCCTTCGACGCCGTCTGCTGTGCCCTGTCGGTCCAGTACCTACAGTACCCCGGCCCCGTCTTCGCGGAGTTCGCCCGCGTCCTCGCGCCCGGCGGCGCGGTCGTCGTGAGCTTTTCGAACCGGATGTTCCCGACGAAGGCGATCCGAGCGTGGCGGCTCGCGTCGATGGACGAGCGGGCGGACCTCGTCGAGCGGTATGTGACTGCCGGCGGGCTCGTCGTCACAGACCGGATCACGGAGCGCCCCGAGGCCGACCCCTTCTTCGCGGTCGTGGGCCGGAAGCCGGCGGCCGACGACGCGGAGTGACCCGACCACCCGCGACGGCCGCCGGGCGACGAGCGGTCGATGCTCACTCCGCCGTCGGGCTCTCCAATCCGGAGCCGCTCGGCGGGCGGAGGAGGAACACGGCCAGCCCCGCGGCGACCGCGAGCGCGCCGCCGAGCGCGAAGGTGGGCGTCCAGCCGAGCGTCGCGACGAGGTAGCCGGCGACCGTGCCGGCGAAGACGCCGCCGCCGACCTTCGCGGTGTAGAGGACGGCGTAGTTGCCGGAGGAGTTGGCCGCGCCGTAGTAGTCCGTGAGCAGCGACGGGAAGTAGACGAAGAGCGGCGAGGAGAAGAACATCGCGCCGAGGACGAACGCGACGAAGACGGCGCCGTTCCCCGTCTGGCCGGCGCCGATGAGTCCGATCCGGAAGAGCCCGGCGAGCAGGAACGACCCGGCCATCACGCGCTTGCGGTCGAACCGGTCTATCGCCTCGCCGAGGATCAGCCGCGAGACGCCGGCAGCGACGGGGAGAAGCGTCGCCGAGAGCGTCGCGACCAGCCCCGCGAGCCCGAAGTTCTCGGCGAACCGGACCACGTTCGCGATGACGAGGAGGTCGGCTCCGGCCATCGCGACGAACATCGCGTACAGCAGCCAGAACTGCCAGGTCGAGAGCATCTCCCGCGAGGAGTAGTTGCGGCCGCGGATCGACGCGGCGACCCCCTCGTCGTCCCCGTCGTCCGCGTCGTCGCCGTGGCGGTCTAACCAGTCCGCGGGCGGGTCCTTGAGGAGCAGCGAGCCGACGAGCGTCACGACCAGGATGCCGACCCCGATGTTGCGCAGCACGTCGCTGTAGGCCGCCACGGAGGCGTTCGCGCGGACGTACGGGACGACCAGCGCGCTCCCGGCGGCGAACGCCATCGTCCCCACGCCGGTCGTCAGGCCGGTCCGGTCCGGGAACCACTTGACCGCGGTGTTGACCGCGACGGTGTAGACGATGCCGACGCCGACCGCGCCGAGCGAGTACAGCAGGTACAGCTGCCAGAGGGTCGTCGCGTACGCGAGCCCGATATACCCGCCGCCGGCGAGCAGCGCCGCGAGGAAGGTGAGCGCGCCCGGCCCGCGGCTGTCGCGCCACTTGCCCGCGGGGAACTGCGAGAGCGACTGGAAGACGACGTAAAACGAGAACACGGCCCCCAGCGCCGGCAGCGCGATGTCGAGGCGCTCCGAGAGCGCCGGCGAGATGGACGACCAGACGTACTGGTACGGGCTCACCGCGGCCATCATCCCGGCCGCGGCGACGACCTGCCACCAGCGCGAGAAGCCGAGGACGGCGGCGGCTCGGGCGGCGTAGTCGACGGTGTCGCCGTCGCCGGCCGAGGGGCTGGCGTCGTCAGTCACGGTCTCCCCCGCTCGCGGGGCCAGTGGTGTCGCGGGTCATGTGTGTCGGGGCCGACCCGTCGCGGCCGGCGGGCCGGCGAGGCGTGTTCGGTCGGTCACGACACGCGGGAATAAAACGCGTCGTCGGGGTGGTTCTTGCCCACTCGTCGCCGGCGGCGGCGCGGCCGAGCGACCGATTAAGTGGATGGCTCCCGTGGGTACTGTCGTGACTCACATCGGCATCGTCGGGGCGGGAGCGGGGGCGGCGGCCGCGGCGTTCACCGTCGACGGCGCGGTTCCGGACGCGGACGTGACCGTCTTCGAGAAGTCCGGCGGGCTCTGCGGCCGCGCGGCCACCCGGCGTCACGGCGACCTCACCTACGACTACGGCGCGAACTACCTGAAGTCCGACGACGAGCGCGTCGTCGACCTGATCACGGAGACGGTAGACGACGAGGGACTCGTCGATATCAGCCAGCCGATCCACGTGTTCGACGCCGACGGCGCGGTGTCGCCCGGCCGCGACGGCGACGAGCACAAGTGGAGCTACCGGCGGGGGCTCACGCAGATCGCCAAGCGGCTCTTCGGCGAGACCGACGCGACCGTCCATCGGCGAACTCGGATCGAGACGCTCCGGCGGGCCGGCGATCGGTGGGAGGTCGACGACGCGGACGGCGCGACGTACGGGCCGTTCGACGCGCTGCTTTTAAACCCCCCAGCGCCGCAGACCGCCGACCTGCTCCGGAGCGCGGAGTGGGAGTCGCCGGTCCGCGAGGCGCTCGTCGACGCGGTCGGCGACGTGCCGTACCGCACGATCTGGACCGCCGTGTTACACTACCCGTTCGCGCTCGACGTGCCCTACTACGGGCTGGTCAACACGGACAAAGCGCACCCGGTCGGCTGGCTCTCCCGCGAGGAGTGCAAGCCCGGCCACGTCCCCGACGGCGAGAGCCTCCTCGTCGTGCAGGCGAACCACGAGTGGTCGGTCGACCGCTACGACGCCGACCCGGCCGAGAACGTCGCCGCGCTGGCAGGCCACGCCGCCGACATCGTCGGCGACGAGCGACTGACCGACCCGGCGTGGACGGACCACCAGGGGTGGCGGTACGCGCAGCCGGAGGGCGGCGTCGACCGGGGGCCGATCGACTCGGCGAGACGGGAGGGGCTGTACCTCCTCGGCGACTGGGTCGCCGGGGAAGCCCGGCTCCACGCCGCGCTCGCGAACGGCCTCGACGTCGGCGAGCGAGTCGCCTACGGGATTTAAAAAGAGCGCGCTCGGCCCGGCTCCGATAGACGGCGGCGCACGGCTGTGCGTTCGGACGAGTTGGTGCGAGAAACGGCGTGTCGGCTCACCGGGTGAACCGATATTCGACCGTTCCCAGTCCGGGGAGGGTGACGTGCCCGACGACCTCGCGGTTGACGTGGCGAGCGAGCGAGCGCGCCAGGATTCCGAGAGCGACGAGGCCGGCGAGGGCGACGAGCGAGGCGAGGGGGTACGACACCGCGAGGATCGCTACCGCGACCAGCGCGAGGAACGCGACCGAACCGCGGAGGCTCCCTTCGGGCCCGACGCTGGGGCCCGGCGAGCGACCGACGGACGACGGCCTACCGTTGGTTGAGTGCATACTGTACGATCGGTCCCCCAGCGGTAAATACCTTTCATATTGCGAATATGTTTTGCGAACAGTTGACACGCAACGTCCACCAATATCGTCTGAAACGGTCGTTCATGCGGTGTAAGTCGTACCATGCTACTCGTTCGTACACTTATAAGAAATCTAGTAACTACCGAGCCGACGGCGGCCGGAAGCGAGGCGAGGGGGAGCAAATCGGAGGGCTTCTCCCGTTCGCGCGCGTCCGTTCGGTAATGCCCGAGACACCGACGAGCGGTTGGCGGCGAAACCGCCCCTTCTGGGCGATGGTCGCCGTCGCCGCGCTGTACCTGCCGGTGGCGGTCGTCGCCCGCGCGATGGTCGACCCGGCGTACGCCGCGGAGCGAGAGCGACTCCCGGCGGTCGTCCTCGACGCCGCGGGCACCGCGCCCGCGACGGTCGTCGGCGGGGCGCTGTGGCTCGCGGTCGCCGGCGGGTTCCTCTACGCGTTCGCCGCGGAACTCGACGCGGTCCGCGCCCGGAACGGGTGGGCGCCGCCGGCGAAGGGGTACCTCATCCTCGCCGCGGGGTCGCTGCTCGCGCATCCGGTGGCGGGGGCGCCGCTCGTGTTCCTCCTCGTTCCGGGGTACGTCCTCCACCGCGGGCTTCGGGTCGGGTGAGTCGGCGGCGGCCGGAGCGCGGGCACAGCGCTGGCGACGCCGCTCGGCGGCGATCCGGCCCGTACATTTATTCCGCGCGAAACGAACGGTACAGTAGGAATCGACCATGGTAACGACCGAAAACAGTTCGACCGCGCGTTCGGAGCGCGCCGCGGCGGAGCGCAACCGGGTCCTCGCCGGACTCGCGGAGGGAACGGTCGAGACGGCCGCGGACCTTCGCGTCCGGGGAAGCGCCGAGGAGGTCGCCGACGACCTGCGCGAGGTCCACCTGCCCGCCTTAGAGGAGGCCGGGTACATCGAGTGGGACCGGGACGCGGGAACGATCGAGCCGGGCCCGAACTTCGACGAGGTCGCCGACCACGTCGAGGACCTCCCGTTCCCGGACGGCAGCACCGACGACGACTGACGCCGCGGGGGACGCCTCGCCCGAGACGTTTTTACGACGCCGCGGGGGACGCCTCGCCCGAGACGTTTTTACGACGCCGCGGGGGACGCCTCGCCCGAGACGTTTTTACGACGCCGCGGGTCACTCTCGACATCGCATGGCCGAGCCGATACTGAAGTGGGCCGGCGGCAAGCGCCAGCTCCTCGACGCGTTGTACGCCCGGTTTCCGGCCTCGTACGGCTGCTATCACGAGCCGTTCGTCGGCGGCGGCGCCCTCTTCTTCGATCTGGAGCCCGCGAACGCGAGGATAAACGACGCGAATCCCCGGCTGGTCAACTTTTACGAGCAGGTTCGCGACAGCCCCGACCGGCTGATCGACCGGCTGGAGTCGTTCGACGACCCCGAGAGCGACCCCGACCCGTCTCTGCCGTACGCCGAGGAGACCGCCCGCGGCCGCGACGTGACGAACTACTACTACCAGCAGCGAGCGCGGTTCAACAGCCGGCCGTACGCGGGGACGTTCGACCCGCTCGAAGAGGCGGCGCTGCTCGGCTACCTCAACCGCACCTGTTACAACGGGCTCTACCGAGAGAACGCCGACGGCGGATTCAACGTCCCGATCGGCCGGTACGCGAACCCCGACTGGGTCCAGCGCGACCGGATCCGCCGAGCCAGCGACGCGCTCGCGGACGCGACGATTCGCAACGACGACTTCGACTACGTCCTCGACGCGGCCGATCCGGGCGACCTGGTCTACTTCGACCCGCCGTACGAGCCGATGAGCGCGACGGCGAGTTTCAACGAGTACAGCGCCGCGGGGTTCGACCGAGACGACCAGCAGCGACTGCTCGACGTCGCGGCCGAACTCGACGAGGCGGGCGTTTGGGTCATCCTGAGCAACAGCGGCGTGATGAAGGCGGCGTACGCGGAGGCGGGCTTCCGCGTCGAGACCGAGGGCGCGACCCGCGCGATCAACAGCGACGCGTCGAACCGCGACGAGGTCGACGAAATCGTCGCGACCAACGTCCCGCCGTCGGAGCGCCGGGCGGCGGGGCAACGCGACCTCGCGGAGTACTGAGCGCCCGGACCGCTTCGGGCGCGGGGCGGCGGCGAGGGCGACCGCAGAGGGCGGGCTTTTTGCCCTCCCCCACCGACGAGTGCCGTATGACCGATCTCGACATCGACCTCGTCCTCGTGTCGGTGGACGGCAGCGAGGAGTCGCACGAGGCTGTCGACTACGCGATCGCCGTCGCCACCGAGTACGACGCGAGCGTCCACGCGCTGTACGTCCTCGACGAGGACGTGGTCCGCGGCATCGACCACGGCGTGGTCGACGAGGCCGACATCGCCGACGAGACCGAGGCGTTCACCGACTCGGTGGCCCAGCGCGCGGACGCCGCCGGCGTCCCCCACAGCAACTCGATCGCGTACGGGTTCTCCATGGACGTGAAGACGGTCCACCCCGGTAGCGTCGTCTTGGACACCGCGGAGGAGCTCGAGTCCGACTTCATCGTCGTCCCGCGCGAAGACGTCTCCGGCACCCCCGGCGAGGTGCTCGGGAAGGCGGCCGAGTACGTCCTCCTGTACGCCAGCCAGCCCGTCTTGTCCGTCTGATGGTCGGCGGTCTCCCCATCGTTCCGGAGGGAACGACCCTCCCGCCCGTCCCGTACCTCTTCGTCGTCCTCCTCGCGACGAGCGGCATCGTCGCCGTGCTCCGCCGAGATCGACCGGCGGTCACGGGCCGGCGCGTGGTCGCGCTCGCGCCGTGGATGGCGCTCGGCTCGGCGGCCCACGTCCTCTACGTCCTCGACGCGCTCCCGCCCCTCGTCGCCCCCTTCGCGGGGTCGCCGACGGTGTACCTCTCGGTCGGGGCGCTGGCGGGGGCGGCGTGGCTCGTCGCCGACCGCGTTCAGCCGGATCGGGTCTCGGCGGCCCTCGCGGTCGGCGGCCTGCTCCTCCTCGCGCCCGTCGTCGCCATCGCGGTCGGTCTCGGCCTCTCGCCGGCGGGGACTCGGTGGTCGGCGGTCGCGCTCGTGCTCACGGTCCCGGTCGCCGGCGCCGTCTGGGTCGGCCTGACGCGCTCGCGGCCCGAGACGCGGATAACAGGGGCGGTCGGCGGTCTCGCGCTGTTCGCCCACGCGCTCGACGGCATCTCGACCGCGGTGGGGACGACCCAGCTGGGCTTCGGCGAGCGCACGCCGCTCTCGCGGCTCCTCCTCGAACTGGACAGCCTGCCGGCGATCCCGATACTCGGCGACGGGTGGCTGTTCGTCCTCGTGAAACTCGTCGTTGCGAGCGGCGTCGTCTGGCTCTTCACCTCGTACATCCGCGAGGAGCCGGCCGAGGGGAACCTCCTGCTCGGCTTCGTGGCGGCCGTGGGGATCGGCCCCGCGGCGCACAACCTACTGCTGTTCTCGATCGCCGCGTAAGCGTCCGAGACCCGCGCTTCGGGTCGATTCGCGGGCACCACCGCCGTCAGTCGCGTCCGGCCTCCCGGCGATCAGAGCACGGCGAGCGCGAAGCCGACCGCGACGCCGACCAGCAACACCGCCTGGACGAACGCGCTCGCGAGGACGCCCGTCACCGCGAAGGCGGCCTGCCGGAGCGCGACGCGCGGCTCGTCGGGGTGCTCCGAGAGCCCGACGAGGAAGACGGTGCCGGCCATCCCGACGACGAGGCCGATCGGTCCCATGACGAACAGGAGCGCGATCCCCACGAGCGTGCCGGCGACGACGGTCCGCGTCGACGCGCCCCCGAGCCGCCCGGAGACCAGCCCGGAGAGCACGTCCGCGGCGGCGGCTAAAAGCGAGACGAAGACGAGCGCGAGCAGCGCGACGAGCCCCGGTTCGGCGAAGCCGGTGGTGTACGCGTACCCGACGACGGTGGCCGCGGAGAGGGCACCGCTCGGCACGAAGGGGACGAACGACGTGGCCGCCCACACGACGAGCAGCGCGACGGTGAGTCCGGCCGCGGAGAGAGCCATGGCCGGACCAACGTCGCGAGAGGGGAAAACGATACAGCCCGCGAACCGTCCCGCAACGCGGTCGCGGTGGGTTCGCGGGGTTCGGCGGGCCCGGTCGAAATGCCCGCCGACCGCCCGACTCAGTTCTCTTCTTCGACGACTTCGGGGTCCTCGATGGCCGACTGCAGGGAGTCGAGGCCGTTGACCCACTCGGAGACGAGACCGTACTCCAGCTCTTCGACGAGGTCGATGTCGAGCGCCTCGCCGTCGATGATCCGGGTGCCGGCCTGGACGACGTAGCCCAGGGCGGCGTCGAGGTCCTCGTCGGCCTCGGCGTCCGCGGCCGCGCCGACGAACTCGCTCACGTCGCCCTCGACGACGCCGCCGACGACGTACTCCTCGGCGGCGTAGAAGACGGGGACGAGCGACGTCTGGACGCCGTCGATCAGCATGACCTTGTCCTCGTCGTCGAACGCCACGTCGGCGAGCACGATGTCGCGGACGGAGCGGATCTCCTCGACTGCGCGCTCGTCGTCGATGCGCTCGTCGTCGAGCGCGGCGAGGATCTTGACGACGGCGATGGCGGCGTCGTCCTGCAGGTTCAAGAGGAGCCGCGCGGAGTCCTCGTTTTCGGGGTCTAACTCCTCTTCTTCCAGCCGGTCGAGCCAGTTTTGCCAGCGTTCGTCGGTATAGAACGTTTCAACGGCGTCGTCGTCGGTCATGTACCGTACGTCGCCCGGACTACTCAAATGCCTTTCTTATCGATCGCCGCGCGAGAGGGCGTCTCACCCTCGCGACGGCGGGATTCGGCCGTCGGCGCGTCGGTCCGCGGGCGGCGCGAGCGAGCCGGCGGCCCGGCCCCGCCGTGCCCCGATCACGTCATCGGGTCGGCGCCGACGGCGGGGTTCTCGCGGGCGAACGCCACGAGCCGGTCGGCGTACGACTCGAACCGCGGCACCGAGATGCCGGTCCCGGCCAGCGCCTCGCGGGTGTTCGGACAGCGGTAGCGAGTCGGGTGATCGAAGTAGTCGATCGTCGCCGGCTCCACGTCGACGGCGGTGGCCGAGAGCAGGCTCGCCGCGACCTTCGCGACCGGCTTCGGAGTCGGAACGGTCACCGTCCGGCGACCGGCCGCGTCGGCGAGGGCCGCGACGAACGCCGGCACCGTCAGCGGCGACGGGTCACAGAGCTGGTACGTCTCGCCCGCGGTGTCCGGCCGGGCGCTCAGCGCGGCGATGGCGTCGACGACGTAGTCGCGCGGGACGACGTTCAGTTCGGTGTCGGCCGCGCCGCGGACGGAAAACGCCACGGCGAACCGCTCCGGCTGTGCGAGCAGGAGTCGGAGGAGGTTGTACGGCCCGTCGTACTTGTCCGTCGCGCCGGTCTCGCTGTCGCCGACGGCGATGGCCGGGCGGTACACGGTCGCCGGGAGCCCGGAGGCCATCCGCTCGCGGACCGCGACTTCGGCGCGGTGTTTCGACGCCTCGTAGTGGTTGTTGAACGGCTGTCCCGCTCGGAGGTCGTCGGCGGTGAAGACGCCGTCGTACCGGCCGCTGACGTAACACGTGCTCACGTAGTGGAGGCGCTCGACCCCGAGCCGTTCCGCCGCGTCGAGGACGTGTTCGGTCCCGCGGACGTTTACCGCCTCGGCGAGGTCGGCGTCGACGCTCAGGTCGTAGACGGCCGCGAGGTGGTACACCTCCTCGACGCCCGCGAGCAGATCCGGGTCGTCGAGCGCAGACCCGAGGCCCAGGTCCGGCGCCGTGATGTCGCCCTCGTAGAGGTGGACCGCCGGGGCGCCGGCGTCGGTCGCGGAGCCCTCGGTCCCGGCGTCCGCCTCGCCGACGGCCGACACGATTTCCCGTGCGCGCTTCGCGGCCAGATCGCGGTACTGCGACTGTATCAGACACGCCACGGGGCCGTCGCCGCGAGCGAGGACCCGGCGGAGCAGCGCCGACCCGAGGAATCCGGGGAACCCCGTGAACAGGAGTGTCGGGGGTGCGGCGTCGCCCTCGGCGTCGTCCGCGAGGAGGCGGCCGATCACGGCGAGGGCTCCTCCAGCGTCGCCTCGGTGTCGATGTCGTACACCGAGCGGGGCGTCTCGACGTGCGCGGTGTGAACCGCCTCGTCGTACCCCTCCGCCAGCATCCAGCGGACGCGGCGGGGAACGGTCTTCGGCCCCAACACCATCCCCGGCCTGTCCGGGTCGTCGACGAAGTCGGTCTCCATCAGGAAGGGCTCGCCCGACTCGGCGGCGCGTTCGAGCCGGTCCTTCTCGCTCATCACGCTCGGCGTCGGGCCCGCGAGCCGCCCCTCGGCGTAGTGTTTCACGACGCGCGTCGGGTCGAGTCCCGACTCCTCGGCGACGCTGGCCAGATCGGTGAGGTCCTCGCTGGCCTCGGTGTGGAGCTGGACCGCGCAGTCGCAGGCGGCGCCGAGTTCGAACGCGCGCCGCGTCACGGCGTTCGAGGCGTCCCAGACCGCGTCGCTCACGTCGTAGTGCGGGCGCCCGGACTTTAACGCGAGCGCCTCGCCGTCGGCGACGAACTCGCTCGCGACCTCCAGCCCGCCGCACATCAGGTCGCGGGCGTCCGCGGGCGAGAACCCCCGCTCGTCGACGAGCCGGCTTATAAGTCCAGGGTGGACGCCGAGGACGGGCCACGCCCGGCCCGGCAGGACCTCGTTTGCGGCCGCGACCGCGTCGAGCGTCTCCTCGAAGACGGGCCGGAAGTCGGCCGGTTCGTCGGGTTCGACGCCGAGGTGCCACGACGGTTTGTTCACCACGAGCAGGTGGGTGCCGCCGAGGTGAACGAAGTCCTCGACGGCGTCGATGCCGCGCCCGTGGCGCGGGTCGAGGTGGAGGTGGTCGTCCAGCACCGGCGTCCCGAGGTCGTCGGTCATGCCTGAGGGAGGGGCCGGGCGAGGCTTATAAACAACGGCTGTGCGCGTCGAAGGACGGATCGAGAGCGCGGCGCCGCTCGCGGGGCATTGAATCCGACTACCAGTGCTCGTTCGACGGGGATTGTTGTGTGAGATACTGTCTGATAGAAATGCTAATGCCGGCTCTGGACGTACGAAATCTATGGACGCCGAGGCGTATCGGGCGCAGATCTACGAGATATTTACACCACCTATCGAGGATGTCGAAACACGGATCGACCGGGGGCTCGAGCTCGGAACCGAGTATCTCGACCTCTCGGTCGGGTTCTTCACGCGGATCACCGCTGAGAGCCAAGAGATTCTTCAGGCAGTCGGCGACCATCCGTTGATCCAGCCGGGAGCGAGCTGTCCACTCGATGAGGCCTACTGTCGACGAACCGTCGAACTGGAAAGCCCGCTCGCCATCCAAGACGCCAACATCTCGTCCGCCGTTTCGGAAACGGCCGTTCGAACGTTCGACCTCGGCGCGTACATCGGAGCAAAAGTCAGCGTCGATGGGGTGATCCACGGAACCGTCTGTTTTGCCGACGACGACCCCCGGAACCGGTCGTTCACCGACGCCGAACAGTTCTTCGTCGAACTCATCGCTCGGCTCTCCGGACAGGCGCTCGAACGACAGACGTACGAACGACAGCTCACACGGCGCGAAGAACGACTGAACGAACAAGAAGAGATCTACCGCGCGGTCGTCGATTCGAACTTCGATTCGGTGTTCAGAGCGGACACGGACGGCGTGTTCACCTACGCCTCGGAGAGCGTCCGAGAACTCCTCGACTATTCGCCTGCCGGACTTGTGGGCCAGCCGATCACGATCACCTATCCCGACGCGGAGGCGACCGACTGGGCGAGGGAGAAAATCACGCAGATACTGAACGGAGAGCCGGCCGAGGTCCGCGATTTCCCCTTAGAAACGAAGTTCGGCTCGATCGTGTATTCCGATATTCGCGGCGTCCCGATCTACGACGGGAGCGTCCCCGACTCGCAGCGAACTCCGGACGACATTGTCGAAATCCAACTGATGGTTCGTGACGCGAGCGACCGCCGCCAACGCGAAGGGATGATAAGCGTCATCAACCGGGTGCTTCGGCACAACGTCCGAAACGAGATGGGCATTATCAGGGGGTACGCGGAACTGCTCGCAGACGAGCTGAGCGAAGAGAACGCGGAACGAGCAGACCTCATCTGTGCCGCTGCGACCCGGTTGCTTAACTTGAGTGAATCGGCCCAACAGATCGAACAGAACCGCGACACGTCCAGCGAGTTGGAGCCGCTGGACGTGGTTCCCCTCGTCGAGCGGATCGCCTCGGAGTGCGAACTGCGCTATCCGGACGACTCGATACTCGTGGACGCGCCGGAAACCGCCGTCGCGAAGACGCTCCCGCGCATCGAAACGGCGCTGTTCGAACTCGTCGATAACGCCGCGAAACACGGCGGTGATCCGGCATCGGTCGACGTCGAAATCGAGGAGACGGATCGATGGATTGTCGTCCGCGTGAGCGACGACGGCCCCGGACTGCCCGAGTTGGAACGAGCCATGCTGGTGACGGGCAAAGAGACGCCGCTGGTTCACGGGCAGGGACTGGGACTGTGGCTGACCTATTGGCTCGTGACGACGGTCGACGGCGAGACCGAGGTCCTGGACGCAGACGCCAGGACGGCGATCGAGGTCCGACTACCAACGCCCTGCTGACTCGCCACTCGGCGAGGAGTCTGTCGACGACCCGCCGCTGAACGCGCCACGTCTCGCACGCCGTGCCACCCGCGGCCGCTACTCCGTCCGGGAGTCGTCGCCGTCGCGCCCGGTCACCTTCCGGATACAGGATGAGCCGAACGGGCCGAGTTCGCCGGCGTCCAGTTTCACGAAGTGGCCGGTCGTGATCGTCGTCCCGCAGCGGCGACAGTCGAACTCGCCGTCGCGCTGGACCACTTGGCGCTCGTAGTTCACGTAGGTCCCGCCGCGCCGGACGCTGAGAAGCGCGCCCTCGCGTTCGATCACGCCGCGCTTCTCGGCGGCGTCTAAGATGTCGCGCGTGAGCGAGGGGTTCGTCGTCACCGTCTCGATCCGGTCTATCGCGTCCGGCAGCGCCAGCTCCTCGTGTTCGAGGTGGGCCAACAGCTCGACGCCGAGCTCCAGTTTCTCCTCGCGCGAGGCCGGGCCGTTCACGGTCGCCGAGACAACGCGGACCTTCTTAAGTCGGCCGGGAGTCGCCCGCGGGTCGCTCTCCGCGGTCGCCCGCGGGCCGCCCGCGATGTAGTAAGACAGTTACCACGCGGCCCGCTGGAGGACGTATGGACGTACTGGAGGTCGCGGCGCGGGCGACCGAGACGGGACCGGTGTGTGACGCCTGCCTCGGCCGACTCGTCGCCGACCGGAGTTTCGGGCTATCGAACGCCGAGCGCGGGTCGTCGCTGCGGACCGCGCTCGCGCTGCGCGACGACGAGGACCACGAGCCCGTCGACACCGCGGACTGTTGGATCTGTGAGGGCCGCTGTACCGAGTTCGACGCGTGGGCGGAACGCGCCGCCGAGGCGGTCGAGGACATCGAGTTCGCCACCTACAACGTCGGCACGCGCCCGCCGCCGTTGATCGAGGAGAACGAGGCGCTGCTCCGCGCGGACGCCGGCCTCGACGACGACGCGGGCGAGCCGTTTAAATCGGAGTTCAACCGCGAGGTCGGCAAGCGGTTCGGTCGGCTCACGGGCGCGGAGGTCTCGTTCGACCGCCCCGACGTGCAGTTCACCATCGATCTGGCCGAGGACGCCATCGACGCGAAGGTGAACTCCACGTTCGTGTACGGTCGCTACCGGAAACTGGAGCGCGACATCCCCCAGACCGAGTGGCCCTGCCGCGAGTGTAAAGGCTCCGGGCGACAGGGCGCCGACCCCTGTGACCACTGCGGCGGCTCCGGCTACCTCTACGACGACAGCGTCGAGGAGTACACCGCGCCCATCGTCGAGGACGTGATGGACGGCACCGAGGCGACGTTCCACGGCGCGGGTCGCGAGGACGTGGACGCCCTGATGCTCGGGACGGGCCGGCCGTTCGTGATCGAAGTCGAGGAGCCGCGTCGCCGCCGGGTCGACACCGAGCGCCTCCGGGCCGACATCAACGCCTTCGCCGACGGCGCCGTTGAGGTCGAGGGGCTCCGCCTCGCGACCTACGACATGGTCGAGCGGGTGAAAGAACACGACGCGGCCAAGCGCTACCGCGCGCAGGTCGCCTTCGACGCCGACGTGGACGCCGACGCCCTCGCGGCCGCGGTCGAGGAACTGGAGGGGACGACCGTCGAACAGTACACGCCGAACCGGGTCGACCACCGGCGCGCGAGCCTCACCCGCGAGCGCGACGTGTACGAGGCGACCGCCGAGCGCGAGGACGCGCGCCACGCGACCGTCGAGATTCACGGCGAAGGCGGCCTCTACATCAAGGAGCTCATCTCCGGCGACGAGGGGCGCACGGAGCCGAGCCTCGCCGGCCTCCTCGGCGTCGGCGCCGAGGTCACCGCGCTCGACGTGGTCGCCGTCGAGGGGGAGTCCGAGCCGTTCGAGCAGGACGCGTACTTCCGCGAGTGACCTGTCGACTGTGTGACCAACGGGATTTATCAGACGCACGTCTGACGAAGAGGTATGAACGGGAGCGAGGCCGGCGAGGGGGGCGGCGGAGCGACTGAACCGGGGATCGACGGCGCCCCGAGCGAGGACGCCCCGCAGGTCGGCGAGCCGATAGTGGATGCCACGGTCGCGGCGGCGGTCGAGTCGACGGCGACGGCGACCGACGCGTCGCTCGAACGGGCGGATCGCGCGTCGCGGCCGGACCGCGTCTCCTCGATCCTCGTCGCCGTCGCACCCGGCCCGCACTCGGGGGCGACCGTGGACGTGGCACGGGCGATAGCGGACGCGACCGAGGCGTGGCTCGAACTCTTTCACGTCGTCCCCTCGGACGCCGCGCTGGCCGACGGCCCGCCGGGGACGGCCGGCAGCGAGGCCGCACACGCCGACGATACGCCGCAGACCGGGGGCGACCAAGCCGACTACGTCGCGACCGGCGAGGGGATGCTCGACGCCGCCCGCGACCGGCTGGGGAGTTTCGACCGGGTCGACCGCTGGCTCGTCGAGGACCGGTCGGCGGCGGGCGCGATCGTCGAGCAGTCGCCCTACTACGATCTGGTCGTCATCGGCGCGCCCACGACCGGGACCGTCGGGCGGTTCGTCTTCGGCTCCACGGCCGACACCGTGATCGACGACGCCGCGGTCCCCGTGGTCGTCGTCGAGGGAGACGGCTCGGCCGCCTTAGAGGGGTCGTAGTCGGCGGAGCGGCCGACGTGAAAGGTAAAGTGCCCGTGCCACGGAGATCCGGCATGGCAGAGGACCCGATCGACGACGTGGACAGGGCGATCCTGTACGCGCTACAGGAGGACGCCCGGAACAGCTCGTCCGGGGACATCGCGAAGCGAACGGGCACCTCGGACAGCACCGTCCGCAAGCGCATCCAGCAGCTCGAGAGCGACGAGATAATCAAGGGGTACAGCGCCGAGGTCGACTACCAGGAGTCGGGGTACCCGCTTCGGATGCTGCTCTACTGTACCGCGGCGATACCCGAGCGCGGGAAGTTGCTGCCGAAGATCCTCGAAATCGACGGCGTCGTCTCGGTACAAGAGTTGGTCACCGGCGAGCAGAACCTCCTCGTCACCGTGGTCGGCGAGTCGGACGGCGACATCACGCCCGTCGCACAGGAGCTGCTCGACATGGGCGTGACCGTCGCCGACGAGGTCCTCGTTCGGAGCCACGAGACGACCCCGTTCGGCAAGTTCGACGCGGAGACCGACGAGTAACCGGCTTCCCTTTTAAATAGCCCCTCAGCCGATCACGCGCTTGACATCGAGCGCGCTCGCGCGGCGGACCACCGACGCGACGGGGTCGACCGAGTCGGCCAAGTTGTTCGACGCGCCGTCGAGGACGACGAGCGCCGCCCGGCGGCCGGGTTCGATGACCCCGCAGTCGAGGCCGGCGATCTCCGCCCCGGCGGTCGTCGCCATCCGCAACACCTCGCGGTCGGTCACGTCGAACCGCTTCGCCGCGTCCGCCATCTCGCGGAACATCGACGGCGAGTTCAACATGACGTTGTCCGTGCCGAGCGCGACGGTCGTGTGATCGAGGAGGGAACGCAGCGGCGCGTCCCCGACGCCGAGGACCGTGTTCGCCCGCGGGCACACGGCGATCGGGACTGACTGGGACGCGACGCGGTCGAGGTGCTCCCGTTCGGCGTGGACCATGTGGACGAGCAGGTCCGGGTCTAAGTCGAGCGCGGGGTGGATGTCGGTCGCGTCCGGCTCGCCGGCGTGGATGGCGAACGGGACCCCGCGTTCGGTACAGGCCGCGCGCTGCGTGGAGAACTCGTTGTCGTTGGCGCCGGACGCCCCGTAGCCGTCGGCGACGTCGAGGACGGCCGGGTCGTCGCTGCCGAAGATGAACGGGTCGACGGCGACCGGCTCGGCCGCGTCGCGGAGCGCTCGCGCTCCGTACACGCCGTTCTCGCGGAAGTCGAGACAGGATACCGTCCCCGTCTGGCGCATGTACCGGAGGGTGCGCCGCATCGCCGCCACGAGGTCGTCGCGGTCGGCGGCCGCCAGCCGACGGTGTTTGCGGCTGTTCGGCGGGGCCACGGCCTCGTCGAGCGAGAGGCCGACGGCCGCCTCCTTCGCGACGGAGTCGCCGATGTGCGTGTGCGCGTTGACGAACGCCGGCAGGACGATGTCGTCCGACGACGTGTCGGTCTCCTCGACCGCCTCGATCCGGCCGTCCTCGACGACGAGGCGGCCGCGGATCGGCTCGAACGACTCCCCGGCGAGAATCGTCCCCGTGAGTTCCTCCATACGGACACACCGGAGCGGGCAACGATAGGGTTTTCTGACCGCGGAGAGCGAACGCCCCGGTCGCCGACCGGCCCGGCCGTCGTCGCGTCGATCCGCTCGTCGACCGGCGCGTCGATCCGCGCGACGGCGCAGGCCGCCACAGACCGCCTGTCCGTCCCGAATTCGAGTAGTGTAATGTTTTATAATGTTCTTTAAACAGGCCTTTTGCGAACAAATTGGGAATACAGATAGATTTAATAGTTAATCTGTTCTCCAGACAGAGTGAAGACGACCAAATTCGGTTTGCCGACGCGCGTCGGCCGCCGATACCGGTCGACTGGACTGACAATGGCAGGACGCACCTCGAACTCGGCGGTCGGAGCGCTTCCGGACACGGCGACGGAGTCGTCGCTCGTGCCCGTCGCATGCACGTGGCTCGCGTGGTCGCTGTTCGTGGCGAGCCTCGCGGCGCTCGTCGGCCGAGTTGGGTTCGGCGTCGGCGTCGGCTGGGAGATCCCCGGCTTCGTCGCCGTCGACGGGCTGACGGTCCTGATGTGGGTCGTCGTCACCTTCTTCGGCGGTATCGTCCACAGCTACTCCCGCCGGTACATGGCGGGGAGCGCCCACGAGACGAAGTTCTTCGTCGGCGTCTTCGGATTCGTGACGGTCGTGCTGCTGCTCGTCGCGGCCGACCACCTCGCCCTGTTCGCCCTCCTCTGGCTGGCGATGGGGCTGGTGATGGCGGGGCTCATCGGCATCGCCAGCGGCTGGGACCAAGCGCAGGCGGCCGGGGCGCTCGCGCGTCGCTACTTCGTCGCCAGCAGCGCGCTGCTCGGCGTCGCACTCGGCGCGCTCTGGTGGACGACCGGCGCGACGACGGTGTCCGGCGTCGCAGCGAGCGCGGACGCGCTCGGCGGCCCGGTGTGGCTCCTCGCCGCCGGCGCGCTGGTCCTCGCGGCGATGATCCAGTCCGCGCTCGTCCCGTTCCACGGGTGGCTGCTCTCCTCGATGACGGCGCCGACGCCGGCGTCCGCGCTGATGCACGCCGGGTTCGTCAACGCGGGCGGCGTCCTCCTGTTGCGCTTCGCGCCCGTCGTCACCGTCGACGCCGGACTCATGCTCGCTATCGTCGCGCTCGGGGC
This sequence comes from Halorubrum sp. PV6, assembly GCF_003990725.2. Classification (NCBI taxonomy): domain Archaea; kingdom Methanobacteriati; phylum Methanobacteriota; class Halobacteria; order Halobacteriales; family Haloferacaceae; genus Halorubrum; species Halorubrum sp. PV6. The sequence continues at coordinate 1,892,973 of NZ_CP030064.1, forward strand.
GACCAGCGCGCTCCTCGGAAAGCTCCTCAGGTCCGTCCGCCCGGACGTGAAGAGCAAACTCGCCTGCTCGACGATAGGCCAGATGGGGTTTATGATCATGCAGGCCGGCCTCGGCTTCTTCGGCGCGGCGATCACCCACCTCATCCTCCACGGCTTTTATAAGGCCTACCACTTCCTCGGGGCGGGCGGCGAGGTCGAGCGGACGAATCCGAAGCCCTCGTCGACGGACTCGGTAGGGCGTCTCGGCGCCGTCGTGACCCTCCTGACCGGGCTGGCCGGCGGTGCGCTGTTCGTCTTGGTCACCGGGAAGGGAGCGGGCTTCGACACCGGGCTCCTGCTGGCGCTTTTCGTCGTGTTCACGACCCTCCACGCGGCCCGCAACGTGGTCCGCCGCACCTCGTTGCCGGCGACGGTCCGGTACGGGGCGATCCCCCTGGTGTTTCTGCCCGCCATCACCGTGTACGCGGTCGTGTACCGGGGCGTCTCGGCGGTTCTGACCGATGTCCCGCTCGTCACGGCGCCGACCGAACTGACCGTGTTCCACGGTGTCGTGGCCGTCGCCTTCCTCGCCGCGTACGTCGGGGTCGACGCGGGCGTCCACGAGCGCAGCCGGCGGCTCTACGTCGCGCTCGTGAACGCGAGCCACCCGTCCGCCGGGACGGTGCTGACGAACGCGGAGGATTACAATGAGTACTGAACCCACCATCGAAGCGCGTATCGACGAAGCGGCGAAGACGGTCGGCTCGGTCTGGCCGATCCACTCGTTCGTGACGGCCAACCCCCTCTCGGGGTTCGAGGACCTGCCGTTCGGCGAGGCGGTGACGCAGGCGGCCGACCTGTTGGGCGGCCGCGGGTACCCGAGCCGGGAGACGTTCCGGGCGGCGCTCGAAGACGGCCAGATCGACCGGGAGCAGCTCCGCGACGCGCTCGACGCCCGCGGGTTCGACGACGACCCCGAGACGCTGCTCGAACGCCTCGACACCGGGGTCGAATCCGAGCCGGCGGACGCGGCCGACGAGCGGGTCGACCACGTGCTGACCAAGTGGCTGGCCGCGTTCCTCGACGAGGGGAGCGCGAAGTGGGCGATGCCGGACCGCGACGCGGGCTTTTATACCGCCTTCCGCGCGGTGGCCGAACACGACGGCGACATCCCCGACGCCGGCGTCGTCGCCTCGTTACCCGAGACGCCGGCTGCGGCGATCGAGGCCGTCCTTGAGGCGCACCCGGAACAGCAGTGGATACCGATCTTCGAAGAGCAGCTGGCGGCGCTGCCGGGCTGGACCGGCTTCATCAAGCAGCGCGCCGACGCCGACCGCGACTGGCAGTCGGCCTGTCCGATGACGCTCGTCGACTACCTCGCGGTCCGCCTCTCGCTGCTCGACGCGTTCGGCGTCGACATCGAGACGGACACCGGCCCGGCGACCCCCGGCGCCGACCCCGCCGACGAACTCGCCGAGGCCTTCCTCAGCGCGTGGGAGGCGAGCTACCGCGCGGCGGTCGTCGACCACGTCGCCGACGAGAGCCGGGCGCTGGCCGAGCGCGAGACCGCGGAGGCCGAGCGCCCCGACGCCCAGTTGGTTTTCTGTATCGACACGCGCTCTGAAGTGTTCCGGCGCCACCTCGAAGCCACGGGCGCGTACGAGACCCACGGGTACGCCGGCTTCTTCGGCGTGCCGATGGAGTACAGCGGGTACGACGCCGAGGGGCCGGTCGCCGCCTGTCCGCCGATCGTGGAGCCGCAACACCGGATCAGCGAGACGCCCGTCGACGAGGAGACGCGGGCGCGCCACGACCGCCTGACGAGCATCCGCGAGGTGGCGGGCGAGGTGCTGGAGTCGCTGAAGACAAACCCCGCGAGCGCGTTCGGCTTCGTCGAGAACGCCGGAAGCGGGTACGGCGTGGCGCTCGCGGCGCGGACGCTCGTTCCCGGTCGCGTCCGCGAGTTCCTGACGAGCGCCGACGACGCGGTGCCGGACGACCACGAGTTCTGCGACCAACTCGTCAGCCACCAGTTCACGCACGCCGACGGGCTCCCGGTGGGGCTGACCCACGACGAGAAGGTGGAGTACGCCGCGACCGCCTTCGACCTGATGGGCTGGACCGAGTTCGGCCGCCTCGTCGTGTTCACCGGCCACGCCAGCGAGACGGCGAACAACCCCTTCGACTCGAGTCTGGACTGTGGCGCCTGCGCCGGGAACCCCGGCGGGCCGAGCGCGCGCGTGCTCGCTCGGATCTGTGCCGACTCGGACGTGCAGGCGGCGCTGCGCGAGCGCGGCTTCGCAATCCCCGACGACACCGTCTTCCTCGCCGGCCAGCACAACACGACGACCGACGAGGTGGAACTGTACGGCGACGTGCCGGCGAGCCACGAAGCCGATCTGGAAACTCTGCGCGCCGACCTCGAAACCGCCCGCGAGAACGCGGCCGCCGAGCGCGCCGAGGCGATGGGCGTCGACGCCGCCGCCGGCGCCGACGAGGTGCGGCGCCGCGCCGGCGACTGGGCCGAGACGCGTCCGGAGTGGGGGTTGGCGGGCAACGCCGGCTTCGTCATCGGGCCGCGCGAACTGACGAGCGAGGCCGACCTCAACGGGCGCGCGTTCCTGCACTCGTACGACTGGACGACCGACGACGACGGCGACGCCCTCGAAGCGATCCTCACCGGCCCGATGGTCGTCACGCAGTGGATCAACACGCAGTACTACTTCTCGACGGTCGACAACGCGGTGTACGGCAGCGGCTCGAAGATCACCCACAACCCGGTCGGCAACGTCGGCGTCTATCAGGGCAACGGCGGCGACCTGATGACGGGCCTCCCGCTCCAGTCGCTGATGGCGGCCGACGACGAGCCGTACCACCAGCCGCTCCGCCTCTCGACCGTCGTCCACGCGCCGGTCGACCGGGTGACTGAGGCGATGACGGGCCACGAGTCGGTGACGAAGCTGCTGGACAACGGCTGGCTCTCGCTGACGGTCGTCGACCCGACGCAGGACCACCGCGCGTTCCACTACGCCGGCGAGATGGAGTGGGCGCCGATGGACGACGGCGACGCCGTCGAGCCGACTCCCGAAGCGGCGGCGACCGAACCCGCGGTCGCGGACGACTGACGACTCCCGGCGACTTTTTCGGCGTGCGATCGTGTGCCGCGACGGCGACAGCGTTAAATTGGTGTACAGATTTGTACATCATAACGCGAAACAATACATCGGTGTACACAATGAATATCACAGACACGGTCAAACGCGTGACGGACGGGACGGACCTGACGGTCGACGAGGCGCGCGAGACCGCACGACTGGTCTTCGAGGAGGCGACCGAGGCGCAGATCGGCGCGCTCCTCGCCGCGCTCCGGGCGAAGGGAGAGACCGAGGCGGAGATCGCCGGCTTCGCCCAGGGGATGCGCGACGCCGCGCGGACGATCGACCCGGACCGCGAACCGCTCGTCGACACCTGCGGGACCGGCGGCGACGACTACGACACGATCAACGTCTCGACGACGGCCGCCATCGTCGCGGCGGGCGCCGGCGTGCCGATCGCCAAACACGGCAACTACTCGGTCTCCTCCTCGTCGGGGAGCGCGGACGTGCTGGAGGTCGCCGGCGCCGACGTGGAGGCGGAGCCGCCCGCCGTCGAGGAAGCGATCGAGACGAACGGGATCGGCTTCATGCTCGCGCCCGTCTTCCACCCGGCGATGAAGGCCGTCATCGGCCCGCGCAAGGAGCTCGGGATGCGGACCATCTTCAACGTCCTCGGCCCGCTCACCAACCCGGCCGGCGCCGACGCCCAGGTCCTCGGCGTGTACGACCCGGACCTGGTGGGGACCATCGCCCGGTCGCTCGCGCACATGCCCGTCGAACACGCCTTGGTGGTCCACGGCGCGGGGATGGACGAGATCGGGATCCACGACGAGACGGTCGTCGCCGAGGTGACGGGCGAGGAGGTCCGGGAGTTCACGATATCGCCCGAGGACCTCGGGCTCGATCGCGCGCCGATCGAGGCCGTCGCCGGCGGGACCCCCGAGGAGAACGCGGCCGACCTCCGGGGTATCGTCGACGGCTCCGTCACCGGCCCCAAACGCGACTTGGTGCTCGCGAACGCGGGCGCCGCGATCTACGTCGCCGGCGAGGCCGAGACGCTCGCGGCGGGCGTCGAGCGCGCCGCGGAAGCGATCGACTCGGGGGCGGCCGCGGCGAAGTTCGCGGCGCTGTGTGGCGGCGAGACCGCGGCGTCGGAGGCGAACTGATGGCCCGCGTGAAGATCTGCGGGCTGACGCGAGAGGCCGACCTCCGCGCCGCGGTCGACGCCGGCGCCGACGCGATCGGCGTCATCACGGACGTGCCCGTCGACTCCCCGCGCGAGGTGGACCCGGCGACGGCGGCGGAACTGCTCGCCGACGTGCCGCCCTTCGTCACCGCGACGCTCGTGACGATGCCGGAGTCCGCCGAGCGCGCGGTCGAGCTCGCGCGGATGACGACCCCAGATGCGATCCAGCTCCACGGCGAGTGGACCCCCGACGAACTGCGATACATCCGGGCGGAGACGGCGCGGAAGGTCCTGTTGACGGTCGACGCCGACGACCCGGCCCGCGCCGAGGAGTTCGACGGGGCGGTCGACGCGCTCGTCGTCGACTCGACCGACGAGTCGGGCGCGGGCGGCACCGGCGAGACGCACGACTGGCGCGCGACCGGCGACCTCGCGGCCCGGCTCACCACGCCGGTCGTCCTCGCTGGCGGGCTCACGGCCGACACGGTCGCCGAGGCCGTCCGCGTCGCCGACCCCTTCGCGGTCGACGTCGCCTCCGGGGTCGAGATCGAAGACGGCCGGAAAGACCACAACGCGGTGGCCCGCTTCGTCGCGAACGCGGGACGGGAGATGGAGTTGGCATGACCGACGCGAACCCGCTCGACCGCTCGAAGGCCGAGTTCGTCGAGCTCGCGGCCGACGCCGAAAAGCCCGTCGTGGTCCGCGCGTCCGCGTCGCTCGACGCCGACGTGACGCCGCTCGCGGCGTACGCCACGCTGGTCGGCGACGGCCCCTACGGATTCCTCTTGGAGTCCGGCGAGAAGGTCGCCTCCAGTGACCCGGACGGCGCGTTCACCGCGGACGGCGACGCCGACAAACACGCCCGCTACTCGTTCGTCGGCTACGACCCGGAGGCGATCATCTCGGTCCACCCCGACCGGACCGACGTGACGCGGCTCGCCCCGGCGGCGGAGTTTATTAACGGTGACGGCGATGACGACGGCGCGTTGGGGCCCGCAGCGGGCGACGCGATAGATCGGATCCGCGCGGCGTTCCCCGACGTGCGCCTCCGTGGCTTTCCGGACACCGACCGCCAGATACTCTCCGGTGGCTTCGTCGGCTTCCTCGCGTACGAGGCCGTCTACGACCTCTGGTTGGAGGAGGTCGGCGTCGACCGCCCAGCGACCGAGTTCCCGGACGCGGAGTTCGCGCTGACGACCCGGACCGTCGTCTTCGACGACAAGGAGGGCACCGTCGAACTCGTCTGTACCCCCGTCGTGGGCGTCGACGACGACCCCGCGGCCGTCTACGACGACCTCGTCGCCGAGGCGGAGCGGGTTCGCACTGAACTCCGAGATGCATCGCCGCCGGACCCCGGCGGCATCCGGGTCGACGGCGAGACCGCGGGCCCGCGCGAGGAGTACGAGGAGGCGGTCCGGACCGCGAAACGGCACGTCCTCGACGGCGACATTTATCAGGGCGTTATCTCGCGGAGCCGCGAGCTCCGCGGCGAAGTCGACTCGCTCGGCCTCTACGCGGCGCTGCGCGAGGTGAACCCCTCGCCGTACATGTACGTCCTGCGCCACGACGACCGCAGCATCGTCGGCGCGAGCCCGGAGACGCTGGTGTCGGTGCGGGGCGACCGGATCGTCTCCAATCCGATCGCGGGCACCTGCCCGCGGGGGACCAGCCCGGTCGAGGACCGTCGCCTCGCCGGGGAGATGCTCGCCGACGCGAAGGAGCGCGCCGAACACACGATGTTGGTCGACCTGGCGCGCAACGACGTGCGGCGCGTCTCCGAGGCGGGCTCCGTGCGCGTCGAGGAGTTCATGAACGTCCTCAAGTACAGCCACGTCCAGCACATCGAGTCGACCGTGACGGGGACGCTTGCGGCCGACGCCGACGCGTTCGACGCGACGCGGGCGACGTTCCCGGCCGGGACGCTCACGGGCGCGCCGAAGGTCCGGGCGATGGAGATCATCGAGTCGCTGGAGGCGACCCCGCGAGAGGCGTACGGCGGCGGCGTCGGCTACTACTCGTGGACCGGCGACGCCGACTTCGCCATCGTGATCCGGACGGCGACGCTCGACGAGTCGACAGAGGACGACGGCTCGACCGAGACCGCGGTGACGGTCCGCGCCGGCGCCGGGTTGGTCGCCGACTCCGACCCGGCCGCCGAGTACGAGGAGACCGAACAGAAGATGGACGGCGTGTTGGCCGCGATCGACCGCATCCGCGAGGAGCCGGCGGCCGAAGAGCCGCTGCCGGCCGGCACGGAGGCCGACGAATGAACGTCGTCATCGTCGACAACTTCGACTCGTTCACCTACAACCTCGTCGAGTACGTCTCCGATCAGCCGCTCGACGGCGAGGCGATCGACGTAACGGTTTTGAAGAACACGGCGTCGCTGGCGGCGATCGAAGCGGCCGAGCCGGACGCGATCATCATCAGTCCCGGCCCCGGCCACCCGAAGAACGACCGCGACGTGGGCGTGACGATGGCGGTGTTACGCGACCTCTCGCCGACCGTGCCGACGCTCGGCGTCTGCCTCGGGCTTGAGGCCGCAGTCTACGAGTACGGCGGGAGCGTCGGGCACGCGCCAGAGCCCATTCACGGGAAGGCGTTCCCCGTCGACCACGACGGCGTCGGGGTGTTCGCCGGCCTCGAACAGGGGTTCCGCGCGGGCCGGTATCACTCGCTGGCCGCGACCGAGGTCCCGGACGCGTTCGAAGTGAGCGCGACCACCGACCACGAGGGCGACGAGATCGTGATGGGGATCCGGCACCGCGAGTACCCGATCGAGGCGGTCCAGTTCCACCCGGAGAGCGTGTTGACCGCCGCGGGCCACGACCTGATCCGGAACTTCCTCACGGGCGTCCGTCAGGAGGCCTGATCGGCGTCGCCGTCGGCTGACTCGGGAGCGGGCGTCTGTTCCGCGTCGGCGTCTTCGTCTTCCGCTTCGGGTTCCGTATCGTCGTCGCTGTCCCGGCTCGCGAGCCCGACGAGGTGGCCGATCTCGGGGAGGATGATCTCGTCGACGCCGAGTCGGACCGCGTTCTCGGAGCCGGGGAGACAGAAGACGGGCGTCGCGGTCGTGACGCCGGCGACCGCTCGCGAGCCGATCGTGTGCGTGCCGACCTCTTCGTAGGAGAGCCGGCGGAACAGTTCGCCGAATCCGGGGAGCGTCTTGGCGAAGAGCGGTTCGACGGCCTCGGGCGTCACGTCGTCGGGCGTCACGCCCGTCCCGCCGGTGGTGACGACCGCGTCGGTGTCGTCCCGGCGCGCGAGCCGGTCGACGGTCCCCTGCACGCTGTCGTACTCGTCGCGGACCAGTTCGTGGACGGCGATCTCGTGGCCGGCCGACTCGAACGCGGAGACGAGGTACTCGCCGGAGGGGTCCTCCTTGAGCGTCCGCGAGGACGTTACCGTTACGACGGCGACCGAGACGGACGCTGCGTCGTGGCTGTGATGGCCGTGATCGTCCCCGCCGTCGTGATCGTGGCCGTGATCGTCCCCACTGTCGTGTGCGTGGCCGTGATCGTCTCCGCCGTCGTCGCCGTGCCCCTGACTCTCGGAGTCGTGCGCGTCGCTCATGGGCCACTGTATCTCGCCGACGGTGAAAACACCTCTCCGACGCCCCGGCCGACTTCGCCGGCATCGGTCGACGCGAGGGGGCCGCGATGCGGCCGATCCGTTTACGGCCAGTCGTCGCGCGTAGGCTCTTCTGCGGCCTCCGACGCCTCCTCGCCGGTCGCGAGGGTCCATCCCGCGGCCTCGGCCGCGTCGTCGACGTGGAGGAACTCCCAGTCGGTCGCCTCAGCGAGCGCCTCGTCCGCTTCGTCGACGCCGACGAACACGTGTCGATCCGTGTCGAACTGCTGTGCGATGTTCTCTAAACTCTCCTCGACGCCGCGCGGCCCCGAAAAGAAGTCCTGTCGCACGCGGTGTTTGCGGGTGAAGTTCGTGACGACGTAGGTCGGTTTCTCGCTGACGACGCCGACGTACTCCGTCCACTGCCGGGCGTTGTTGAACACGTCGTTGGGGTCCGCGAGAGCCTTCAGCGCCTTCAGTTCGAACGCCAACGTCATGTCGGTAGATCCGCCACTATCCATGTCCATCTCTTCTCCCGGCGAGCGAAAACAACTTCGCTTCCGTGTTCTCGCCCGGCGCTTCGAGGTCGGTGGCGACGACCGCCTCAGCGCGCGCGGACCTCGAAGTACTCGGTGTACTTCACCACGTCGCCGTCGTCGAGGTCCGTCGTCTCGGGGACGGTCCACGGGCCGTCGGCGAGTTCCGCGACCACGGCCTGCGTCTCGTCGGCGAGTTCGTCGAAGTGACGGACCGTCGTGTCGGCCGGGACTCTGCCGGTGCGCCGGAGCCGCATCCGCCGGTTGGTCTCTCGGACTGGCATATGGTGACATATAACATGGTTATTCAATATAAATCCGTCGCCGACGGAACGGGTCGGAGACGGCCGACGCGCCGCGAAACCGACGGCTGAGAGAGCGAGAGTGACGTGTCGATCGGAGCCCCCTCGGGTTAGCAGTCCGACCGCGAGAGCGTGAGCGTCACGACCGTGCCGCGGGGCTCCGCCTCTTGCACCGCGGCGACGCCGCCGGACTGCTGGACCACCCAGTAGACGAGCCAGAGACCCAGGCCGCTGCCGTGATACAGGGCGTCGACCGCGGTGCCGTCGACGAGCACGTCGCGGTTCATGCCGGTGAGCCCCGGTCCGTCGTCTTCGACTTCGACCGTCACCCGCTCGTCGTCCGCCGTCACCCGCACCGCGACCGCGGGCGCCTCGCGGTCGTGGTGGACGATCGAGTTCCGCACCAGCTCGGCCATCGCCCGCGAGATCCACGCCGTCGCCGCGGCGACCGCGGTCCCGTCGTCCGGCACCGACACCTCGACGGTCGCGGCGGGGTGTTCCGTGCCGATGGTCTCGGCGATCTGTCTCGCGGCGCGGCCGACGTCGACCGGTTCGATCTCCGGCGAGTCGCCCAACACCTCGGTGATGTGGTGGGCTTTCTCGCTCGTCTCCATGAGGGTGTCGGCCCGCGAGATGACGTACTCGGCCGCGTCGACCACGCCCTCGTCGACGTCGCTCGCGCCGCCCGTCTGGGCCTCGCCCGAGGCGATCTGTCTCGCCTGCCCGCGGATAACCGTCAGCGCGTTCCGGAGGTTGTGTTGTAACACGCGGTCGACGACCCGGAGCTGTCGCGCGCGGTTTTCGCTGTCGGTCACGTCTCGGAGGACGCCGACGACCCCGGCCGGCTCCTCGCTTCCCGGCTCCTGAAGCGGGTAGTACCGGATGTCGAACGTCCGCGTTCCCCGAACCGGGTGGGTCCGCTGTGCGCGGTACTCGACGGTCGTCCCCTCCAGGGCGCGTTCGACCTGGCGGTCGACCGTCTCGTACCCCTCCGGCGCGACCACGTCTTCGAGCGTCAGGCCGGTCACGTCGCCGGGGCCGATCCCGTGGTACTCTCGGTACTGCGGGTTCGCGAACAGCAGCTGCTTGTCGCGGTCGACGGCGGCGATGAGGTCTGTCGCGCCGTTTATCGCGCGCTCGTACCGCTCTAACTCTCGTTCGCGCTCCTTGCGGTCGGTGATGTTCCGGCAGATGGCGAACGTCCCCACGAGGTCGCCGTCGCCGTCGTAGTAGGGGCTCCGCTGCGTGCTGAACGTCGCCTCCTTTCCGCTGTGAGGGAACTCCGGTGAGGTCTCGTACTCCCTCGGCGTCTCGGTCGCGAGGACCGCCCGGCGGTGGTCGTCGATGTCCTCGGCCGTCGCGTCGTCCATGAACGCCGCTTCGGTCTCGCCGTACAGCTCCTCGCGGGGGACGCCGGCGAACTCGCTTACCGCCTCGTTGAGCAGTTCGAACCCCCCGTCTCGGTTCTGGAGCAGAACCGGGTCGTCCAGCCGCTCGACGATGTCGCGGTACTGTTTCAGCCGCGCCATCGCCTCCTTGCGGTCGGTGATGTCGGTCTGGATCGCGACGAGCCGCGTGACCTCGCCGTCGTCGTCGGTCACGGGCGCGATCGTCTGATGGGCGTGGTACAGCTCTCCCCCGCGACGGCGGTCGACGAGCTCTTCTTCCCAGACCTCGCCGTCGAGGACGGTCGACCACAGCGCCTCGAAGTAGGCGTCGTCCATCTCGCCGGAGTTGAGGATCGCCGGCGTCTCGCCTATCGCCTCGTGTTTCTCGTAGCCGGTGTGTTTGGTGAACGCCGGGTTGACGTACTCGATGGTCCCGTCGGTGTCGGTCACGTATATCGCGTGTCCGGCGTGTTCGACGAGGTTCCGGAACGTCGCCAACTCCGCGCCGCCGTCCCCCTCGATCCCGTCCCGGAACACGCCGGTGTAGACGGCGCCGGCCGCCTCGTCGTCGACGCTGTGTCGGTAGAACTGCACCGAGAACGTCAGCGCGTGGCCGTCGGCGTGTCGGATCGACACGGGCACGGTTCCGACCGCGGCCGCGCCGTCGGCCTCGGTCAGCCGGTCGCAGAGCGACGCCACGAACGCGTCCGGGTCGTCGTCCGCGACGATCGATGCGAGCGGCTGCTCACAGAGCACGCCCGGATCGTACCCGACGACCGCCTCGGTGGCCGGGTTCGCGTGGACGACGGTCCCGTGTTCGTCTATCGAGACGACCGGGTCGGAACAGTCCTCGACGAACGACGCGAAGAATCCCGCGTCTGGAACCGGCGGCGTCTCGGGCTGTGCTCCGGGAGCCATTAGAGTGGTTCGTAGGCCGTAGACCAATGAAAAGGTACTGGAAGCGAGCGCGCGCGGTCGGACCGCCTCCCCTACTGTTCGGTCGGCGCGGCGAGGTCGTCGACGGAGAAGCCGGGCTCCATCAGCTGGTCCGTCTGCCCCGACACGTCGCGCCCCTCGCGCATGAGCTGTTTAAATGCGGACTGCGGCGAGAGGTCCCCGATGAGGACGCCGCCAACGATTTTCCCGTCTTTGAGCGCCACGCGGCGCCACTCGCCCTCGGCGGTGGTCGCCTCGACCGAGTCGTCGCCGAGCGTCGGGTGGCCAAAGGAGAGGAACGGGAAGTCGAAGTGGGTGATCGAGTACGACGAGACCCACTTGAACGCCTCGCTCTCGTACTCGACCATGTTGCGGGCGGCGATGGTCCCCTGCTCTTTGGCCGACCCCCACGAGCCGTTCTTCGCCCGATCGCCTAAGATGAGGTCGTTGAACGTCGTGATGTCGCCCGCGGCGAACACGTTGTCGACGTTGGTGCGCATGAACTCGTCGACGACGATGCCGTCGTCGGTTTCGAGCGGCGTGTTCTCGACGAGTTCCGTGTTGAAATCGAGGCCGATGGCGACGCCGGCGAAGTCGCACTCGTAGCGCTCGCCGTTCGGGTCGACCGCGGCCTCGACGTGGCCGTCGTCGTCGACCTCGAAGTGATCGACGCCGGAGTCGAAGACCGGCTCGACGCCGCGCTCCCGCATCGCGTCGTGCATGATCTCCGCGCCCTCCTCGGAGAGGGCGTAGCGCCACCAGCAGTCGCCGCGCATCAGGTACTTCGCCTCGACCTCTTGGGCGCCGCAGATGGCGGCGAAGTCGATCCCTAAGAGTCCGGCGCCGACGATGACGGCCCGCTCGGCGTTCTCGACGCTCTCTTTGATGTTCCGGGCGTCCTGGAACGTCCAGAAGTGGTGGATCCCGTCGGCGTCCGCGTTCTCGACCGGCAGCTGCTGAGGGGTGCCGCCGACCGCGAGCAGCAGCGAGTCGTAGTCGAACGTCTCGCCCTCGTGGGTGTGGACCGCGTCGTTTTCGGTGTCGATGTCGACGACGACGGTGTTGAGTCGCAGGTCGACATCGTGGTCGTCGTACCACGATTCCTGATGGATCGAGATCGGCGCTTCGGGGAGCTTCCCCTTCGCGTACTCTTTGATCAGGATCCGGTTGTAGAGGGACTCCCCCTCGTCGGTGAGAACCGTGATATCGGCGTCGGGCGCTTCCTCGCGGAGCGTCTCGGCCGCGGACGCACCCGCGATACCGTCACCGATGATCACGTACGAATCGCTCATAGTCGAGCGTTCGGATTCATGGTTAATGTGGGTTGTCATCCGCGGCTGACGGTGTGGGACTCCGACGCAGACCGCGACGGCGACGCGGCCGCCGACGGGCCACCGCGCGGCCGCTCAGGGCGGTGAGCCCCTCGCTCCGTCAGTGTTCGCTCCCCGCGGGCTCGCCGGGGAACGCCCGTTCGCCCGCCTCGATCGGGACGTCGAGCCAGTTCTCCATCGGGATGAGCGGGCACTCGTACGCGTGGTTGTACGCGCAGGTCGGGTTGTACGCGGCGTTGAAATCGAGGACCCACTCGCCGTCGACCCGGTCGTGGTCGGGCGTTAAATCGAGGTAGCGACCCGCGCCGTACGTCGTCTCACCGTTCGTCTCGTCGCGGAACGGGACCCAGAAGCGGTCGCCGCCGTCCGTCGGTCGATACGCCTGCAGGGTCACCGACTCGCCGGCGACCTCGAACCGGAACTCGCCCCAGCGCCGGTAGGTCTGCTCGCCGTCGGCGGTCGTCTCGACGGTCACCGGTTCGGGGTCGTCGTGTTCGAAGAGCGGGAGCACGAACCGATACGCCGGGTCGGGCTCGAAGTAGTCGAGGCCGGGGAACGCGTCGCCCCGCATCGAGACCGGCAGCGGGGACCGGCCCGAGTCGCGGAACTGTTCGGCCTTCGCTCGCCGCTGCGCCTCGATCTGTGCCTCCCAGTCGTCGCCGTTCGGACTCGTTGCCATCGTCGTCACGATATTGTCTTTTTAGCACAATAACGCTTCCGCGGCGCGGTCGGCTCGGCACACGAGCGTGCCGACTCGCTCGCTGTGCGGTCGCCGAGGCGGCCGCTCGCGACCCCGCGACGCCACACATTCAAGAGCGTCCCGACCCAACGACGCGTATGAAGATACGGCAGAACATCCGTCACTGGGCCGCCAAGAAGGCGTTGACCACGCCGGTCGTCGGCGACGTCGCCAACGACAAACTCGTCGACCTCCACACGAGCATCTTCCTCAACAAGGCCGACGAGGAGCGCCGCGAGGAGCGCCGCGACCACCTCGATAGCTTCTTCGACGCGACGATGGACACGTACGTCGCCGCGTTGGAGGCCGGCCACACCGAGGCGGCGGCCCGCGAGATCACCCACGTCCAGGCCAACTTCGACTTCTTCAACCACGGCTGGACGGAGATGATGGAGATCCCCGGCGACGAGCTGGAGGAACACTACCGGCGCTACGAGTCCTTCTTCGCCGCCCACGGGATCACGATCGACGACCCGCTCGGGGAGTTCCGGCCCGTCGACGGCGTCGACGAGGCCCCCGAGACGCCGGAGAAACTGAAGACCGCCGAGTACGAGAACGCGCTGGCCGGCTTCGCCGACGACGTGTACGTCGAGACCGACGACGGGGAGACGGTCGTCGGCGGCGAGACGGAAGAGCCGGACGAGGTCGACCCGTCCGCCGCCCCCGGACTCGACGAGGACGAAGCGAGCGCCTGAGCGTCGGCCACCGGCGGCGAAACCCGCCCACGTTTATACGTGGTGGGCGTGACGAGTTCACATGAACCGCGGGCAATCGTTCCTGCTCCTGCTCATCGGGACGGTCGCGTTTCTGACGATATTCATCATCAGCCCGTTCGTCGAGTACGTCATCGCCTCGGCGATCCTCGCGTACATCCTGTTTCCGTTCCACGTGCGGCTCTCGCGGCGCTTCCGCGGGAGACTCGGCGGTCGCCTCGGCGAGTCGCTCGCGACCCGACTCGGGAACATGCTGTCCGCGCTGGTGCTCATCGGCTCCTCGCTCGTCGCCGTCATCCTCCCGCTCGTGTACATCTCGTGGGTGTTCATCCGCGATCTCACGGAGATCGCGCGGGGGAACACCGGTATCGACGTGGCGGCCATCGAGGCGGAGATCGCGGCCCTGACCGGCGAACAGGTGGCGATCGGCGAACTGCTCGCGACCGTCGGCCAACTGCTCGCGAACACGCTCTTCGGCGGGGTCGGCGGGATCGTCACCACCACGCTCCGGGCGTCGGTCGGGCTCTCGCTCGCGCTGTTTTTAGTGTACTACACCCTCCTCGACGGGCCGGCGTTTATCAAGTGGGTCCGGCTGACGAGTCCGCTCCCGTCGAACGTCACCGCGGACCTCGTCGACCGCGTCGACGCGATGACCCGCGGGGTCGTGATCGGCCACATCGTCGTGGCGCTGCTGCAGGCGCTGGTCGCGGGACTGGGGCTGTGGGCCGCCGGGATCCCCAAGGTCGTCTTCTGGACGTTCGTGATGGCGGTGCTGGCGCTGGTGCCGCTCGTCGGGGCGTTCTTCGTCTGGGGGCCGGCGGCGGCGTACCTCGTCGCGGTCGACCAGGTGGCCGCGGGGGTGTTCCTCGCGGTGTACGGCGTCTTCGTCATCGCGATGGTGGACAACTACGCGCGGCCGATCGTGATCGACCAGCAGGCGCACCTGAACCCGGCGGTGATTCTGCTCGGCGTGTTCGGCGGGATCTACTCCGTCGGGTTCACCGGCCTGTTCGTGGGACCGATCGTCATCGGCATCCTGGCGGCGACGCTCGAAACGTTCCGCGAAGACTACGACGTGATCTGAGCGCAGATCGCCTTTTAAGCCTCTCGCGCGCTTATAAACGATCACGCATATGTCCTCACCCGATTCGCCCGGCACCGTCGTCGGCGCGCGGCTGCCGGACGGTCGCACCGCGCTGTTCGTCGTCGCCGCCGCGGTCGCGGTCAACCTGATCGGCGCCGTCGGCGTCCCCTTCACCGCGACCCAGAGCCCGTGGTTCGCGGGGCTCGACCTGCCCGCGTACTACCCGCCGGGCTGGGCGTTCGGGGTGGTGTGGCCGATACTGTACGCGCTCATCGGCGCCGCGGCCGCGCTCGTCTTCCTCGGCGGGCGCGAGGCGCGGGCGGGGGAGACGGGTCGGCTCACGCGCGACGCGCGGGTCGCGCTCGGGCTGTTCGCCGTCCAACTCGTCGTCAACGTCGCGTGGTCGCCCGTCTTCTGGGGGCTCGAACGCCCGGACCTGGGGCTCGTCGTCCTCGGGCTCCTGTTGCCGCTCGTCGGCGCGACGACGGTCGCGTTCGCC
Source organism: Halorubrum sp. PV6 (assembly GCF_003990725.2). NCBI lineage: Archaea > Methanobacteriati > Methanobacteriota > Halobacteria > Halobacteriales > Haloferacaceae > Halorubrum > Halorubrum sp. PV6. Next base: position 1,908,331 of record NZ_CP030064.1, read on the forward strand.
CGGATCGACCGGCGAGCCGCCCTCCTGCTCGGGCCGTACCTCGCGTGGGTCTGCTTCGCGACCGCGCTCAACTACGGCATCTGGGCGCTGAACTGACGGCCTACTCCCCGTCCGCTTCGAGCCGCGACGCGACGAACGCCCGTTCCACGGCGTCGAGGTCGCGGTCGCCGTCGCGGAACGCGCGCAGTCCCGCTCGGTACCGCTCTCCGCCCCGCTCGCCCTCCGAGGCCGGCTCGGCGGCCGGGCGCTCCAACACGAACTCCGCGATGCCGGTCTGCTTGCCCGTGTACGCGAACCCCGATTTATGAAGCGCCGCGTAGGCGAACGGGTTGTTGACCGCAATCCGAACCCGCTCGTACCCGTCGGCCGCGAGCCGCGAGACCGTCCGATCGATCAACCGCGGGCCGAGCCCCTCGCCGCGGCGCGCGACGTGGACGGTGACGTACCGGAGCCGACAGCAGTCGGAGTCGGTCCGGTCGGGCGAAAACGAGACGGCGGCGATCACGTCGTCGTCGAACGCGCTCGCGTCGACGGTCGGCGGCAGCGGCTCGTCCGGCTCCCACGACGGGACCGCCGGCGACCCGTCCGCGGTCCGCAACGCGGCCTTCCCCGGCGCGCCGACGACGAACTTCCCGGCGTAGGCGAACGCCCGGTAGTCGAGCCGCAGCGTCGCTCCCGACCCCGGCTCGCCGAGGAACGCGTACTCCATGCGAGTCGCTACGGCGCGGCGGGATAAATGACCGCGGGCTCCGGGCGAGCGCTTTTTAAGTGGCTCCGCGGCCGACGACCGGTATGCACGGCCTCGGCGACGTCGGCTTCTTCGATCGGATCGCCCCGCTGTACGACCGCGCCATGCCGCCCGCGGACGGCGACGCGCTGGCCGCGGGGCTGCGACACGCGACGCGGCCGATCGATCGGCTCCTCGACATCGGGGGCGGCACCGGGCGCGCGGCGGCCGCGCTCGCCGGCCCTGAGATAACCGTCGTCGACGCCTCGCTCGGGATGGCGTCGCGCGCACGGACCCATCGACGGCAGGAGGCGGTCGCCGGAGACGCCGGCCGGCTCCCCGTCCGGGACGGCTCGGTCGACGCCGCGGTGATCGTCGACGCGTTTCACCACCTGCCCGATCAGGCGGCCGCACTCGACGAAGCCGCGCGCGTCATCGCGCCCGGCGGCGCGCTCGTGATCCGGGAGTTCGACCCCACACACCCGCTCGGGCGCGCGCTCGTCGCGGCGGAACACGCCATCGGGATGGGGTCGCGCTTTCGGTCGCCCGCGGACTTGGCCGCGGCGCTCGCCGACTGCGGGTTCGACCCGCGGATCGTCGACCGCGGCTTCGGCTACACGGTCGTCGGCGTGCGGGAGTGAGGAACGAGGGCTCTAGTTAAAAAGGTCGACCGCGGCGCTCAGTCGTGTGAGTGGCTGTGCGCGCCGTGGTCGTGGGCGGCCTCGTCTTCCGACTCCTCGTGCGTGTGGTCTTGCCCGTCGGGGTCGGTCTCGCCGAGCACCTCCGCGCCCTCGCCGTCGATCATGTCCATGTTCTTGAGGTTGTCTCGCTCCTCGAAGTCCTCGACGGCCTCCATCACGTCCGCCTGCGTGATCGTCATCCGGTCTTCCGTGAGCGCGCCGAGGACCGCCTCCCGGAGGACCATCCGGAGGTCCGACCCTGTGAGGCCAGTCGTCCGGTCGGCGACCTCCTCGGGGTCGAAGTCGGCGATCTGCATCTCGCGGGTGACGACCCGGAGGATGTCGGCGCGCATGTCGCGGTCCGGCTTGGGGAAGTTGACGATCTCGTCGAACCGGCGCCACGCGGCCGCGTCGAGCTGGTCCGGGTGGTTCGTCGCGCCGATGAGGAGGACCTCGTCGCGCACGAGCGACACCTCGTCGATGGACTTGAGTAAGGTGTTGACCGCGCGCTTCAGGGCGGCGTGCTCGTCGGACCGCCGGGTCTTCGCCACCGAGTCGAACTCGTCGATGAAGAGGATACACGGGGAGAGCCGCTTTGCGACCTCGAACGTCTTCTCGACGTTCTTTGCGGTCTCACCCAGGTACTGGCTCGTGATCATCGAGAGTTTCACTTCGACGAACGGGAGCCCGAGCTCGTGGGCGAGCCCGCGCGAGATGGTCGTCTTCCCGGTCCCCGGCGGGCCGACGAAGAGGAGCTTCCCGATCTCGCGGAGCCCGATCTCCGCGAGGTACTCGCGGTGTTCGATCGCTTTGACGATCTTCTGTATCTCCCCCTCCTGGTCGCCGGTGAGCACGAGGTCCGCGAGCGTCGTCTCGATCTCTTCGGGCGCGCGGACGTTGACCAGATCGAGCATCTCCGCGTCCTCGTCCTCGTCGAAGTACTCCTCTAACAGGGCGTCTATCCAGACTCGGTCCGCCTGAATCGGGCGGACGCTGTCGCGCGCCTCGTCGACGGTGACGGGCGCTTCGAGGTCGTCCGCCTCGGCCAGCGCGGCGACGATGGTGGGGTTGGCGGCGATCCGCTCGTCGTCGGCGTGGTCGCGGTACCACTCCAAGGCCATCGCCGGCTGCGTCAGCGAAATCTCGCCGGAGAACTCCGTCCGTTGGGTAAAGAGGAGGTCGGAGACGGCGTCCCACGGGTGTTCGACGCCCGTCGCGGTCCGGGCGGTCTCGCTGGTCGGCTTGAGCGGCCGCTCGACGCCCACCGGGGCATCGTCGGCGGCGTCGTGCGACCAGAACACCTGCCTGAAGCGCGGCGGCAGGTCGTTCTCGTCGAGGTCGCGGTTCTCGGTGTAGAGGTGCGTCGTCAACACGAACTCGACGACGTCGAGCGCCGGGTCACTCATCCGCGCGACGTAGCCGCGGGAGGCGGTTAAGCGCGTCGAACCGCGCGCGAGACGAGGGGGATCCGCCGGGCGTCCGAGCCGTTTGCGTCCGCGGCGTCCGCGGGCGGCGTATCGAACGCTTATTAGCCCTGGTGAGAGACCTATCTCGCATGAGTTCCGAGGACGCGGCCGCGCCCGGTGAGGCTGCCACTGACACGGACCACGAGAACGCGCTTCAGGACGTAATCGCCGTCGACCCCGACGACGTCGAAGAGGGGCTGGTGAACCGGCTCGACGCCCACACCGGCGACGGGATCCGCCACCGGGCGTTCACCTGCCTAGTGTACGACACCGAGGGACGAATCCTGCTGGGCCAGCGCGCGCCGACGAAGCGGCTCTGGGACGGCCACTGGGACGGGACGGTCGCCTCCCACCCGGTCGAGGGGCAGACCCAAGAGGACGCGACCGAGCAGCGCCTCGAAGAGGAGCTCGGTATCACCCCCGATCAGTACGACGACCTCCGCGTGACGGATAAGTTCGAGTACAAGCGCTACTACCCCAACGAGGGCGTCGAATGGGAGGTCTGCTCGGTGCTGAAAGTGACGCTCGACGACACCTCGCTCGACCCCGACGACGACGAGATCGGCGGCATCCTCTGGGCCGACTACGAACACCTCCACGAAAACCCGTCGCTGTACCGGCAGCTCCGCCTCTGTCCGTGGTTCGAGATCGCGATGCGCCGCGACTTCGCCTGATCGGGCGGCGAGCCCATCCACAGTCGCGACCCGAAGCGGCGAGTTGAAGGCGCGCGGGCGACACCCTCCGATATGACCGTCGTCGCCGTGCTTGCGAACCCGCCCCGCGAGGGGCTCGTCGCGACCGGACTCGCGGAATCGACGCCGCTGTCGACCGCCGAAGCCGCCGACCTGTACGAGGCGCTGTTCCGCGACGCCGTCCTCGCGGTCCACCGCTCCGGCGGCGAACTGCTCGTCAACTACCCGGTCGACGACGACCTCCCCGCCGAACACCGCACCGACACCGCCCCCGAGGCCGAACTGCGGACGCTCGTCGCCGACACCCTCGGCGGCACCGAAGACGCCCGCTTCGAGCGACAGGTCGGCTCCTCGTTCGGCGCGCGCGCCGGCAACACCGTCACCCACCTGCTCCGCGAGGAGAACGCCGACTCGGTCGCGGTCGTCACCCCCCAAGCGCCCATGCTCTCGCGGACCGTGATCGACTCCGCCGCGATGAAGCTCCGGACGAACGAGGTCGTGTTGGGCCCCTCCACCCGCGGGCGCACCTACTACGCCGGCTTCACCGCGCCGATCGACTTCGACGGCGCCTTCGAGGACCCGAGCCTCCCGACGCTCGCGGCGCGCGGTGCCGACGCCGACCTCGACGTGGAGTTCCTCGCGTCCTCGCCCTCGATGGTCGACGGCGACGACTTACTCGACGCGGTCCCCCTGCTCCGCGCTCGGTTCGCCGCCGAGCGGGTCGTGCCCGACTACACCGCGGCGTTCGTCCACGAACACGGGCTCGACGTCGTCGTCGAGGACGGGAGCCCGCGGCTCGTGCGCGACTGACGCCGCGATCCGCGGCGAACGCGGCTCGAAACCTGAAAAAGGCCTGACCGCCTACAGCCACCAATGACCGACGAAAAGGAGAGCACGTTCCTCGTCACGCACGTCGAGAGCGACTCGGCGGTGCTGAAAGACGTTCACGACGGACAGGTACACACTCTGAGTTCCAACCCCGGCCTGGACGTCGACGACGCCGTCTCGGCGACCGTCGCCCCCGACCCGCCGATGGAGGTCACGTATCAGGTGATCGAGGTCGGCGAGCGCCGGTCGCTCTCTATCGCGGAGAGCGACGAGCCCCGACGGTCCACGAGCGCGAGCTGGCGGCCGAGACCGACACCGGCGAACTCGCGCGCGAGGAGCGCGCGGGCACCGGCGAGGTCCACGTGTTGACGCCGCCGGAAGACGACACCGCGGACGCGGTCGCGGACGTGCTCGACGACCGGGAGGCGACGCTCTCGCGGGCGGCGCGGCTCGGCGTGAACCGCGTCGAGATCCGGTCCGAGCCGGGCGTCGTCAGCGTGCGCTACATGCCGTGAGGCGTCGTTTATAAGGGTCGGAGCCGCTCGAAGCGCGGACCTTACTCGGGGTTGACCGTCGCACACGTCTCCCCGGCCGCGCTCTGGACCTTCCAGCCGCCGTCGACGTCGCCGGCGCGCGTCTCGTACTCGACCGCCGTCGCGTCGGTGACGGTCGCCGCGTCGACCGACTCGCCGCCGACGTCGACCCGCTCGACGCGGAACGGGATGTCGAGGCTATCGCCGCAACAGCCGACGTCGACGAAATCCTCCCGCGTCTCGCCGACGGCGACGTCCCCGAGGACGCGCCTGAAGTACCCGCGGTACCGGTCCGTCTCGACCTGGTCGCGACCCCAGTCGCTGAGCCCCTCGGGGTACGAGAGGACGACGCGAGTTGCATTGTGCGACATGCACTATACTACGTCGTTCAGCGGTTAATGTGTTGTGGGCGCTGAGTTTGGCCTCCGGACCGGGCACGTCCTGGGAGGTGGCGGGCGACGACCGCCTGCGGACGGGCGAGACGGCCGAGTGGGAAGGCTTATTCGCGCCCGCACGGGAACCGCTATTTATGGTAGCGATCGATGTACCGGAGGTCAACTACACCGAGTACTCGAACCGGCAACTCGTGGCCGTCCCGCTCGCGGTGTTGGTCCTCGCGCTCGCGATCATCGGCGGATGGTATCTCGTCACGGGTGCGCCGGCGAACCTCGGGTTGGAGTTCACGGGCGGCGTCGAACTCCGGGTCGCCGACGACAGCGGCAACGTAGAACAGCAGATCGAGACCGCGTTCGATAGACAGCCAGACTCCGTCCGGGCGATCCCCGCGGACGACGTGTACGTGGTGACGTTCCGGGCGGCCGACGAGGACCCCGGCAACCTCGCCGAGGACCTGTCGACGCAGGCGGACGAGGCGGGGCTGTCCACGACCGCGATCGACCAAGTGTCCCCCAGCTTCGCGTCTGACACGGCCCAGACCGCGATATTCGGCGTCGGACTCGCCTTCCTCGGGATGAGCGTCCTCGTGTTCGCGCTGTTCCGGACGTTCGTCCCGTCGCTCGCGGTCGTCGCGTCGGCGTTCTCCGATCTGGTCATCCCCATCGCGGTGATGAACCTCCTCGGAATCCAGATGACGCTCGGCACCATCGCGGCCCTCCTGATGATCATCGGATACAGCGTCGACTCCGACATCCTGTTGAACAACTCCGTGCTGCGGCGGACCGGCGAGTTCTACGAGTCGGTGAGCCGCGCGATGCGCACCGGGGTGACGATGACGCTCACGTCGATGGCGGCGATGATCGTGATGGCTATCGTCGCCTCGCTCTTCGGCATCGATCTCCTGCGGAACATCGGTATCATCCTCTCGGTAGGGCTCTGTGCCGACCTGATGAACACGTACCTGCTGAACGTCTCGCTGCTTCGCTGGTATAAGTTCGAGGGGGTGAAACGCTAATGTTGGAACCGATCAAGAACAACTGGCGGATCCTGCTTCTCGTCGTCGTCGTCCTCGGCGCGACGGTGGCGCTTTTCGCCCCGCAGTTCGGTCCACAGACCGCGCCCGGTGAGGACGTGTCCGAGGCCCAACAGGGGGTGACGAACCTCCAGTACGGGCTCGACCTCGCCGGCGGGACGCGAGTCCGCGCCCCGCTGGTCGGCTACACGGCGATGGAGGTCGACTTCGGGGGTGACCAGCCGGACGAGGTCGCGCGCACGATAGCGGCCGAACTCGAGAACGCCTCGGCGGCCGACATCACGGCGGTCCCGAGCGAGCGCGCGGTCGACGTGACGGCGACCGAGGTCACCGAGGCGCAGTTCCGAGCGGCGATGGACGCCTCGGGCTACGCCTACGAGGACATCCGGTCCGGCGTGACACAGGAGACGCGCGACGTCGCACAGCAGGTCATCAAAGACAAGATCGACGAGACGGGGCTCTCCGGCGGCACGGTTCAGCAGGTCCAGTCGCTCACCGGCGAGTACTTCATGCTCGTCGAGGTGCCCGGTGAGAACCGGAGCAGCGTCACGAGCCTCCTCGAAGAGCGCGGGACCGTCCAGATCGACATCGCGTACCCGACGGCGAACGGGACCGGCATCCAGGAAGGCGTGCTGCGAGGCGAGGACTTCCAGGAGCTCGGCTCCGCCTCCCAGCGGGAGCGCGTCCAGGGCGCGTACGTCCCGGTGACGGTCCGGAACACCGCGCCGGAGGGCCAGCAGTCGCCGGCCCACGAGTTCCAGCAGGCCGTCGCGGACCGCGGGTTCGCCCAGGCGTACAACAGCCAACGTGACCAGTGCGACTACCGGGAGAACCCGGACGACGTGAGCAACCCGTGCCTCCTGCTCACCGTCGACGGCGAGGTCGTCAACTCCTTCGGGATGGACCCGGACCTCGCGGACAGCATGGCGAGCGGCTCGTGGGCCACCGACGGCGGATTCCGGCTCACGACCACCGAGTTCGCCGAGGCGGAGCGGATCGCGATCAACCTCCGCGCCGGCGCGCTGCCGGCCGACCTCGACATCAGCGGACAGGGGACCTCGCGGTCCATCTCGGCCTCGCAGGGAGCGAACTACAAGACCTACTCGCTGGTGACCGGGATCCTCGCCGTGTTCGCGGTCGCCGGCATGGTGTTCCTGCGGTACCGCGAGCCCGCGGTCGCGCTCCCGATGATCGTCACGGCGATAGCCGAGGTGTACGCGCTGCTCGGCTTCGCCGCGCTGCTGAGTTACCCGGTCGAACTGGCCGTCATCGCCGGGTTCATCGCGGTGGTCGGGACGGGGGTCGACGACCTCGTAATCATCGCCGACGAGGTGATGAGCGAGGGCGAGGTGAACTCTCGGACGGTGTTCAACTCCCGGTTCCGCCGGGCCTTCTGGGTCATCGGCGCGGCCGCGGCGACCACGATCATCGCGATGTCGCCGCTGATGGTGTTGTCGCTCGGCGACCTGTCCGGCTTCGCGATATTCACCGTCCTCGGCGTCCTGATCGGCGTGCTGGTCACGCGCCCCGCGTACGGCGACATCCTGCGTCGCCTGCTGACGATCCGGTAACGCCCTCTCCTATCGGTAGCCGGGCGCCGGCGGCGCGTTTTGCCGCGTGAATCTGCTCGGTCGACAGCGACACGCTATTACTTTGCTGTCGAGTAGTCCGGCTATGAGAACCGACGACCGCCCCGCTTCGGACCGGCGATCCGAGCCGGCCGTCGCCGGGCAGACGAGCGCGGGCCGGCGGTTGATGCCGACGGGTAACTCGCGTCGAGCGATGTGCGACTCGCGTCGGGCGATGCGCGGCTCGCGTCGAGCGGGGCGCGTATGACCGCGTACGCCGAGATTCTGATCGTCGCGTTCGTCGCGCAGCTGGCCGTCCTCCCCGGCGAGAAGGTGCAGTTTATGATCGCCGCGCTCGCGACGCGATACGACCCGAGGGTCGTCGTCGCCGCGGCGGGGTCGGCGTTCGCCGGGTGGACCGCGGTCGAGATCGCGTTCGGCCGGGCGTTGCAGTCGGCCCTCCCCGGCGTCGTTCTCGACGGCGTGACCGCGACGCTGTTCTTCCTCTTCGCGTACCTGCTGTATCGGTCGATGCCGGAGCGACCGTCGGAGCGAGACGGCGACGGCGAGGGAGCCGTGGGAGACGCCGACCCGGAGGCCAACGACGCGGTGTTCGGCGCGCTGGAGTCGGTGCGGCTCCCCGGCCCGCTCGAACGCTACGCCGGGTCGTTCGGCGGGTTCATCCCGATATTCATCCTCACCGCCACGGGCGAGTTCGGCGATAAGACGCAGCTGGTGACGATCGGCCTGGCGGTCCAGTACGGCGCGACCTCCGCCATCTGGCTCGGCGAGATGCTGGCCATCATCCCGATCAGCCTCGCGAACGCGTACGTGTTCCACACGTTCGCCCACCGCTTCAACATGCGTCGGGCGCACTTCGCCTCCGCGGTGTTGTTCGCCTTCTTCGGGGCCGACACGCTGCTCGCCATCCTCACCGGGTTCTCCGTCTGGGAGACGTTCATCGGGGCCGTGAGCGCGGCGGCCGCCGGAGTGGTGTAGACCTAAAACTCGTCTAAGCCCGACTGCTCTGCGGCCGCCAGCACGTCGCCGCAGGTCGCCCACGACCGCCGCGCACAGTCCGGGACGGCCCCGTGGTCCGCGACGTACGCGCGGAGGAACGACCGGGTCGCGGGGTCGCTCGGGTAGCCGCTGCCGAGCCCGTCGTAGGCGGGGTAGTCGTCGTCTATCGACGCCATCCGGGCGTCTCGGGCCACCTTCGCGACGACGCTCGCGGCACCGACCACCGGGTCCGCCTCGTCCGCGCCGTGAGACGCCGACACGTCGACGGCGGGGAGGTCGGTGTCGACGGTCCCGTCTCCGGACTCTCGGACGAACTCGCTCAGGCGGCGCGCGAACCGGGGCTCGCTGGTGTCGCCGGCGTCGGCCACGACGCGGATCGGCTCGTCGAGTTCGGCGGCGAGGTCCGTTGCGAGCGCGTTCCGAATCGCTCGGGCCTGCCCGCGGACCGTGAGGGTGTTCATGTCCGTGTCCGGGCGATCGATCTCGGCGGGCTCGACGAACGCGACGCCGACGGCGACGCGGGCCGCGTCGCGGAGCGTCGCGTCGATGGCTTCGCGGCGCGCGGGCGCGAGCCGCTTCGAGTCGTCGATGTCCGGCGGCAGCGCTGCGGGGGCAGCGAGGACCGCCGCGGCGACCATCGGTCCGAGTACGGGGCCTTTGCCGGCCTCGTCGACGCCGAGGTACACGCGTCGCTGGTCGGTTGCGACGGATAAATAGGTTCAGAAAGTCGGCGGCGAACCAGAGCGCGCGCTCAGTCGAGGAGAACCGCGTTCACCTGCCCGGTCTGGCCGGGACGGGAGGTGACGCGGGCGCGGCCCGCGGACGTCTCGATGATGGCGCCCTTGGTGACGATGTTCCGGCGGGCGTAGTTGACGTTCGAGGGGTTGTCGACGACGTTCTCGATGTCGGCCTCGCTGACCTCGCCGTCGGTCGCGACCTGCGCGACGTTCGTCGAGAGCGCACGGACCTTCCGCTCCGTGCCGCGCGAGTCGATGTACTGGACTCGCGTCTCGCCGACGGTGGTCTCGGCCGGCTCGCGGCCGAGCTGGTGGCGCTTCTTGTTCGAGGCGTGCTTGAGTCGACCGCCCGTCCGCTTGCGCGTGGAGCGTCCCTGGTCTTTCATACAGACACGAACAGCCAGCGAATACTTGAAGCGTTCGACTCGTGCCGGCGTCGACGCGCTCGAGAGCGCCCGAGGAGACGGACGGTCGCTCGCACGACCGGGATTCGAACGCCGCAGTCGGCCGCACGCGGTCGATCAGGTGAACCGGGCTTCGAACGCCCGGATCCCCTCGTCGGTGCCGACGACGACGAGTTCGTCGCCGGACTGGATCCGGGTGTCGGGGCCGATTTCCGTCACCGTCTCGTCGCCGCGGTCGACGGCGATGACGGTGCAGCCGGTCTGTTCGCGGATGTCCGCGTCGGCTATCGCTCGACCGGCGAGCCGGGCCGCGGTGGTCCTGACGACTTCGATCTGCTGGGTGAGCGAGATCACGTCGCGGCCCTCGATGACCGTCGAGGCGGAGAGCCGCCCGGTGACGGTCGCGAGCGACAGCACGTAGTCGGCGCCGGCCCGGTGGACCTTCGGGACGCTCTCGGCCTCCTCGACGCGGGCGAGTACCTGGGTGTTCGGCGCTAGGTCGCGAACGACGAGCATCGTGAACTCCGTGGTGGTGTCGTCCGGGAGCGCGAGGACGACCGTCTGTGCCGACTCGACGTCGGCCTCCCGCAGCGTCTCCGGCTCGGTCGCGTCGCCGACCACGTCGACGCCCGGAAGGTCCTCGCGGTCGACGACCGTCACCGGGAGGTCGGCCGCGCCGAGCTGGTCGGCGACCGTCTCGCCGACCTGTCCGTACCCGACGATGACCGTCTCGCCGGCGCCGAACCGCCGGCTTGCGGAGTTCGTCAGGTCGACGAGCGCCTCCAGCTGGTCGGGGCGCCCGGAGACGAGCAGGACCGTGCCCGCGGACAGCGTGGCGTCCGGCGGGGGCGCCGCGTCGAAGTCGCCGTTGAACCACGCGCCGATCACGTTGACGCCGGCCTGTTCGCGGATGTTGCTCTCGGAGAGCGTGGACCCGGCGAGCGAGCTCCCGTGCGGGACCGTCACCTCCGCGAGTTGGATCGAGTCGCCGATGGCGACCGTCTCGGCCAAGTCGGACTGGAGCGCGGTCGTCACCTTCGCAGCGAGGCTCTCGCCGACGAGCGTGCGGGGGGACAACACGTCGTCCGCGCCGGCCAACCGGTGGTACCGCTCGCGTTTCGGGTCCTCGACGATGCTGATGACGCGCACGTCGGGAGACAGCTCCTTGGCGGCGAGGACGATACTCGCGTCGACCTGGTCGGAGACGTCGGTCACCAGCGCCCGCGCGTCGGCGAGGTTCGCGCGAGCCAGCCCGTCGGTCGACTCCGGGTTCGCGCGGACCACGCGTCTGCCGGCCTCGTGGAGCCGCATCGCCCTGTCGTCGTCGGCCTCGACGACCACGTAGGGGATGTCGTGGCTGTCGAACTCCTCGATGAGCGCCGGCGACCGCGAGGTGTCCGAACAGACGACGACGTGGTCGGCTAGGTCCTCGTCCAGCGACGTCGGGACGGTCGCCGAGAACGCCTCCTCCAGGAGCGGCGTCACCACGACCGGCAGGGCGCCGATCAGGAGCACCATGCCGACGAGGTCCATCACGGCGATGAAGGCGTTCAGCTCCTGGCTTTCCCACGGCGCGTCGCCGCCGAACCCGGTCGTGGTGAACATCTCGATAGAGAAGCGCAGCGCCTCGATCATCGTGCGGGGGTCGCCCTCGTACACCCGCATCCCGTACCGATAGGCCACCGCGGTGAAGATCAGCACGAAGAGGACGAACGCCGAGTACCCCCCGACTCGCCGCTTCCAGGAGTTCATGTCGGTCGCCTACGACACCCCCACACAAAAACGGGCCGCGTTCTGAGACCCGCCGGGCCGAAGCTCGGTTGTTTAAGTCTCGGCGGTCGAACCAACACGCATGGTGCGGGACCCGTCGCGCGAGCCCGATCCGCCGTCAGTCGACGACGTGTTGGACGCGCTGGCAGACGACGACGCACGGCGGATCGTGTCGGCGCTCTCCGAGCCGAAGACGGCGAGTGAGCTCTCGGAGGAGTGCGATATTCCGCTGTCGACGACCTACCGGAAACTGGAGCGGCTCACCGACGCCTCCTTGCTGTCGGAGTCGACCGACATTCGCCGCGACGGACAGCACACGACCCGCTACGCCGTCTCGTTCGAGACCGTGACCGTCTCCGTCGAAGAGGCGGACGACCGCGAGTTCGACATCGAATTCACGCGCCCGGAGCGCAGCCGGGACGAACGACTGGCCGACCTGTGGTCGGAGCTTCGCGAGGAAACATGACTACGCATATCGACCTACTCATCATCGTCGCAAAGACCGCCATCCTCGTCCTCGGTGGCAGCATCACCTACTACGCCATGCGGGCGTACGGGCGGACCGGCGACCCGTCGCTGCGCGCGCTCGGCATCGGCTTCGGCGTCGTCACCGTCGGGGCCCTGATCGGCGGGGTCTCACACCAGGTCATCGGGTCGGAGCTGGCCGTCGGCATCGCTATCAACAGCCTGCTCACGGCGGTCGGGTTCGGCGTCATCGTCTACTCGCTGACGGTCGAGTGAGGGGGCCGAGCGAACCCCCGCGTCACGCAGTTATCGACGTTCGACGATCCGCGGTTTCGGTAGCCTTTTGCGGCGCTCCGTCGTCGGATCGACGTATGAGCGACGCACGCGAAGAGCTCTCCCGCCGGATCGCCGGCGAAATAACGCTCAGCGACGACCCCGGAGCGACGCTCCGGAAGTGGCGGACCGACTTCGACGTGTCCCAGACCGAACTGGCGGACCAGTTAGACGTCTCCTCGTCGGTCGTCTCGGACTACGAGAGCGGGCGCCGCGAGAGTCCGGGCATCGGCGTCGTCCGGCGGACCGTCGAGGGACTCCTGGACATCGACGAGCGCCGCGGCGGGGGGCGGCTCCGGCAGTACGCGCGGGTGCTCTCGGCCGGCTTCGAGAGCGACATCGTCCACGACCTCCGAGAGTACTCGACCGCGGTCCCGCTCGAAACGTTCTACGAGGCGATGGGGGCGACGGAAATCGTCCGCGGCGAGCAGGACCACGTCAACGGCCACACCGTCATCAACTCCATCGAGGCGATCACCCGCCTGTCCAGCGAGGAGTTCTACCGCCTGTACGGTCAGTCGACGAACCGCGCGCTCGTGTTCACCCGCGTCACGCGCGGCGAGTCGCCGCTGGTCGCGCTGCGGGTCGTGAGCCCGACGCCGAACGCGGTCGTCCTCCACGGCATCGAAGATGGGGATCTGTGGGACCACGCTGCGGACTTGGCCCGCGTCGACGGCTTCTCACTCGCGGTGTCGAACCGCGACCTCGACGACTGCCTGAGCGACCTTCAGGCGCTGTGAGCGGGCAGTGCGGCCGACCGGCCTCCGCCGGCGGCTCCGGACCGCGACCCTGAAACCTCCGGCGACGCTCTGTGGAGCCATGACCGACGACTACGCCGAGCGCCTCCGCGCGAACCGCCGCGAGAAGGACGAGTTCTTCGCCGAACACCCGCAGTCCCCGATCCCGCCGGAACGCCGCGACGGCTTCGAGGGGCTCGACTACTTCGAGCCGGACCCCGACTACCGCGTCGAGGCGACCGTGACCGTCCACGACGACCCGGAGCCGGTCGAGATGGAGACCACGGCGAGCAACCCGGTTCGATACCTCCGAATCGTCACCTTCGCGTTCGAGGTCGACGGCGAGGAGCACGCGCTCGCGGGCTACCGACAGGCGGGCGAGGAGGGCGCCATCTTCGTCCCCTTCCGAGACAAGACGACCGGTCAACAGACGTACCACAACGGGCGGTACATGGAACTCGAACCCGACGAGGCGGTGGCCGACGGCGACGCGGTGACGGTCGATTTCAACCTCGCGTACAACCCCTTCTGTGCGTACAGCGAGACGTTCTCCTGTCCGCTGCCGCCGGAGGAGAACTGGCTTGAAATAGTCGTCCCTGCCGGTGAGATGGCGCCGGACATCGAGTAGTCGGGTCGCTGCGCGCGACCGGCCCCGCTATCGAAGGGAGCTCTCCATCGGCTCGGGCTGTCCCACCGGCTCCGGCGCGTCGCCGGCTTCGATGGCCCGGCGGGTCGACTCGTCGATTTCGACGAGGTGACAGAGCGGGTTCCCCGGATACACGACCGGGTTCTCGAGGAGGCCGATGAGCAGCCCGGTGAAGGGGGCTTCGACCCCCACCGCATCCTCTTTAAACGGGTTGGTGATCGTCGCGATCCGCTCGCCCTCGCGAACGAGCGATCCGCTCCCGAAGTGGGTGTCGACGATGCCGCCCGAGTCCGCGCGAAGCCACGTCTTCTCGCCGGCCCCGGCGACGATGGTCCGCCAGCCGGGCCAGCGCACCGTGTCGGTGTCGAGCAGTTCGTACTCGGCGAAGACGGAGCGAACGCCGGCGAGCGCGTCGTCGATGAGCGGGCGCTGGAACCGGTGGGCCTCGCCCATCTCGATGGTTATCGTCGGGATTCCGTTCGCGGTCGCCTCGCCCCGGAGGGTTCCGCTGGGGCCCTCGCTGTCGATTATCACCTTCGAACCGAACGCCATCGAAAGCCGGTGGACCCCGTCGACGGTCATGTCGCCGCGGACGTGGAGCATGTTCGTCCGGCCGCGGGTTGAGGTGTGGAAGTCGAGCCCGAAGTCGCAGGGCTTGATGAAATTCGAGTAGATCTGATCGGCCATCCGCTTCGAACTCGTCGAGCCGGGCTCGCCGGGGAACGACCGGTTGAGGTCGCGGTCGTACACCGGGAGATACCGCTGTTGGGCGATGAAGCCGGGAACGTTGAGGACGGGCAGGCAGACGAGCGTGCCCGCGAGTTCCGAGAGATCCCACTCGTGGGCGACCTCGCGGACGACTTCGATCCCGTTGAGTTCGTCGCCGTGGGCGGCCGCCGTGAGGAACGCGGTGGGACCGTCGCGCTCGCCGTTGACGATCGTCACCGGGATCCGAACCGGGTCGCCGAGATACGTCTCGCTGATACCGTAGCGGATGTTCTGCGTCTCGCCCGGCGGCACCGAGCCGCCGTTGTACGTGAACATCCGGTCGTCGCTCATGCTACGACGGACCGTCGCGGGGGTATATATATGACGACCCGACTATCACGCTGCGAAACGGGTCGGCGAGGGAGGGCGCCGGGGTCCGTGCAGCCATCGGTCACGAACCGGGCGAACTTTTACCGACGCTCCCGCAGGTGTGGGTATGAGTTCGGATCCGGTACGAGTGGGAGTACTTTCGTTACACAACAGCAAGGAGACGAAGGCGATCTGCAACGCCGTCGAAGGTCTCGGTCACGAGCCGGTGTGGCTGCGCGAGGAGAACGCCGCGATAAGCGTCGACGACGGCGACGTGTCCGTCGAACCCCAGGTCGACGTGATCGCGAACCGGCTCCTGGTCTCGAACACCGACCAGCCCGCGGAGCTGCTCGGGCTGGCGAAGACGTTCGAGCGCATCCGCCCGATGCTGAACGACCCCGACTCGGTGCTGGCGTCGATCCACAAGTTCGCCACGGCGGCGACGCTCGCCGACTGGAACATCCGCGTGCCGGACGCGCTGCTCGCGCTGTCGAACGACCGGCTCAACGAGGGGCGCGAGCGCTTCGGCGAGGTCGGCGTTTATAAGACGGCCATCGGCACCCACGGCGGCGGGACGTGGAAGGTCGACCTCACGGAGCGGGTGAACCCGAAGGTCGGCAACCGGCAGGCGTTCCTCCAGAAGCTCATCGACCGCGACGACGAGAAACACCGGGACCTGCGGGTGTACATCGTCGGCGACGAGATCGTCGGATCGATGTACCGCTACGCGCCCGAGGGTGACTGGCGGACCAACGTCGCGCTCGGCGGCGCGGTCGAGGACGCGACCGACGACATGCCCGACGAGGCCGCCGAGACCGCGCTGTACGCGGCCGACGTGATGGACCTCGATTACGCCGGCGTCGACCTCGTCGAGGGGTACGACGGCTGGTACGTCCTGGAGGTGAACCCGACGGCCGGGTTTAAAGGACTCCACGAGGCGACGGGGACGAGCCCCGCCCCGTACATCGCGAAACTCGCGATCGAGACGGTCGGCGGCGAGGTCGACGACGAGGCGGTCGAACGCATCTCCGCGACGCTCGACGACTCGCGACCCTCCTGTGCCCCGATCCCGAAGCCCACGCCGAGCGAACAGCCCGTCATCGGCTACATCGAGGAGGTCGTCGTCACCGGGACCTCGGGCTCCACGCAGGCGCTCGCGAAGTCCGACACGGGCGCGACCCGGACCAGCATCGACACCCAGCTCGCCGCCGAGATCGGGGCCGGCCCGATAAAGAGCATGACGCGCGTGAAGTCCGGGAGCGTGAAGGGCGGGAAGGCCCGACCGGTCGTCGACCTGGTCATCGGGATCGGCGGCAACCAACACACCGTCACGGCCAGCGTCGAGGACCGAGGCCACATGGACTACCCGCTCCTGCTCGGCCGCGACATCCTCACCGACTACCGGGTCGACGTTCGGAAGCGCGCCGACAGCGACGAGGCCGAGCGGCGCGACAAAGGCGAGATACTCGAAGAGGAGTGAGGCCGGCTACGCGTACAGCAGAATGATCACCGCCACGAACAGCAGTTCGCCGCCGACGAAGAGCGCGGCGAACAGCCAGTAGCGGTACGTCCAGAGCCACGTCTTCGAGCGCGCCCAGACCGACCGCTCGGTGGCGTCGGGCGCCTCGCCGCGGTCGCTTCTCTCGGCGGCGTCCGGCAGGTACGAGTCGGCGAGTCGCCACGCCCCGTCCTCGTACGTGGCGGGGACGCGCGCGCCGACGAGGTCGTCGAGTTCGAGCGGCGACACCCCGGCGGTATTTAAAAACGACATGAACGACGCCGACTCCGTGAGCGAGCCGTGTCGCGGGGCGGGGAACCGCTCGGTGTGGGTGGTGTCGCCGTGCGGGGTCCGAAACGTCACGACGACCGCCTCGTCTCCCGACCGCACCCCGGTGACGATGAGTTCGCGCTCGGCGTCGTTGAGGTACGCCGCTCGAAGCCGACGCTGTATCTCGTCGTCGATCTCCGGGGGCGGGTCGGCGTCGGGGAGGCGGGAGTCGGCGTCCGAGGGGCGCGAGTCGGCGTCGACGGTCGCCTCGACCGAATCGCTCGCCGACCCCGCGCCCCGGTCGCCGTCGGCGGGGCGGTCAGACATCCGCGAGGACGTACGTGACCGGGGAGGATAAACGCGCCGTCGAAAGCGGGCTGTCGCCGGTCTCCCCGGCAGTGTCTGCGCCGAACAATACTTTTGTACCTCCGGGGCGGACCGGCGCGTATGAGCGACCGGACGGTGTCGGTACCCGACGAGCAGTACGAGCGACTCGCCGCGCTCGCGGCCGCCCGCGGCGCGACCCCCGAGGCGCAGCTGTCCCGGCTGATCGACGACGCCTACGAGGGGCTCGACGCCGACGTCGCCCGCGCGGAGAGCCTCCCGCTCGGGGTGTGCGACGCCGAGGGCGACGAGGCCGGCGAAGACGAGTAGCCGCGCTCGGCGAGACGGCCGGTAGCGACTGCAAAGCCCTGTTCTGTGAGAGCGACGCGCTCAGGCCGGGTCCTCCTTCGTCACCTCGATGCCGACCGCGTCGGGGTCGACACCGATCCTGGCGAACTGCGTCCGGACGTGCTCTTTCGCGGCGTCGACGGCCTGCTCGCGGGTGTCGAACCCGCGGGGCATCGGCTCCTCGAAGGCGACGCGGATCTCCTCGCCGTCGACGAGGAGCGCCGACCCGCCGCTTTCCACCTCGTAGAAGGAGTCACAGACCCAGACGTACGGGGCGTCCTCGTCCGGCGCGCCCTTATAAGCGGGCGGCTCCTCGCCCCGCTCGAACACCGTTCCGGTGAGATTCGTTCCGCCGCCGCTGCCGCGCACGAGTATCATGGCGACGGTACGGTCCCGAGACGCAAAAAGGGGTCCGTGGCGCCGGCTTCGAACCGAACGCCGAGGGGAAACGCTTTCGGCGCGGGCGGCGATGGATTGGCCATGACGTTGGAGGACTTCACCGAGTTCGGCGAGGAGGAGGGCGACGGCGACGCCGGAGACGCTGACGCCGCGAGCGCCGAACGCGGGGAAGCGGCCGCCGCAGACGCCAAAGAGGGTCCCGGAACCGGTGGCGGCGACGCCCGTGACGACGACGCTGGCGACGCCCGCGGCGCGCCCGACGAGGAGGCCGGCGACGCGACGGACACGGGGTCGGCGCCGAGCGACGCCGACGCGGAGTTCGCCCCGTACGACGTGACGCCGGCCGGGACCGACGCCGGCCTCGGCGTCGTCTCCGTTTCACAGGGGCTCCGCGTGGCGGAGGAGGCCGAAGAGACGACGCTGCGGGCGTTCGTCACGACCGGCAACCGCGAGTCGGTCCGGCTCGGGAAGTACCTCCTCGTCCCGTATCCGGACGGCGAGCGACTGTTCTGTCGGATCACCGGGTTAGAGTACGCACAGGAGTTCCGGTCGGACGACGCTACCGAGATCCACGCCCGGCGGCAGATGCGCCGGGAGGAGTTCGCCGAGCGCGACTACAAGTTCATGGCCGAGCTGGAGCCGATGTCGGTCGTGTACGGCGACGGCGACGACATGAAACGCCGGATGACCGACCGGGTCCCCAAACCCGGCGCGGTCGTCGAGGAGGCCTCCGACGACGCCGAGATCAAGACCGGGCTGAAGATCCCCGAGGACGGCGTCTTCCTCGGCCACCTCTCCGTCGGCGGCGAGAAGGTGCGGACGGCGGCGACGCCCCCGACGGTCGACTACCGAGTGAAGGACGACTACGCCGACGGCGACCCGCTCGCGTTCCGGCACACCCTCGTCGCCGGCGGCACCGGGTCCGGGAAGACCCACGCCTCGAAGAACGTCCTGCGGCAGTACCTCGATGCGGACCGCACCTACCCCACCGGCGACGGCCGCGAGTCGCGGCTGGCGGTCGTCCAGTTCGACCCCCAAGACGAGTACGCGCAGATGCACGACGACAACCCGGACCTGGGCGCCGACTTCGCGCGCCGGCTCGACCGGGAGGGGATCGCCCACGGCGGCCACGACAACACCGTCGCGCTGGTGCCCCGCGTCGCGAACGCGACGTACCCCGGCGAGGGACACCGCGCGGAGCGCGTGGAGTTCACCATCCCCTTCTCGCTGGCTCGGGACATGCCGTGGCTCGTCGCCGGCTCCGGGCTCAACGAGAACCAGTACCCCGCGCTGTTGACGCTGATAAACCGCTTCTTCCGCGATTACGGCGACTCGGGGACGTACAGCCAGTTCCTCTCGTACCTCGACGACCCGGCGCTCAAAGAGGAGCTCGACGAGAGCGGCCGCGTTCACGAGGCGACGTTCGACGCCGTCAAGCGTCGCGTCCGGGCGGTTCCGGGCGGCGTCTTCGACCAGGACGCGAAGCCGATCACCGAGTTGGACCACACCCTCGTGCGGCCGGGCGGCCTCTCCGTCGTGCCCACCTACCACCTGCCGACCTCCAGACAGAAGGAGATCGTCGTCCTGGCGGTGTCGAGACTGCTCGTCGACGACAAACTCTCCAACGACCCGAAGAGCGACCGAATCGAGGAGACGCCCCTCCTCATCGGGATGGACGAGGCGCACAACTTCCTCGCCGACGCCGACACCGTGCAGGCCCAGAAGGTCGTCCAGAAGTTCACCGAGGCGGCGAAACAGGGCCGCAAAGAGCGGCTCGGGCTCTTCTTGATCACGCAGGACCCGCAGGACGTGGCCGAGTCCGTCTTCAAACAGGTGAACACCAAGATCGTCTTGAATCTCGGCGACGAGGACGCCATCTCCAGCGTGAACATCCCCGCGAACCTCGCCGGGAAGGTTCCCTACATGGAGAAGGGACAGATGGTGGTCTACTCGCCGGACAACTCCGAGCCGGTGGAGCTGATCGGGCTCTCGAAGTGCGTGACGCGGCACGGCGCCTGAACGACCGGACCGGACCGAAGAGGGCGGTTCGGCCGTCCGAGCGACACAGACCGACTCCGCGAGCGCGATCGCACCCGCCTCGTCACGGCGTTGGAGCCGTCGCCGCCCTTTTTAAATCGAGCCGGCCTAGCGCCGCCATGGCGAAACGCATCCTCGTTGCGGTCGACGGGTCGGCGGAGGCGGCGGAGGCGCTGCAGTTCGCGGCCGACGAGTGGCCCGACGCCGACCTGACGGCGCTCCACGTGATCAACCCGGCCGACTCGGCGACGGGCGCGGAAGGCGGGTTCCCCGGCGCCGCAGACCAGTGGTACAGAAGCGCCGAACAGCGCGGCGAGCGGATCCTGAGCGAAGCCGCCGACGCGGTGGATCGGCGGGTCGAGACCCGGCTGGAAGTCGGGCGACCGACGCCGACGATCCTCGGGGTCGCGGGCGGAGAGCAGCCGGCCGGCGACGGCGACGAGCCGGGCGAGCCGTTCGACCACGTCGTGTTGGCGAGTCAGGGCCGGACCGGGCTCTCTCGGGTCCTCCTCGGGAGCGTCGCGGAGGCCGTGGTCCGTCGCGCCGAGATGCCGGTGACGGTGGTGCGGTAGCGAGGCGGCGCGCACCCGATTCGGGAGGGCAGACGGGCAGCGGCCTCGCGCGCCGCCGTCACTCCTCGGCGCGCTCCGCTTCGACGATCTCGCCGACGACGGTCCAGCCCGCGTCCGACGGCCCCGAGCGCCCCAGAAGCACCGACTCGTGGTCTTCCGACGTGATCAGGCGGAACTCGGCGTCGGCGTCGGCGTCGGTGCGGACGCCCTCGCCGCGGAACTCTCGCTGGAAGAACTCGGTCGAGGAGAACTCGTAGACCCCGGTCTCGCCGTCGTCGAGCGTGAGCCGGACGGGTCGCGGCTGGACGTTGTGAATTCGCTTCGCGATCGGGTGGAGATCGGGCATACTCGCGAGTCGTCGCACTCGCGAATAAAACCGCGGTCTGCGGCCGAGACCGCTCGAAACCACAGTGTGTAGTTAATACGTCTCGGCGCCAACCGAACTGTGATTATTTATAATAACAAAATCACTCGAGTACCTGCGCGACAGCGACGACATCGCGGTGACCGTCCTGATTGGCGGGCTGCTGCTGCTCACGAGCCCGCTCATCGTCCCGTCGATTCTGGTGCTCGGCTACGTTTCACAGGTCCTGCGACGGACTGCGGACGGCGACGACACGCCACCCGCGTTCGAGGCATGGTCGGACCTCCTCGTCGAGGGGGTGAAGGGGTTCGTCGTCACGCTGGTGTACTCGCTCGTCCCGCTCGTCGTGTTGGTGGTCGCCGCGTTCCTCGGGGTAGGCGCGGCGATCCTCGGGTCCGGCGGCAGCACGGGCGGCGTCCTCGGCGGCGTTATCGGCGGGACGCTGGCGTTGGTGCTCGCGCTCGCCGCGTTCGTCGTCTCGCTGGTCGGCCTCTACGTGACGCCGGCGGCGCTGGCCGCCGTCGCGTCCTCCGGCCGCCTCGGTGACGGCTTCGCGTTCGGAGCGCTCTGGACCGTGGTGTCGAAGCGGGCGTACGCGACCGGGTGGCTCACCGCCGCGGTGGTCGTGCTCGGCGGCGCGCTGGTCGTCGGCGTGCTCTCCGTCGTCCCGATTCTCGGGACGATAGCGGGGCTGTTCGTGCAGTTCTACGCGCTCGTCGCGGCGGCCGCGATCATCGGCTGGACGTGGACCGACGTGCGGCCGGTGACGAGCGACACGGCCGAGCCCGACCCCGCGGAACGGCCCGCCGTCTAAGCGGTCGCGAAGAACCGAACGGAAAACAGCGGTGGCCGCGTTACTCGTCGAGGACGTCGTCGTAGTCGCCGGCGTCGACGCGGTCGTCGAACGTCCGGGCGTCCTCGCCTTCGATGGTGACACCGAGGGAGGCGCAGGTGCCGCCGACTTCCTTGGCGGCGTTTTTCACGTCGTACGCGAGGAGGTCGCTCGACTTCTGCTCGGCGACCTTCTTCACCTGTTCGATCGACATGTCGGCGACGAAGTCCTTCTGGGGCTCGCCGGAGCCGGTCTCGAAGCCGGCCTCGTCTTTGATGAGTTCGGCCGTCGGGGGGACGCCGACTTCGATCGTGAAGGAGCCGTCGTCGTCGTACTCGACGGTGACGGGCACTTCCATGCCGTCGAACGCAGCGGTCTCGTCGTTGATCTGTGACACGACGTTCTGAACGTCCACCGGGGTCGGTCCGAGCTCGGGACCGAGCGGCGGGCCTGGAGTGGCCTGCCCGCCGGGGACGAGCGCTTCGATAGTTCCAGCCATATCCGTACGAACCCGGCGGCGACTTTTAACGGTTGTTTTTTCGAGCAGGGGGAGCCAGCCGTTCGCACACCCCGGATATCGGCCGCGGCGCGGCGGTTCGCCCGCCCGAAGGACGCGTCCGGCTCGACGCGTGTTTATAAGTGGCCGGCGAGGGCGGACCGGTCCGCGGCGACGTGGCGACGGGACGACCGACCCGTTTCGGCTCGCAGTCGTCGAGGCGGCGCGTCGACGCCGTCAGTGACTCGTCTCGGCGGCGGCGCGGCCCGGCAGGAACGTCCCCGTCTCGCGCCGGACCCCGACGAGCAACACGACGCCGGCGGCGAGCGGGAGGGCCGCGCAGGCGGCGTATATCGGGGCGAACCCGACGGCGTCGACGAGCGGGAGCGACACCAACGGGCCGAGGCCGCCGCCGACGTCGCCGAGGACGTTGTTCGTCCCCGACGCCCGGCCCATCCGCTCGTCCGGCGTCAGGTCCGCGAGCAGCGCCATCATCGGGCCGCTGGTGCCGCCCTGTCCGGCGCCGATACAGGCGCACGCGAGCGCCAGCGACCCCACCGATCCGGCGCGGGCGAGCAGGAGAAATCCCGCAGAGGAGACGACGAGGAAGGAGAGCAAGACGGGCGTCCGCGAGTTCCGCGTGTCCGACACCCGCCCCCCGACGAGCATGAAGCAGGCGGCCGAGAGGACCGTACCGGCCATGAACAGCCCCGACGTTCCCTGCGGCGCGAGCCCGAAGAGCGAGATGTCCTTCGCGTCGAGGAACAACACGAGCGTGGCGAACAGCGCGCCGATGTACGCGAACATCAGCCCGAAGTTGACCAATCCGACCGTCACGGCGGGGACCGTGGTGTCGACGTCCCACGGCTTGACCGCGTCCCCCGAGCGGTCGCCGGTCACGTGCGTCTCCGGCACGTAGCGGGCGGCGACGAGGCTGGCGGTCAGCGCGAACGCGGCGGCGACGACGAACGCGGCGACGTTGCCCGCGAGCGCGGAGACGACGCCGCCGATGACGAGCCCGACGGGGAACCCCATCGTGATCCCGCCGCGGACGACGCCCATGTTCGTCCCCCGCGACCCGCTGTCGGAGAGGTCCGCGGCGATGGTGTAGGCGGTCGCGAACACCGCCGCGGAGCCGATCCCCCAGAGGACCCGCGCGAGGAGGAACCACGTCTCGGGCGCGACGACGAGCGCGATGGGGGCGACCCACTGCTCGGGTCCGAGCGCGACCGGGCCGACCGACGCGCTCGGCAGCGACGCCGCCAGGGGGCGCAGCGACGCCGCGGACGGCAACGCCAGCGCGACGACGTAGCCGAGGGTGGCGATCCCCTCCACGAGGAGGCCCGCGACGAAGGGGGTCCGGGTCCCGTACCGGTCCACCAGCGCGCCGGCGGGCGCGTTCGCGACGAGTCGCACCCACCGGTTCGCCGAGAGGATCACGCCCACCATGAACGCCGAGATACCGAGGACCGACCCGAGGTTCGGGAGGATGGGGAAGACGACGCCGCCGCCGAACCCGACGAAGAAGGTGCTGGCTATCACCGCGAGCAACACGGTCGGGGGGCGCTCGACGCCGAGGCCCCGCATCTCAGCCGCCTCGGGCGACGCGGGTGCGCCGAGAACTCGGAGCGCGGGTCATTCGTCGTCTTCCGGGGCCATCGCGGCGATGCCGGCTTCGAGCGACGGCGGTTCGACGCCCGGCGCGAGTAGCGGTTCGACGATGCGGTGGAGCGCCGCCTCCGCGACGGCTCGCGTGTACGTCGGCTCGGGCGGGTCACAGTCGGTTCGGCTCGCCGACGACTCGTCGCCGGCGTCGCCGTCGGTTCCGCCCATCTCCCGGCTCAGCGTGATCTGTCGCGTCCGCGCGCCGTCGAGGGTCGCGACGAGCAGGGCCGCCGTCTCCTCGGCGTCGACGTCGCGGAACGCGCCCGCCTCGATGCCCGATTCGAGGATGTCGACGACGGTCCCGCGAAGCAGGCGGTCGCTCCGGGCGAGCTGTTCGCGGATCGGCTCGTTGAACGGGCCCTGCGTCCGGAGTTCGAGGAGGGCGATGTGGAACGCCTCGCGGTCGACCGCCCCCGGCTCGAAGACGAACCAGCCGATGAACCCCGCGAGGCGCTCGGCGGGCGGCTCCGACGCGTGGGCGGCGATCCGCGCTTCGGAGTCCGTGATGACGTGATCGAGGAACGCGACGAGCAGCGCCTCCTTCGTGTCGTAGTGGTAGTGGAGCAGCGACTTGCTCTTCGAGCACTCGTCGGCGATGTCCTGCATCGTCAGGTCGGCGTAGCCGTGGGCGCGGAGCGCGCGATAGACTCCCTCCATGATCTCTCCGGACGCGCTCGGCTGGTCACTCATTGACTGACTGGTCAGTCAGCAATCGATAAATTCCTGACGGTCGGCGGAGTCGACGGTCGAGTACTCGACCGCCGGACCGCTCGGCCGACCCGCCCACCGCGCTCGACGGCGCAGCGGCTCAGGGAGTTAGAACAGTCGAAAAGCCGATACAACCCTGAACGTCGTCGCCGGAGTTACAGGCGGGTAACGTTCGTCGCGCGCGGACCCTTGTCCGCTTCCTCAATGTCGAACTCGACTTCCTGACCCTCTTCGAGGTCCGGGCCGCCGACGTCCTCCATGTGGAAGAACACGTCCTCGTCCGCGTCGTCAGTCTCGATGAATCCGTAGCCGCCAGTGTCGTTGAAGAAGTCAACTTCGCCTTTCGCCATTGCAACTGTACGAGAGAGTGGACGCCATAAAAGGCTTCCGCGAGCGGTACGAGCGTGGGTATGATACGCATGATCGCCGGGAGCGGGCCCGCCGAGGCGGCGGTTTCGAGGCGCAGATCGTGGCCGGTCTGTTGCTCGTCGGGGGCCGTGACCACGACGGGAATACGTCGGTGCGAGCGCGGGACGAGCGCGAGGCGACTCCCCGCACGCTCCGCCACGTTAGTAACTACTATACCACCCCAGTGCGGAACCGTTAGGTATGAGTCAGTCGTACAATCGAGGCCTCATCGAGGACTTCAGCCGTTGGCGGGAGTTCGAGGCGGGTATGTGGGCCTGGATCTTTCATAAGTTCACGGGGTGGGTGCTCATCGGGTACCTGTTCACCCACATCGCCGTGTTGAGTACCGCGATTCCAGCAGCCGGGGCGAGCGAGGCCGCGATGATGGCCGGCAACGACGTGTACACACAGACCATCGTCAGCCTCGAAGGGCTGCTCTTGGTTCGGCTCTTGGAGGTCGGGCTCCTCGCGGTCGCCGTGTTCCACATGCTCAACGGCACCCGGCTCCTCCTCGTCGATCTCGGAGTCGGACTGGACGCACAGGACAAGAGTTTCTACGCGTCGCTGCTCCTGACCGGAGCGATCACCGTCGCGTCCGTGCCGACCTTTATCGCGGGGGCGTTCTGAGATGGCCGAACGCTACTCCTCGTTCCAGTCGGGCGGTCGCATGTGGCTGCTACAGCGCGTGACGGCGGCGTTCCTGCTCGTCGTGTTAGCGTTCCACTTCTTCCTGCTCCACTTCGTCCACCACGCCGACGAGGTGTCGTTCCTCGCCAGTTCGGGCCGGATGGAGCAGTTGAGCTACTACTCGCTGATGGTGCTGTTCCTCGTGACGGCGACGTTCCACGGGGTCAACGGCGTCTACAACGCCCTCGTCAACCAAGGGCTGACCGGCACCAAGCGAACGGTCATCAAGTGGACGCTCGTGGCCGCGAGCGTCGTGCTGCTGTTCCAGGGGATTCGGACGGCGAACGCGTGGGCGGGCGGCTTCCCACTGCTCTGAACTATGAGTACGCAGACACCAACCCAGATCGAGGAATCGAGCGAGACCGAAACCGAGGCCGAGGTCGCCTCGAAGGGCGACGAGCGCCGCGCAGAGAAGCGACGGCGGGCGGCCGAAGACCGCGCGCGCAGACAGGTCGAGGAGGCCGAGCAGGCCGCCGCAGATGAGGAGACGATCGAGCTGAAAGTGTTCCGGTACGACCCCGAAATCGAGGGGAAACAGGAGCCGCGGTTCGACACGTTCCACGTCCCGTTCACCAAGGGGATGACCGTCCTCGACGCGCTGATGTACTCGCGGGACACGTACGACTCCTCGCTCACCTTCCGGCACTCCTGCCGGCAGGCCGTCTGCGGGTCCGACGCGATGTTCGTCAACGGCGGTCAGAAGCTGGCGTGTAAAACGCAGATATCGGAGCTCGAAGAGCCGATCAGAGTCGAGCCGCTCCCGCACGCCGAGGTCCGGAAAGACCTCGTCGTCGACATGGAGCACTTCTACGACCAGATGGAGGCCGTCGAGCCGTACTTCCAGACGAACGAGTACCCCGACGGCGAACTCGAAGAGCAGCGACAGACGCGGGAGAACCGCGAGAAGGTCAAGATGTCGACCCGGTGTATCTGGTGTGGCGCGTGTATGTCCTCGTGTAACATCGCCGCCGGCGACAACGAGTACCTCGGGCCCGCCGCGATCAACAAGGCCTACCGGTTCGCGATGGACGAACGCGAGGGCGAGGACATCAAACAGAAGCGACTCGAAATCATCGAGCAGGAACACGGCGTCTGGCGGTGTCAGACCCAGTTCTCCTGTACCGAGGTGTGCCCGAAGGACATCCCACTCACCGAGCACATCCAGGAGCTCAAACGCGAAGCGGTCAAGAACAACCTGAAGTTCTGGTAGCGACAGGAGACACGCTCAAGGGCATTCAGGACCAACCGAATATCATACCCAACAATGCACGAACACGACGTTATCGTTGTCGGCGCCGGGGGGGCGGGACTCCGGGCGGCGATTGCGGCACAGGAAGCCGGGGCCGACGTGGCCATCGTCTCGAAACTGCACCCGGTCCGCTCGCACACGGGCGCGGCCGAGGGCGGCATCAACGCGGCGCTGCGCGACGCCGACTCCTGGGAAGACCACGCCTACGACACGATGAAGGGGTCGGACTACCTCGGCGACGCGCCGGCGGTCGAGGCCCTCTGTCAGGAGAGCCCCGAAGAGGTCATCCAACTTGAGCACTGGGGAATGCCCTTCTCCCGCGAGGACGACGGGCGCGTCTCCCAGCGGCCGTTCGGCGGGCTCTCGTTCCCCCGGACCACCTACGCCGGCGCCGAGACCGGCCACCAGATGCTCCACACGATGTACGAGCAGGTGGTCAAACGCGGAATCACGGTGTACGACGAGTGGCACGTGATGGATCTCGCCGTCACCGACGAGGAGGACCCCGCCGAGCGGACCTGCCACGGTGTCGTCGCCTACGACATCCAGAGCGGCGAAGTGAGCGGATTCCGCGCCGAGAACGGCGTCATCCTCGCGACGGGCGGGATGGGACAGGTGTTCGACCACACCACGAACGCGGTCGCGAACACCGGCGACGGCGTCGCGATGGCCTACCGCGCCGGCGTCCCGATGGAGGACATGGAGTTCATCCAGTTCCACCCGACGACGCTCCCCTCGACGGGCGTGCTGATCTCCGAGGGGGTCCGCGGTGAGGGCGGTATCCTCTACAACAAGGACGGCGAGCGGTTCATGTTCGAACACGGCTACGCGAACAACGACGGCGAGCTCGCCTCCCGCGACGTCGTCTCCCGCGCCGAGTTGACCGAGGTCAACGAGGGGCGCGGCATCGAAGACGAGTACGTCCACCTCGACATGCGCCACCTCGGCGAGGAGCGCATCCTCGACCGACTGGAGAACATCCTCCACCTCGCGGAGGACTTCGAGGGCGCCGACGGGCTCACGGAGCCGATGCCGGTCAAGCCCGGCCAGCACTACGCGATGGGCGGCATCGAGACGAACGAGTTCGGTGAGACGGCGATCGGCGGCCTCTACGCCGCCGGCGAGTGCGCCTGCGCGTCGGTCCACGGCGCCAATCGCCTCGGCGGGAACGCCCTGCCGGAGCTCATCGTCTTCGGGAAGCGCGCCGGCCGTCACGCGGCGGGCGAGGAGATGGGCGAAGCCGAGATATCGACCGGGAAGGAGGGCGAGTGGGAGCCCGCCGACTACGAGTTCAGCGTCGAGGTCGGAGAGACCGGCGGGCAGGGCCCCGCTGCGGCCGACGGCGGCGCGGTGGCGACAGACCCCGACGGCGTCCTCAAGGCGGAGGTCGAGCGCGCGAAGGCGCGCGTCGACGAACTGCTCGCCCGGAAGGGCCGCAACCACGCCGAGATCCGGTCTGCGGTCCAAGAGACCATGACCGCGAACGTCAACGTGTTCCGCGAGGAGGGGCGACTCGACGAGACCCTCGAAGACCTCCGCGACGCCCGCGAGGCGTACAAGGACGTGGCAGTCTCCGACCCGTCGCGAACGTTCAACACCGATCTCATCCACACGATGGAGACGCGGAACATCCTCGACATCGCCGAGGCGCTCACGATGGGCGCGCTCGCTCGCGAGGAGTTCCGCGGCGCCCACTGGCGCAAGCAACACCAGGAGCGGAAAGACGAGAGCTGGCTGAAACACACCCTCGTCTCGTGGAACGACGGCAAGCCGGAGCTGTGGTACAAGCCGACGATCCTCGAAGGCGAAAACAAGACGTACGAGCCGAAGAGCCGTTCGTACTGACCGCAGATCCGATCACGAACGATCCGGATCGTTCACGATTTCCTATCCGTCGTCGGTCGAAAGCACACCGCGTTAGACGACGACAGCGCAACGCATCCGTCGCGTAAGTCGCCGTCTGCTGGCGTCTCCGCCCTGCTTTCCCGTGTCGAGCCAGTTTCGACGATCGTTGAATAGGGGATTTATTATCGTCGAACGCTATCGATCGAGTAAGATGTTAGAGACAGAGACCGCACGCACCGCGGCGCCGGCCCTGCCGCCGGAGCTGCAGTCTCCCCGCGCAAAACTCGTGTACTTGTACCTGACGACGAATGGCGACGCGACCGTCTCGGAAATGGGCGACTCGCTGGGGATGAAGAAGCTGTCGCTGTACAGCATTCTGAAGACGCTCCGCAAAGAGGACATGGTCGCCTGCGACGGCGACACCTACGCGCTGAACTGAACTCGACGACGACTCGTCCCGTTTTTGCCTCCCGCTGCCCCCTGAGCGGAGCGTTTACCAGCCCGCGGGACTCAGCGATACCGTGGACGCGAACCAGGACATACTCCGAAACCCGTTCGGGATGGACGCCGACTGCGAGAACTGCGCCGAGCTGTGCGCCGCTCGCGAGCAGGTCGTTCACGGGTACGGCGACGTGGGCGGCGAGTTCCTCGTCGTCGGCACGCGCCCCAGCGCGGCGGCGGCGACGAACGGCGTTCCCTTCACCGGAGCAGGTACCGGCGAGCGAGTACAGTCGATATTCGCCGACCTCGGCTTCGTGCGGTCGGCGCCGGACGTGGCGGAACCCGACGTACAGAACATTTTTTTCACGAATCTGACGCGGTGTCGGCACCCCGAACGCGAGCCGACGGCCCAGGAGGTCGACACCTGCGAGCCGTTCCTCAACGCGGAGATCCGGATGATCAACCCGCAGATCATCGTGCCCGTCGGCGAGCGACCGCTTCGCGAACTCGCCGTGGCGTACACCACTCGGCGGCCGGACTCGTTCGACATCAACGCCGAACACGCGACGACGATCCGCGGTCGGGGGTTCGAGTTGGTTCCGATGAAAGCGCCGGCGGAGATGACCGACGAGGACGCCGACGCGTTCCGCGATCACATGCGCGAGAACGTGTTGAGTCGGGATTACCGGCAGACGAAAGGGCGACAGAGTCGCTGAACGGCGTCAGTCGGCCGAGTCGTCGAGTTCCGCTACGTCGTCGATCGCGTCCCCGAGCAGGTCGGTGGTCGCGTCGCCGCTGTCCGCGCCGAACGCGCAGTCGATGAGGATGTGTCCGCCGAGCGTCGTCGGCGAGATGACTTGGTCCGCGCCGGCCCGCCGGAGTTTGTTGAGGTTCTCGCGCTGTGTCACCGCCGCGACGATGCGGCCGTCCGGGTTGAGCTGTCTGGCGGTGAGGATCGCGAGCGCGTCTCGCGCGTCGTCTTCGGTCGCGACGACGACCGCGCGGGCGCCCTGGAGGTTGACTCGTTCGAGGGGTTCGACGTCGCTGGGGTCGGCGGTGAGCACCGGCACGTCGGCGTCCGAGAGCCGCTGTGCGGCGGTCTGATCGGTCGTGACGACGGCGTACTGAACGCCGTCGCGGGCGTCGAGTTCTTCGAGAATCGGTTCCGTCAGGTCCCCGTACCCGAGAACGAGGACGTGGTCGTCGAGGAGGTCGATCTGTTTGTCGGTCATCTTTCCGAGTGCTTTGGAGAGTTGCGCCTCGATTGCGGGCGTGAGGAGGACACCGAGCGCGACGGCGAACGCCGCGACGTTCATCACGAGCGACGAGAGCACGAACAGCTTGGCGATGTCGGCCGTCGCGCCGGTGACGGGAGTCACGTCGCCGTACCCGACGGTGGAGGCCGTGACGACGGTGAAGTAGAACGCGTCGACGATGGTCTCGACGCCGTTGAACTGCTCGCGGAGCGCATACGTCCCGACCGTCCCGTACGAGATGGCGGTCACGAGGGCGGCGCCCGCGGCGAGTTGCGTCGGCGACGGCGAGAAATTCCTGTCGAAGCGTTGCCGGTTGTACACCAACGCCGGCATCGAGAGCAGCGACAGCGCGACCAGCGGAAACGACAGCACCGACGTCTGCATCAGGCCCTGAATCGCCGTCAGCGGCAGCAGAACCGCCGTGGAGTACCAGCCGACGCGGTAGCCGTTCCGGAGCGCGAAGCCGCTTCCGAGCATCGAGAAGCCGGTTATCGTCCCGGTGAACCCGACGGTCTGGCGAACGACCAGGGGGACGTACGGTTCGAGGGGGCCGTTGACCCCGAGCCCGCCGATCTGCGCGAGTCCGGCGAGGATCGAGAGGATCGCCACCGCGAACGTCAGGGCGATAGACGCCCGGACGGTCACCCAGTCGCGGGTCAGCTCCATGGGCGTTCGTGGCCGACGCCCGACTTAAACCTCGCGAGCGACGGCGACCGCCGCTCGCGGGGGCGGACGCCGCGCGGCGAGCGGGGCACACACCTCGTGAGGCGTCGAAATATGTTTATATGTGCCGTCGGTTGACTGGTTATGTCACTCCCCGTTGAGATCGCCTTCGGGATCTACCTCGGGATCGTCACCGGGGTTGTCCCCGCGCTCGTGGCAGGGACCCTCGGGTTCGTTTTTAAGTACGTCACCGACGTGACCATCCCCGGTCTCGGGGTGGTCGTCCTGTCGCTCGCGATCGCGGGGATCAACGGCGGCCTGCTCGCGCTCAACGACGAGACGATCCGCTCCTCGGAGCGCGCTCCGGCGGTTCTGACGGCTATCGTCGTGGTGTTGATGCTCTCGCTGTACGCTCACGCGCAGGGCGACCGCCTCGGAAGCAGCGTCCCGAAGCGGATCTCGCTCCAGCGGCTCCGCGACCGCACGCTCTCGACCGACGTGATCGAACTCGTCGGCGGGCGGGGCCGGGTCTCCGTCGAAGTGACCGGCGAGGTGAACGACATGGAGGGGTATCCGCCCCTGCCCGCCGAGACGCGGCAGGCGATCCGCGACGGCGAATGGACCTTCCCGGCCGACCTCCCGCTCACGGAGTTGGAGTCGCGGCTCGCGGAGCGCCTGCAGACCGAGCTCGACTTGGCCGACGCGACGGTCCGGATCGACGAACAGGCGCGCGCGACCGTGGCCGCCGCGCCGCCGACCGGGGCGCTCTCGAAGCGGGTCCCGGAGGGGAAACGCGCGGTGTCGGTCGCCGCGCTCGTGCCGACCGGAATCGCCCGCGGCGACGTGGTCCGCGTGATCGCCTCGGACCTCGACGTGAAGGGAACGGTGCTCGCCGCGCGGTCGAGCGGCGACGTGGACCCGAAAGCAGCCGCGGGGGGCGAGTCGGGGACCGACGACTCCCCGCCGTCCGACGACGCGGTCCGGACCGACGGCGGAACGGTGCCGGTCGCGCCGCCGCCGACGGCAACCGCGCCGACGACGACGGGGGGCGAGGGGCGAGTGACCGTCGCCGTCGACCGCGCCGACGCGACCGCGCTGCTCCGCGCCGAGCGCGGCCGCGTGCTGGTGCTGTCTCGCGGCACCCGTCGCGAGTACGAACTCACGACGCTTCTGCGGCGGGCCGGCAAGCGGTTCCGGAAGGTCTCGGTCGTCGCCGGCGGCCCGTTGGACGGCCACACCATCGGCGACGCCGACGTTCGCGAAGCGTACGACGTCGCCGTCCTCGCGGCACACCACGAGTCGTGGACGATCGCACCGAGCGGGTCGCAGTCGCTGTCGGCCGGCGACGACCTGTTCGTCGTCGGGAGCCGCGACGCCATCGACCGGTTCGCGGAGGTGGCCGCGTGACGCCGACCGTCGCTGCGCTCGTCGACGTCGGCTTCGCGCAACCCCGGCAGGCGGCGGTCACCCTCGCCACGTTCGCCGTCGTCGCCGCGTTGGTCACCGGGAGCGCGGCGCTGGCCTACCGCTGGTACTTCCGCGCGGAGATTCCGGAGGGCGTCGCCGCCCTCCTCGGGGTGGCCGTCGTCGCGCTGTACCTCAACACGACCTCGCTGGGGTCGGTGGCGGCGGGCGACAATCCGACGCTTTTGGCGCCCGAAAGCGTGTTCTTCAACCTCGTCTCGCTCGGCGTCGCGATGGTGATCGCCCCGGTCGGTCGGTACATGGGCGACCGGCTCTCCGTCGACGTGTTCGCGCTCTCGGGGGCGAGGCAACTCGAGGGCGAACTGAGCGGGATGGTACGCGCGGTGGGGCGGTTCACGGCGGTGACGCTCCCCGAGACCGACGAGATCCGCGACATGGACACCTACGACCCCGTCTCGCCGGAGAAGAAGGCGGAGCTCTCCGAGAAGACCCTGCTCTTCCCGCGGAAACTGCCGGTCGCAGACCTCCGCGAACGACTCGTCTCCCGGATCAAATCGGAGTACGGCGTCGGCTACGTCGACGTCGACGTCGACGCCGACGGGACGCTGCAGTACTTCGCCGTCGGCTCCCGCGCCGCGGGGATCGGGCCGACGCTCGCGCCGGGAACCGCGGCGACGGCGGTGGCCGCCGACCCGCCGAACAACGCCACCGCCGGCGACGCGGTACAGCTGTGGCGAGACGACGCAGAAAAGCGGGTCGCCACCGGCGAACTGCGTGGAGTCGCCGGCGACGCCGTCACCGTGGCGCTCGACGAGTCGGACGCCGAGCGGCTGACCGACGAGACTGGGTACCGGCTGGTGACGCTTCCCGCCGAGCCGCGGGCGGACCGGGAGTTCGCCTCGCTGCTCCGGAACGCCGACGAGACGATGGCCGCCGTGACCGTCGCGGCGGGGAGCGCCCTCGACGGGAGCACCGTCGCCGACGTCGACACCGTGGTCGCCGCGGTGCGACCGAACGAGGGGTCGGTCCAGCCGATTCCCTCGGGGACGTACGCGCTCGGCGCCGGCGACCTCGTCTACCTCGTCGGACGGCCGGACGCGATCCGCCGGTTCGAGGCGGCCGCGAGGGTCGCCGAGCCGGACTCGGCGGACGGAGACGGGGGCGGGAACGCACCGGTCGAGGAGGTGACAGAGGGTCATCGCGGCGCCGATTCCGAGCGCGACCCCGACCGGGCGCAACGCTCTTGAGTCGCCCGCGCGGGAGTTCGCGTATGCACTGGAAGCTGTTCGCCGACCTCGCCGAGATCGCCGGGGGCCGCGACATCGACGTGAGCGCGGAGCCCGGCGATACGGTCGGCGACGCCCTCGACGCGCTGTTGACGGCCCACCCGGACCTCCGCGAGCGAGTGCTCGACGACGGCGAGGTCGCCGACCACATCAACGTCCTCCGGAACGGCCGAAACGTCCGCCACGACGGCGGGATGGACGCGACGCTCGAAGCCGGCGACGAGTTGGCGCTGTTCCCGCCGGTGAGCGGGGGCGCGGTCGGGCGGCCGGCCGGCCGCTAAATCGGTCGTTTCAAGCGGTCGCACGCTGCACCTCTCGTCATGAGCGACAGCGACGACGGCCACGAGCAGAGTGACGGCGGCGACCCGCCGCGAGAGGAGTTTCACGAGGACCCCGTCGGCCACACCCGCGCGAGCGCCGGGATGACCGTCGGAGAGTTGGTCGAGGGGTACGGCGACGCCGGCATCGGCGCCGCGTCGGTCAACGAGGCCGGCGACGTGCTCGCGGAGATGTTCGAGAACGACGACTGCACCGTCTTCCTCTCGCTGGCCGGCGCGATGGTGCCGGCGGGGATGCGACGGATCGTCTCCGAACTGATCCGGGACGGCTACGTCGACGCGGTCGTGACGACGGGCGCGAACCTCACCCACGACGCCATCGAAGCCATCGGGGGGAAACACCACCACGGGCGGACGCACGACCCGGAGAAGAGCCTCCGCGAACACGACGAGGGGCTCCGCGACGAGGGCGTCGACCGCATTTATAACGTGTACCTCCCGCAGGAGCATTTCGCGGCCTTCGAGGGCCACCTGCGCGAGGAGGTGTTCCCGCCGCTTGCGGCCGACCCGAACGCCGAGGGGGCCGACCCGGTGGGGATCGCAGACCTCACGCGCGAACTCGGGCGCGCCAACGCTGCGGTCAACGAGCGCGACGACGTGGCCGAAGACCCCGGCGTCGCCGCGGCGGCGTACGAGTGCGACGTGCCGATATACTGCCCCGCGGTGCAAGACTCCGTGCTCGGGCTGCAGGCCTGGATGTACGCCCAGACCGCGGATTTCACGCTCGACGCGTTGACCGACATGACCGAGTTGACCGACCTCGCCTTCGACGCCGACGACGCCGGCTGCCTGCTCGTCGGCGGCGGCGTCCCGAAGAACTTCACGCTCCAGACGATGCTCGTCACGCCGCGAGCGTACGACTACGCGGTCCAGATCACGATGGACCCCGAGGCGACGGGCGGCCTCTCCGGCGCGACCTTAGAGGAGGCGCGTTCCTGGGGGAAGTTGGAGAAGGACGCGCGCAACGCCTCCGTCTACGGCGACGCGACCGTGATGCTCCCGATGCTCGTGGCGGCCGCTCGCGAGCGCGTCGAGTAGCCGCTTAAAAATCACCGGCCGCGGCGACGCGTAATTACATCTAATTAGATTTTTCACCGTGGAGTGGCTTCGAGGAGTCAATGAGCGACTACACCACCATCTCGCTGCGGAAGACGTTCGTCGCGGACGTCGAGGAGTACATCGAAGACGAGCCGTTCGGCTCGGTCAAGGAGTTCGTGAAACACGTGGTGGTCCAAGAGATGGAGTCGAACGACGAGATCAGCGAGGCCGAGGCGCGAAAGATCGGGCAGAAGCTCCGGGACCTGGGGTACATGGAGTGATGGCGGCGAAACGCGCCGTCGAGTCGCCCGAGGGGCTCTCGCGGGCGGACCTCATTCTCGCGTGTATGCCGCTCCTGTTCGCGGGAGGCTACGCGCTCGGCGTCGCCGCGTTCGACGCCTGGACGACCGCGACCGGGCTCGCGGCCGTCGCCGGGTCGCTTCCGATGGTCGACGGGCTGTTCCGGAACCCGCCGCAAGGCGGATGAGCGTCGAGCCGACAGCTAAAAGCGCGGCACTACCGCTAAAGGGGGAAGAAACGCAGCGTCAACAAGCGAGCGCGGTCGTCAGTTATCGCCGTTCTTCGACTGCCAGGCGTAGTCGCGGCGGGACGCCGAGTCGCCGAAGCCGCAGGAGGCGCAGCGCTCTTTTTTGACGTGGTACGATTTCTCGCCGCAGCGGCGGCACTTCACGTGAACCGTCTTGTTCTTTTTCCCTTGAGAGGGCGTTCCGGAGCCGGTCATGCTTTGATGGTGACGACGTTATCGCCGCGTATAATCGTTGTGTCTTCGATTGCGACGGCGAACTCGCCGTCGAGGTCGTCGTCGACGCGGTCGTCGACATCGGACTCCGGCTCGATGACGACGTTCATGTGCTGGTCGTAGCCAGCGAGGATCCCGTAGTACGTCGTTCCGTCCTTCAGGTGAACCGTTACCGGCTCCTCGAGCGACGCTTCGAGCACGTCGAGGGGTCGTCCACTCATTGTCCGTACCGCCGCCCGTCGCGGTAATAAAAATACCGGGACGACGACCTCACGCGTCGGCGACCGCGCTCACTCCAGTCGCTCGCGGACGAACGCGGTCGCGGCCGGCACCGCGTCGGCGTACAGGGCGACGTACCGCAGCCGGGCCTGCGTCCGCCCGGCGTCGGCGTACCCCCGATCGATCGCGTCGGCGGTCCGTTCGAGCGATGTCACCGCCGGCAGGGCGATCCGCGAGGCGAGGCCGTCGCCGCCGTCGACCGCCTCGGCGACGGCCTCGCGCGCTCGCTCCGCCGCCGACCGGAGCGAGGACTCGGACGGCGGTTCGCGGTACCGCCCCTCCTCGATCCCCTCGACGGCCCACCGACGCGCCTCGATGGCGGCGAGCGCGGTGCCGGCCTCGGCCACCGCCTCGGCGTGGTGACCGGCGTCGGACGCCCGCTCGACGTCGCCGACCGCCGTCTCGGCCCGCCGGTGGCTCGCGACCGCTAACTCCTGTGCCACGGTCCCGCTCAGGTCCGCGTCGACCGGCGCCGCCTCGTCGCCGGTTCGCCTCCGCACCTCCGCGCGCGTCCGGCGCACCGAGCCGTCCAGCGCGTCCGCGGCCGCCACCAGCGACGCCCACCGCGGTTCGGGTTCGTCGCGGCTCCCACGGAACGCGTCGCGGAGCCCCGCCGCGTCGGTCGCGGCGGCTCGCGCGCGCTCAACGTCGCCGACCGCGTCGCCGGCCCGGAACGGCGCCGCGACCGGGTCGTCGGGGTACCGGACGGTGGGGCGGAGGTGCCGCTCGCACGCCGCGAGCAGCGACTCGACCGGCTCGTAGGCGAGCGCCGCGGCCGTCGTCGACGGCGCGCGGTACTCCAGGTCGGCGGCGAGCGCCGCCCGGTCCTCGCGGACGGCGCGACGGCGGGCGGCGAGTTCGCTCCCGTCGTCGACGCCCGTGGCCGCCCGGTAGGCGCCGCGGACCGTCGCGGCCTCACCGCGGGCCCGTCGCCGGGCGGAGAGGGCCTCGGTCGGCCACGGGTCGGACGGCTCGGTGGCGGTGCGCTCGGCCGCCCGCTCCCGGTCGTCGGCGATCGCCGCGGCGACCGCCGCGTTCGGGAGCGACGGGTCCGCGGGGACGGCGGCGAGCAGGTCGCGTGCGCGGGACTCGTGGTCCGCGCCGAACGACTCGGGGACGGTCGCCGGGAACGGCGCGGCCGGCCACTCGACCGCGTCGACGAGGTCCGGCGGCACGGAGGCCGCCTCGCCGCGCCGCCCCTCGCCGTCGCCGCCGAGCGGCGAGGTGGAACACCCCGCGACCGCCCCAGCGCCGGCCGTCGCGATGCCGGCGAGGAAGCCGCGGCGCGACGGCGACTCGCGAGTCACGCGTCTTCACCCCCGGAGGCGGCCGATGCGTCGAACGCGTCCGACGCGTTGAACGCGGCCGGCGGGGCGCCGGGCCCGCAGGAGCCGGACATGCGCCGGCCGCTCCCGCGCGACCTGTCGGCGGCGACGGGCATCCGGATCGCGAACCCGACGGTGTGGGTCGCGTCGAGTTCGCAGTCGACGTCGGCCGGCCGGTACGCGCGGCAGAACGCGGCGTGCGGCTGGAGGTCACCCTCGGCCAGCGGGCGTCGCTCGACGCGCACCGACCGGAACCGGACCGCCCGACACGCCTCGATCGGCATCGCGAGCAGGTACACGGACTCGGCGTCGAACTCGGTCTCGGCGCAGAACGACCGCAGCGTCTCGCCGGGGGGCGTCTCCGCGAAGGTGAGGGCCGCGAGGTCGTCTTCGGCGACCAACACGCGCCGCGCGCTGCGGTGCTGCAGCGCTCGCTCGTCGGCAGACAGCGACGGGAGCTCGTCGGCCGCGGTGACCAGCGCGCGGCCGCCCTCGTCGCGGACCGACTCGACCTCGTGGTCGTCGATCGGTCGCTCGCTGCTCGGGTAGCTGTTCGTCGCGGTCTCTCGGCCGGCACAGCCCGTCAGCGCGGCGAGCCCGGCGGCGGCCGCGAGGAGGGCGCGGCGGCGGGGAACGTCTGTCATCGGCGGGCGTTCGGCCGAGCGCCCCAAACGCTTTGTGGGACCCGTCACTCGCTCGGAAGCGATCTGCGGTGTCACGGCCGAACCCCGGTGTTTTTAATGCGGGCGGGAGTACGCCGAGGTACCACACTCCCGCGGGACACGGTGAGCCGACGACGGCTCGGCCGTAGCGGGGCCTCAACGACGCGCGGACAAACGTAGCGCTGACGGCTCCTTGCGGGGTTTCAGTGATGGACGCCAATTACGGCGTTCGACACCACAATCATGGAAATCGAAATTGCGACACTCGGCGGTTACGAAGAGGTCGGTCGACAGATGACGGCGGTGCGAGCGGGCGACGACATCGTCATCTTCGACATGGGCCTGAACCTCAGTAAGGTCCTCATCCACGACAACGTGGAGACCGAGAGCATGCACAGCCTCGACCTGATCGACATGGGCGCCATCCCGGACGACCGCGTCATGAGCGAGCTGGAAGGCGACGTTCAGGCGATCGTCCCCACCCACGGTCACCTCGACCACATCGCGGGCATCCCGAAACTCGCCCACCGGTACGACGCCCCGATTGTCGGATCGCCGTACACGATCGAACTCGTCAAACAGCAGATCTCCGACGAGGGGAAGTTCCAGGTCGACAACGACCTCGTGAAGATGAAGGCGGGCGGGACGATGGCCATCGGCGACTCCGAGCAGGTCGAAATGGAGTTCGTCAACGTCACCCACTCGATCATCGACGCGATCAACCCGGTCCTCCACACGCCCGAAGGCGCCGTCGTCTACGGGCTCGACAAGCGACTGGACCACGACCCCGTCATCGGCGACCCGATCGACATGGAGCGGTTCCGTGAGATCGGCCGCCAGGACGAGGGCGTCCTCTGTTACATCGAGGACTGTACGAACGCCGGCCGGAAGGGCCGAACGCCCTCCGAGTCGTACGCGAAGAAACACGTCGAGGACACGCTCACCTCGATGGAGGACTACTCGGGCGGCATCGTCGCCACCACGTTCTCCTCGCACATCGCTCGCGTGAAGACGCTCGTCGAGTACGCCCGCGAAATCGGCCGTCAGCCGGTTCTGCTCGGCCGCTCGATGGAGAAGTACTCGGGCACCGCCGAACGACTCGACTTCGTCGACTTCCAGGGCGACGTCGGCATGTACGGCCACCGGAAGTCCGTCGACCGCGCGTTCAAGCGCATCATGAAGGAGGGGAAGGGCAACTTCCTCCCCATCGTGACGGGCCACCAGGGCGAGCCGCGCGCGATGTTGACTCGTATGGGCCGCGGCGAGACCCCCTACGAAATTGACGACGGCGACAAGGTCGTCTTCAGCGCGAGTATCATTCCCGAGCCGACCAACGAGGGACAGCGCTACCAGTCCGAACAGCTGCTCCGGATGCAGGGCGCGCGCCTCTACGACGACATCCACGTCTCCGGCCACCTCCGCGAGGAGGGGCACTACGAGATGCTCGACGCGCTGCAGCCGCAGCACCTCATCCCGGCACACCAGACGCTGAAGGGTCGCTCGCCGTACGTCGACCTCGCGAAGTCGCAGGGGTACAAGCTCGGTCGTGACGTCCACGTCACGCAGAACGGCAACGTCATCCAACTCGCCGAATGACGAGCGAGACGAAGGAGGCGCGGGTGCTGGACGCCATCCGCGAGCGGCGTGAACTGATCAACGCCGCTATCGACGAAGAGCTGCCGGTGCAGCACCCGGAGCGCCTCTACGAGGCGACGCGGTACATCCTCGAAGCGGGCGGCAAGCGGCTCCGGCCGACGGTGACGACGCTCGCCGCGGAGGCCGTGACCGGTAACGATCCGATGAGCGTCGACTTCCGCGAGGTCGACGGACTCGACGGCCACACCGTCGACGTGATGCGGGCCGCGGTCGCCATCGAGGTGATCCAGTCGTTCACGCTGATCCACGACGACATCATGGACGAAGACGACCTGCGCCGGGGCGTCCCGGCCGTCCACGAGCAGTACGACACCTCGACGGCGATCCTCGCCGGCGACACGCTGTACTCGAAAGCGTTCGAGTTCATGGCCGAGACGGGCGCGAACCCGGCGAACGGATTGGAAGCGATGCGGATGCTCGCGTCCACCTGCACGGAGATCTGCGAGGGGCAGGCGCTCGACGTCTCCTTCGAGAACCGGGAGGGTATCCTCCCGGAGGAGTACTTGGAGATGGTCGAACTGAAGACGGCGGTCCTCTACGGGGCGTCGGCCGCGACGCCGGCCGTCCTGCTCGGCGCGGACGACGCGGTCGTCGACGCGCTCTATCAGTACGGCATCGACTCCGGGCGGGCGTTCCAGATACAAGACGACGTGCTCGATCTGACCGTCCCCTCCGAGGAGCTGGGCAAGCAGCGCGGGTCAGACCTCGTCGAGGGCAAAGAGACGCTCATCACGCTCCACGCCCGGCAGGAGGGCGTCGACGTCGACGGGTTGGTCGACGCCGACACGCCCGCCGAAGTGACCGAGGAGGCCATCGACGAGGCG
The DNA here is from genome assembly GCF_003990725.2 of Halorubrum sp. PV6. NCBI lineage: Archaea > Methanobacteriati > Methanobacteriota > Halobacteria > Halobacteriales > Haloferacaceae > Halorubrum > Halorubrum sp. PV6. The sequence continues at coordinate 1,949,098 of NZ_CP030064.1, forward strand.
GTGGCGGCCTTAGAGGAGGTCGGCTCAATCGCGTACGCCCGCGAGACGGCCGAAGACCTCACCGAACGCTCGAAGGAACACTTAGAGATCCTCCCCGAGAGCGGGTCGCGACAGCTCTTGGCCGACCTCGCCGACTACCTGATCGTCCGCGGCTACTGAACCGAAACGGACACCGCTTTACCCGCCGGCGTGGTCTCTCCGCCCGTGTCCCGGTATCGAAATATCCTCCTGTTCGCCGCGCTCGCGCTGCTTTGGGGCGCCTCGTTCGTCGCCATCGAGGTCGGGTTACAGTACTACCCCCCGTTGCTCTTCGCCGCGTATCGGTTCGATCTGGCCGCGCTGGTCCTCGTGTCGTACGTCCTCGTCATGGAAGCGGGTCCACTCCCCCGGACTCGCGGCGACGCGGCCGCGATCGGATTCAGCGGGGGCCTCTCCGTCGCCGCCAACAACGGCCTGCTCTTCGTCGGCCAGCAGTACACGACGAGCGGGATCGCCTCCATCACGTACAGCCTCGTTCCCATCGCGACGGCGGCGGTCGCGGCCGCCTGGCTCGGTGACGCCGAAATCGACGCGCGCGGCGGGATCGGCGTCGTGTTAGCGTTCGTCGGCGTCGGGCTCGTCGCCCAGCCGGATCCGGGGAACCTCGCCGGCGGCGTCACGATCGGCGTCGGACTCATCTCGATCGGCGTGATCGCGGTCGCGATCGGTAGCGTCGGGCTCCGAACGGTGGAGACGACCTTCTCCAGCGTCGCGCTCACCGGATGGGCGATGCTGTTCGGTGCGCTACTGATCCACGGGTTCAGCCTCGGGCTCGGCGAGCCGCAGCGGCTCCCGTCGACGACGCTCCCGGCGATCGGCTCCCTGTTGTTCCTCGGCGTGCTGGCCTCCGCGGTCGCGTACGTCATCTACTTCACGCTGCTCGCCCGGCTGGGTCCCTTCGAGATCAACCTCGTCTCCTACGTCGTTCCCGTGGTCGCGACCGTGACGGGCGCGCTGCTCCTCGCCGAGCCGGTCACGTCGCTGACGGTCGCCGGCTTCGCGGTGATCGTCGTCGGATTCGGGCTCCTCAAGCGACACGCCATCGCCGACGAGGTGAGGCAGGTCAGAGCGCGGGTCGACGGGCGTCCCTGAGTCGACGGGGCGCGTCAGTCCGTCAGCGACTCGATGTCGTCGAGGATCTCGACCGCGTGGTCCTCGGGCGAGACGCCCTCGTAGGCGAGCACGACGGTCCCCGCCGAGTCGATCACGTACGTGTTCCGGAACACGCCGTCGAACGTGTTCCCGAACATCTGTTTCTCGCCGTAGGAGTCGTAGGCGCCGGCGACCGCGCCGTCCGGGTCGGAGAGGAGCGCGAACGGGAGGTCGTACGCCTCGGCGAACGGCGCGAGGTCCTCGACGGGGTCGTCGCTGATCCCGACGACGGCGATGTCGGCGCCCTCGAACGCGTCCCACTCGTCGCGGAAACTGCAGGCCTCGGTCGTACAGCCCGGCGTGTCGGCGCGGGGGTAAAAGTAGACGACCGTGTAGCGCGCCGCGGACGGGTCGACGGTGGTCTCCGTGCCGCGGTGGTCGGACAGCGTGATCTCGGGTGCCGGATCGCCCGGTTTAAGCATACCTACCGTGGCTTCGCCCCGCTATTAGTCGATCCGGTCCGGTTCCTTTTTACAGGGAAGCAGCCTCTCTCCGGTATCGATGGTGTGGCAACCGACGCCGTACACGCTCCCGTTGCTCGTGGCAGCGTTCGCGTCGTTTGCCTTCGCCGCGTACGCCGTCTGGAACCGCGCGCGCGGCGACCGACGGCTCGTGTGGAGCTTCGTCGCCGTCACGGTCGCGAGCGGCCTCTGGTCGCTGGCGTACGCGGCGCAGCTGTCGGCGGCGACGCTCGCGGGCTCCCTGCTGTGGAATCGTTTCGTGTGGATCGGGGCCGCGGCGCTCACCGTCGCCTGGCCCGCGTTCGTGTTCGCGTACGTCGACTGGACGGCGTGGTTCCGACCAGCCCGGATCGCCGTCCTCGGTCTCGTCCCGGCGACCGTCGTCGGCGCCGTCCTCCTCGCCGGTCCCGACCCGATCTTTTATCAGTCGCCGTCGCTCGCCGACGCGAACGGCTACCGGGTCGTCGAGTTCCTGCCGACGCCGGCGCTCGGCGCGTTCATCGCGTACACGTACGCCGTGAACCTCGGGACGTTCGGCGTGCTGGGGTACGCCGCCCTCGCGAACGACGGCCTGTTCCGCCGGCAGGCCGCGCTGCTTTTGATCGCCGGCGTCGCGCCGATGGCGGCCGGCGTCGCCGGCATCGCCGGGCTGCTCGGCCCGCGGTTCGTCGATCACACGCCGGTCACCTTCGCGGCCACCTCCGGGATACTCGGGTGGGTCGTGTTCCGCTATCGGCTCCTCGATCTGTCGCCGATCGCGCTCGAAACGGTGTTCGCGAACCTCTCCGACGGCGTCGTGGTCGTCGACGACGACGGCCGCGTCGTCGATCTGAACACGCCCGCCCGCCGGCTGTTCCCCTCCGCGGCGGTCGGGAGCGACGTCGAAACGGCGTTCGAGCGCGCGCCGGCCATCGCGGAGCTGGTCTCGGCGGGCGACGACCGGACCGCGAACGAGCCGAACCGCGCCCCCGGATCGGGCATGGAGAACGACCTCAGGGTGACCGTCGGCGACGGGAGCGACTCCTGGTTCCTGACGGTCGCCGCCCATCCGATTTCGACGGCCGGGGCGGGGGTCGGCTTCGGGACGCAGTCCGACGAGGAAGCGGTCGCCGAGTCCGACGGAACCGTGTTGCTGTTCCGCGACATCACCGAGCGGGAGACCCTCCAGCGCCGCTATCGGGCGCTCATCGAGAAGTCCCCGAACGTCATCGCCGTCTGCGGGACCGACGGGCTGCTCCGCTACGTGAGTCCGTCGATCGAGCGCTTGCTCGGCCACTCGCCGGTGGCGATCGAAGGGCGCCCCGTGATCGATCTGGTTCACCCCGACGACCGTCCGGCAGCCCAGCGCGCGTTCGAACGCGCCTTCGAGACCGGCGAGCCGGAGACGCTCGACCACCGGATCGTCCACGCCGACGGGAGTTGGCGCCGGTTCGAGACGGTGGTGGAGTGTCTGTTCGACGACACCGAGGAGCTGGTGATAACCGCCACCGACGTGACCGAGAGCCGGCGGTACGAACAGCGGTTACAGGTCCTCAACCGGGTGCTTCGCCACGATTTAAAAAACGACACGAACGTCATCGCCGGGTATGCGGACCTCCTGCGCGACCACGTGGACGACGAGGGCGAGGAGTACCTCGACGTCATCGACCGGAAGGTGGGGACGCTGACGCACCTCAGCGATCAGGCCCGCGAGATCGACGTGGCCCTCCACAGCGACGACGCCCGCGCCGAGATCGACCTGTCCGTGCTGGTCGAGCGGCTCTGTGAGTCGCTCACGTCGTCGTTCCCGGAGTCGACGGTCACGGTGTCGACGCCCGGCGAGGCCGTCGTGCGCGCCGACGAGCTCTTAGAGTCCGCGATCCGGAACGTGTTGGAGAACGCGGTCGTCCACAACGACAGGGACCAGCCGATAGTCGAGGTCTCCGTCGACCGGGCCGACGAGGGGTATCGCGTCGCCGTCGCGGACAACGGCCCCGGCATTCCGCCGATCGAGCGGAGCGTGTTCTCGGAGGCCCGCGAGACCGCCCTCGAACACGCGAGCGGGCTCGGCCTGTGGCTCGTCCACTGGATCGTCGCCGAGTCCGGGGGCAGGGTGGACATCCACACCCGAGAGCCGACGGGGACGCTCGTCTCGATGTGGCTCCCGGCCGGCGACGGGGCGGCGACCCCGACGGAGCCGAACGGAGCGGAGGCGACCGCGTCGCCGTCCCGGTGACGGCCCGCGACTCCCCTCCGCAACCTCTTTGCGGACGCTCGCCGAACGCGGAGACATGAGTCACGGACCCCTGGACGACGACGCGATCGAGAGTTATCGCGAGGCCGGTGCGGTGTTGGTCGACGCGATGAACGAGGCCCGCGAGATGGTCGAGCCGGGGCGAACCCACCTCGAAGTCGCCGAGTGGGCGGAAGATTACATCCGCGAGGAGGGGGCCGGACTGGCGTTCCCCGTCAACATCAGCGTCGACCCCGAGGCGTCACACGCCACGCCGAGCCGCGACGACGGCACCGAGTTCGGCGAGGAGATGGTGTGTCTCGACATCGGCGTCCACGTCGACGGCTACATCGCGGACGCCGCGGTCACGGTCGATCACACGGGGACGCCCGAGTTGGCCGAGGCCGCCGAGATGGCGCTCGAAGCCGCGGTCGACGAGGCCGGACCGGGCGTCGAGGTCGGGGTCGTCGGGCAGGCGATAGAGGACGTGATCCGCGGGTACGGCTACACCCCCGTGTTAAACCTCTCCGGCCACGGCGTCGAGCGATACGACGCGCACACGGCGCCGACGGTCCCGAACCGCGGCGTCGACCGCTCGGTCGAACTGAAGCCCGGACAGGCGGTCGCCATCGAGCCGTTCGCCACCGACGGCCGCGGCAAGGTCGGCGAGGGGACGACGGAGGAGATCTTCGAGCGCGAGGGCACCGCGAGCGTCCGCGACCGCCGCGCTCGACAGGCGCTCGACGAGATCGAAGCGTTCGACGATCTGCCCTTCGCGGCGCGGTGGCTGGAGGGCGACCGCGCGGAGATGGCCCTGCGCCGACTGAAGCAGGCGAACGCGGTGAAAGGCTACCCCGTTTTAAAGGAGGCCGACGACGCCCTCGTGAGTCAGGCGGAACATACGCTGCTGGTCACCGACGACGGCGTCGAGGTGACGACCGCCGGTATCCACAGCTTCGACGCCTGATGGACCAGATCTACGCGCCGTGGCGGATCGAGTGGGTCGAGCGCGACGCCGACCCGATAGACGGCTGTCCGTTCTGCGTCCTGCCGGACCGCGAGGACGCCCGCGACGCGCGGATCGTCGCCCGCAGCGACCACAACTACGTCCTGTTGAACAACGCGCCGTACAATCCGGGCCACGCGATGGTGATCCCCGACGACCACCGCGAAGACCCCACCGACCTCGACGACGCGACGCTCCTCGATCACGCGAAACTGCAGTCGGCGACGCTGGAAGCGTTGCGCCGCGATATGGACCCCGACGGGGTAAACACCGGGCAGAACCTCGGCGCGTCCGCGGCCGGCGGCTCGATCGACCACCTGCACACCCACGTCGTCCCGCGGTGGAACGGCGACACCAACTTCATGCCGGTCACAGGCAGCACCAAAGTAATCGTGGAGGCGGTCGACCGCACCTACGAGCACCTCCACGAGGGGTTCGCGGCCGGCGACGACGTGGTCGATGCGGGCGACGCCGCGGCCGGCGACGCGGTGCGACTCTCCTTCGATCTCTGAGGCGGCCGCTTTCTTTCGTTATAAACGACGGTGGGGTGGCGTCGCCGCCGAGCGTGCCTCAGTACACCAGCTCGCCCGAGATGAACTTCCGGGTGCGCTCGTCCGAGGGGTTCTCGAAGATCCGCTCCGTCTCGCCGACTTCCGTGAGGCCGTCGTCGAGCATCACCGCAACGCGGTCCGCGACGCGCTCGGCCTGATGCATGTCGTGCGTCGCCACGACGACGCCGATTCCCCGATCTTGGGCCGCCTCTATCGCCTCCTCGATCACGGCGGTGTTCCGCGGGTCGAGGTCGGAGGTCGGCTCGTCTAAGAGCAACACGTCCGGACCGTACGCCAGCGCGCGGGCGAAGGAGACGCGCTGGGCCTCGCCGCCCGACAGCGAGTCGACCGGCTGGTGGATCTTGTCGGCCAGCCCCACGACCTCTAGGGACTCTCCGACCGCGTCGGCGGCGCCGTTCAGGCGGAGGACAGAGGCGAGCCGGTCGCCCCACGAGCGCCGGACGCGGAGCCCGTACTCGACGTTTCGCGCGACCGACCCACCGAAGAGGCTCGCCTCCTGGAACACCATCCCGACGCGGCGCCGGAGCGCGAGGCGCTCGGCCTCGTCGACCGCCCACGCGTCGGTCCCGTCGAGCGTCACGGCCCCCGCGTCAGGTTCGAGCGAGAGCGCGAGCGTCCGGAGCAGCGTGGTCTTGCCGACCCCGGACGGGCCGATCACCGCGACGACCTCGCCCGCGTCGATGTCGATCGAGAGGTCGCGGAACACGGGCTCGTCGCCGTACGCGTGCGACACGTCGTTCACGCGGATCACCATCGCGTCACCTCCCGGCGCATCAGCCCGCAACCCCCCGATCGCCGAAGCGGACGACGATCGCGTTGACCGTCAACACGAGCGCGACGAGGACGGCGCCGAGCACCATGGCGGTCTCGTACTGCCCCTGTCGCGCTTCGAGCTGGATCGCCGTCGTCAGCGTGCGCGTCTTCGAGATGCCGTCCGCGCTCGTGATGTTCCCGCCGACGATCAGCACCGAGCCGACCTCGCTGATCGCGCGGCCGAAGCCGGCCAGCACCGCGGTCGCGATCCCGTACCGCGCCTCCTTGATCACGACGAGCGCCACGTCGACGCGCGTCCCGCCGAGGACGCGGGCCGCGTCGCGGACCCCGTCGTCGACGCCGCTCACGGCCGCGAGGCTGATCGCCGTGATCGGCGGCGTCGCGAGCACGAACTGCGACATGATCATCGCCTCGCGGGTGAAGATGAGCTCCAGCGAGCCGAGCGGCCCCTGGTTTGACACCGCGAACAGCACGACGAGCCCCACGACCACGCTGGGGAACCCCATTCCGGTGTTGACGACCGACTTCACGAACCCCTTGCCTGGGAACTCCGCGAGTCCGATGGCGACGGCAGCCGGCACGCTGACGAGGGTGCTCAGCGCCACCGCGGTCAGGCTCACGTACAGCGAGACGGCGACGATGCTCCCGACGTAGCCGTCCCTGAACGAGACGCCGAGGAGCGACGCCGCGGGCCGGGCGGCGGCGTCGAGCAGCGCCGGGATCGACTGGACGGTCGCTTCGAATGGCACGACTACGCGTCGTCGCTCTCGCTACTCCAACCCTCCGGAACGTACTGCTGGAAGTCGGGGTCCGCCGAGACGGCCTCGGGGAAGAACAGCTGTTCGCCGTTCGCCGTGTACTCCGAGATGGCCTCCTGGACGGCCGGGCTGGTGATCCAGCCGATGTACGCCATCGCGAGGTCGTAGTTGGCGTTGTCGTGGACGCCGGGGTTGACGGCCATGATGCCGTACGGGTTCGCGAGGATCTCCGGACCGTCCTCGATCGGCCCCTGCACGAGGATCGTGAGATCGATCTCCGAGCGCTGTGAGATGAAGGTGCCGCGGTCCGAGAGGGTGTACGCACCCTGCTGGTTGGCGATGTTCAGCGCCTCGCCCATCCCCGAGCCGGTCTCCTGATACCAGTCGCCGCCGGGGTCCGTGCCGGCCGCCTCCCAGAGGTTCAGCTCCTTGGTGTGGGTACCCGAGTTGTCGCCGCGCGAGACGAACGGCGCCGCCGCGTCGGCGATGGCCGTCAGCGCGTCGGTCGCCGAACTCATCCCCTGAATCCCGGCGGGGTCGTCCTCGGGCCCGACGATCACGAAGTCGTTGAACATCAGGTCGCGACGGTTGACGCCGTACCCGCTGCGCATGAACTCGTCTTCGAGCCCGCGGGCGTGGACCATCACGATGTCCGAGTCGCCGTTGCGGGCGGTCTCTAACGCCGCGCCGGTGCCCTGCGCGACGGCGTCGACGGTGACGCCGTACATCTCCTCGAAGTCCGTGTGGATCGCGTCGAGGAGGCCAGTGTCGTACGTGCTCGTCGTCGTCGTCAGCGTCAGCGTCTCGCCCGCGACGCCGACCGACTCGTCTGTGCTCTCGCCGCCGGCCTCGTCGCCGGTCTCGTCGCTTCCGCTGCCGGCGCTTTGGTCGCCGTCGCCGCCCTCCGTGGACGAGCAGCCGGCCGTGCTCACGACCGCCCCGGTTCCCACCGCCGCCACGAAGTCGCGTCGATGTATCGTCATAGATACAACGGTGGGTCGACGCGACATATAACTTTTCGTCGGGTGGCACGGCGACGGGAGACGGGAGACGGCGCGGCCCCTCGGGCGAAAACACCAACACGACCCGGACGCATCGTCCGGACATGGGAGAGCCGACCGAGTCCGGTCCGGACGCGGCCGCGGGTCGCGGCCGCGCCGCGCTCATCGAGGACGGCGTCGAGTTCGACGGCCGCGACGCCGCGCTGTTGCGCGCGGTGGACGCGGCGGGGTCGGTCGCGGGCGCCGCGTCCGCGCTCGGTCGGTCCCGCGCCCGCGCCCTCTCGCGGATCGAGTCGATGGAGTCCGCGTTCGGCACCCTCGTCGAGCGACGGCGCGGCGGGACGGGGGGCGGCGGGAGCCGGCTCTCGACGGCCGGACGCGACCTGCTCGACCGGTACGAGCGCTTACAGGCCGTGGTGGCCGCGTCGGCGCAGGTGCCGGAGACGGTGCTCGGCGGGACGGTCACGAGCGTCGACGGCGAGTTGGCGGCCGTCGACACGCCGGTCGGGCGGGTGCGGGGGCTCCACGACGACGCCGCGGTCGGCGACGCCGTGCAGGTTCGGATCGGCGCGGACGCGGTGACCGTTTATAAGGGTGACGAGAAGGTCGACCCGAACGCGACGAGCGCGCGGAACCGGCGCCGGGGCCGCGTCGTCGGCGTCGACGCCGGCGAGACGGTGTCGACGGTCCGGATCGGCGTCGATTCGGTGACCTTTCGGGCGCTGATCACCGCCGAAAGCGCGGCGCGGTTGGGGCTTACCGAGGGTGAGGAGGTCGCGATCCGGTGGAAGGCGACCGCAACGCGCGTCGTCGCCCACGCAACCGAATCGAACTGACGGGTGGTCGGGTGGGAACAAAAGAGCGGTCGTCAGGCGGAGTTACCCGGATCTCACTTGCCCCAGAAGGGGTCGCTGGAGTGGTCAAAACCAACACAACGGTCTGGGTCAGTCCGAGTCCCTGTTATCCAGATAGTTGTTCAGCAGTTGCGGTGCTACGACGCCGACGAAAATCAGTACTCCAATCAGGACGGTGTCGCTCAGGTTCGTCACGACACGTCCTCCGTAACCCAGTACCAGCCCGACCGCCGCAAAAAGGAGGATGACCCTGTTTTCGCGGGAGACCATATCGTAACTTCGACGCCCGATTTTAAGTATCCTATAAGCTACCTATTTCCCCCAGAAGGGGTCCCGCTTCCGCTTGGTCTCCAAGTACGCCGACAGCGCCTCGCGCTCGTCGGCCGTGATCTCCTCCCGCAGTTCCTGTTCTAGGATCTTCGCGTGCTTTTCCGGAATCTCCGTCCAGAGGGTGTCGCCCTCCTCGATACCGCGCCCGACAGTCGGCCCGTCGATGGCGATGCTCACGCGCTCGCCGGCGCGGGCCTCGTCGACGTCGTCGCCCTGCTTTTGAATCCCGGAGAGCTGCCCGGCGCGCTCGAACTCGTTGCCCTCGAAGGAACCGACGTTCCGGTTGTTCTGGAGCGTCCCGGAGATGATCTCGACGCCGACGACCGCGGGGTCGTTCTGGCGGAACGTGTGGTCGGGCAGGATGCGGAACCGCGAGGGGCGCACGACCTTGTCGAGGACCGTCTCCTGTTGGGCGCGCTGTTTCTCCTCGACGTACGTCTCGTACTCATCGATCAGCTGATAGATGACCTCGTCGGTGAACAGCTTCACGTCCGCGTTTTCGAGCTCCGTCTCGGCGTTCGCGAGCAGGTCGACGTTGAATCCGAGGATCGCCTTGTGTTCGTCCTGATTTGCGGTCTCGGCCACGGCGATATCGCGGGGGGCGATGTCGCCGACCTCGGCGCGCAGGATGGGAACCTCGGCCTCGCGGAGCGCGTTCGCCATCGCTTCGAGCGAGCCGAGCGTGTCGGCTTTGACCACGACGCCGTTGTCGGCGGTTTCGACCTCGATCTCCGCGAGTTCGGCTTTCACCTCCTCGATGACGTGGTCGACCGAGTGGTCGCGGACGACGCGCACCGGCGCGCCGGCCATCGCCTTGTCGAGGTCGGGCGCGGCGATTTTCACGCCGGCCGCGGCGCCCACCTCCGCCACCTTCTCGAACTTCTTCTCGGTGCGGATCTCTTCTAAGGGACGCGGCTGCAACAGCGCGCGGATCTCCGTGACGATCGGCTCGTTTTGTCCGCCCACGACGATCTGGTCGCCGTTTCTGACCACGCCGTCGTAGACGACCGTGTCGATGGTCGCGCCGAAGCCGCGCTCGTCTTTCACTTCGAGGACCGTCCCCTCGCCCGCCCCGAAGACGTCGATGGCCATCTCCTCTTTCATGAAGCGTTGTGAGAGCCCCATCAACACGGTGAGCAGGTCGGGGACGCCCTCTCCCGTGATCGCGGAGAGCGGGACGACGCCGATGTTCTTCTGGAAGTCCTGGACCCGCCAGTACAGGTCGGCGGAGAAGCCGGCGTCGGAGAGCTGGCCGATGATCTCGTAGAGGTTCTCGTTGAGCATCGACTCGGCGCGCTCGGATTGGGCCTCTAAGCTCTTCTGGATCGGCTGGCCGTCCTGCGGGTTCCACCCCGGCGTCGTGTCGACTTTGTTGGCGGCGACGACGAAGGGGGTCCCGGTGCGTCTGAGGATGTCTATCGCCTCCTCCGTCTGCGGCTGGAACCCGTCGTTGACGTCGACGACGAGGACCGCGATGTCGGCGAGCGCGCCCCCGCGGGCGCGCAGCGTCGAGAAGGAGTGGTGGCCGGGCGTGTCGATAAAGAGGAGCCCAGGGAGGTCGAAGTCGGTCGGGTCGATGAGTTCGCCCGCCATCCCGGAGATGGTGTCGAGCGGGATGTCGGTCGCCCCGATGTGTTGGGTGATCGCGCCGGCCTCGCCCTCGCTGACGGCGGAGCCGCGGATCGTGTCGAGCAGGCTGGTCTTGCCGTGATCGACGTGCCCCAGCACGGCGACGATCGGCGTCCGAAGGGTGTCCGTGTTTGTGTGGTCGGTCATCAGTGATCGCCCCGAAAAGGTCGGTTGTCTTTCGTTCAGCCCGGACATCAGTTAAGCCTTTCAAAACGCGCGCGTCGCGATCGGACCCGCGGCCCGGCCACGGAGCGAGGCGATCCCGGTGGCGGGGCTCGGAGAGCGCTCACCGGCAGTCGTCTGTCGGACGCCCCCCGTGGAGTTTAAGACCGTTGCCCCGGAGGATGTGGGTATGGTCGATATCCTCGCGGAGAACCTCTCCGGGAAGGCGGTGATGAGCGCGGATGGAACCGAACTGGGGGACCTGTACAACATCACGATGGACCTCAAGTCCGGCGAACTCTCGGATCTGCTCGTGAGCCCGCACGAACAGCTTAGTCACGATCACGCCGGCTTCGACGTCGACGAGATGGGCCGGCTGAAGGTCCCGGTCGCGAACGTGCAGGCGGTGAAAGATTATATCGTCGTCGCCCGCTAATGGAAGTCCTCGACACCTCGGCGTTCATCCACGAGTACACCACCGACGACGACGTGGTCTCGGTGCCCGAAGTCCACGACGAGCTCACCGGCGAGGGGGCGCTCCGCTTCGACGCGATGGAGGGGTCCGGGATGACGATCCACGTCCCGGCGCCGGAGGTCCTCGACAACGTGCGCCGCGCCGCCCGCGGGTCGGGCGACGCCGCGGAGCTGTCCGACACCGACACCCGCCTGATATCGACCGCGCTCGAACTCGGAGCGACCCTCGTCACCGACGACTACGCGATGCAGAACGTCGCCGAACGGCTCGACATCGACGTCGAAGCGATCGCTCGCGACGGCATCTCCGAGGAGCGCGAGTGGCGGTTCCAGTGTGTCGGCTGTAACCGCACCTTCGACGAGAACAAGGAGCGCTGCCCGATCTGCGGCAGCGACCTGACGCGGAAGAACCCGGCGTAGTTCGGCGAGCCCGCGCTGTCGCTCTTTCTGCAGTCCGCAGAGGCCCCGCGTTAGTCCGCGGACTCCGACTCGCCGTCTCGACTGCCGGAGAGTCCCGGAGCGGCGTCCCCGGCGGCGACGCCGGACGCGGCTCCGCTACCGGGGTCGTCCCCGTGACCACCCGCGGGAGCGCGCTCACCGGAGACGACGTCGGGGAGCGCGTCGGCGTCGACCGACAGCCGACTGCGGAGTCGCCCCGCGACCGCCTGCGCCTCGGCGAGTTCGACCTCGGCCATGGCGCGGACGAGCGCGGCGGCGCGCTCCGCCCTGGCGTGACGCCACGACGCTTCGCGAGACTGGTACGTCCGGATCGCGCGGAGGAACTCCACCTCCGAGAACTCGGGCCAGTAGGGGGCACAGAAGTAGACGGCCGCCTCGTTCCCGTTCGCGTGCCACGGCAGGAAGTTCGAGGTGCGCTCGTCGCCGCCAGTCCGCACGATGAGGTCGACGTCCCGGACCGGCCGGTCGTACAGGCGCGCTTCGACGGTCTCGGTGTCGACGGCCTCGGGGTCGAGGGTGCCGGCGTCGACGTCGCGGGCGATGGCCGTGGCCGCGTCGAGCAGTTCGGTGCGCCCGCCGTACGCCAGCGCGACGTTCAGCGTGAACTGGTCGTTTGCGGCGGTGCGGCGCTCGGCGTACGCGACGGCGTCGCGGACGCGCTCCGGGAGGCGGTCGACGTCGCCGATGGCGCGGACGCGGACTCCCTGGTCGTGGACGCGGTCGGCGTCCGCGAACTCGCGGAGTTTGGCCTCCAACAGGTCGAACAGGGGTTCGAGTTCCTCGTCCGGGCGCTCGAAGTTCTCGGTGGAGAAGGCGTACAGCGTGAGCTCCGCGACGCCCAGATCCGCACACCAGTCGAGGACCCGCTCGGTGGTGGCGGCGCCGGCCCGGTGGCCGTCGGGGGCGTCGTCGCCGCGCTGGCGGGCGTATCGCCGGTTGCCGTCTTGGATGATCGCGACGTGCGTCGGCACGTCGTCGATCTCTCGGCGGAGATGCCGGCGGTAGGCGCGTTCGGCCAGATCACGGAGGCGATACAACATACGGCTGAAGCGACACGACCGAGGGGTATGTACTTTTACCTTCGACGACCCGACTGAGCGACGATGGACGCCGCCTACGTGTTCCGCGTCGAGTTCCGGCTCACGCCCGAGCGCGCCGCCGTCGACCCGGAGCGCTTCGAGACGACGGTCGAACTCCCCGCGAGCGAGCCCGGCACCGACGGGTGGCTCCGATTCCGCGACCGGCTGTGGCGCGGAGCGGTCGGCGACGAACCGTCGTTTCGGCGGGAGACGGCGGCGCGACTCGGGGTCGCAGACGCCGCCGGCATCGAGGTCTCTGCCGTCGACTTCCGAGAGCTCCGCACCGACCGCGAGTACCTCGAAGCGTTGCAAACCGCGATCGCCGCCGACCTCGGTCGATTCAACGCCGAGTCCGTCGACGACGCGCTCCACAAGTACTTCGGGTCCTCGATCCACGTCCGAGAGGCCTGAGGCGTGTCCGGCGCCCGCGGTCGCACCGGGCTACGAGCCGGCGACGCCCCGAATACGCTCTTTGCCGCACTTCGGGCAGCGCTCTACCACCTCGTCGGGGTTTACCACCACCGCCCGGCGCTCGTATCGGTGCCGACAGACCAACCGTTCGACCGTTTCGCGCATGTGCCAACGACCACCACACTAAGACAAAAACTTCCGGGAATAGATGCTTATAAACATAATATTGCTTCAAACATACACATATAGGCTATTTATAAATGTATATCTACGAGAATAAGAGCCACCGGTTGGTGTTCGTTTGATTACGGTGAGTTACCGGCGGCGGCGCCGGGAGAGCGTCCGCCCGACTGGACCGTCCTCGCCGCGGCCGCTCCCCGCCGCCGACCGAAACGGTCGTGTGGTATCGGCCGGAAGCGACCGTATGACGAAGTGGCTCCACAGCGGTCGCCGCCGCGACCTGTGTGCCCTGCTGTACGACGCCGGCGAACTGCGGGCGCAGTCGCTGAAGAGCCGGCTCGAATCGCACTACGACCAACGGATCGACCCGGGCTCGTTTTACGCCACGCTGACCTCGCTCGTGGAGTCCGGCTTCCTCGACCGGCGGACCGAGGGGCTCGCCGACGTCTACGCGCTCACCGACGCCGGGGAGGGCGCGCTCCTCGACCACTACGCGTGGCTGTCGGAGCAGATTGGAGCGCCGGCCGACGAAGACGACCGGAACGACCACGAGTCCGTCGGTGACGAGGCGGGCGAGCGCCCCCCGACCGACGCGCCGGACCTCAAGGATTAACAACTGCGGCGCATTGAGTTAATACATGACGGTCGTCAGCGTCTCAATGCCGGAAGAGCTGTTAGATCGGATCGACGGGTTCGCCGACGAGCACGGCTACACCGGGCGCAGCGAGGTCGTCCGCGAGGCCTCTCGAAACCTCCTCGGAGAGTTCGAGGACGCCAAACTCGAGGAGCGAGACCTGATGGCGGTGGTGACGGTCCTCTTCGACTACGAGACGACGAGCGTCGAAGAGCGGATGATGCGGCTCCGCCACGAACACGAGGGGCTGGTGGCGTCGAACTTCCACAGCCACGTCGGCTCGCGGTACTGCATGGAGCTTTTCGTCCTCGAAGGACGCTTAGACGACATCTCCGCGTTCGTCGGGAAAATCCGCGCCACGAAGGACACGCTCACCGTCGATTACAGCGTGACGCCGGTCGACGAGTTCGGCGAGGACGGGGAGACGCCGGCCCACGAGGGCGCGGCGAACGCCGCGGGCGGTCACGGACACGACCACGGCGATTGACTCAGCCCGTCGCCGTGTCGTCGGTCGCGCTGTCGGCGAGGACGCCGACGAACGGGACGGTGACGCCGACGACGTAGCCGGCGAGGTGCGCGAACACGTTGCTGCCGAACGGGACGAGCACGAGCGACCCGATGACGCCGGCGGCCGCGACGCTCGCGCCGGTGACGTACAGGAGTTCGCGCTCCGGCGGTAAGCCGAGTCCGGACACGCGCGGGCGCCCGACGGCCGCGTAGAGCCCGGCCGCGGCGAGAACGGCCCCGACCGCGAACAGCGATCCGACTGCCGGGAGCGGCGGGAAGTAGCCCGCGCCGCTCGGGGCGAGGTACGCGAGCGCGAGCGAGGCGAAGGCGGCGACGATGGCCCAGCGCGGGTCGACGCCCGCGGAGCCCTCGCTCCGGGCCCGGTCGCTCTCCGCCGCCAGCGCGGCGAACCAGACGACGACGAGGTACCCGAGGAGCGCGCTGTTCACGTCTGAAAAGCCCGCGGTGGGAGCGTCGGTGAGCCCCCCGATGGCGACGAGCGTCGCCCACGCCGAGACGATCGGGACGACGACGAGGAACGCCGCGACGAACCAGAACAGGCGGCGCCGCCAGCCGGCGACGACGGTGAGGGGGTACGCGACCGCGACGAGGAGCCAGTAGTTGACCACGTTGTCCGCGAGGTGGACCGGGTCGGTGTGGACGAAACTCGACGCGAACGCGGTCCACAGCGCCCACCGGCTCTCGACGACGCTCGGCGTCGCGAGCGAGAGCTGCCACGCCTCGGCCCCCGGCATGAGACTCACCGCGACGAGCAGCGTCGGCACCGGGAGCGCGAGCAGGAAGAGGTCGGTGGGCGGGCGCGATCGGACGGCCGCGCGAACGCTGGCGAGGAGTCCGCGGAGCGTGGGAGCGCCTGCGTCGCCGCGGGCGTCATCGTCGTCGCGAGGCGTCGGCTGCTGCCCGTCTGCCGACCCCATCTCAGGCGGTCGCCGGCCGGATGTTTTTCAGTGCCGTCGCGAAGTCGTCGGCGGTGATCCCGATCTCGTCTGCGTGGTCGTTGGCCGCCGCGCCGTGTTCGTCGGCGACGCGCTCGATGGCGACGAGGGCCGCCTCGCGGGACAGCGCCGCGATCTCGGCGCCGGAGTACCCCTCGGTCTCGTCGGCGAGGTGGTCCAAGTCGACGTCTTCGGTGACGGGCTTTTCGCGGGTGTGTACGTCGAGGATCTTCCGCCGTGCGTCGCGGTCGGGTTCGGGGACCTCGACGTGCGTCTCCAGCCGCCCCGGTCGGAGGAGCGCGGGATCGAGGGCGTCACGCCGGTTCGTCGCCGCCAGCACCACGAGGTTGGGGTTGTCGCTCGCCCGGTCCAACTCCGTGAGCAGTTGGGAGACGACGCGCTCGCCGACCCCGGAGCCGTCGCCGCCAGCCCCGTCGCGGTCGGCGGCGATCGCGTCTATCTCGTCGAAGAAGACGATCGCGGGCGACGCCTGCCGGGCGCGGTCGAAGAGGTCGCGGACCGCCTTCTCCGACTCGCCGACGTATCGATCCAGCAGTTCCGGTCCCGCGACCTGGATGAAGTTGACGCCGCTTTTGCCCGCGATCGCGCGCGCGAGGAGCGTCTTCCCGGTTCCGGGCGGGCCGTGAAGCAGGACCCCGGTCGGCGGGTCGGCGTCTGCGGCCTCGAAGAGGGGACCGTACGTCAGCGGCCACGTCACCGCCCGCTCCAGTTTCGCCTTCGCCTCCGGGAGCCCGCCCACGTCGTCGAAGTCGGTCGCCGGCTGCTCGGCGACGTACTCCCGCATCGCGCTCGGCTCGACGTTCGCGTGTGCGGCCTCGAAGTCCGCCCTCAAGACGGTCACGTCGTCGAGGGCCGCGGCGTCCGACTCGCGGGCGCGTCGCAGCGCGGTCATCGCCGCCTCCTGCGTGAGCCCCTCGATGTCGGCGCCGACGAACCCGTGGGTTCGGCCGGCGATCCGGTCTAGATCCACGTCGTCCGCGAGCGGCATCCGGCGCGTGTGGACGTCGAGAATCTGTCGGCGGCCGGACTCGCCGGGGACCCCAACCTCGATCTCGCGGTCGAAGCGCCCGCCTCGCCTGAGCGCGGGGTCGAGGGTGTCGACGCGGTTGGTCGCGCCGATGACGATCACGTCGCCGCGGGCGTCGAGCCCGTCCATCAGCGAGAGCATCTGGCCGACGACGCGGTTCTCCACGTCGCCGCCGTCGTCGCGCTTGCCCGCGATCGAATCGATCTCGTCGAAGAAGATTATCGCCGGGGCGTCCTCGCTGGCGCGGGTGAACACTTCGCGCAGGCGCTCCTCCGACTCGCCTTTATATTTCGACATGATCTCCGGGCCGTCGACGGTGATGAAGGTGGCGTCGACCTCGTTGGCGACGGCGCGGGCGATGAGCGTCTTCCCGGTGCCCGGCGGCCCGTGGAGCAGGACTCCCTTCGGCGGGTCGATCCCGAGCCGGGTGAACACGCCGGGCTCCGAGAGGGGGAGTTCGATCGTCTCGCGGACCAGTTCCAACTCCTCGTCGAGCCCGCCGATGTCCTCGTAGGTCGCGCCCGCGGTGTGGTCTTCCGGGGGCGCAGTCCCGCTGCCGGCGGACCGGGCGTCGCTGCCGGGGAGGTCGGTCCCGGAGCGGTTCGCGGCCGATCCGTCGCCCGACCGGGCGGGACTGCCGCCCCCTGAGCCGCCGGCCCGACTCCCTCCGACGCCCGAGTCGGCGTTGCCCCCCGCGCCCGCCTCGGCGTCGTTCGCCTCGCGGTAGGTCACCGACACGTCGGTCCGGCTCGTGACTCGCACGGTGCCGGCGGGGTCGCTCTCGGCGACGACGAACCGAATGCCGCCGAGCCGTTCGACGTGGACCGCTTCGCCTACGGTGACGGGTCGGTCCCGGAGGTCGCGGCCGAGCGCGCGCTCGACCACCTCGCGGCTCACGTCGACATCGGCGAGCGCGCCGGGCGCGGCGAGGACGACCCGGTCGGCGTCCACCACGTCGACCGGGCCGACGGCAACCGTGTCGCCGACTTTCACGCCGGCGTTCGCGCGGGTGTCGGCGTCGATGAGGATGGTGTCGGCGTCGGCGTCCGGGCCGCCGGGCCACACCTTCGCGACCGCGGTGCGCTCGCCGCGGATCTCGACGGTGTCGCCGCTGAGGAGGCCGAGCCGCTGCCGGGCGGATTCGGAGAGCCGAGCGATGCCGCGCCCCGCGTCCCGCTTTTCGGCGGCACGCACCGTGAGCCGGAGGCCGGCGGTGTCGTTCATACCTCTCGTTCCCGCCACTGACTCTTTACGCTTACCCGGCCGCACCCGTCACGGCCGACCGCAACCCCCTTACCCCGCCCGACCCCGTCGTTCGGTATGCAACCGACAGGGCACCTGCGCGGCGACGCGGTTCACGTCGCCGGCGACGCCCGCCAGCGGTTCCACGACTCCAGCGGCTACGGTCGGCCCCTCCAGGGCAACGAGATCGCGCTCTCGCGGGTCGAGGCCGCCCACCTGCTCTTTCGCGGGGACCTCTCCGGAGTCACGCTCGACGAGGGCGAGTCCGACCCGGTCGGCTTCGAGCGCTTCTTCGTCGCGTGTGCGGCCGCGACGGAACGGTTCGCGGTGCGGTACCTCGTGTACGCCGACCTGCGGGATCGCGGGTTCTACCTCTCGCCGGCCCGCGACCCGTGGCCCGGCGGCGACGCCGACGTGCCCGGCGCGGTCGACTTTATCGCCTACGAGCGCGGCTCGACGCCGGACACGGGCAACGTCAAATATCCCGTGCAGGTCGTCGGCGAGCGCGAGTCGCTGCCAGCGGCCGGGCTCGCGGGTCGCACCCTCGCGGTCGTCGACGAGGAGTCCGACATCACCTACTTCGAAGCGGCGGCGGGGGCGATCGCTGGCGCGACAGAGTACGAGCCGCCGGCGACCCTCGACGGCGTCCTCCTCGCCGACCGCGTCGTCGTCTGGGACGCCCCCGACGGGCTCTACGAGCGCGGCTTCTACGGCCAGCCGCTCACCGGCCGGGCCGCGGCCGTCGAGGGCGCGATCCAACTCTCCCTCGTCGAGGCCGCGTCGCTCGCGGCCGACGGCGTCCTCTCGCTGTCGGCGTCGGTGGGCGATGCGGACGCCGACCGAGGCGCCGCCGACGCCGCCGCCCGGATCGTCGCTCGCGGCCGAGACGTGGAGGGCGAGCGGTTCGACCGCCGCCTCACCGTTTATAAACGGCTCCGCGAGGCCGACGCCGTGCCGAAGACGGGATTTAAGTTCGGCGCCGATTTCCGGACCTACCTCGACGTGGAGACGGTGGAGGACCTGCCACACTCCGAACACCTCGTGCGCGTGGTGGGGCCGGCCCACGAGTTCTCGCCCCGCGAACTCTCGCTCGACGTTCGGCTCGCGGGCGGCGTCCGCAAGGAGATGGTGTTCGCGTTGACGGCGGTGAAACGCGGCGACAGCGGCGACGCCGCGGCCCGCGATTCCGACGTGGAATGGCTCGCTATCGGGCGGTTGACGCCCTGACGGACGCCGGCGCGGGCGCGTCGTCGGGGAGAGCGGAATCGTTTTCCGACGCCTGATTCTTGTGCCGGCCATGCCCGACGACTCCGTGTTCCCCTCCGAGTCGGACGCCTACGACATCTCCACGGTCGACCTCAGCGACGACCGCTACGAGGTGAAACAGTCGATGGTGCGGAACAAGTACACCGTCCGCGACAGCGCCGGCAACGTCGTCTTGCGCGGGAAACAGAAGCTGTTCAAATTAAAAGAGGAGTTCCCGTTCGTCACCGGCGACGACGAGGACGCGTTCTCGGTGAAGGCGGGCGGCATCGTCGACATCGGCGGCAACTACGCCATCATCGACGCCGGCACCGGCGAGGAGGTCGTCGTCTTGGACGAAGACTACTCGCTGTTCGTCGAAAACTGGACGATCCGCGACCCCGACTCGGGGGCGGCGCTGGCGACGATCAAATCCAAGAACAAACTGCTCTCGGCGCTCCGTCACCTCGTCGGCGCGGCGAACCTCGTTCCGAACAAGTACGAGATATTCGACGCCGACGGCGGCCACGTCGGCGACATCGAGGGCAAGTTCTCGATGCGGGACGCCTACACCGTCTCCATCGACGACGCGAGCGACGTGCCGAAGGAGGCGGTGATCGCCGCCGCCTGTATCCTCGACGCGTTAGAGAACCAGTAGGGTCGCTAGTGGGCCAACAGGGAGCCTACTCCCCGCCCAGTTTCGACTCGCCGACCGCGTCGTGGCCCTCGATGACCTCGGTGCCGCCCATGTACGGCCGGAGCGCCTCGGGGACGGTGACGGTGCCGTCGTCGTTCTGGTAGTACTCCAGGATGGCGACGACGATGCGAGGGACTGCGAGCCCGGAGCCGTTCAGCGTGTGGAGGTAGTCGGCCGACTCGTGGTGCTCCTCGCGGTACCGGATCTGTGCGCGACGCGCCTGGAAGTCCTCGAAGTTCGAGACCGAGGAGACTTCGAGCCAGCGCCCGCCCACGTCGGGCCCCTCCTCCATTTCGTCGCCCGGCGCCCACACCTCGATGTCGTACTTTCTCGCCTGCGTGAACCCCAGATCGCCGGTACACATCTCTAAGATGCGGTAGGGGAGCTCGAGCCGACGCAGCACTTCCTCGGCCTCATCGACGAGCCCCTCGAAGCGCTCGTCGCTCTCCTCGGGCCGGACGAAGTTCACCATCTCCACCTTGTTGAACTGGTGGACGCGGACGATACCCCGCGTCTCGGTGCCGTGTTCGCCGGCCTCCTGCCGGAAGTTCGGCGTGTACGCCTGGTATTTAAGCGGCAGATCCTCGTCGAGCAGGATCTCGTCGCGGTGGAGGTTCGTGACGGGCACCTCGGCGGTCGGGAGCAGCCACAGGTCGTCATCGTCGTAGGCGTCCTCGTTCGTCCCCTCCACGCGATACGCGTCCTCGGTGAACTTCGGGAGCTGGCCGGTCCCGCGCATCGACGCGGAGTTGACCGGGATCGGCGGGAACACGTCCTCGTACCCCTGCTCGCGGTGGACGTCGAGCATGAACTGGATCAGCGCGTGTTCGAGGCGGGCGCCGTCGCCCTTGGCGACGTAAAAGCCCGCGCCGGCGACCTTCGCGCCGCGCTCGAAGTCGAGGATTTCGAGGTCCTCGCCCAAGTCGTAGTGGGGAGCCACCTCGTCGGGAAGCGCTCGGAGGTCGTCGAACCCCTCACGGCGGCGCTCGACGTTCTCGGACTCGTCTTCGCCGACCGGCACCGACTCCTGTGGAACCTGCGGGAGCTCGAGCAGCGACGCCTCCAGGTCGGCCTCCAGCTCGTCGGCGCGCGCTTCGATCGTCTGTAACTCCGATTTAAGATCCTGTGAGCGCTCGATCGCCTCTTGGGCCGCCTCCTCCTCGCCGGCCTGTTTGAGTTCGCCGATCTTCGAGGAGACCTCGTTGCGCTCGTGCCGGAGGTCGTCGCCGCGCTGTTTCAGGTCTCGCCACTCCTCGTCGATGTCGAGTATCCGGTCGAGGTCGACGTCGACGCCCTTGTTCGCGAGCGCCTCGCGGACGACCTCGGGGTTCTCCCGGACGAACTGTCGAGACAACATTTGTCGGGAGTTCCGCCGGCCGCCCCAAAACCGTATCGGAGCGTCGGTACTGTGTGACACGAGCGGTCGGGCGGATCACCACGGTTTAAATAGTATGCCGCGAGCGCATGTGGCATGCTCATCACGGGGGCGGAGCTGGCCGACGGCCGGGTCCGCGACGTTCGGGTTCGAGGCGAGACCATCGACGCGGTCGGTCAGGGACTCGACGCGGCCGCGGGCGAACGGATCGTCGACGCGCGGGGGCGTCACCTCCTGCCCGGTGCCATCGACGTCCACGTCCACTTCCGCGAGCCGGGCGCGAGCCACAAGGAGACGTGGACCTCGGGGTCGCGGGGCGCGGCCGCCGGCGGGGTCACGACCGTCGTCGACCAGCCGAACACCTCGCCGCCGACCGTCGACGGCGACGCCTTCGACGAGAAGGCCGCCCTCGCCGCCCCGTCGCTCGTCGACTACGGGATAAACGGCGGCGTCACCGGCGACTGGGACCCGGAGAGCCTCTTCGAGCGCCCCCTGTTCGCGCTGGGCGAGGTGTTCCTCGCGGACTCGACCGGCGACATGGGGATCGCCACAGATCTCTTCGAGGACGCGCTCGCCGAGGCCGCCGCCCGCGACGTGCCCGTCACGGTCCACGCCGAGGACGAGACGCTGTTCGACGCCGACGCGCTCGACGGCGACCTCGGCGGGGCGGGCACCGCCGCGAACGCCGACGCGTGGTCGGCCTATCGCACCGCCGAGGCGGAGGTCGCGGCAGTCGAGCGCGCGCTCGCGGCCGGCGCCGAGAGCGACGCGCAGGTACACGTCGCACACACGTCGACCCCGGAGGCTATCGACGCGGTGCGCGAGGCCGGCGCGACCTGCGAGGTGACCCCACATCACCTCTTCCTGTCGCGTGAGGACTCCAGACGCCTCGGGACCTTCGGCCGGATGAACCCGCCGCTCCGCTCGGAGGCCCGGCGCGCGGGCGTCTTCGAGCGACTCCGCGACGGCGACGTGGACGTGGTCGCCACCGACCACGCGCCCCACACGGTCGCGGAGAAGCGGCACGGGCTCACCGAGGCGCCGAGCGGCGTACCGGGCGTCGAGACGCTCTACCCGCTCCTGTTGGAGGCCGTGCGCAAAGGCAACCTCACCCTGGAGCGCGTGCGCGACGTGGTCGCCGCCAACCCGGCGTCGATCTTCGGGCTCGAAGCGAAGGGGCGAATCGAGCCGGGCGCCGACGCCGACCTCGTCGTCGTCGACCTGACGAACCCCCGCGAGATCGAGGCGGGCGCGCTCCACGGCGCCGCCGGCTGGACCCCGTTCGAGGGGCTGTTGGGCGTGTTCCCCGAGCTGACGACGGTTCGCGGGACGGTCGTCTACGAGCGCGACCCGGTCACCGGAGCGGAGTCGTTCGGCGACGCGGGCGGGCGCAACGTCCGGGACCTCGCGACGAGCGAGCGCGACGCCGCGTAACCGAGCCGGCCGCCGAAGCCCCGACGCCCCAAGAGGGATGAGCCCCCGCGTCGTTGTGTCGAGGCGATGCCCTCCAGACGAACCGTCCTCGGAACCGTCTGCGGCGCCGCGGCGAGCGCGCTCGCCGGGTGTTCGCGGCTCCGGTCGGACGCGGGACGCGTCGACCTGACGATTTTTAACCAGACGGCCACCGCCTACACGGTCGAAGTCGCCGTGTTCGGCGACGGCGAGACGGCGGCCGCGGCGAGGGCGTACACCTCGTCGCTCGGCGTCGAACTCGACGGCGAGGTGACGGCGAACGGCGTCGTCGAGGCCGGCCGGTACCTCGTTCGGTACCGCGCGTACGCGGACGACTCCCGACTGACCGACGACGGGCACGTTCACTTCGTTCCGTCGGGCGACGGGACGGAGTCGCTTGCGTTCGACATCCGAGAGACGGGCGACGTGACCCGGCGCTGACTCGCGTCGACCGGCGGCGCGCGGGTTCGGCGGAACGCATATCCCGGTTCCACCCGAACTGGACGCATATCAATGACAGTGAGTACCAATCTCACGGTCGCCCTCCGCGGGGGTGGGCCGTGTCCGAGTCGAGTCGGGGCGGCCACGGACCGAGCCGTCGGCCGCGAGCGACGAACCGCGGGCCGCGACGACGGGCGACGCCATGTCTGATCCGGGCGACTCCGGGCCGCTCGGCGCCGGGGTCGGCGAGCGAGACGACGCCGGCGACGGGGGGACGACGCCCGCGGGCGACGAGCCGGGCGGAGAGTCGGACGAGGAATCGGGGATGGCGCCCGCGGCGGTCGCCGAGCTCGCCGAGCGCGTCGCCGACAACGTCGAGGAGGTGATCGTCGGGAAGCGCGAGGCGGTCGAACACGTCGTCGTCGCGCTGCTCGCCCGCGGCCACCTCCTGGTGGAGGACGTGCCGGGCGTCGGGAAGACGACGCTCGCGAAGTCGGTGGCCCGTTCGATCGACGGCTCTTTTAAACGCGTCCAGTTCACGCCGGACCTCCTCCCGTCCGACGTGACCGGCGTCAACGTGTTCAATCAGCGGACCGACGAGTTCGAGTTCCAGCCCGGACCCGTGTTCGCGAACGTCGTCCTCGGCGACGAGATCAACCGGGCGCCGCCGAAGACGCAGTCCTCGCTCCTCGAAGCGATGGAGGAGCGGCAGGTGACGACGGACGGGACGACTCGCGAGCTGCCGGACCCGTTCTGCGTGATCGCGACGCAAAACGACGTCGAGCCCGGCCAGACGTACGACCTCCCGGTGGCGGAGGTCGACCGCTTCACCAAGAAGATCCGGCTCGGCTATCCCGGCACCGAGGAGGAGGCCGAGATAATCGGGCGGATGGCGGGCGGCCACCCCGTCGAGGCGGTAGAGCCGGTGGCGTCCATCGGAGACGTCCGGCGCGCCCGGACCGCGGTGGGCCAAATCGAGACGACGGAGCCGCTCCGCGAGTACGTGGCGCGGCTGGCGGCCCACACCCGCCGGAACGCCCGGCTCGGCGTCAGCCCGCGCGGGAGCCTCGCGCTGTTGCGAGCCGCGCAGGCCCGCGCCGCGCTCGACGGGCGCGGGTACGTGATCCCGGACGACGTACAGACGGAGGCGCCGACGGTGTTCGCGCACCGCGTGCTCGTCGACGCCGGCGGGAGCGACGGCGCCGAGGTCGTCGCCGACGCGCTCGAACGGGTCGCCGTGGAGTGAGCCGATGGCGACCGCGACACTCACTCGGCGCGGCCGCGTCGTCGGCGCGGTCTGCGCGATCGGGAGCCTGCTGGCGCTCGCGGCCGGCGGCCGCGCGCTCGACGCGGTGGTGTTACCGGGGCTCGTCGCGCTCGTCGCCGGCTACGTTCAGGTGGCGCGGGTCGGGAGGCCGGAGGTACACCGCGTCCAGCCCCCGGACGGGTTCGTCGGCGAGCGCCACGAGGTCCGGATCGAACTCCGACCGGGGGTCGCGGGGGCGCCGGCGGGTCCGTCGCGGCCGTCGTCGACGAGACGAGCGACGGGCTGGCGGGCTCGCAGCGGCCGCTTCGCGCGTCGGTCGGCGGCGACCCAGTGTCGTACCGGCTCCGGTACCTGCGCCGGGGCAGCCACGAGTTGGGGCCGGTGCGGGTGACCGCGACGGACGTGTTCGGCCTGTTCGAGCGCGAGGTCGTCGTCGACGACGCCGACACGGTGACCGCCTACCCCGTCTGTCACCCGGTCCCGGCGCGGTTCCGCCGGGGACTGTACGCCGACGACGCGCTCGGCGTGAGCCGCCAGCGCGGGCAGTTCGACCGCCTGCGTGAGTACGTGCGCGGCGACGCGCTCCGCGACGTGCACTGGCCGACGACCGCGAAACGCGACGAGATCGTGGTCAAGGAGTTCGCCGCGGAGACCCGTCGCGGGCGGGTGTCGATCGCGGGCGAGACGACCGCCGCCTGCGAGGACGCCGACGCGCTCGCCGAGGCGGCCGCCAGCCTCGCCGTCGCCCTGCTCGACGACGGCGTTCCCGTCGAACTGACGCTGCCCGCGGGGAGCGTGTCGGCCGAGCCGGGACCGCGGGGGCGACGCGCCGTCCTCGAACTGGCCGCGGTGACCGGACCCGGACCGGTCGCGGTCGACTACCCGGACGTGCGGGTGATCGGCGACGGCGACGGCGCGACGTATCGGACCGGCGGGCGATCCGTCAGCGTCGCCGACCTCCGCGCGACGGGTTCCGACGACGCCCCGACGACTCCGGCGGCACCGGTTCAGACTCGTCCGGAGGTGGACGGGCCGTGATCGGCCGGCGGGCGGGCGGGCGACGCTCCGGTGGCCGACTCGCCGGCGCGAGGCGGCGGCTCGAAGGGGGCCTCACGGGTCGCCGTCGCGGCGAGTCCGACGCGCCGGCGGCCGACTGGCGCGGGCTCGCGTCCCCCGCCGTCGTCGGCGTCGCGATGGTGACAGCGGCGTACCTCGGCGTGTTCTTCGAGGCGACCGACGTGGTCGGCGGGACGGCGCGAACCGCCGCGGCCGTCGCGCTCGCGGGGCTCGCCGGGATCGCGCTCGCCCGCGCCGTCACCGAGCGCACCGCGGTGCGACTGACGGCGCTGCTCTTCGCCGCGACGCTCGCGGGCTACTACTTCGCGGTCCCCGCGAGCCGGCGGACGTTCTTCTCGGTCGAGGCCGTCGCGTTCGACGTCGTGTCGCTTCTGACCGGGCTCTCGATCCTGCGGCTCGCGCTCGCGGACGTGTGGATCCTCGCGGTCGCCCCCGTCCCGACGTTCCTCGTCGGCTACCTCGCCGGGCGCGGCCGTCACGTCGGCGCGGTCTCGGTCGCGGGCGGGACCCTCGGGTTCCTCGTCTGCACCGGCGACGCCGGGGGGATGGCCGCGCTGGCCGGGGTGGTCGGGGCCGCGCTCGCCGCCGGCCTCTCCACGCTGTCGACGCCCGACGCCCTCCGGGACCACGGCGACCGGCTCGCCGCCGTGCTGGCGGCGATGATCCTCGTGAGCGCGACGGTGACCGTCCTGCCGGCGGGCGCGGCACAGCCGTGGGCGGCCGACCGGGGCCAGACGCTGGAGTCCGCGCTCGGCGCCGGCGACGAGGTGGAGATCGTCGGGCCGACGCGGCTCTCCCCCGAGGTTCGGTACGAAATCGAGAGCCCCGTCGCGTCGGACTGGCACGTCGCGGCGTACGACACCTACACCGGCGACGGCTGGGTGCGGTCGGGCGAGCGGTCGTCGCTGGGCGGCCCGCTCTCCGGACCGCCGGGCGAGGCGACGCGGGTGAACGTCACGATCACCGCCCGGACCGAATCGACGGCGCTGCCCGCGCCGTGGCAGGCCGTCGACGTGCGCGGCGCCGGCGACGCGGCGGCGCAGGTCGACGACCGCGGGGCGATCCGGCTCGCGGCCGCGCTGCGACCGGGCGAGGAGACGACCGTCGAGAGCCGGGTCCTCGACGCCGAGCCGGCGGCGCTTCGGAACGCCAGCACGGCGTACGACCCGGCGATCGAGTCGCGGTACACGCAGCTCCCGGAGAGCACTCCGGACCGCGTCGCCCGGCGGACCGAGGCCGTCGTCACGGCGGCCGGCGCCGAGAACCCCTACGACGCGGCCGTCGCCGTCGAGGAGTACTTACAGGCGCGAAACGGCTACTCGCTCACCGTCGAAAAGCCGGACGGCGACGTGGCCGACGCGTTCCTCTACGAGATGGACGCCGGCTACTGTACGTACTTCGCGACCACGATGGTCGCGATGCTCCGCACGCAGGGGATCCCGGCCCAGTTCGTGACCGGGTACGCCGAGGGCGAGCGGGTCGCCGAGGACCGATACGTCGTTCGAGGGCAGGACGCGCACGCGTGGGTGAAGGTGTACTTCCCGGACCACGGCTGGGTCGAGTTCGACCCGACCCCGGCGACCGAGCGCGACGCGGCCCGGAGCGACCGCCTCGCCGAGGCGCGACAGACCGGCGCGGAGGGCGTCGACACCCCCGAGTCGGCGCCGGTCGACGAGGCGGAGGCCATCGCGACGGGCGGACGGCCGGCTGACGCCGACGGCGACACCGCGGACGCGAACGAGAGCGAGGAGCGAACCGCCAACGAGACGGAGAACGGCACACAGAGCGGGCTGTCGCTGGCGGAGCGCGGGTTCACGGAGGAGCGGCTCATCCAGAACGAGTCGGCCGGGAGCGCGGAGCCGAGCGACGGCGGCCTCCCGACGCCCTCGCGCGAGGCGGTCGCGTACTGGCTGTTCGTCGTGACCCTCGGCGTCGTGGGGGCGCGGCGGTACGGGGTGGTCCGGCGCACGCGTCGCGCCGTCCGGATGCGGGTCCCGTGGCGGCGCGGCGAGCCGGCGGACGACGCGAAGCAGGCGTTCGCCGACCTCGAACACCTGCTCGGGCGGCGCTACCGCGAGCGGCGCCCCGGCGAGACGCCCCGGA
Organism: Halorubrum sp. PV6; assembly: GCF_003990725.2. Taxonomy (NCBI): domain Archaea; kingdom Methanobacteriati; phylum Methanobacteriota; class Halobacteria; order Halobacteriales; family Haloferacaceae; genus Halorubrum; species Halorubrum sp. PV6. The sequence goes on from NZ_CP030064.1 coordinate 1,976,692, forward strand.
TGTACCTCGACGCCCTCCCGCTCCGAGGCGTCGCCGAGGAGGCGCTGTCGGTCGGCGAGACCTACGAGCGCGCGGCGTACGCCGGGACGGTGACCCGCGCCGAGGCGGACGACGCGCGGCGGACGGTCCGGCGGCTGGCGCTGGCGTGGACGCCGGTCGTCGGCCGGCTGTTCGGCGACTGAGCGACCGCGGCCGCGGAGACCCGCGTGCCCCCACTCCCGACACTATTTAATACAGGCATCCTGTAGTTCTGACCGTAATGTCGGAAGTCTGCTCGACGTGCGGACTGCCCCAGGAACTCTGCGTCTGCGAGGACGTCGCGAAAGAGTCCCAGCAGATCAGCATCCGCATCGACGAGCGCAGGTACGGAAAGGAGGTAACGGTCATCGAAGGATTCGACCCGAAAGACGTCGACTTGAGTTCGCTCTCGTCGGATCTCAAGTCGAAGTTCGCCTGCGGTGGCACCGTCGAGGACGGCGCCATCGAACTGCAGGGGAACCACTCGGGTCGCGTGGAGGATTTCCTCCGCGACAAGGGCTTCAACGTCGCGTGACCGGAACCTGACCGTCCGCCGTCGAGCGGTTTTCTGTCGGTAACCGGTGAGCAACGCCGCAAGCGGCGGCGCCGTCTGTTCTGTAATTACCTACACCAACAGCACCGCGCGGCCGACGACGAAGGCGACCGCCGCGAGGAACGTCCCGTATTTAAACCGGCGCTGCGCCGCGGTCGGGTCGCTGAACGACTCGTAGCAGGCGTACACCATCACCGCGTCCGCGACCGCGACGACGAGCAGGTAGGCCGCGCCGAACGTCGCCGTGAGGTACGGCACTGGGCTGGCGGCGACGGCAACGACGAGCGATCCGGTCGCGACCCACAGCGACCGGCGCTCGCCGATGGCGACGGGGAGGGTCCGGAGCCCCTCCTCGCGGTCGCCGACCACGTCCTCGACGTCTTTGATCACCTCGCGAGCGAACGTCGAGAGGGCCGCGAGCAGCGCTAACACGACGACCGCCTCGGGGCGGCCGACCGCGGCGCCGCCGAACAGGAACGTCGACCCGACGAGGTACGAGACGAGGGCGTTGCCGAGCCCCGGCGTTCCCTTAAAAACCGTCGTGTAGGTCACGAGCGCGACGAGGTTGACGGCGGCGATGGCGAGCGCCAGCGTCGGGAGCGCCGCCGCGAGCGCGACGGCCGCGGCGAACCAGAGGGCGGCGACCGCGAGCGCGCCCCGCGGCGAAATCGCGCCTCGCGGGATCGGGCGACCGGGCTGGTTGATCGCGTCGATCTCGCGGTCGAAGTAGTCGTTGATCGTGTTGCCGGCGGCGACCGCGAAGGCGGTGGTGACCGCGGCGATCGCCGCGAGCGCGCCGCCGCTCCCGACGCCGGCGACGAACGCGCCGGTCGCCGTGAGCGCCGCGGCGGCGACGCAGTTCCCCACGCGTGCTAGGTCGACGACTCCGCGTACTGTCTCGCGCACGTCGTCTCCGTCCACCGCGGCGCGGCACATAAACGACGCGGGTCGCGAGGGTCGGTCGCGGGTCGCCGTCCCCCGCGACTCCCGGTCGGTGCGCCGCGGCCGCCACGAACGTTTATGATGTGTGCAATGAAACGGTCAGGCATGGCGAAAGGACTCGACGTTGGGACGATGAACATCCTCTCCGGGCGACAGGAAGGCGCGGAGACAGTGTTCGTACAGCAGCGGAACTCGTTCGTCGAAATCGAGTATAGCGACATGGCAGAGCAGATGCTCTCCCGCAGCGAAGTGCTCCACATCCGGAAAGACGACAAGGTGTACGTCGTCGGCGACGACGCGTTGAACTTCGCGAACATCTTCAACAAGGAGACGCGCCGGCCGATGCAGCACGGCATCTTATCCAGCGACGAGGCGTCGGCGATTCCGATGATCAAACTCATCACCGAGCAGGTCGTCGGCGAACCCTCCCGCCCCAACGAACGGCTCTTCTACTCCAGCCCCGCGGACCCCATCGACTCCGGGCTGACGACGCTGTACCACGAGAAGACCCTCGAATCGATGCTCGGCGACATGGGGTACGACCCCGAGCCGATAAACGAGGGGATGGCGGTCATCTACTCCGAGCTGGCGGACAACAACTTCACCGGGCTCGGGATCAGCTTCGGCGCGGGGATGACGAACGTCTGTCTCGCGTACTACGCGGTGCCCGTCATGAAGTTCTCCATCGCGCGCGGCGGGGACTGGATCGACGAGCAGACCTCGCAGGCGACGGGGACCCCCGTCGACAAGGTGACGAGCATCAAGGAGGACGACTTCGAGCTCGACTTCCGCACCGACGTGGGCGGCGTCGAGGGCGCGCTCGCCATCTACTACGAGAACCTCCTCGATTACGTCATCGAGAACATCACCCGCGAGGTCGACGAGGAGGACGTCGAGGAGGGGCTCGACGTGCCCGTCGTCGTCACCGGCGGCACCTCCAGCCCGAACGGCTTCGAGGACCTGTTCGCCGACCACCTCTCGGACGCGAACATCCCCTTCTCCATCAGCAGCGTTCGCTCGGCCGACGAGCCGATGTACAGCGTCGCCAGCGGCGCCCTCGTCGCGGCCCGCTCCGAGGAGGGCGACGCGCCCCCGGAGGCGGACGACGGCGAGCCTGAGGAGGCGGCGACCGAAGCGGAAGACTGAGCCCGCGACCGAAGTCGAGGACGCCTCACGACCGAAGTCGAGAACGACTTCCCGCGACGCGTTCTCGGACACTGAGGACGCACCGAGCGTCTAAGCCGGCGGCCCGCTTTTCGAGGACATGGCCGAACTCGCGGACGACGGGCGTCGGCTCCGCGTCGACCTCGCGCTCGTTCCGAGCGACGACTGGGCGTGCCCGATCGTCTCCGAGACGCAGAACGCGACGGACGTGGCCGTCAACGCCGTCGGCGACGAGTGTCGCGTCGAGGTACAGCCGACCGACGGCGACGGGGTGCGTCGCGCTCGCGGCGAGGTCGACGACGACTGTCTCTGCCTGACGTTCCAGCGGTTCGACTGCGTCCCGCACATCGAGCGGGTGTCGGACGGGACGATACTGGTGACCGCGTACGTGGACGACCGAGAGACCGTTCGGAACGTGGTCGGCGGGCTCAGGGCGGACTTCGAGACGGTGCGGTTGGTCCGGCTCGCGGTCAGCGAGGGGCCGGAGGCGACCGAGCGGGTGACGGTCGACCGCTCCGCGCTCACCCCGAAACAGCGGGAGGGTCTGGAGTTGGCGGTCGCTCGCGGCTACTTCGACGACGACGAGACGGTGCGGCTCGGCGAGCTGGCGGCCGAACTCGACATCAGCAAGTCGGCGCTGTCCCAGCGGCTCCGGAACGCGCAGGCGACGCTCGTCACCGACGCGTTCGACGAGTTATCCGGAGCGGCTGACGGGGAGATCCGCTAGCGGCTCAGTCCGCGTCGGCCGCCGGCGCGCCGTCGATTCGACGCAGCGCGGCCGCGCCGTCGCGTTCGGCTTCCGTGAGGTAACACTTCGGGTCGGGCGCGAACGGGTCGCCGTGAGCCGACAGCGCGCGGAGCCGCGAGCCGCCCCGACAGAGGCCCTGGTAGGCGCAATCGGCACAGCGCCCCGTGAGGTGCTCCTCGCGGTCGCGGAGCGCCGCGAGCAGCGGGTTCGACTCGTCGGTCCATATCGCGCCGAACGACCGGTCCCGGACGTTCCCGAGCGAGTACCCCTGCCAGAACTGCGTGAGGTGGACGTTGCCCACGGGGTCGACGTCGGCGACGCGCTCGCCGGTGGGGTCGCCGCCGTTGCGTTCGAGGTACTCGTAGATGACCCGCGCCCGGTCGGTTCCCATCTCACGGTCGGCGTACTCGACGAGGTGGCCGGCGTCGGCGTAGTTGCCGACGAGCAGCGTCTCTATCTCCTCGCCCGCCTCGTGGTACTCGCGGGTCAGATCGCAGAGGTCGGCGACGGCCTGCCGCGTCGCCTCGGGGCTCAGGTCGGCGTCGGCGATGTCCGCGCCCCGCCCGCCGTAGTCGAGGTGGTAGAAACAGAAGCGGTCGACGCCGACATCGACGAGCAGGTCGACGACGCCCGCCAGGTCGTCGACGTTGTGCTCGGTGATCGTGTACCGGAGCCCCGTCTTGAGTCCGACGTCGAGGCAGGCCTCGATACCCCTGACCGCGGCATCGAACGCCCCGTCCTCCCCCCGGATCCGGTCGTTGCGTTCGGGGAGGCCGTCGACCGAGACGCCGGCGTATTTGAGGCCCGCTTGCTTCAGCTCGCGGGCCCGTTCGCGGGTGAGGAGCGTCCCGTTCGTCGAGAGGACGGGCCGGATACCCGCGTTGTCGGCGTACGCGACGAGTTCGGTGAGGTCGTCGCGGACGAGCGGCTCCCCACCCGAGAAGAGCAACACGGGCGCGCCGAACTCGGCTAAGTCGTCGATGAGCCCCTTCGCCTCGGCGGTCGAGAGCTCGTTCGAGGCGCCCTCGCAGTCGGCGGCGGCGTAGCAGTGTTCACAGTAGAGGTTACACTGCTTCGTCGTGTTCCAGACGACGACCGGGCGCCGCTGTTTGTCCTCCGTGATCTGCGGCTTCTTCGAGCCGTCGGCGGCGTCGTACCGGAGCCCGTCGCTCTCGGCGTCGAGGCCACAGAGGAGTTTGCTGACTGAGATCATCGTGCGCCCCCGGTCTCCTCGGCCGGCGCCCCGCCACATGGGACGGCCTCGGTCTCGGCGTCGCGCTCGGGCGGGTCGGCGCGGTCGCCCGTCGAGCCCGCGTCGGCGGCGAGCGATTCGGCGGAGTACCGGTGCGTCTCCTCGGCGGGACACACCCACACGTCGCGGACCTGGTGTCCAAAAATCGCGTCCGCCCGCTCGTGAGCAGTGTCCGGCGTCGGTGCAGCCACGGTGCCGACGTGCCGGAGCGGGTCGGCCTCCGTCTCCCGGACGAACACCTCGAAGCGCCGGCCGTCCGTGGCCCGCGACCCGTTCGACGCGTCGGTTCGATTCGTCTGCTCAACCATACCCGGAGTACGGGCGACCCGCACAATCCGGTTTCGCGCGTTCCCACGGTCGCGAAATGCGCCGACGGGAGTCCGAACGGTCCACGCGGTAACTCGGTTCGTTGGGATCGATTTTTCTCTGAAAACATCATTAATTTGTCTTTTAAACCCCTCGCGGGCCTTGGCCTCGCGACGTATGAAGTATATATTGGTATAGCAAATTGCGAGATGCGGCGGTCGGCCACCGACCCACGCGCACAGATCCGGCGCGCAGCCCCGGCGTGACTGAAGCCGCGCGTTAATGCCCGCCGAACCCCTACGACTCCCCATGCGCGAACTCGTCTTCGCCCTCGAGTACGAACCGGGGCGCAACAGGGTGGCCGACGCGCTCGCCGACCACCCCGACGCGCGGGTCCGGTCGCTGTCGGTCCACGCGACGGACGACCACCTCTGGCGCGTCGACCACACCGCGGGCACGCCGGCCGCGCTCGACGCCGTCAAGGCCGCCTTCCTCGACGGCGACTACTACGCCGACTGCCTCTCGACGCGCGACTGCGGGGCGGACCAGCGCACCCGCGTCCTCGACCACACCGGCGACGCGCTGGTGTTGTACACGGACTGGGAGCCCACGCCGGCCTGCGCGTCCGTCCCCCACATCGCGCGCGACCACCTCGGCGAGAGCGTCTTGTTCGAGACGCGCCACGAGGGGCGCCACTACACGTGGCGGCTCATCCACTCGGGCGAGGGTGACGTCGGCGAGTTCTTCGACGCGCTCCGGGACGCCGTCGGCGACGCCGCCCGGACCGAACTGCTCAGGACGGCGAGCGTGTCGGGCGCGTCTGGCGGGTCCGGCGGGTCCGCGGAGGCGGACCTCCCGCCCGAGCAGGCGGCCGCGCTCCGGGCCGCCGTCGAACACGGCTACTACGAGTCACCGCGCGATATCGACGTCGGCGGGCTCGCCGACCACCTCGACGTGCCGCGGTCGACGCTCACCTACCGGCTCCGGCGGGCCGAAGAGCAGCTCGCGAAGAACCACGTCGCCGAGGAGCGCGTCGTCGACGCCCGGCCGACCTCGGAGTGAACCGGCCGAGGCGCCGGCGGCCGGCGTCGCCGAGCGCGGAAGTTGGATAGTTCCAACCAAGGCTTATCGAGATACGGCCCCTCCGAGCGACTAATGACAGACGGCTCGAACGGACGAGGCGAGACCGGCGGCGGGTCGGACCCGGCGGGCGGCCGAGAGCTGACCGCCAGCCTCGCCGTCCCGGAGATGGACTGCCCGTCGTGTGCCGGAAAAGTCGACAACGCGCTCGCGCGGCTCGACGGCGTGACCGACGCCGCGCTCAACCCGACCGCCGGGACGGCGACGGTGACCTACGACCCCGCGGTCGCCGACGAGGAGCGCGTGGTCGCCGCCATCGAGGGCGCCGGCTACGAGGTTACCGGAGGCCGGTCGTCGGGCGGCGATGACGCAGACGGCGAGGCGGCCGGAGACGCCGGCGACGTCGCCGTCGCACCGCCCGCCGAAGTGTGGACGACGCCGCGCGCCAAGAAGACGTGGCTGGGTGCGGTTCTCGTGGCGGTCGGACTCCTCTTCGAGTTCGTCCTCGTCGCGCAGAACCCGCGCGTCGGGAGCGTGCTCGGCGTCCCGATACTCCTCTCGGGCGCGCTGTTCCTCGGCGCCGTCGCGGCGAGCGGGGTGCCCGTCGTCCGCAGCGGCTACTACTCGGCGCGGAACCGGAGCCTCGACATCGACCTGCTGATGGGGACGGCTATCGTCGCGGCGACGGGTATCGGCTTCTTCGTCGAGGCGGCGACGCTGGCCGTCCTCTTCAGCGTCGCCGAGCTTCTCGAAGACTACGCGATGGACCGGGCGCGCGACTCGCTGCGCGAGCTGATGGAGCTGTCGCCGGACGAGGCGACGGTGCGGCGCGACAGCGGGGCGTCGGAGACGCCCCGAGCAGACGGCGAAGTCGTCGACGGCGAGGAGGTGACCGTCCCCGCGGACGACGTAGCGGTCGGCGAGACCGTCATCGTTCGGCCGGGCGAGAAGATTCCGCTCGACGGGATCGTCCGCGAGGGCGAGAGCGCGGTCGACGAGTCGCCGATCACGGGCGAGAGCGTGCCCGTCGACAAGGCGCCCGGCGACGAGGCGTTCGCCGGCTCGATCAACACGGAGGGCTACCTCGAACTCGAAGTCACCTCGACGGCGGGCGACTCCACGCTCGCGCGGATCGTCGAGCTGGTGCAGGGCGCCCAGGCCGAGAAGACGGAGACCGAGCGGTTCGTCGACCGTTTTGCGGGGTACTACACCCCGCTCGTGGTCGTCTTGGCGATCCTGACGGCCGCGATTCCGCCCCTCGTCATCGCCGACCCGATCACCGTCGACGTCGCCGGCTACCCGTTCGTCTTCGCCGCCGACTGGGGGACGTGGTTCGTCCGCGGGCTCACGCTTTTGGTCATCGCCTGCCCCTGCGCGTTCGTCATCTCGACGCCCGTGTCGGTCGTCTCCGGGATCACGAGCGCGGCGCGCAACGGCGTGTTGATCAAGGGCGGGAACCACCTCGAAGCGATGGGCGAGGTCGACGCCGTCGCGCTCGACAAGACCGGGACGCTCACGAAGGGCGAGCTGACCGTCACCGACCTGCTCCCGCTCGGCGACGCCGACGAGACGGCGCTGCTCCGCCGGGCCGCGGCCTTAGAGCAACGGAGCGAACACCCCATCGCCGCCGCGATCCTCGACCGCGCCGGGGACGCGGGCGTGAGTGAGCTCGCTGAGCCGGTCGCGTTCGAGAGCCTGACCGGGAAGGGGATTCGCGCCGAGATCGACGGCGAGACGTACTACGCCGGCAAGCCCGCGCTCTTCGAAGAGCTCGGCTTCGACCTCTCGCGGGCCCGCGCCGAGACGGACGGCGGGGTCGTGACCGGCGGCGACGAGCGCGACGACGCCGGCGGCGGGGCCGAACGCGAGCGCGACGACGCCGGCGGCGAGTTCCCCGCGGGGACCCTCAGCGCACTGGAACGCGAGGGGAAGACGGTGGTGCTCGTCGGAACGGCGACAGAGCTGACCGGGGCCGTCGCCGTCGCCGACGAGGTCCGGCGCGACTCGAAGCGGGCGGTCGAGCGCCTCCGGGAACTGGGCGTCGAACGCGTCGTGATGCTGACCGGCGACAACGAGGGGACGGCCCGCGCCATCGCCGAGCAGACGGGGGTCGACGAGTACCGCGCCGAGCTCTTACCCGAGGAGAAGGTCGAGGCGGTCGCGTCGCTCCAGGCCGCGTACGGCGAGGTGGCGATGGTGGGCGACGGGATCAACGACGCGCCCGCGCTGGCGACCGCCGAGGTCGGCGTGGCGATGGGCGCCGCCGGGACGGACACCGCCTTAGAGACCGCCGACATCGCGTTGATGGGCGACGACGTGGCGAAGCTGCCGTACCTCTACGCGCTCTCGCACACCGCCAACGGCGTCATCCGGCAGAACGTCTGGGCGAGTCTCGCCGTGAAGTTCCTCCTCGCCGTGGGGGTGCCGCTCGGACTGGTGAGCGTCGCCGTCGCGGTCGTCGTCGGCGACATGGGGATGAGCCTCGGCGTCACGGGCAACGCGATGCGGCTCTCCGGCGTCGAACCCGAGTCGTTCGAGTAGGTGCGGGCGATCCGAGGTCGCCCGCAAGGTTCGAACAAACATGAACAATTATTAAGGATGCCTGCGACGGTGGGTACGTGCCACCCGTAGTACACGGCTGACCCACGCTCGGAATCGGAGACGACGATACGTCCCGAGGGCCCGAGCACGCGCGAGACGAGCATCGAAACGGAGACGGCGGCCGCCACCGACGCGGGGTCGGTCGGCCGCGAGCAGACGGACGCCCTGCCGACCGCTGCCGAGGCGGTCGCGCGCTCGGCGGGGATGTTCGACCCGACGGACACCGGCCGGCTGCCGAACGGCACCGACCGATGGAACGCCTACGCGGGGTCGAGTCACGGCGACGAGTGACCGACTCCGCGTCGCTATTTATATACAAAGAGTGACGACGCCGGATCTCCCGAGCCATCGTGTCGCCCGTGGCGGCGCTGCCGGGGCATTTTAATCGGCAGGGGAAGTACGGGCGACCGGCCGATGACGATGGCACCGCTCCGAGCCGGACTCGGCACCCGGCGACGACGAGCCCTATGAGTGCCGAGGCCGCCATTTTTGATGGTAAAAGACGGCTCTAAGGGTATCTGGTTGTGGCCACGGTTGACATAGGCCCCAGTCAGATTCTCATCGGATGGGCAGACACGGATTTATGAACGTTGCCGAACAATCACACGGTATGGCCGCCGAAATTTCCGACCGGGTTCGAGAAATCGCCGAAGCCCGCGGCCTTCCAGAGTCCGAGGTGTTCGAACGGGCACTTGAACGCGGTCTCGAAGACCTGTGGGAGGACCTCGTGCTCGCCCAGTACCTCGACGACGAACTCGACCGCGTGGAAGCCATCGAGGGCGTCGGTCGGACGAAAGTCAAGCGAGCGGAGCGAGAGCGCGACCTCGTCGAAGAAGATGTCGACTGGGGCCTGAACGCGTGACGATCGCAGCTGTCTCGGACGCGGGACCGCTCATTCACCTCGCCGAAATCGGTTCGCTCGAACTGCTCTCGGCGTTTGATACGCTACTCGTGCCGGAGACGGTTTATAAGGAAGTCGAGACCGGTGGCGTTCCGGACGAGTTTGTCGACCTCTCGTACGAACTCGTCGAAGCCAATGGGAGCCAAGTCGGAACTGACGAGCTGGACGCCGGCGAACGCGCGGCGATTGCGGTCGCCGAAGATCGAGGCAGCGTTCTCTTGACCGACGACCTCGCCGCCCGAGAGGCAGCATCTGACGCAGATATCGAGGTACGTGGTTCCATCGGCGTCATCGCGCTCGGGTACGGCCGCGGACTGCTCGACAGAGACGAGGCAGCAATGCGTATGAGAGCACTCCAGCGTGCGACGAGTCTCTTCGTGACCGAAGCAGTCGTGGAGCGCGGCATCCGGATATTGGACGAGCAGTAGCGGGGCGAACGGACGCTATAGCCGCGCTAAACCATTCACTATGGATAGATTGTGAGTCGTGAGTGCCGAGGCCCTTCTCCGACCGACAGTTTAATTCACATATTCGTTCGAGGTGAAAACATCCCGAACGACACCGATCCAGCCACGAGGAGTGTTGGACGACACTACTCGACAGATTCCATTTACATATCCACTGTAACCGATACGCGTCGATGGACCAAGCTATGCATCTGGCGGTTGCGTAGGTGTCGTGAGATCCTCGCGTCGCGTTCCGGTCGCATCGCGCTCGGCCGCCTGCCACTCTCGAAGCCGGTCGTCGATGGCCGCCTCCATATCGCGCATGAACTCGTCGACGGTGTTGCCCATCAGTAAGAGCGGCTGATCGACGGCGAGCAGCTCTTCGAGAACTTCGCTGGCGTCGTCGTGACGCGAGTGCTGCGTCGCCGGCACCTCGACGTTTCGCGCGAACGCGTCAGTACCGGTCCCCCCGACGTGGACGTGGTCGATGCAGTCTCTGTCGGCAAGCAGGTCGGTGTACTCCGCGAACGACGCGGTCCGCCCGCGCCGATCATGTCGGAGGTAGACGAACGGGAGTATCTGCTCGTCGTCCGCAGTCAGTGCCCGGCGGACCATTTCGGTACTCTCGACGTCGTTGACTTCGGCGGCGTTGAACAGTCGACCACCGACCACTCGCTTCCACTCCGGTTGGATCTGGTCGATGAACGTATCCAGTTCCGACTCGGGAACTGGCTCCTTCCCGATGGCCTGGAGTGTCGTGTTGACCGCGTGAACCGTTTCAGCTCCGAGCAGCCCCCGATGACGCTCGGGAATCTGCACCTGTTCGATGGTCCCGCCGCGAGCCGTGATTTCTGCCTCCATGTACTCGTGGAGGGCCGGGTGTTGCTCGCCGTTGACCACGTGGGTCCCCTTCGGAATCGACCGGGAGAGCGCGCGAGCGATATCTTGCCGACGCTTCCCAAGCGTGTCATTGTGGTCCTGCCGAACGTTCGTCATCAGGATGACGTCCGGCTGGATGAACCGTTGGTTGACGATGCGGGTCGTGTACTCCGAGATGGCCTGGTTTTCGAAAATCGCGACCGCGTCCGAATCGAACTCGCTCATCCGCGGGCCGAACTCTCGGATGACGTTGACGTTCTCGTAGAGGGTGGTGCGTGGTCCCTGTCGTTCGATGGGGTGGACGCGACCGTTCCGGATGATCACCGGGTAGTTGCCGGTGATTTTCGTGAAGGTGTCGTACCCGCGGCGGTTGAACACGTCGTCAAGCCGGCGAACCGTGGAGGATTTCCCCCGCGAACCGGAGACGATGATCCGCGTATCGAACTGCTCGAGGAACTCCCGATGGCGACGACCGCGGGTTAGTTCCTTGATAAAGCCGGTGAGCGACGGTTTCCCGACTTCGACGGTGTCGGCCTCGCTCCGCCACTCGTGTTCCGAGCCGACGTTGTACACCGGCAGCGCACCGCGACCGAGTTCCTCGAACCGGGCGATACCCTCCCGAGCGGCCGCCTCGGTCGGGTAGCGCTGGCCGCTGTGAGCCAGCACGCGGTCCGGCGTTTCGAGCCGCCAGACCCAATCGTCTTCCTCCCGCGACGCTCCGGAGGGGTCCAGATCCTGTCCGACGACGAATCGTGGATCGCGAACCTCGACCGAGGCGAACGCCAGATCCTCGCCGGCGAGGTGGGCGAGCGCCGCCCGAACCCGATCGATCTCGTGGCGCGTGTCGAGTGAGTCGTCGTCGTGACGACCCCCGGTCGCGAGGACGACCGGGCCGTCTCGAAGCCGCCACGTCCAGCCGAACCCCCGCCCGTACACCTCGTAGCCGTGCTCGTTCATGTGCCGTCACCCTCCGAGAGCACCGACCCCGAGAGCACGTCTGCCTCAGACGGCTGTTGGATCGTCACCCGACGAGCGTAGAGCAGAGAGCCCACCATGACGACGAGACCACCGAGCATCAGTGGGACGGTAAGCGTCTGCGGGAAGCCCTGTGGACCGGGATCGGTGATGAGCCGCAGTGCGGCGAGCGTGGGGACGAAGACGGCGAGTTGGAGGGGGAGAATGAGTCGACTCTCTCGTGGGGCAGTCGCGTGCGCGTTGTAGGCACTAACGCCGGCCATAATGGCAGTAAAGAACGCGGTCAGACCCTGTTCGATGGGCAACGCCAGCGTGACCGGCAGCGTCGCAACCAGTGCGATGGCCGTACCGACGCCGAGCAGCACGCGGCCGTATCGGAGCGTCACGCGATTGATAATCTCCATTAACACGCCCGCGACGAGAAAGACGAAGAGGTAGAGGGCGAAAAACCAGACGTTGACGAACACGAAGATAGCCAACAGCGTCGCCGTAATCACGCCGAGACGAACGTCGAACCACGAGCGCAGCGCTTCCGCGAGGAACAGCCCACCCGTCAACAACCCGACCGCCATAACTCGTGGCACGATGACCGCCTCCGGCTCGACGACCGCGACGGCGTTTTTATAAACGGCAATGTCTGCGGTCGAGCTGAACAGTATCGGCGGCGTCAGCGTTCCAAACGCGTTTGCCGTGGCCGGCGTCACGAGCAGCCATCCGAGCCCCAGTAGTCCGGCGAAGAGGCCGACAGTTCCCAGCAAGTCGGGACGGCGGTACTCTGGTTTGAGTTGGTGGAGGTTGTACGCCGCCAGTCCGGGGAGAATCGAGCCGACGAAGACGGCGGTCCGGGTCTCGAGCAGCGAACCGCCTCGACCGAAGACGCCGACGGCGATCGCTACCGGAATCAGTATCCCGATGATGACAGCCGCTGTCAGTTCGTCGCGCCCGTATATCAGCGTCCGCCGTTTTAAATATCCTAATCCCAGAAACGCCAAGAGCGTGCTCCCGACGAAGACGGGAAGCATGACGACGTTTTTGAGCGTGTAAACGGTCAGTATCGGCACGGTGATCGTGCCGCCGAGTCGGTAGCCGTAGAACTGCGTTATCACTGCAATCAACAGAAATCCCAGCGCAGCTAGCGTCGTAGCGACCCACATCTTACGATTCCAACAGTTTTTCGACCCGTGCAGCGAGTTCGCTCGGCGAGAACGGCTTCGTGACGAAGTCGTTCGCACCGGCGTCCAGCGCACGCATTACGTCGTCTTCTCGTCCCCGAGACGTGAGCATCATCACCGGGATGTCGGCCAGTTCCGCGTGGCCTCGGAGTCGTTCGAGCGTCGCGAACCCGTCGAGTTCCGGCATCATCACGTCGAGGATACATAGGTCTGGCCGCGGATGGTCCGGGTCGGTCAACAGCTCCCACACCTCGTCGCCGTCGGCGACCGTCTTGAGATCGTACGCTGACCCGAGTTTGGTTTCGATCAGCACTCGGACGTACTCGTCGTCGTCTGCCGCGAGAATGTACGGTGCCATTGTCAGATGAGACAGCGGCACGGAGTTGAGTGTTTCCCATATGAGACAGCCTCACGGACTGTGTGCCGGTCCAATCTGTCCGTATTCACTCGCGCGTGGTTGAGATGTCACGGTAGCAAACCAATATATAGCTAGCCGTCGGGTGACTGGTATGGCGTCTCAGGATGGTCAAGTGCGGTTCTACGAACAACTCTTTGAGTCTGTCTCGGACGCGATTTTTGTGTATGATCCCGAAAACGGAGTTGTCGTCACGGCGAACCCCGCTGCGGCGGAGATAACCGGATACCCAGTCGAAACGCTTGAGGGACGCTCGGTTGCCCAATTCAGTGCCGGAACTCCCGCGGAGGTCGAACAGGCGGCCCTCCGGATCATCGAGACGGCCTCGGCGGGCGCCCAAGAGTTCGAGTGGCCGATTGAGCGCGCCGACGGCGAACTCAGGACCACCGAGGTGTCGCTGCAGCGCACGACGCTCGGCGGCGACGACCGAGCGCTCGCGATCATGCGCGACGTGACCGAGCGCGAACAGGCCCGCAACGAGGCGAACGAGCAGCGACAGGTGCTCTCGCTGCTGACCGAAGTGAACCCGGCGGTGTTGTGGCTGTTTTCGCCGGACTGGGACGAGTGTCTGTTCATCAACGACGCGTACGAGGAGCTGTTCGGACGGTCGACGACGGCGATCAAATCCAATTCCATGGATTTCATGGAGGCAGTCCACCCGGAGGATCGCGAGACCGTCCAGACCGCAATGGAACAGCTGAGCAACGGTTCTCGTGTCGAATTGGAGTACCGAGTCAACGAGAGCGAAGCGTACAGCCGGTGGGTCTGGACCGAGGGACTCCCCATTTTCAACGAGACAGGGGAGTTGCAGTCGGTCGTCGGGTTCAACCGAGACATCACCGACATGAAGCGGCTCGAAACTGAACTCATCGGCCAGCGCGACGAGCTGGCGGCCCTGACGGATAACGCGCCGATAATCTTGTTCGAACTCGACGACGAGGGGACGTTCCTCCAGTCGCGGGGGCGCGGGCTCGACGACCTTCAGATCGACCCGAACCAGTTCATCGGAGAGTCCATCTTCGAGGTGTACGGGGACTACGAAGTGATCACCGACGCCTGTCGGCAGGCGCTCAACGGGGAGGCAGTCAGACGGACCGTCGATTTCGAGGGGTTCGTCTTCGACGCCTGGTATCAGCCGACGTACGACGAGACAGGGGCGGTAGACGGGGTTCTCGGCGTTGCGGTCACGGTCACGGATCGCGCCCGGCTTGAAGCGGATCTGATGGCGAACAACCGCGCGCTACAGGATCTCCACACTCGCGCGGCGCGCAGCGATCTCACCCTCTCGGAGCGCATTGAAACGATGCTGGACATCGGGCGGGAGCGCTTGGATCTGCCGTACGGCTTTTTAACACGGATCGACGACGGGACACAACACATCGTCGAGTCAGTGGGGTCACACGACGAGCTACAGGCAGGGGCCTCCGCGCCGCTGTCCCAGGCGTACTGTCGCCGAACCATCGACACCGAGGGGCTGCTCGGCGTGCAAGACGCGGTGGCGGACGGGTGGGAGGGTGACCCCGCTTACGAGCGATTCAACCTCAACTGCTACATCGGCGGCAAACTGCAGGTGGACGGCGAGCTGTACGGGACGGTCTGTTTCGCGGATTCGGTCGCCCGCGATCGGAGCTTCTCCGAGTTCGAGCGGTCGCTCGTCGAACTCCTCGTTCAGTGGCTCGGCTACGAACTCCAACGAGATCAGCGTGAGTCGCGACTGCGCGAACTCAACGACGAACTGGAGACCGTGCTGGACACCTCGCCCGTGGCCATCGTTCAGCTTGACGAGGAGGCAACGATTCTCCAGTGGAACCAATGCGCGGCGGAGCTGTTCAATATCCCGGCAGCAGGGGCGGTCGGCTCGCATATCCATACCATCCCTAAAGAGCAGCGTCCGGAGTTCCAGACGTTGCTGGGGCGAGTCATGGACGGCGAGGTGATCCGCGACTACGAAACCACGCAAAGAGGAGCCGACGGCTCGCAACGAGTGCTGTCGTTGAACCTCGAATCGACGGTCGACGACGACGGCGATCCGACCGGCGCAATCGTCGCCGTTACCGACATCACGAGCCGGAAACGGCGACACCAACGGACCGACGCGCTGCGAGCAGCGACGCAGGACCTCGTCGGGGCCGACGAGCAAGAAACCGTGGGCAAGATTGCTCTTCGGACGGCCAGAGACGCGTTGGAATTTCCGATCTGTGCCGTGTGGCTCTACGACGAGACGGCAGACGTGTTATCTCCGGTCGCACAAAGCGAGGCCGCCGTGGAGTTGGTAGGAGATGCGCCGACGATCGATCGCGGCGAGGGGCTGTTCTGGCGAGCGTTCCTCACCGGGCAGACGGTCGTCGTCAACGATGTCCAAAGCGAGGATGGCATTTTCAACCCCGAGACTGACATCGGATCTGAGATCATCGTCCCCATGGGCGACCACGGGGTGCTAGCCGTCGCGTCAGCCGGGACGCAGTCGTTCGGCACGGAAGACAGCAACATTCTCGAAACCCTCGCCGGGTCGTTGACGGCCGCACTCAACAGCGTCGCTGATAAGGAGCGCCTCCGACAGCGTGATCGTGAACTCCAGCGCCAGAACGAGCAGTTAGACGAGTTCGCAGACGTGATCGCACACGACCTGCGGGGACCGCTCACCGCTGCCCGAGGGTTCTTCGAAATCGCGCTCGAAACCAGCGACCCCGACCACTTCAAGCGGGTCGAAGAGGCCCACGCCCGGATGGAACTGCTTATCGACGACCTGCTGACGATGGCTCGGCAGGGTCGGTCCATC
This sequence comes from Halorubrum sp. PV6, assembly GCF_003990725.2. NCBI lineage: Archaea > Methanobacteriati > Methanobacteriota > Halobacteria > Halobacteriales > Haloferacaceae > Halorubrum > Halorubrum sp. PV6. Next base: position 1,992,923 of record NZ_CP030064.1, read on the forward strand.
GGCGACCGCATGCCCGTCGATCTTGTCGCGTTAGCCCGCCGCATCTGGGCCGATGTCCACGATGAAGCCACGCTCAAGATTACGGAACCACTGCCGGACCTGACCGGCGACGTTGCGCGGCTCGAAGAGGTATTCAGCAACCTCTTTCGTAACGCGGTCGACCACGTCGGACCCAACGTCACTGTCAGGGTTGGACCACTCGATGACGGTGGATTCTACGTCGAAGACGACGGGCCGGGGATTCCGGTCGAGAAGCGCGACCACATCTTCGATTACGGGTACACGACGAATCTGCGGGGAACGGGGATCGGGTTAGCCGTCGTCGAAGAGATCATCATCGCCCACGGATGGACCATCTCGGTCACGGACGGGTCCGACGGGGGGGCCCGGTTCGAGATTTCGACGTGAGGCGAGTCGTCTCAGACCACCGAAATCCGACCGCTTGCAACGGCTGTCACGAGTTACGGAGCGTGAGTCGTCTCGATACGGTCTGCTACGGTAGGTAAAAAAGACGGGTCGTACTCCTCGTCGACGCGATTCACGTTCCACAGCCCGGCGGCTGAGATGTACACGGGGAGGGAACACGGACATATCCAGTCTGCCGTAGAGCGGCTTTCGGAGGTCGCCAACGTCGATAGGTGTATCATCTCCGCCGGATTTGGAGTGCTCTCCTCCAGTACGGAGATTCCCTCCTACGAGTGCACATTTAACGAGATTGAGCAGGTTCGAGACCTCGCCGAAGGGTGTAACGCCGCCGCAGAGAACGCCCCGTTGACCGCGTGAGCGACGGTGTGAGTAGCGCTTCCGGGGTCGATCGTTCCGAGGGCTTTTGTTGCTTCTTCGCGTAGTAACGGTGATGCGAGAAACAGAGGCTGACCGGTCTCAGACCGTTCGACGACGCGATTTTCTGGCTGCCGGTGGCGCGACCGCTGCGGTCGGACTGAGCGGGTGTCTCGATGCGGTCGGACAGTCGGGCGGCGGCGACGGAACGCTCCGGGTATCGGCTTGGAGCGGCACGAACGAAACCGTCTTTCGCGAGGTCATCAAGCCCCGTTACGAGGCCGAGACGGGCAACACGCTTGAGGTGACGGGCAACTGGCAGGGGATCCTCTCCAAGATCCGGCAGTCGCCCGCGGACGACCCGCCCTTCGACGTGACCGTCGGCGTGGGTCGGACGAACTATCTCGGGCAGCAGGACGACCTCTGGGAGCCGGTCGACTACGATCGGCTCTCGAACGCCGAGGGAATCAAACCGCGGCTCCGCGAGTTCCAGATGGCCGAGGTCGGCGTTCCGGTCGCTTACGGCGTCCACGCCTACGTCTACAACGAGGACGCCGCGTCGTGGACGCCCGAGTCCTGGAGCGACGTGCAGTCTCCCGAGGCCGAGGGGATCGCGCTCCCCAGCGACTTCTGGCTCAAGCTGTTCATGATGGCGGCGCTGTTGGAGGACGACGAGCCGATGGCCGACGAGGTGTACGACCGACGGTACATGGACGCGCTTTTCGAGACCATCGAAGGGCTCCCGGTGTCGACGTTCTACCAGGGGACCCAGCAGCTCTGGACCGCTCTCGGCGAGGGGCTGGCCGATGTCGGGCACTACTTTTTCGCGTACGGGCTCAAGCGCGCGGAGACGACCGACGAGTACCCGATCGGCGTCACCGTCCCGGAGCCGACGACGGGATACGTCGACTACTACCAGATCGTCCGCGGTACGGACAACGTCGACATGGCCCACGAGTTCATCGACTTCCTGCTCGACCCGGACACGCAGAGCGCCTACGCCGAGGAGTTCAACCTGGGGTTCTCTCACGAGGAGACGACCTACCCCGACCAGACCGCGACGCAGCTCCCGACGACGAACGACGAGCTCGACAGCGTGGCGTTTCAGAACTTCGCCGGCGTCGCCGACTTCTCCGGCGAGATGAACGAGCGGTTCCGCACGTTCGTCCAAGACAACTGAGCATGTCGGGGCTCGAACTCGACGGGGTGGCCGTCGCGTACGGCGACACGACCGCCGTCGAAGACCTCTCGCTGTCGGTCGAGTCGGGGGAACTGTTCTGTCTGCTCGGGCCGAGCGGCTCGGGGAAATCGACCGTCCTACGCGCCATCGCGGGGTTCGAGACCCCGGATCGCGGGCGGGTCACCATCGGCACCGACACCGTGACCGATGCCCCGCCGTACGACCGCGACTGCTCGATGGTGTTCCAAGACTGGGCGCTGTTCCCCCAGCAGACGGTCCTCGAAAACGTCGCGTTCGGGCCGAAGATGGACGGCGTAGACCGCGAGACCCGCGAGGCGCGGGCCCGAGAGATGCTCGAACTGGTCGAGATGACCGGCCACGAGAGCGATCGGCCGGCGGAGCTGAGCGGCGGGCAGAAACAGCGGGTCGCCCTCGCCCGCTCGCTGGCCGTCGACCCCGAGCTGCTGTTGCTCGACGAGCCGCTGTCGAACCTCGACCGAAAGCTCCGAGAGACGATGCAGCTCGAATTAAAACGCATCCACGACCGAGTCGGGACGACGATGGTCTACGTCACCCACGACCAAGACGAGGCGTTCACGCTCGCCGACCGCATGGCCGTCATGAACGAGGGGCGGCTCGTGCAGGTCGACGTGCCCGAACGCGTGTACGACGACCCGGCAGACCGGTTCGTCGAGTCCTTCCTGGGAACGACGAACTTCGTCGCCGCCACCGTCGAACGCGCGGGCGATTGCCCGCGCCTCTCGACGCCGATGGGGCTGGCCTTCGAGGCGCCGATCGACGGCGAGGGGCTCGCCCGCGGCGACGACGTGACCGTCTCGCTCCGGCCGGAACGGCTCGCGGTGTCGGCCGGATCGGCCCCTGCAGCCGTCGACGGCGGCGTCTCGGCGCGGTCCGGCGGCGCCGGGCGCGTCGCGGCGACCGGCACCGTCGTCGAGACGATCCACCGCGGCTCCGACGTGCGGGTCCGCCTCTCGGTCGGCGACGCGGAGCTGTTCGTCGAGCAGTCGGCCGCGGCCGCGGTCCGGCTCTCGCCCGGTGACGACGTGACGGTCGAGTTCGCGCCGGCCGACGCGACCTATTTCGACGCGACGGGGGGACGGTGTCGCTGAGCGACGCCCGGTCGGCGCTGGGGGCGCCGTCGCTGAGCGGTCGCTGGCGGACCGTCGCGCTCCTGCTCCCGCTCGCGGCGCTCAACACCGCGGTGTTCCTCGTCCCGATGGCCTATCTGCTCCGGCTCAGTTTCACCGCCAGGACGCCGCAGGGGGCCTTCGTCGAGGGGTCGCTGTCGCTCGACGGCTACCGCTACGTCGCCGAGACGCCGCTCGTTCACGACATCTTCGGGTTCACGCTGCTCTTCGGCGTGCTGGTGACGGCGCTGGCCGTCCTCGTCTCGGTCCTGTACGCCTACGCGGCGTGGCGCGCCGCCGGCGGCTGGCGCGCGCTCCTCCTCGGCGGGGCGGTCCTCTCGCTTTTCACCACCATCGTGGTGAAGCTGTTCGCCGTGGTGCTGGTGTTCTCGCCGCGGGGCGTGCTCAACGACGCGCTGACCGAGCTGGGAGTGATCGGCTCGCCGCTGTTGCTGATCGACAACCTCGCCGGGGCGGTCATCGCGCAGCTCTATATCGTCGTCCCGTACGGCGTCCTCGCCGTGTACGCGGTGCTCTCGACGCTCGACGACCGGCAGGTCGAGGCCGCGCTCGACCTCGGCGCCGACCGGCCGCGCGTGTTCCGCGAAGTCGTCCTCCCGCACGCGCGGCCCGGCATCGCCGTCGCGGGCATCATCAGCTTCACCTGGTCGGTCGGCGCGTACCCCGCCCCGCTGCTGCTCGGCTCCGGGAGCGAACAGACGACGGCGATCCTCGTCTCACAGCTCCTGTTGACCGACTTCGACTGGCCCGCCGCCGCGGCGGTCGCCGTGGTCACCGTCTCGCTCGTGCTGACGACGCTGTTGCTCGGCCTCCGGCGGCTCGGGAGCGGGGGTGAGCTGCTTGGTTGAGCGCCGACTCCGGCGGTGGTTGTTCCGCGCCGTCGTCGCCACCCTGTTCGGCTTTCTCGTGTTACCGCTCGCTATCGTGGTCTCGACGGCGTTCGACGCCTCCAGCGTCGTCACGTTCCCCCCGACCGCGCTCTCGACGCGGTGGATCGGCGAGCTGTTCCGCTCGCCCACGTGGCTCCGTTCGCTCCTCAACAGCCTCGTCGTCGCGTCGGGGACGACGCTCGTCTCGATGGTCGTCGGAACGACCGCGGCGCTCGCGCTGCAGGGGTACGACGGCCGGTTCCGGACGGTCGTGGTCGGCTTGGCGGTGCTGCCGCTGCTCGTCCCAGGGGTCATCATCGGCGTGACGCTGCTGACGTTCTTCTCGCGGTTCGGCCTCCAGCAGAGCTACGCGGCGCTCGTGTTGGCCCACTCGCTGTGGGCGACGCCGCTGACGTTCTCCGTGATGCAGTCGGCGTTCGCCCGCTTCGACTGGCGGCTCCACGAGGCGGCCCTCGACCTCGGAGCCTCTCGGGTCGAGGCGTTCCGGACCGTCGTCGTCCCCGAGCTGCGGGCCGGACTCGCGGTGGCGGCGCTGGTCGGCTTCATCGTCAGCCTCCAGGAGTTCGTCATGGCGCTTTTCCTCTCCGGGCCGGACACGCGGACCGTGCCGGTCGAGGCGTGGAACTCGCTTCGACAGAGCCTCGACCCGCTCGTGAGCGTCGTCTCGACGATCCTCCTCGCCGCGGTCGTGCTGCTGGTGGTGTCTGCCGGCGCGCTGGTCGGGCTCGACCGCTTCGCGGCGGAGACCTGACCGCCGCCCCCGGACCGTCTGACGGTGCCGACCGGGGCTCGCCGTCTCCCCGCGCTCGCCCGTGCGCTCACGGCGCAGGTCCGAGCCGTCAGCCGAACGTGACGTACAGTTCGTGGCCGTCCGGACACCGTATCCGGCGGGTTTTCGAATCGTCGTTCGCGTTCGGCGCGGCGTCCGGTTCGCTGGAGACCGCAGTTATCGCCGCGTCGTGGGGGACACCGATGGATGCCGTCGCCCCACACACTGGACAGTCTACGTCGACCACGATAGCGGCGCTTCACGACCGGGGGTGAAATAGGTGGCTACCGAGCGGCGCCGAAATGTGCGGGACCGGACGCCGATACGCCGTCACAGCGCCGCCGCTTCGCGGTGAGTGACGAAGCGGAGTGACGCGAGGGGCGTCAGCGTATCACAAAAGCGGGATACGTTTATACCAGAAATACAATACTTTTATCTTCTTATAAGATAACGTAGTCGTAGAAAAGTGATTCGTTGGGCCCACAGTTATTGACAGCAGTAGCAGTACTCATCTGTGATATATAGCCGAATAACGGCCACAAACCGTTGATAAATCCTTTCTCTGCCTTTTAGTTGGCAGAAATAGCTATTCAACAAGTTTTTCTTCATATACGGGCAGTCGTGCGCCGTGTCGATTTGTCGTGAGCGATTTTACTACCCAAGGCATCCGTAGGAAACCTTAAGACGGCAATATTCGACCATACAACGTGAACGAGATCCGGATCGAGATAGTGACTTCGCGGCCGGTCGGTGACGAGGCCGCTGTCGGAGACATAGGAGAGCCAGTACAATATATCAGATTTGCAGGTATCCTATAACTTTTATACAATTCGGCATCCGGAACCGTTCGCAGACATTCGCGGCCGAGATCGTACCGGTCGACTCGCGGCGGTCGTCACCGCGACTCGCGCGACAGGGTGTCGTGAGAAGTCACTCGCTGCCGAGCCGTCGGGGTCGGTTCGACGGTCGCGCTCAGGCTGGGACGATGGTTACCGGCACCGTCGATTCGAGCGCCACCGACTGCGTCACGCTCCCGAAGAGCGCCTTCCCGGCCGGCGAGCGCTTTCGTCCGCACAACACCACTTCGTCGACGCCGAGCTCGTCCGACAGCTCGACGACCGACTCCGCAACCGGCACGTACAGCTCGCGCTGTTCGGTCGCGATGCCGGCCTCGGAGAGGATGTCCAGCGCTTTGATGACGCCCGGACTCTCCTCGTCGAATTGCTCTTCGCCGGGGCTGCTCGCCTCGTCGCGATAGGCGTGTGCGACCGTGACGGTGACGTCGTCCGTCGCGCCGGGGAGCCCCGAGACGTACCGGGCCTGTGCGGCCGCCCGATCGGTGTTGTCGTCTACCGGGAGTAGTATCTCGTACATCGTATGCGAACGATCAGCGCGTGTCGATAAATACGTTCCCCCGGCCGGCGGGGAATAGCCGGTCGTCGCCGGTCGAGAGCCCGCCGAGCGGGCGGCCGCCGAGGGGACGCCGAGCGGGCCCGAGAGTCGGCTGTCGTGACCGCAACACCTACGTTCCGGACGCGAATACTCGAGGTGTATGCAAGCAGTCCGCATAGCCGGTGCTGGTTCGACAGCGTTCGGTGTCTCACCCGAGCGAACCGGCCGCGACCTCTTCGGGGAGGCGGCCCGCATCGCCATCGACGACTCCGGCGTCCCGAGGGCGGACGTCGACCGCCTCTGTTACGGGAACTTCGTCGGCACGGTCACCGAGCGCCAGGGCCACCAGGGGCCGCTGATGGCGGCGGCCGCCGGCGTGACCGCCCCGGCGACGCGGTACGAGAGCGCGTGTGCCTCGGGCGGCGTCGCGCTGAAGAGCGCGGTCGAGGCGGTCCGGTCGGGGGCGGCCGACGTCGTCCTCGTCGGCGGGATGGAACGGATGCACAACGTCACGACCGAGCGGGCGACCGAGGGGTTGGCGATGGCGGCGGACGACCTCTACGAGAGCCGCGCCGGCGTGACGTTCCCCGGCGCGTACGCGCTCATGGCGCGGGCGTACTTCGCGGAGTTCGGCGGGACGCGGGCGGAGTTGGCCGCGGTGGCGGTGAAGAACCACCGCAACGCCCTCGGCAACGAGACCGCCCAGTTCCAGCGGGAGATCACGCCGACCGACGTGCTCGAAGCGCCGACCGTCGCCGACCCGCTCGGGCTGTACGACGCCTGCCCGATCACGGACGGGGCGAGCGCGTGCGTCCTCGTCAGCGAGGAATACGCAGCAGAACACGACCTGCACGCGCCCGTCGAGATCACCGGCGCCGGACAGGGGACCGACTCGCTGGCCTTACAGCAGCGCGAGTCGCTCACCCGGACCCCGGCGACGACCCGCGCGGCGACGACCGCCTACGACGAGGCCGACATCGCTCCCGGCGACATCGACCTGCTCGAAGTCCACGACTGCTTCACGATCGCCGAGGTGCTGGCGCTCGAGGGGTTGGGACTGTACGACCCCGGCGCCGCAATCGACGCGGCGGCGACCGGCGAGACGACCGCCGACGGCGACCTCCCGGTCAACCTCTCCGGCGGCCTGAAGGCGAAGGGCCACCCGGTCGGCGCCACGGGCGTGAGCCAGGTCGTCGAGCTGACGAAGCTGCTCCGCGGCGACCACGTCAACAGCGCCGCGGTCCCGGACGCCACGGTCGCCCTCGCGCACAACGCCGGGGGCACCGTCGCGAGCGCGACGGTCCACGTCCTGGAGGTGTGCGCGTGATGCGGGCGCAGCGAGAAGACGGCTACGACGACCTGCTCGACGCGCTCGCCGACGACGACGGCTACTACTACGCGTGTCCGGCGGGTCACGGGTCGCTCCCGCCCCGAGAGGTGTGTCCGACCTGCGGCGACGACGAGTTGACGACGGAGCCGCTGCCCGACACGGGAACGGTCGTCACGTTCACCGAAATCGCCGTCCCGAGCCCCTCCTTCAGCGGGCAGACGCCCGTGGTCGTCATCGCCGACTTCGGGCCGGTCCGTCTGACCGGCCGGTTCGTCGACGAACCGGACCGGCTCGAAGTGGGGAGCGCGGTGGCGCCGACGGTCGCGTCCTCGCCGGACGGCGGCCGTCACGTCGGCGTTCGGCTGGCGTCCGAGCGGTGACCGGCGTCGAGCGGTGATCTGTGCGCGACCCGTGGGTCGAACGCCGCGCGCTGCGCGCGAACGCGGTCGGTCCCGCGACGCCGGAACTCGTAAATCGTCGCTCCCGATAACACTATACCGCCCGATTCGCATGGTGTCGGTATGCAACGCACTCTCGAAGCGATGACGCCGACCGTCTCCGAGTCGGCGTTCGTCTCGGACCAGTCGTACCTGATCGGTGATGTCGTGGTCGGCGACCGCGCGAGCCTCTGGCCGTTCACCTGTCTCCGCGGAGACGGCGGCGCCACGGTCGTCGGCGAGGAGACGAACGTCCAGGAGTTCACGATGCTCCACGGCGCGATTCTCGGCGACGCGGTCACCGTCGGCCACAACGCCGTCGTCGACTACGCGACCGTCGAGGACCACTCGCTCGTGGGGATGGGGAGCCGCGTCCTTCGGGACGCGACGGTCGAGTCCGACTGTATCGTCGCCGCCGGCGCGGTGGTTCTCCAAGATCAGACGATTCCGGAGGGCCACCTCGCGTACGGCGCGCCGGCCGAGACGAAGCCGCTCACCGACGCCCAGCGCGACGAGATCGACCGCGTCCACCAGCATTACGTCGACCTCGGGCGTCGGTACAAGGCGGAGGGGGGCTTCGAGTAGTCGGAGCGATCGAGAGCGAGAACGTCCGCCGTCGACCGCGACGTACCGGCGAGTTCGCCGCGGAGACCCCGATATTTTATGTCTGTTGCTGTCGCACCCTTGAGGTACACACCCATGACAGAGGACACCCACGAAGAGCCATCCATCGTCCACGAACCGAGCCAAGCGTTCGTGGAGTCGACGAACGTCTACGAGTTCATGCAGGCGTACGGAATCGACGACTACGACGAACTCATCCGCCGGACCACAGAAGAGGTCGACGGCGTCGGGGAATCCGGCGTCGAGTGGTTCTGGGACACGATGCCCGAGTACCTCGACATCGACTTCTACGAGCCGTACGACGCGGTCCGCGACGACAGCGACGGGCCGCAGTTCTCCGACTGGTACCCCGGCGGCGAGATCAACCTCGCGCACAACGTGGTCGACCGCCACGCCGCCGCCGACGCCGAGGAGAGAAACAGCGTCGCGTGTCTCTTCGAGGGCGAACCGGGCGACGTGCGGGAGGTGACGTACCACGAACTCTCGCGGCAGTCGAACAAGGTGGCGAACTACCTCGAATCGGTCGGCATCGAGACCGGCGACACCGTCGGGCTCTATATGCCGATGGTCCCGGAGGTCATCTCCATCCTGTACGGCTGTTTCAAGGTCGGCGCCATCGCGGTCCCGATATTCTCCGGGTTCGGCGTCGAGGCCACGGCCACGCGCATCGAAGACTCGGAGTGCTCGGTGTTGTTCACGGGCGACGGGTTCTACCGCCGAGGCAAGCCGCTCACGCTCAAAGAGGCGGCCGACGACGCCATCGCGGAGGCGGGACACGTCGAGCACACCGTGGTCTACGACCGCCTCGGCGACGACGCCGAGGTCCCGATGGGCGCGCGCGACGAGTGGTGGGACGACGCGATCGAAGGGCGCGACGACGAGTACGACACCAAGTCGCTGCCCTCCTCGCAGGAGTCGATGCTGCTGTACTCGTCGGGGACGACCGGGAAACCGAAGGGGATCGTCCACACCCACGCCGGCGTGCAGATGCAGTGCGCGAAGGAGATCCACTTCGGGTTCGACCACAAGCCCTCGGACCGCTTCTTCTGGGTCTCCGACATCGGCTGGATGATGGGCCCGTGGACGCTCATCGGCAACCACACGTTCGGCGGGACGGTGTTCATGTACGAGGGCGCGCCCGACCACCCCGAGCCGGACCGCTTCTGGGAGATGATCGACCGCCACTCGCTGTCGACGTTCGGCATCTCGCCGACGGCGATCAGGGCGCTCCGCAAACACGGCGACGAGTGGGTCGAGGGCCACGACCTCTCGTCGATCCGCCTGCTGGGTTCGACGGGCGAGCCGTGGGACCCCGAGTCGTGGCAGTGGTTCTACGAGCACGTCGGGGGGAGCGAGGCCCCGATCATCAACATCTCCGGCGGCACCGAGATCTGCGGCTGCTTCCTCATGCCGATGCCGACCCAGCCGCTGAAACCCACGTCGCTCGGGGGGCCGGGCCTCGGGATGAACATCGACATCGTCGACGAGTCCGGGAGTTCGATCGCCGACGACAACGAGCGCGGGTTCCTCGTCGCGCGCGACTCCTGTCCCTCGACCACCAAGTCGCTGTGGTCGGGCGACGAGCGATACCTGGAGGAGTACTGGTCGACGTGGGACGACCTGTGGGACCACGGCGACTGGGCCCAGAAGGACGAAGACGGGTTCTGGTTCCTCCACGGCCGGGCCGACGACGCGCTCAACGTCGCGGGCCGGAAGGTCGGCCCCGCCGAAATCGAGGGCGTCCTCACCGAACACGACGCCGTGAACCAGGCCGCGGCCGTGGGCGTCCCCGACGACACGACCGGCACCGCGGTCGTGACCTACGTCGTCCTCGAAGACGGCTACGAGGGAAGCGACGACCTCCGTGGCGAACTGTCGGCGCTCGTCGGCGAGGAACACGGCAAGCCGTTCCGCCCGCGCGAGATTCTCTTCGTCTCCGACTTCCCCAAAACGCAGTCGGGTAAGGTGATCCGCCGGGCCATCTCGTCGCTCTACCAGGGCGAGGAACTCGGCGATATGTCGAGCATCGAGAACCCCGAGGCGCTCGACGAGATCGAAGCGGCGTCCTGAGAGGAGGCGGCGCGTGCGGGCGGCGAGGCTGTTTTCTCAGTGGCGAGGTGGTGTGGCGCGGTCCGCGGTCGCTCGGCGGACGCGGTGAGAGCGAGAACGGGGGGCGACCGGTCGCGTCGGCTGCCGATCAGTCCGAGCGCTCGGCGTAGGGCGTCACGCCGGCGGCGTCCATCTGATCGTGGAAGCGCTTCCGCCGGGCCTTCCGCTGTTCGGTCGACATCCGGTCGTTGGTCCAGATCTGGCCGCTGGTGTCCTGGTGGACCTCGCAGGCGTCGAACTCGTCGAGCGCTTCGACGCGCTCGCGCACCTCGTCGTTGATGTCGAGGAAGTACGTGCAGCGCTGTGAGGTGAGGAGGAGGGTTACCTCCACGTCGCGGTCGTCGACGGCGATGGACTCGACGAGCCCCAGATCGAGGATGCTGATCGGGTGGTCGCTCATACAGCTGCAGGGATCGAGCACCTCGTCGAGTTCGGCTTTGACCCGCATCTTGCGCTCGTCGTCGAACTCCGTGTTCGGGGTGACGTGCGTCGCCTCGTCGGTTCGCGCGTATGGGTCGGTGTGTGCAGACATGCTCAGTCGTCGGACGCGAGCGCCGAGTCGGCCTCGTAGGTCGACCACGGCTCGGCGGGGTAGTCGCCGCTCTCTTCGCGCTCCTGCCGGAGCTGGTCCCACTTGTCGCCCTTGATGTCTTTTTTAATCTGCTCGGGGTCCTTATCAAGGAGTTTGAGCGCGTTCTTGCCCAGAATCTTCTCTTTCATGTCCTGTGTGACCTCGGGGTAGTCGTAGTCCTCGATGAGGTCTTCGGGCATCTCGAAGTTCTGGATGCCCTCGATCGGCGGCTGCGGGTGCAGCGCCGTCGCGCCACCGGCGTAGACGATGCGGTCCGGGCCGGCCCAGTAGAGCATCTCGCCGAGCGCCTTCGCGAACTTCCGCGGGCGGGTGTTGACGAGGCAGGCGGTGTTCTCGAGGTTGGCGTAGACGTTGTCGTGGCTCGCCATCGCGAGGACCGTCTCCTCGACGAACGAGAAGCCGGCGTGGATGATCTCGAAGTTGAGGTCGGGGAACGAGTTGGCGGCGTCCTCGATGTCGTCCGGCTTGAAGTAGCGAACTGGCGCCGTCGCGAACGGAATGAACTTGTGGATGGCCAGCGTGTCGACCTCCGAGTCGGCGACGCGCTGGAGCAGCGGCCAGACGGCATCTTCGGTCAGCTGGAGCGAGAGGTCGTTGCCGTTCTGGTAGCGCGCGGGGTAGAACTTGATGCCCTCGACGCCGTCTTTCGCGGCGTACTCCTCGATCTGATCGCCCGCGTCGTCTTCGAGCGGGTTGACGTCGACGTACATCGAGACGCGCTCGGGGTTCTGCTCCATGAACTCGAACCCCTTCTCGCGGGAGACGTACCCGTCGTGGAAGTAGTCGTCGAGCGGCAGCGAGTGGTACACCGAGTAGTCGATCTGACTCTCCAAAAAGAGGAGCCGAGCGAGCTCTTCGGGCTGGTGGTCGCGGTAGAAGACCTCCTCGGACGGCACATACCCGTCGGGGAGAATCTTCGCCCCCATCTCGTACGTCTCGTCGTCCCAGACTTGCGCGTGCGGGTGTTTGTGGTTCTCCGGCGTATGATTGAAGCAGTGTGACACGGAGTCCACTACCAGCGAGTCGCTGTCTAACATCTCACTATAACGACTGTGAGAGTCATTATTAAACATTTGGGTCCGCGGGGGTGACGTGACCCGCCGCTGAGAGGAAAACGCCCCGAGAAACACTTAATTGACCGGCAGTAGCATCGTAGGTCGTTATGTCTGAGCGCTTGCAGGGGAAGACAGCACTGGTCACCGGCGGTTCCTCCGGCAACGGACGAGCCATCGCTCGACGGTTCGCCGACGAGGGGGCGAGCGTGACGGTCGCCGACGTCCGCGAGGACCCGCGGATGGGCGGCGAGCCGACGCACGACCTCATCGAGAGCGAGGGCGGGAACGCGCAGTTCGTCACCTGCGACGTGAGTTCGATCGACGACCTCCACGCGGCGGTCGACGCCACCGTCGACGCGTTCGGCTCGCTGGACGTGATGGTCAACAACGCCGGCGTCGAGCGACAGAAGCCGCTGGGAGAGGTCACCGAGGAGGATTACGAGTGGCTCATGGATATCAATTTAAAGGGCGTGTTCTTCGGGAGCCAGGCGGCCGTCGAGGTGATGCGCGAACAGGAGGCGGGCGGCAGCATCATCAACATGTCCTCGATAGGCGGGATCCGCGGCCTGGCGAACTCCTCGCTGTACTGCGCGTCGAAGGGCGGCGTGACGAACCTGACCCGAGAGTTGGCCGTCGAACACGGGGAACACAACATCCGCGTCAACGCCCTCAATCCGGGGTTCATCGAGACGGCGATGACGATGGAAGACGGCGACACGGCCGGCGGCATCCTCGAACAGACGCCGCTGGGGCGCGCGGGCCAACCCGAGGAGGTCGCAGACGCGGCGCTGTTCTTGGCGAGCGACGAGTCGTCGTTCGTCACGGGGCACAACCTCGTCATGGACGGCGGGTTCACCGCCTAATGCGGGTGGAGTGAGCAACGCCGGAGTTGGGTGAGCAGCGCCGGAGTTGGGTGAGCAGCGCCGGAGTTGGGTGAGCAACACTTATTATTTCGTGCCCGCGACATCCGTGTACATGCTTCACGCGCAGGGACCTCTCTTGACGGTCGACGTCGGCGACCGCTCGACAGAAACGACCGACATCGACGACATCACCGAGGCGTTCATCGGCGGGCGCGGCGTCGCGACGCGACTCGCCCACGACCGACTCCCCTTCGACGCCGACCCGCTGGGGCCGGAGAACCGGCTCTACTTCGCGACGGGGCCGATGCAGTCGTCGACGATGTCGTTTACCGGCCGGATGAACTGCACGGGAATCTCGCCGCTCACGGACGGCCTGCTCTCGTCGAACGCCGGCGGGTTCATGTCGCGCAACTTCGCGGCGACGGGCTACAGCGCCGTCGAACTCGTGGGGGCGAGCGACGAACTCGTCGTCGTTCACGTCACCGACGCCGGCGTCGAGTTCGAGCCCGTCCCGGACCTCGCGGGCGCGACGGTGCCGGAGACGGTCGCGTACATCGAGGCCGAACACGGCATGGAGAGCGAACACGTCGCCTGTATCGGCCCCGGCGGCGAGAATCAGGTCCGCTTCGCCTCGATCCTGACCTCGGAGTCGAGGGCGTTCGGCCGCGGGGGGTTAGGCGCGGTCCTCGGCGCGAAGGGGGTCAAGGCGATCACCTTCGACGGCGATTCGAGCCCGGAGATCGAGATTCCCCCGATCCAGATGGACGTGCACCGCGACGCCGCCACCGCCGACCACATCATGAAACGGCAGGGGACGACCTCGGTGACCGAGTTGGCGAACGAGGTGTCGGCGCTCCCGACCCGGTACTTCTCCGAGTTGGAGTTCGAGGGCGTCGAGGGGATAAACGGGGACCGCGTCGAGGAGAAGAAGTTCAAGAAGGCGACCTGCTCGTCGTGTGCGTTCGCCTGCAAACTCCCGACCAAAGACGAGGAGCGAGGCGTCGAGACCGAGGGGCCGGAGTTCGAGACGGTGATGTCGTTCGGGTCGAACGCGGGCGTCGACGACATCGTCGACGTGATGCAGTCGAACGAGCTGTGTGACACGTACGGGCTCGACAGCATCACCTGCGGGAACGTCGTCTCGGCGTACTTAGCGAGCGAAGACGAGTTCGGGAACACGGACCTCATCTTCGAGACGGTCGAGAAGATCGCGCACCGAGAGGGCGTCGGCGACCTGCTCGCGGAGGGGATCGACCGCTTCCACGAGGAGCTGGGCGTCGAGAACTGGACCGTCAAGGGGCTCGACTTCGCCGCCCACGACGGCCGCACGCTGAACGGCCAGGGGCTGTCGTACGCGACGGCGACGCGGGGAGCAGACCACATGTTCACCACGATGTACGCGTGGGAGTACCCCCTCGTCGACGGCGAGGACGCGTACGACCCCACGGGGCTGGAAGGGAAACCGGAGATGGTCATCAAACAGGAGAACGCCCGCGCGCTGGAGGACTGCGGGATCATCTGTCGCTTCTCGCGGAGCTTCATGACCCCCGAACGGCTCGAAGGGCTGTTCTCCGCCGACTACGAGGCGCTCCTGGAGGTGGGGTCGACGGTCGTCGACCTCGAACGCCACTTCAACAACCAGCGGGGCGTCGACCGAGACGACGACACGCTCCCCTACTCGCTGCCGAACTTCGAGGCGGCGCTCGACGAGTACTACGACCGCCGGGGGTGGACCGACGAGGGCACCGTTCCGAGCGGGCACGTCGACACCGCCGTCAGCGCCGACTGACGGACGAACGGCGGCTTTTTTCAGAGCGTACCACACCGTCGCCTAGCACTCGCCCCGTCGAACGACGAGACGAGACGAACGTCGGTCCGATGACGTGGCTGATGCGACGAGTCGTGACGAACGTCCGTGCCGCGAGTGAAAAGAGAGCCGGGGCGAGTCGCCTTACTTCACCACGTCGATCTTCTCGCGGTCGATCGACAGGGCCACCGCGCCGACAACGACGAGTCCCAGGATGATCTCTTGGACGAACGAGTCGATGCCGAGCAGGTTCATCCCGTTGTTCAGCACCGCGATGACGAGCACGCCCAAGATGGTTCGGTGCGGGCCGCCGACGCCGCCGGTCAGCGCCGTCCCGCCCATGACGATGGCGGCGATGCTGGGGAGCATGAGCCCGCTCCCGATGTTCGGCGACGCCGAGGAGATCCGCAGCGTCAACAGCACGCCGGCGGTCCCGCAGAGCAGCCCCGACAGCACGAACGGGTAGATCTTGTAGCGGTCGACCTTCGCGCCGGCGAGTTCGACGACGCGCTCGTTCTCGCCCAGCGCGAAGCAGTACCGCCCGAACTTCGTCCGGAACGCGAGGACGATGGTGCCGAGGTAGATGAGCAGCCCCCAGAGCACGAGGTTGGGAATCCCGAAGACTTCGCCGTTCGAGATGGTCCGGATGGCGGGATTCCGGAACGTGATGGTCGACCCGCCGGTGATGATCTTCCCGACCCCGGCCATCACCGAGAGCGTCCCGAGCGTGACGAGGAACGAGGGCACCTTGAGTTTCGTGAAGATGATGCCGTTGAACAGCCCGGCGAGCATCCCGACACCGATGGCGAGCGGGATGGCCAAGAGGCCTAAGCCGAACTCCGAGATCAGGACGACGGTCACGACGCCCGTCAAGAGTACCATCGACTCGACGGAGAGGTCGATGCTCTGCTGGAGGATGGGGAAGGTCCCCGCGAGCGCGACCAACAGGAGCGTGACGGCGTTTTTCGCGACGTTGTCGAGCAGGTTCGCCTCCGTCAGGAAGCGGTCCGTGGTGAACGAGAACGTGAGTATCAGCCCGAACAGCATGACGAACGGGCCCAAGTCCTGTATCCAGTCGTGGAGCGTGCGCTGCTCTCGTTGCTCGGTGATCCACTCGCTGACGCTGCTTGTACTCATTGTCAGATCATCTCCTGTATTAGGTCTTCTTCGGTCGGCTTGTTCCCCGGCGAGGCGTCTATTGGCTCGCCGACGAACTCCCCGTTCGCCATCACGGCGATGCGGTTGGACATACCGATGACCTCGGGCAGCTCGTCGCCGATGAAGACGATCGAGACGCCTTGGTCGGTGAGCTCACGGCAGAGACGGTACACCTCCTCTTTGGCACCGACGTCGATGCCTCGGGTCACGTTGTCCATCACGAGTATCGGCGTCTCCTGGGCCAGCCAGCGGGCGATGACGACCTTCTGTTGGTTCCCGCCGCTGAGGCCGTGGACCAGCGCGTCGGGCCCCGGCGTCTTGATAGACAACTCCTCGATGGCGTCGTCGGTCGCCTCTCGCTCGGCGTCCAGATCGAGCAACGGCACGTTGCCGTTCATGTCTCGCACCATCGCGAGCGACGTGTTGACTAGCACCGACTGGTAGAGCAACAGCCCCTCGGACTTCCGGTCTTTCGGAATGTAGCCGACGCCCGCGTCGACCATGTCCGACACCGTCGGGCTCTGCAGGGTGGTACCGTCGATCGAGACCGACCCCTGCGTGATGCCGAGATCGCCCGCGAGCAGGCGACCCAACTGCTGTTTGCCGGACCCCTCGACGCCGACGATCCCGAATATCTCGCCCTCGCGGACGGAAAACGAGACCGGCCCGACCGTGTCACCGTGGACCGCACCGTCGACGGCCAAGGCCGTCTCGCCGAGGTCGGTGTCGCGCTGCTGGTCCGGGACCCGGTAGTACTCGTCGGCGGTCTCTCGGCCGACCATCGCCTTCTGTAGCGAGTCGGTGGTGGCGTCGACCGTGTCCATGTCCGCCACGCGCTCGCCGTCCTTGAGGACGTAGATCCGGTCGGATATCTGCAGCACCTCGTCGAGTTCGTGGGAGACGAAGACGAACGTCGCCCGGTCCCGCAGGTCGTTCACGAGGTCGAAGAGGATCTGGCGGCCGCTCTCTTCGAGGGCGGCCGTCGGCTCGTCGAGGAGGATGACGGGATTCTCGGACTTCTGTGAGACGTGAAACGCCTTCGCGATCTCGAGCATCTGGCGCTCGTTGAACGTGTAGTCGCGGACGCGCTCGTTCACGTCGATGTTGATACCCAAGTCGTCGACGAACGCCTGCGCCTCCTCGCGCATCTGCTCTTTTTCGAGCACCCCGAACCGCTCGATCTCCCGCCCGAGATAGAGGTTCTCGTACCCCCGCATGGTCGTGATGATGTCCTGTTCCTGGTGGACGAGCGAGACGCCGTAGTCCGCCGCTTCACGCGGGTTCGTGAAGTTGACCGCCTCGCCGTCGACGAACAGCTGTCCCTCGTCGGCCTGCAACACGCCGGTCAGGATGTTCAACAGGGTGCTCTTGCCCGCACCGTTCTCCCCGACCAGACCGATGACCTCGCCGTGGTCGACGGCCAGCGACACGTCGTCGAGGGCCTGCACGTGGCGGAACGACTTCGAGATACCCTCGACGCGGAAGCTGCGGGTGCCCTCGCTGGTTGGGTCGCCCCGACCCGCTTCCGTCGCGTTGGTGTGTGTCTGTGATGCCATATGGGGGTGTACTAGCGATTATTGGAGCGGGTTCGTTTGGAACTGGTCTTGGTACAGCTGGGCGATCTCCTCTTGTGCGCCGTCGTCGGTGTAGACGTCCGGCAGGCTGTAGCCGTCCGGCCTGTCCGCTTCCTTCCAGTCGAGGACCTCCTCCATGTCGGCGAGATCCATCGGCTGCATGTCGATCTGGGGGTCCCAGGCGTCCTCCCCGGCCTCGACGACGGACATCTTCGTCCAGTCGTACGGGGTCTTACCCGCGAAGATGGCGTCGTTGTAGTCGGCGGCGTCGACGACCGGCAGCAGGTCGATGACGTCGGTCCACTCGTCCGGGTTCTTCACACAGACGGGCGCGTTGAACGACATCATCCGCTCTGCGTCGGTGAGCGTGTGCCCGTTGATGAAGTCGTGACACTTCGCGACCGACCAGCCGGCCTGCCACGGGCCCATCCCGGAGACCGTCCCGGTCATCCGGTCGTCGGCGATGGCCGCGAGTCCGGGCTCGCTGGCGTCGATGCCGACGACGGGTACGTCGATGTCGTTCTCCTCCAAGATGGTGAGTCCGCCCAGCGCGACGGCGTCGTTCTGGCCGAAGAAGCCGTCGATATCGTCACCGAACTGCGACACCTTGTCGTTCATCACGCTCCGTGCGTCCGACCGGATGAAGTTCCCCGGCTGGCGTGGTCCCGCCATCTCGATGTCCGGATACTCTTGGAGCGCCAGGTCGACGCCTTTGTTCCGGCCGATGTTCGGGGCCGTGCCGCGGTTCCCCTCGATGTGGACGAAGGTCCCGCTGCCGCCCATCGCCTCGAACAGCATCTTCGCGCCCGAGTAGGCGTGGTTGACGAAGTGCGGCGTGAAGAACGTCACGTACTCCTCGCCGGCGTCCTGCGGGACGAACCAGTCGGCGATGGTGACCGCGAGGACACCGGGGATCCCGCCCTCGACCAGCGTCTCTGCCAGCGTGATCGCGGCAGCGTTGGTGTAGGTCTGCCCGGCGATGAAGTCCGCGTTGTTCGAGACCGCCGTATCGAACTGCTGTTGCTGCGTCTGGACCTCGCCGTTGTTCGTCTGGACGTTCGTCTCGTAGCCGAAGGCCTCACACGCCTCGAGGTAGCCCTTCTCCCAGCTGAGCCAGTAGGAGTTCTGTCGGTTGGCGATAGAGCCCATCGATGTCATCGAGCCGCCGGACCCGCCTGATCCGCCCGAGCCGTCCGACGACGACCCGCCCGAACCGTCCGAGCCGTCGCCCGAGTTTCCTGTACAGCCCGCCAGCCCGCCCAACGCGAGCGCGGACCCACCGACGGTGGTTTTCTTCATAAACCGGCGCCTTGTCTGGTTGGTGCTATCTTGTGCCATGTTTGCGTCAATATGGAGTGGACAGTGCTATTGTATATAGTTTATGATCGATCATACGATACGCTTCGAGAGTCGTCGCTCTCGTCGGACGGGCTCTGGCCTCGGACGCTCGCGCGTCAGGTCGCGTCGGTCGGTCACCGTGTGTCGGAGCGGGGAACGGTCAGTACATCACCTTGCCCGCGGAGACGTTGAGGTCCTGGCCGGTCATCCGGTCTGCGTCGGACGAACAGAGGAACGCGACCGTGTTCGCCACGTCCTCCCTGTTGACCAGTTCGTGCCGGGGGCTCTGGTTTTCGGCGTCCGACCGGACCGCCTCGTAGGACCGGCCGGTCGCCTCCGCTTTCTCCTCGAAGACGCGCTGGATGCGGGGGCCGTCGACCGACCCCGGACAGATGGCGTTGACGTTGATGTCGTGGTCGCCGACCTCGGCCGCGAG
Organism: Halorubrum sp. PV6; assembly: GCF_003990725.2. NCBI lineage: Archaea > Methanobacteriati > Methanobacteriota > Halobacteria > Halobacteriales > Haloferacaceae > Halorubrum > Halorubrum sp. PV6. Next base: position 2,012,426 of record NZ_CP030064.1, read on the forward strand.
CGTTCGCGTGAATCCGATGAGTCCCATCTTCGCGGCCGCGTACGGGGTCCGCTGCGTGAGCGGTCGCTTCCCCGTCACCGAGGCGATGTTGACGATGCGGCCGTACGACTGCGCTTTCATTGAGGGGAGCAGCGTCCGGCAGGTGTAGAACGCGCCGCGGAGGTTCACGTCGAGCGTGGCGTCCCACTCGTCCGAGTCGATGGCCTCGCAGGGCGCAGTCGGCCCCGCGATGCCGGCGTTGTTGACGAGCCAGTCCACGCTGTCGAACTCCTCCAGTGCGGTCTCGACCGTCGATTCGACGGAGTCGAGATCGGTCACGTCCGTCTCGAACGCGCGAGCGTGCCCGTTCTCGGCTTCGACGAGGTCGACGGTCTCCTGCATCTCGTCGGCGTTGAGGTCGGCGATGACGACGTCGGCACCGCGTCGCGCCAGTTCGACGCAGATGGCCTGCCCGATACCGCGACCGCCGCCGGTAACCAGGGCTGTGCTATCTTGCTGCATACGCTCACATTCCGAACAGTATTAATAAACATTAGGGTTTCTCGCCGGACCGAGCGGTATCGCGCACCCCGCGGGCCTCCCCGCGACTCCCCGCGTTCGGCCGCAGAGGGCGTTCAGAACCCCGACCCGACCACCTCGCCCGCGACCGAACTCCCGCCCCCGGAAGAATTAACACGATGAGATGGGTCGGTTGGAGTATGCCATACAGTGGCTACGAAGATTACTTCGACCGAAAGCTCATCATCTCCGTCGCGACGACCGGCGGACACCAGGGGAAGGAGGCGAACCCGAACCTCCCGACACAGCCAGCCGAAGTGGCACGAGACGTCGCCGCCTGTGAGGAGGCGGGGGCGTCTATCGTCCACCTCCACGCCCGTGACGAGAACGGTGACAAGACGAAGTCGGTGGCGCGGTATCAGGAGCTCAGAGACGAGATCGACGACCGGTGTGACGACATCATCGTCAACTTCACCACGGGCGGCGGCGGCATCTACCCGCGCGAAGAGCGCATCGCGCCGGTCCTGGAGACGGACCCGCGACCGGAGATGGCGACCGTCGACCTCGGCCCGATCAACTTCGGCCAGACGCGGACCGCCGAGAACACGCGCGAACAGAGCGAGGAGTACGCGGAACGAATGTTAGACGCCGGCGTGAAACCCGAACTCGAACTGTTCAATCCGGGCCACATCCCGGAGGCGGAACACCTCATCGAGGAGGGGCTCCTCGCGGAGCCCTACTGGGCGACGATTATCTTCGGGATGCAGAACGGCATGCCGCCCGGTCCCGAGAACCTGAAGGCCTTCGTCGACAACCTGCCCGAGCCCGTCGAGTGGCAGTGTCTCGCGGTGGGCAAACACCAGCTCCCGATGACGACGGCGGCCATCACGATGGGGGGCCACGTCCGCGTCGGGATGGAGGACAACGTCTACTACCGGAAGGGCGAGCTCGCAGAGAGCAACGCACAGCTGGTCCGCCGGACCGCGCGCATCGCCGACGAACTCGAACGGCCCATCGCGTCGCCCGCGGAGACGCGCGAGATGCTCGGGATCTGAATCGCGGAGCGGTCGCGACGCCCATATTCAACATGAATATTCCATACATATTCGGGACGCACGAACCGTAGCGGAAGTGCGATCTCGTGTCGAGGACAGCGGTGATTCTGTGTCATTCACGCACTAATCGGGCGAGCCATAGCCAGATCGCACGGGTATCGACGCGGTCGCGTGGGTTTCGGCAGCCGTCCGGGGCGGACTGTGCGCGCGTCTCGACAAATTCGGTTGTGCAAAGACGAATTTTATATACGTACTGGCGTGTGGAACGCTACCACGGAGTTCGATTCATCCTCGGCACACTGAGAAAATCAACAAATTCGGCCAACCCGAACTTTATATACTCCGCTGAGAACGAGTAGGTATGAACGCGAACGACGGCGGTCGGCAGGTGCAGGCCACGCTGACCTCACTCGAGATCGTGGAGACGCTCCGCGAGTTGGACGGGGCTCGGGTGACGGAGCTCGCAGACGCGCTCGATCTCTCGCCGAGCACCGTTCACACGCACCTCGCAACCCTCGTCAGCGCCGACTACGTGGTCAAATCCGGGGATATCTACCACCTGAGCCTCCAGTTCCTGGGACTGGCCGACTACGTTCGCAACAGGCGAAACGCCTACCGGATCGCCGACTCGTACACCGAGCAACTCGCACAGGAGACGGAGTGCCGCGCCGTCTTCGTCGTCGAGGAGAACGGCCGAGGCGTCTACATGCACACCTACTCCGGGAAACACGCCGTCTGGACGTACTCTACCGTCGGCAAGCGGTTCCACCTTCACCAGACCGCGGCCGGGAAGGCGATCCTCTCGCGGCTCCCCCGCGAGCGCGTCAACGAGATCGTCGACGAGTGGGGGCTCCCGGCGAGCACCGAGAACACCATCACCGACCGCGAGGCGTTGCTGTCGGAGTTAGACGCCGTCGCGGAGCGGGGCGTCGCGTTCAACGACGAAGAGCAGCTGGAAGGCGTACGGGCGGCCGGCGTCCCCGTCAACGGGCCTGACGGGCGCGTCGCTGGAGCGTTCAGCGTCGCCAGTCCCGCGAACCGAATGACCGAAGACCGGTTCGAGACGGAGATTCCGAAGATCCTCCTCGGCGTCGCGAACGAGTTTGAACTCGAAAACTCGATGTCTTGAGGTCGTCGGCACATCCATTACACTCGTACGACTGTAACGCCCGTGTTCGAATCGTCTCCCCGTCGCAACTGGGACACGAGAGTCGGAGCGCAGCGAGTGACTGCGAACTGGACGGCCGCACGCTCGACGGCAGGTTCGAGCGATGAACCGAGCGCCAACCGGGAGCGGCGTGATGTTGGAAATACCGTCAAAACAATCGGATTCTAGTAGTGTATATATTTCTGGTAGGTAGAAGCGACACGACCGAGCACAGCCATCGAATCGGGTCGAGCCCTCGGTCGGCGACCAGCGGTCAGGGTGTCGTCGAAAGCAACCCGCCAAAGAACAGAAATTTGAGCCGAGTGAACTGGCAGTTATCGCCTTTATTTTAATCAAAATAGTTAATTGCACGATGTCAGTTGGGATACCTTCGGAGCGAATCTTACATTCGATCGTCGCTTTTCACGCGATCTCTGTGAGAGCGTGATACAGATATATCTATTTTCAAATAGTCATTTGAAGTAGTCAGAAAAATATAATACAACAGCGACGACGAAACCCCGACCGATCGGACCCCGTCTCGTACCGAACCACCGTCGCGTCTGCGCGCTGCGTCCGCGAAGTTCTCTGCGGAATCTCCACACTAACCGTGGCAACAGATAGCACGCGCAAGACGATTTATCAGGCAGCGACGCTTCGAAGGCCCATGGCGCTCGCGCTCTCGGTCGAACTGATCGCGACGATCGGTCTCGTCGTCGGGGTCGCGGGCGCGATAAACGGGGTCGCCGGGTTCGGCTTCGCGGTCGTCGGCACGATGGTCCTCGCGACGACGCTCGACCCGGCGACCGCCGTGGCGTTCATGATCATCCCGATGTTCGCGGTGAACGCGTCGCTCGTCGGCGACCTGTCTCGCGAGGAGTTGCGGGCCTGCGGGCGGCGGTTCGGGCCGCTCCTGGGCTCCGCGCTGGTCGGGACGGTGCTCGGCATGGCGCTCCTCGACCGACTCCCGGAGGCCCCGGTGCGAGTCCTCCTCGGTCTCGTCTCGCTCGGCTTCGTCGCGACCGCCCAGCGCGTCGTGCCGCTCCCCGCTGCGCCGACCCTGCCCGGCGGGTCGCGCGCCGAGACGCCCCTCGGGATGGTCGCCGTCGGCGCCGTCTCCGGCGTCCTGTTCGGCGCGACCAACGTCGGCGTCCAACTGGTGGCGTATCTCCGGAGCTTCGACCTCTCGCACGGGCTGTTCGTGGGCGTCGTGGCGCTGGTCTTCGTCGGCATAAACGGCCTCCGCGTCGCCGCCGCCGGACTGTTGGGATTCTATCCCACAGCGGGGTTCGCGTTCGCGTCCGTCGTCGCCGCCGTGCCCGCGGTCGCCGGCGTCCTCGTCGGCAAGCGGCTCCGCGACCGCGTGAGCGACCGCCTCCGCCGGGGGACGGTCCTCGGCCTGTTGACGCTCATCGGCGTACGGCTGGTGCTCGGCGGCGCAGGGGTGGCGTAACGGCGAGGGAGTGGCGTAACGGCGAGAGAGTGGCGTAGCGGCGCGGGGGTGTCCGTTCGATCGGCCGGGAACCAAGACGCGAAAAACGAAATCGACGGCAGCGATTACAGCAGGAGGCCTTTAAACAGGTTCACGACCGCCCACTTGACGCCCTCGATGAACTGGCCGTCCTCGCCGCTGATCACGATGTCGTCGTTCACGACGGCGGTACGGAAGGCCGCGGCGGGGTTATCGGCCGCGGCGATCCCTTCGAGCGTCGCCTGGTCGGTCGTGATCTTTCGGACCGCGTCCTCGCTGCGACTGTCGTCGAGGTCGGTGATGCGATTCTGTTCGTCCATCGTGACCGAGTAGACGCGCGCTTCGTCGCCGTCCTCGACGTAGATGTTCGTCGTGCCGGCGAGGTTGACGGGGCCGAGGTCGATGGAGTCCGCGTTCTCGTTGTACGTCGGGACCATGTCTTCGACCATCGTGTACAGGTCGTCTTCGCCGTCCGACTGCGCGACCGCACCACCGGCGAGCGCGCTCACGAGCAGGACTGCGACCATCAGGAGTACGGGGGTGCGTGTCATTGTTCTCGGTTTATATATCGCATCGCGAGTATAAAATGATATTGTATGACGCTTGCAAACTCGAATCACGGCGTCTGTGGCGTCTACTCCGGTTCGCTACCGCAGCCGTCAGTCGCCCGTGTTACGCCTCGTAGACGCCCTCGTGGCCGAGATACGCGGGCGCAAACGACACGCCGCGGTCGGCGTAGTAGATCGCGAAGTTGGCTTCGAGGTCCGTGATGAGATAGTGTGCGAGTACGTCGCGAAGGGCGGCGAGTCGGTCGGCGTCGCCCTCGCGCGTCGCCGCGAGGAGCGCGGGGCCGAGCTCCTCGCCGAACCGCTCGTTCGTCACCGGCTCCCCGTTCCATATCGTCGACGGGACGGGGTAGTCGTAGGAGTCGAGACACGCTTCGAGCGACGGGCTGTCGTACCGGGACTCGATGACCGCGACGCGGTCGGCGAACAGGTCGACGTGTGACCCCGCCGTGTGGAGTGCGGGCGGTTCCATGGCGACGCCGAGACGCTCGGCGCGCTCCGCGAGGAACTCCACGTCGAAGCCGATTCCGTTGTAACTAACGAGCACGTCGGCGTCGGCGGCGTCGACCCGCTCGATCCCGCGCCGGATCAGTTCGCCTTCCAACTCGACGTCGTCGCGGGCGAGCACGTCGTACGTGGCCGCGACGCCGGGCGCGCCGGGAGCGTGCTCGCCCACGCCGATCGCCACCGTCTCTCCCTGTGCGGGCTTATAATGGGTCGTCTCGATGTCGAACGTCACGAGCCGCTCGTGGTCGTCGGCGGGCGCGTCGTACTGCATACGGTCCGGAAGGTCGCCCGTCCCCGAAAGGGTGTTCGGTACGGGCGGCGCTCGATCGGTTCCGGGACTCCGCCGGTTCGCCGCGGCTATTCCGAGCGCTCCCGCGCCCGGTAGTCCGGGAGCGTGTCGTCTTGCATCACCGCGCCGCGGCCGCCGTCGACGAGCAGCGCGCTCCCCGTGACGAAGGCGGCGTCCTCGCTCGCGAGGAAGGACACCGCACCGGCCACGTCGGCCACCGTGCCGATCCGGCCGGTGGGGTGGATCGATTCGACCGCTTCGAGTCGGCCCTCGGGCAGTTCGTCGCGCGTCCGCTCGACTTCCACCCAGCCGGGGACGACCGTGTTCACCCGGACCTGTGGGCCGAAGTCCACCGCGAGCGAGCGCGTCATGCCGTTTATGCCCGCCTTCACGGCGTTGTACGGGAAGTGCGCGGGCATCGTGGCGTACGCGTGATTCGAGGAGACGTTGACGATGGCGCCGCGGTCCATGTGTTCGAGCGCGGCCTGCGCCGCGAGCCAGTACGCTCGAAAGTCTGTCTCCAAGACGAACGACCAGTCGTCGAGCGTCGCCTCCGCGGCGGTCGTCTCCGTCTGCACGCCCGCGTTGTTGACCAAGACGTCGACCGAGCCGTAGCGCTCGGCGGCGGCCTCCACCAGCGCGGCCACGTCGTCCGGGTCGCGCATGTCGGCGCGCACGAACGTCGCGTCGCCCGTCGGCGGGGCGTCGTCCGCGCGTTCCTCGTCGGTCACCCGGTTCGCTTCCGAGATGCGGTCGGCGACGGCCTCCCCGGCCGACTCGGTCCGGCCGCTGACGACGACGTTCGCCCCCTCGGCGGCGAAGCGTTCTGCGACTCCGGCGCCGATCCCCCGCGTCGAGCCGGTGACGATCACGGTCTGGTCGGCGAAGCGGCCGGGGACGGCGTGTTCGGTCGGCGACTCGTGTCGGCGGGTCATCGCGCCCACCGGGACCGGGCGTCGGCGCGGCTCGTCGCGCGCGTCCGTCTTGGTTCGCTTGCTTTGACATGACTATCACCACTCCGCGACGGAGCCGTCGTCGTGGCGCCACACGGGGTTGTGCCAGTCGACGTCCTCCTCGGTCTGCTCGCGGACGTGTTCCTCGTCGATTTCGATCCCCAGTCCGTCGCCCTCGGGGATGTCGACGAAGCCGTCGCGGTACTCGAAGACGGCGGGGTCTTCGAGGTAGTCTAACACGTCGCTCGTCTCGTTGTAGTGGATGTCGAGCGACTGCTCTTGGATCAGCGCGTTCGGCGTGCAGGCGTCGACCTGAATACAGGACGCGAGTGCGATCGGCCCCAGCGGGCAGTGCGGGGCGACCGACACGTCGTACGCCTCGGCCATCGACGCGATCTTCTTCAGTTCGGTGATCCCGCCGGCGTGTGACACGTCCGGCTGGATCAGGTCGACGGCGTCCGCCTCCAGCACCTCCTTGAAATCCCACCGCGAGTACATGCGCTCGCCGGTGGCGATGGGGATGGTCGTCGACTGCCGGATCGCCGGGAGCGCGTCGTTGTGCTCGGGCAACACCGGCTCCTCGATGAACATCGGGTCGTACGGCTCCAGCGCGGCGGCGAGCCGGCGCACCATCGGCTTCGACACGCGGCCGTGGAAGTCGACGCCGATGTCGACCTCGTCGCCGACCGCCTCGCGGACCGCCGCGATCCGGTCGACCGCGTCGGCGACGGTGGCGGGGGTATCGATCGGCCGCAGCTCGGCGGTGGCGTTCATTTTTAAGGCCGAAAAGCCCGCGTCGACCTTCTCTCGGGCGGCGTCGCCCACGTCCGCCGGGCGGTCGCCGCCGATCCACTGATACACGCGGACCCGGTCGCGAGCGCGACCGCCGAGCAGTTCGTGGACCGGCGCGCCGAACTGCTTGCCCTTGATGTCCCAGAGCGCCTGGTCGATGCCGGCGATGGCGCTCATCAGCACGGGGCCGCCGCGGTAGAAGCCGCCGCGGTACATCGCCTGCCAGTGGTCTTCGATCCGCGCCGGGTCCTCGCCGAGCAGGTAGTTGTCGAGCAGTTCCTCGACGGCCGCGACGACCGTGTGCGAGCGCCCCTCGACTATCGGTTCTCCCCAGCCGACGGTGCCGTCGCTCGTCGTGAGCTTCAAGAACAGCCAGCGGGGCGGTACTTCGAACAGTTCGTAATCGGTGATATGCATGATACGTTACGTCCGCGTGGTTCCGACGACGGACGGGTCCACGATGTCCGTTTTGGTATCGAATGCGTCGTCGGGGCCGGCTACTCGACCAGCAGCGAATCGACGTACGTCGTCCACGCGGTCTCGATATCCTCGCCCACGTCCATCTCCAGCGCGACGTGGAACCCGGTCGAGCCGTCGCCCGCGGCCAAGAGGAACGCGGCCGTCGCTTCCGGGTCGACCGGGCGGAAGACGTTCTGCTCGATGCCGTCGCGGAGGATCGCCGTCAGCGTCTCCAGCTTCGCGGCCTCCAACTCGCGGAGCGGCCCCCGGAGCGTCTCGTTGTGCGGCGCGTGGCTGAGCAGTTCCATGACCCCGACGTGGACGCCGGCCGCCTCGTCGTCCGGCGCGAGGAAGAGGTGTTCGCAGGCGGCCCGGAGGCGGCGCTCCGGGTCGTCGGTGTCGAGGGTCGCGAGCGCGTCGCCCAGCTGTCCGGTGCTGAACTCCAGGAACGCCGCGATCATCTCGTCTTTCGTGTCGAAGTAGTAGTAGAGCCCCGCCTCGCTTTGGGCGTACTCCGCGGCTATCTTCGCGGTCGTCAGGCGCTCGTAGCCGTGTTTGGCCAGCGCGTTGCGGACCGCGAGCGCGATGTCGGCCTTCGTCTTCTGGGCGATGCTGCTCATACGCCCTCGTGAGCGGTCGCTCGCTTCAGGGTTACGCTCACGCGTCTCTCGGCAGGGGGTCGTCCTCGCCGTCGAGCCGTCCGGCGGCCGAGCGCTCCCGCCCCGAAGCGGCCACGAGGTCGGTGCCGGCGGCGACGCCGAGTCCGCGCGGCGGGCCGTTGTTGTACACCGTCTCGTACGAGTCGGCGTCGACGCGGTAGGTCTCGTGCCAGATGCCGACGGCGCCCGTCTCGGACTGCCGCGCGTAGTCGTCCCACGCGCCGAGGTGCAGGTGGTCGCTGTCGCGGGCGTACGCCCGGAGCGACTCGAAATCCTCCCAGTACTGGACGAACCCGATCCCGCGGGGCGGCGAGAGGAACGTCCAACTGCCGAGCAGTCCGGCGTCGTCGTCCGCGCGCAGTTCCCGGACCATCCGCGGGGCGACGAGGAACACCGGTAGCCAGCGGTGAACCTTCCAAAAGGCGTTGATTCGCATCCCGATGAGGAAGACGACGAACGACTCGTCGCGGTCGGCGTGAACGCGCCCGGTGTGTCGGTCTCGGCCGAGACGCGACCGCACGCGGTCGAGCAGGCGCCCGAGGCGGCTCACAGCGCCTCCTCCGCGTCCAGCGTGCGTTCGAGTTCGCTCTCAAGTTCCCGCTCGTCGATGTCGCCCTCGACGTACCGGCGTCTGACCGCCTCGATGTCGGTCGGATCGGCGTCCTCGGTCTCACGGCGGCGCCGCCGGTCCGCGTAGCCGATCGCCAGCGGGAGCGCGGCGCCGTAGCCGAGCGGCCAGACCAGCCAGGCCAGCGGTACGTCGGCGGCAGTCAGCGTCAGTCCGAGCGCGAGAACGCCCATCGAGACCGCCGCCGCGACCGAGGCGTTCGGTGGGGTATCGGTGACGTGTCGGTGCATGGTCGCCGCTACCACGTCCAGCCACTTAAACTGAGTGAGTACTTACTCAGTTTGGGAGCGGTCGCGAGGCGACGCCGGCGCGCCGCGCCGATGGCGCGCGTCTTCGAACAGGGGAGAAAACCAGCACGGCGGGCGCGAGCGACAGGTCGATAGAAGTTGAGACTACGGTAGACCGCCCGGTGAGCGGCCATGGGTGTCACACCCGGCTGATGCGACCCACGTCGAAGCCGTCAGCGGCCGAGGCGCGCATACGCCGAGGAGGAGGTGGCGTCGGTTACACCGACCGCCCTACCGCACCGACCGGTGGGAGATCACCCCTCACAGGCCTTACAGTCGAGAATGTCTCGGCTGAACTTCTGTGCAGCGTTCACGCTGTTCTGGTAGTAGAGGCTCTTCACTCCCTTCTCCCAAGCCGCGATGTAGAGCTGATTGATCGCTTTGACGCTCACTTCGCTCGGATCGATCGAGACGTTCAGACTCTGTGCCTGATCGATGTGTTTCTGTCTCTGCGCTGCTTGGTTGATGATCGCCATCTGGGGGATTTCAGCGAACGTTTTGAACACGTCTTTTTCCTCGTCCGTCAGGCAATCGAGGTGCTGCACGCTCCCGTCTTTCTGTGCGATACTGTCCCAAACCTCTCGATCGTCTTTTCCTCGCTGCTTCAGTATCGCCTCGAGGAACCGGTTTTTCTGCGTGGACTTCAGCTTCGCGCCGTCGCGGACGAAGTAGTTCGACTTCAGCGGTTCGATGCTCGGACTGACCTGCCCCAGGATGACGCTGCTGGATTTCGTCGGGGCCACGCTCATCGTGGTCGTGTTCCGGCGACCGTACCCTTCGAGCACCTCCGGCTCGCCGAACTCGTCGGCAAGCCGGCGGCTCTCCGCGTAACTCCGCTCCCTGATGGTGCGGAATATCTCCTCGTTCTTCTCCATCGCCTCCATGCTGTCGAACGGGATCAGCTCACTCTGCAGGTAGCTGTGCCAGCCGAGGACGCCGATCCCGATCGCTCTGTGCCGTTTCGCGAACCGGACCGGACGCTCCATGAACTGCGTCCCCTCCGCCTCCTGGATGAACTCCTCGATGACCGCATCGAGGAACCGCGTCAGGGTCTCCACCGCGTCGGTGTCTTTCCACTCGTCGTAGTGGAGCGCGTTCATCGACGAGAGACAGCAGACGAAGCTCTCGTCCGGCGTGGCTGGCAGGGCGATCTCGGTACACAGGTTGGAGGCGTTGATCTCGTACCCCTTGTCTTTGTACACCTGCGGCTTCCCTTCGTTCATGTTGTCCCGGAAGATGATGTACGGGACGCCGATGTTGATCCGCGTCTCGATGATCTCCGCCCACGTCTCTCGCTTCTCCTCGTCGCCGTCGACCATCGCTTGGAACCAGTCGTCGCCGATGATGACGCCGTAGTAGATGTCCTGGACGGGGTCGCCCTCGGTCTTGATGTTGAGCCACTCCTCCAGGTCGTCGTGTTCGACGTCGATGTACCCCGCGAACTGACCCCGCCGCGTCTCACCCTGGCTGACGACGTTGATGATCGTGTCGAACAGCTCGGTGAAGCTGTAGCTCCCGTTGCTCTTGCCGTTGTTCGTGATCGGGCTGCCTCGGGGCCGGATCTCGCCGAAGTACCCGCTGGTGCCGCCGCCCAGCTTGGTCATCTCGCCCACCTCGGCCTGCGTGTAGAGGATGCTCTCCATGCTGTCGTCCATGTAACTCCCGAAGCAGCTGATAGGGAGGCCCCGGTCCAGGCCGAAGTTCGACCACACCGGACTCGCGAGGCTGTAGAACCCCCGGCTCATGTAGTCGTAGAACCTGTCGGCGAAGCCGTCGTCGTCCAGGATCGCTTCGGCCCGCTCTGCGATCTCCCTGACGCGTTCCTCGGCCGTGACGCCATCGAGCAGGTACCCCTCGTCGAGGAAGGCCCTGCTGTCCTCGTTCAGCCAGTAGAACGGTTCCTCGTGCTGCCGGTTCACCTCGTCGAGCTCCGGTTCTGTCTGTGCCATCGTTAGAACATGTCCTCGGCGGTAACGCTCTGCGCGTGCTTGTTGTACGTGGTCGACCGTTTGCTGAAGAAGTCGTTGTCCTTCGTCATCAGAATGTCCTCATCGAACCATCGCGTCTCTTCGAGCAGGGCCTCGTCCGGTTCGAATATCGGCTCGACGCCGACGTTCTCGAGACTCTGGTTGAACCGGTCCCGCAGGAACGCGTCGACGTGCTCCCGAGGGAGGAACTCCAGTTCGCCCTCACCGAATATCCAATCGAGTATCTCCGTCTCGGCCTCGAACGCCCGTCGACAGGCCTCCTGGACCGCTTCGTCGAACCCTTCACCGAAGAGGTCCGGATTCTCCTCGCGAATCGTCTCCACGAGTTCGACACCGAACAGCCCGTGGATCTGCTCTTCTTTGCTGGTCGCTTCGACCGCGTTCGCGATCCCCTTGAACTTCTTCTCGTGTTTGTCGAAGCTCATCATGATGAGGAACTGCGAGAACAGCGAGACGTGCTCGACGAACGTGGAGAACAGCAGGATGCTCATCACGTACTCCTGTTTGTCGTCGCTCTCGCGCTTTTCTAAGTACTCGTCGAGGTACTCGATTCGCGCCTCGATCGCCGGCACATCGGTCACCTCCTCGAAGTCCTCCGTGATCCCCAAGATGTCGAGGAGGTGGCTGTACGCGTCCATGTGTCTGACCTCGCTCTCCGCGAAGGTCATGCCGACGCTCCCGACTTCCGCCTTCGGCATCTCGGCGTAGATGTCCGCCCAGAACGTCTTGACTTGGACCTCGATCTGTGCGATAGCCAACATCGTCCGTTTGATGACGGTCTTCTCGGCGGGAGTCGTGTTGATCTTGAAATCTTGAACGTCTCCGGAGAAGTTGAACTCCGTGTGAACCCAGTAACTGTTCCGTATCGCGTCCTTGTAGTCGAGGAAATCGGCGTACTCGTACGGTTTTAACTGCGTTCGATCCGCGAAGATGTCGGTCCCCGTCTCTCTGCCTGTGGTTTCGGTGTCAGTCATCGGCACGTACTCCGGAAGGGTCGTCCGCTGTTGGTTGGTTGCTGTTTCCGTCGTTCATTGGTTCAGTGCGTTCGAATCCACCCGTGTCGGGAACTGTGCGTCTGTTCGTGGTGTATGGACTCCCGGCCGCGGGTCGGCCGATCACCCACCTGATCTGCGTGTGTTCGTGTCATTGTGAGTCGGTCGGGGCGTCGAAGTCGTCACGTTCTGCATCCAAGACTGCATCAAGTTCTCGCAGGAACTCCTGCGGCTCAGAGAATGCTTTGTAAACGGAGACGAACCGAATGTAGGCCACCTTATCGAGCGTCCGGAGGTTCTCGGAGACGAGTTCGCCGATGAGACTCGAAGCGACGATACGCGCCCCTCGATTCTGCAGTTCGCTCTCGACATCGTCGACGAGAGCGGTCACCGTCGTCTCGGTCACGTCTCGCTTCTCGACGGCTCGTTCGATCCCCGTGCGAAGCTTCTGTCGGTCGAACGGCTCGATGGTGCCGCCGCGTTTTTTCACTTGAAGTGACTGCCACTCCGGGCGTTCGTAGGTCGTAAAGCGGAACGAACAGCGTTGACACTCGCGGCGCCGTCGGACGGAAGTCCCGTCGGCGTCGGTCCCTGTGTCGATGACGCGCGTTCGCTCGTTCCCGCAGTCCGGGCAGTTCATAGTTGTCACTGCTTGATCCTCCAAGGGTTTAGTCCCATATGTGGGGTCTCTTCGTTTTGACCGCAACATCTGGTGGTCGCGGCGGTCACATAAAGTTTACCCAACGGAATTGATTTAGTACAATTAGAATTGATTGACGGGCGCGGACGGTTGGGAGTCGTCTACACCGAGGTCCGGTCTCGACCACCGCAGATCGTGAATTGATATAGCGAAATGCACTACATACCTCGTTCCCGCGAGTGACGAGCGGCTCAGTCGGGCCGGCCCTGGCTGATGGCGTCTCGCGCGCGTTCGATGGCGGCGAGCGTCTTCGGATCGATCGCTTCGACCGCCTCGTCCGAGTAGCCGGCCTGCGCGTCGGTCGCGAGTTCGTCTCGGACCCCGCGCAGCGACTCGACGCTGGCAGAGAGGCGGTCGTCGGCCGCCGCATCGTCGCCGTTTTCGGCGGCCCTGACCGCACCGACCGCCGCCTCGCGAGCGCGGGCGATACCGTCGAGTACGGGAGTGGCGGTGTCCTCACGGTCACTCGTCTGCTCCCGGTCGGCGTCGGAGTCGCTCGTCTGCTCCCGATTGGTGTCGGAGTCGCTCGTCTGCTCGCGCTCGTCGGGGGCGAGCGCCTCGGCGAGGTCGTACAGCGCGTCGAGTTCCTCGACCAGCGTCCGCGCGAGCGCGAGCCTCCCGGTCCGGACCCGGTTCCGGATCGCGTTGCCATCGTCGTCGAACGAGTCCGGCGTCACGCGGTACGCGCCCCGGTTCCCCTCGCGGTCGACCACCTCGACCGTGTAGCGCCCCGCGCGGTGGACGGCGACCGCGAACCGGTCCGTCTCGACCGGCTCGCCGTCGTAGACGGTCCCCGCGTAGTCTTCCACGACCCGAACGCGCGCGACGCCGCCCGTCTCGCGGGCGTCCCCTCGGACCCAGCCGGCGTCCTCGCTGGCGACGACCGCGAGTTCGCCGTCGCCGCCGACCGAGACGGCCCCGCCGTCGTGGGTGAACCGCGAGGCGATCGGGGCGTATCCCGGCCCGTTGGCGACGAGGAGGTGCGGGCCGGGCTCGACGCGGAGGTACTCGAAGACCCCGCCGCGGGTGACCGTGGCCGTCGGGTCCGCGCTCGCGAGCCGAACGGCCACCTCCGTCGGGAGGGGGAACAGCGAGACGCCGGCGACGCCCGCCACCGCGTCCGTCGCCCCCTCCGTGACGCCGTCGAGCGCGCCCGCGGTCCCGGCCTTGAGCTGTCGCACGCGCCCAACGACCCGGTTCGCGAGTCCGGTCGGCTCGGCGCCGTCGATCCGCCGGCGATGCGCGGGGTCGGTGACGTCGGCGAGGGGGTCAGTGAACCGCGCTTGCTCCCACGGAATGCCGACCGAGGTGATGTGGCTCGCGACGGCGTCCTCGACGAATCCGGGCACCGCGAACTCGAAACTCAACTGCGGGCCGACGAAGTCGTCGATATCGTCGCGGAGCGGGGCGAGCGGTTCGAGCGCGTAGGTCGCGTCGGCGTCGGCCGCGCTGTCCGGGTGGGCGATGACGAGGCCGGGCTCGCGCAGGGGGAGCGCCTCGGGCGGGGTCGGCAGCCCGCCCCACGCCCCGACCGTCACGCGCTCGTCGATCAGGTCGGTGCGCTCGATGGACAGCGACGGGTGCTCGTGGAGCGGGACGCCGTCCAGCTCCGGGAGGACGAAGGGGAGACGCGCCCCCTCGTCGCGGGGGAGCCCGTAGGCGAAGGGGGCTCGGATCGCGGCCGAGACGTCGAGCGCGTCGTTGGTCACGTCGGAGCCGCTGTCGGCCGTCGGGAGTCGCTCGAAGGTCGGGACGCGACCGTTGACCTCGCTGGCGCTGGAGTGTGAGCCGACCTCGGAGAGGATGCCGGGGCGAGCGCCGGCCGGAATCGCCGGATCGAGGTACTCGTTGTTCGGGCTCGTCCGGGAGTGCGCGCTGGCACAGAGCAACAGCGGGTCGCCGCTCTCGCGGTCGACGAACACCTGTAACAGCTCCCAGTCGTGCCAGTGGAAGTTCACCGTGAACTGGTCGAACGCCGAGTAGAGCCAGTACTGCACCGCGTCGACGCCCGGCGCCGCCTCGACGACGTTGTAGAACACGGTCGGCGCGGGCGGGGCCCCCGTCTCGCGGAACGCCGCCGAGTACTCGTCGAGCGCGGTGAACCCGTCGACGACCGGGCCGGCGTCGGTCTCGACGACGTAGGGGCGCGGGTCCGTGGGGAACCACTTCTCTAGCGCGCCGAAGTACAGGTCGGGCGCGTACCGCTGGACGACGGCCGGGGGCTCCGCGGGCGCCTCCTCGGGAGGGGTCTCGCGCTCGTCCGTTTCCTCGTCGGCCGGCGGGGCGTCGGAGCCCTCGGGCGGCGCGTCGTCCGGTCGCGAGACGTACCACGCGCTCGCGGCGCCGCCGAGCGCGAGCGCGCCGAGCCCGGCGTATCCGAGGACGCGGCGGCGGTCCGAGTCGTCGGGGGAGTCGTCGCTCGCCGGACGCTCGGCGTCCGCGCTGTCGTCTGGGGTCTCGTCTGTGCCGGCCATCTGCTTCCGTGACCTCAGGCGTCCGACATGGTAAACGGTACCGGTCACCAATGCGTGCGGATCGGGCCGCACCGTGTCGACGGCGGGCCCGTCGGGGCGACACATCGCCGAGTGCCGGTGAGGGGACGCGTAATCGAGTGCCGGTGGGGGCGACGTTTAACCGAGTGCCGGTGAACGTGAGCCTATGGAGCCAGACTTAGACCGGTTCACCTCTCGCCGGTCGACGGTGTACGGGCAGCGAGGGGTCGTCGCCACGAGCCAACCGCTCGCGAGCGAGGCGGGCATCGCGATGCTCCGCGAGGGTGGGAACGCGTTCGACGCCGCGGTCGCGGCCGCCGCCGCGCTCAACGTCGTGGAGCCCACGTCGACGGGGCTCGGCGGCGACGTGTTCGCGCTGTACCGCACCGCCGACGGCGACGTGGGGGCGATGCGGGCCTGCGGCGGGGCGCCCGCCGACGCGACGATAGCGAACGTCCGGGCGGCGCTCGCGGCCGACGAGGGCGTCGACGGCGACGAGCCGGGCGAGGTCGAGATGCCGGCGACGGGGACACAGACCGTGACCGTTCCGGGGACGGCTCGCGGCTGGGAGGCGACCGCCGAGCGGTTCGGCGAGTTCGGCCTCGACCGGCTGTTGCGGCCGGCGATACGGTACGCGAAGTCGGGGTACCCCGTGAGCGAGGTGGTCGCCGACGCGTGGACGCAGGCCGAGACGCTGTTCGAGACCGACCACGCGCGCGAGGCGTACCTCTTCGACGGCGAGTCGCCGTCCGTCGGACAGCGCGTGACGCTGCCGCGGCTCGGCGACTCGTTGGAGCGCGTCGCCGAGGCGGGCGCCGACGCCGTGTACACGGGCGAGATCGGGGAGGCCATCGCCGAGGAGGTGCAGGCGGCGGGCGGGCTGTTGACGGTCGACGACCTGGCCGACTTCGAGGTCGAGTGGCCGGAGCCGGTCTCGACGACGTACCACGGCGCGGAGGTGTACGAGCTCCCGCCGAACAACCAGGGGCTCATCGCGTTGGAAGCGCTCAACATCGCGGCCGAGGTCGGCGCCGGCGAGTACGACTACGACGCGCCGGAGCGCGTCCACTACTTCGCGGAGTCGCTCAAGTTGGCCTTTCACGACGGCCACCGGTACATCAGCGACCCGGAGTACGAGGCGATTCCACCGCTCTCGTCGACCGCGTGGGCGCGCCGCCGGGCGGCCGAGATCGGCGAGCGGGCGAACCACGACGTGGGGTTCGGCGTCCCCGACGCCAACGCCGAGGACGCGGACACCGTGCTGTTGACCGTCGCCGACGCGGCGGGGAACGTCGTCTCGTACATCAACTCGCGGTTCGCCGGGTTCGGTTCGGGGCTCGTCGCGGGCGAGACCGGGATCGCGCTCCAGAACCGCGGCTCGTCGTTCTCGCTCGACCCCGACCATCCGAACCGGATCGCGCCCGGCAAGCGACCCTTCCACACTCTGTTGCCCGGTCTGCTCCGGTTCGACGAGGACGACTGGGCGGCCTTCGGCGTGATGGGCGGGTACATGCAGCCGCAGGGCCACCTCCAGGTGGTGTCGAACCTCGTCGACTACGGGATGCCGCTCCAGCGCGCGCTCGACGAACCGCGCTGGCGCTACCGCGAGAGCGGGGCGCTCGCCGTGGAACCCCACATAGACGGCTCGGTCGGCGCGAAGCTGAGTCGGAGGGGCCACGACGTGACGACGCTCCCGGCGAGTCGGTTCGGCGGGGCACAGATCGCCCGGTGGCGCGACGGCGTCCTCTCGGCTGCGACCGAGCCGCGAAAAGACGGGACCGCACAGGGGTACTGACGCTCCCGCGCGGAGGTGACTCGCGCCGTGACGGGCCGAGGCTGGCGTCTCGCCGGCGCCGACGCGGATGTCCCGCCGACGCCGACGCGGGCGTCCCGCCGACGATACGGCAAAAAGCGGCGCCAGTCGCGTCGGATCGCTCGCTCGCCGAAAGCGGAGTCGAAACGCCGTCGAGTTCCGGCAGCGCCCCCAGATCGGGGGTGTTCGGATCGCCGGGGAGCCTGTGGTATTTGTGATCGTGGACACACTTATAAACGCGCGTATGGTACTCCCTTTCAGAATGAGGCGAAGAATTCAGCGACGCGACGTACTCAAAGGCGCCGGTGTGGCCGGCATCGCAGCCCTCGCCGGCTGCTCGACCGAAAGCGGAGACGGGTCCGACGGAGGCGACGGCTCCGACGGAAGCGACGGGTCTGACGGCTCCGACGGCTCCGGGAGTTCCGACGGCTCCGACGGCAGCGACGGCGAGGACAGCAGCGCGCCCGACGCCGTGATGGTCGTCGGGTTCCCGGAGTCCGGAATTCAGCTGTTCCGCGACTTCTACTCCGAGTTCGCGGGCGACGTTCCCGACCTCGACATCATCGTCCCCGACGGGCTGATCGACTCCGATCTCCCCGGCGAGGTCGACAACGACATGAACAACGTCATCGGGACCGCGCCGTCCGCGAGCGGACCGGGCGCGGAGTTCTTCACCAGCGCGTACGAGGAGGAGTACGACACCGCACCGGGCGTGTTCACCGCGCAGGCGTACGACGCGATGGCGGTCCAGATCCTCGCGGCGACCGCTGCGGGCGAGAACAACGGGGAGGCCATCCGCGACCGCGTCCGGACCGTCGCGAACCCCGGCGGCGAGGAGTTCGGCCCGGAGACGCTCCCCGACGCGGTCGAGGCCGTCGCGGCCGGCAACCCGGTCCACTACGTGGGCGCGTCGTCGAGCGTCGACTTCGACGTCAACGGCGACATCGCCACGGCGGCGTACGACGTACAGGACTTCCAGGACGGCGACATCGTCACGCTCGACACCCTCGAGTTCGGGAACGAGCTCTCGGACGAGGACCTGAACGCGCCGGCGGCCGACCCCGTCGGCGTCGACGAGTTCGAGGCCCAGGTCGGCGTGCTGATGCCCGAGACCGGTGACCTCGGTCCGCTCGGTGGGCCGATCCGCGACGGCGCGCTGCTCGCCGCGACGCAGGTCAACGACGCCGGCCTGAACGTGACGGTGAACACGCGCGTGGAGGACACCCAGACCGACCCGCAGGCGGGTATCTCGGGCGCGAACGCGCTCGTCGACGCCGGCTTCGGCGCCGTCGTCGGACCGGCCTCTTCGAACGTCAACCTGCAGGTGGCCGACAGCGTCTACATCCCGAACGGCGTCGTGGGCATGTCGCCGTCGTCGACGAGTCCGGCCGTGACCGACTTAGACGACAACGGCTACATCTTCCGTACCGCCCCGTCCGACCTGCTGCAGGGGCCGGCGATGGCCGAACTCGCGCGCGGCGACACGGTCGGCGCCGCCTCGTCGGGGACGCTGTACCTCAACGACGCCTACGGGCAGTCGCTTGAGGAGCAGTACGTCGCCGCCTTCGAGGACGCCGACGGAACGATCACGAACCGCGTCTCCTTCGAGCCGGCGCAGGCGACGTACACCAGCCAGTGGTCGAGCGTCCTGAACCAGTAGGCGTCTCGTAGCCGCGACCGTTCCGAATTCGATTTTTTGCGTTGTCGTCGCGACGGGTCAGACGATTGAACGACTCCCAGAAGCGACGCGAATGGGGTATTTAAGTAGAGATCGACTGTAGCGGCCGATACGTGCTGTTGCTGACTACGAGTTCTATGAGGACGTTGCCAGCCACGGCGATGTTGTTCGTTTGGCTCTGTTGAAACCCTCTGAAATTGCTATTTCTTCCCCTTCTAGCACTCAGAACAGCATGAGCTGTCACTGCTCGTTAGCGGGAACTGTACCGGTGTATCTCTTGTGCCAATTTCTCTAAGAAAACGCCCTCATTTGCGAGGTCGTTCCCCCAATTCATGAGCGAGAATCGCGGTTTCGATGACACGGTCACAACGGTGCGACCACTCTCGGTGGACACTTGGATTTCAATTTTATCGCCGAAAGACTTCCAAGAAAGCGGTGTGAAGGCCTTCAGAGTCAACTTATCACTCTCAACGTCGACTGGCTTCCAGCCAACGTATCCGACCACCTCCCTACAAGCGGCAAACACCACGTCGGTATCTTGGGCGAACTCTTTTGTTCGCATACTCTACCCTTGAGACAACTTGGAAAGAATGTTGGGTACAACGGTGGCGTCATACCCCCTGCTCGGGACACGGTCGTTAGCGACCGATCTGTTCGCGGGAGAATATAGTTGAGTAAGAGGATTTCAACAGAGCCAATCTCCAGTGAATGTCGCTCTTTCATCGATCCTCGGTCAGCTATCGGAGATCGGTTGTGTCGTAGTGGTCGCATCCATCTCGCGACTGAACTCGTGGGGTTTCTCCCTGATTCTATGTGAAATCACCATGATACTGATATATCACATCGGGACCGGTTGTTGTAGCAGCCGAAATAGTTATTAATTTGTCACAGACAATCAACATATGTCCCCTCCGGATGGCTGCCTTCCTCCCAGTCAGCAGACGCTTGTTCAACGCCTCCGTTCAGAGCTCGGAGAGTATCTGTATTTGACGCTCATCTACCACGACGACTCGAGTCAGCTCTTACAGGTCGCACCAACAGCAGCAGACGCCCTCAGCCGCGCGGATGAGCAACTAACCGAGTCACACCCGACCGTGACGGAGATCAAGCGGTGTTGTACTGAGCAGACTGCTACCCAAACACTCCCGTTTGGCGACCACCGATGCTCGCTTCACCTGTATGACGAGTGGCTTCTCCTACACTATCGAGAGCCGCCATCTGGGGTGGTCATCGGTGTCGATGCCGCAAGCGCATCCAACTTACGAGGGTTTCTCACAGATATCTCCCCTATGATCTCTGATGTCTTGCCACAGCAGTGAGACAAAAACGGGCGAGTGTCCTAACTCGACAGTTTCCGCGCGCTAAAGCGCGAAGCTTCCGCTCCGAGTCTCCCCCAATCGTTTCGGGTGAAAGGTTTCAGCGCTGGGCGTTTCGGAAGAGGACCGGCCACCGAATACGCCAGCCGAGCGAGACACGGATGTGGTGAGAGCTGTCCCGTCTCGGATGCTTATGCCGGTTTCTCGACAGAAGCGGCGAGTGCCTCGACAGAGCAAAAGAGATGGCCAGACGGCCGTGAGCCGCCGCGTCGGCGCGGCGTCGACGATTCGCCCACTCCGGCTCAGTCGCGGGCGACCGCCGCGAGCCGCTCGTGGGACGCTTACCCGCCGAGGAAGTCTTGCCGCACGTCCTCGTCGCCGAGGAGCAGGTCGCCGCGGTCGGTGTAGCGGTTCTCGCCGTTGACGAGGACGTACCCCCGGTCACAGCGCCGCAGCGCCTCCTTGGCGTTCTGCTCGACCATCAGGATGGCCGTCCCCGAGTCGTTGATCCGGTCGATCCGGTCGAACATGTCGGAGACGAGGTCGGGCGCGAGCCCCGCGCTCGGCTCGTCTAAGAGCAGCAGGTCCGGGTCGAGCATCAGCGCGCGACCCATCGCGACCATCTGCCGCTGGCCCCCGGAGAGCGTGCCGGCCTTCTGTCCCTGCCGTTCCCGGAGAATCGGGAAGCGGTCGTAGATCGCTTCGATCTGGTCTTCGGGGACCTCGTCGAGGATGTACGCGCCCATCTCGAGGTTCTCGCGCACGCTCAGTCCCGGAAAGACGTTGTCGGTCTGGGGGACGAATCCGATCCCCTCGCGGATGATCTGCTCCGGAGCGAGGCCGTGGATCGGCGAGCCTTCGAACTCGATGCTGCCGTCCATGTACGTCGTGAGCCCGAAGACGCTCTTCATCACCGTCGACTTGCCCGCGCCGTTCGGACCGACGATGGTCACGTACTCGCCGTCAGCCACGTCGAGGTCGACGTCGGAGAGGATCTGGAGGTCGCCGTATCCGGCGTCCAAGTCGCGGAGTCTGAGGATTGCGTCGCCGTCCAGCGTGTGCGTCGTTCCCGCCTGCACGTCGGCGGCCGCCGGCTGCTCGGGGGCGGTCGCGTCGTCCGGTTCCGCGGCGCTGTTGTCGGCGGCGCCTGCCTCCTCGGTCGCGGCGTCTGCGTCGTCGGCGCTCATATGTCCTCCCCCAGGTACGCCTCGATGACCCGGTCGTCGTTCCGTATCTCGTCGCCGGTCCCCTCGGCGAGAACGCTGCCCTGGTGCATGACGATAACGTGTTCGCAGTTGTTCATGATGACGTCCATGTCGTGTTCGACGAGGAGGAACGTGTAGCCGTCCTCGCGCAGCTTGTGGACCCGGTCGAGGAGTTTCTCCTCTAAGGTGGGGTTGACGCCCGCGAGCGGCTCGTCGAGCAGCACCATCTCCGGGTCGGTCATGAGCGCCCGCGCCATCTCCAAGAGCTTCCGTTGGCCCCCGGAGAGGTTGCCGGCGTGTTCGGTCGCGAGGTGGTCGATCTCGAAGAAGTCGAGCGTCTCCCAAGCGCGTTCGCGGATCTCCTCTTCCTGCGCGATGACGTCGCCCCGGAGTCCGGGTGCGACCGCGCGGATCGCCGACTCGCCGATCTGTCCTTTCGGCGCGAGCATCAGGTTCTCGAGGACGGTCATCTCCTCTAACTCGCGAGCGATCTGGAAGGTCCGCACGAGCCCCTTGCGCGCGATCTGATACGGTTCGAGCCCGGTGATGTCCTCGCCGTTGAACGTGACCGAGCCGGCCGTCGGCTCGTGGACGCCGGTGATGCAGTTGAACGTGGTCGATTTGCCGGCGCCGTTCGGACCGATGAGGCCGGTGAGCGACCCCTGCTCGACTTCGAACGTGGCGCCGTCGACGGCGGTGACGCCGCCGAACCGCTTGACGAGCCCGTCGACCCGAAGCGGCGGCGACCCGGACGGGACGACCTTCGCCGCCTCCTCGACCTCGCTGTCGTTCGCTTCCGGCTCGTCGGCCGGCGGACCGCCCGCGTCCGCCTCGTTCGCGACGTCGGACGCGTCGGGGATGTCGCTACTCATCGGACTCACCCCCGCTCGGCCGCTCCGAGATGTCGACGGCCGCAGCCGTCTCGATCCGGTCGCCGAGTATCCCGTCGGGCCGCCGGTGCATGATGAACACCAAGATGAGCCCGAGGAAGACGAACTGGAGCGGCGCGATGTTGTCGGTCACGAACGCGAGGAACGAGATGGGGTCGAGCGTCGCCACGGCGTCGGCGAACGACGGCGGCGTCTCGGCCGTGATGACGCCGCGGACCGCCGACCCAACCCGGCGCGGTCCCTCGAACAGCACCGTCGCGAAGACGATGCCGCCGAGGACGGCGCCGGTGTTCGACCCGGAGCCGCCGATGATGACCGCGATGAAGACGTAGAAGGTGAGCACCGGCATGAACTGCGGCGTCGGCGAGACGTTACCCTGGCTGCCGAACCAGAGGATGCCGACCAGCCCCATCAGCGCACACCCGATGACGAACACCTTGATCTTGATCAGGTCGACGTTCTTCCCGAGCGAGTCGGCGACGAGTTCGTCCTCGCGGATCGCCTTCAGCGTCCGGCCGAACGGCGACCGACCGAGCCGTTCGAGGAGGACGTAGAAGCCGACGACGAAGGCGGCGATGACGGTGATGTACCCCCAGTCGATCAGGATGGTGTTGGCGATGCCGAGCCCGCTCTCGCCGAGGGTTCCGAAGACGACGTCGCCGAGGGCGGTCGGGGTTCCGACCTGGCCGTCGACGAGGAACAGCTCGCGGACGGGGTTTTGCGGCATCCCCATCCCGCGACCGCCACCGGTGCCGACGCCGAGCGTGTCCCTGAGGAACGTGTCGAACGCGCTCGACTGGAGGAAGAGTCGGATGATCTCGGAGATGCCGAGCGTGACGATGGCGAGGTAGTCGGCCTTGAGCCGGAGCGCCGGGAGCGCCGCGAGCAGCCCGACGACCGCGGCCACAAGCATCCCGGCGACGATACCGACCGGGAGCGGGAGCCCGAATCCGGGCGGGCCGAACGCCGGGTCGGGCGAGCGAACGACGATGCCCATCGTGTAGACGCCGAGCGCCATGAAGCCGGCCACGCCGATGTTGAACAGGCCGGCGTACCCCCACTGGAGGTTCAACGCGAGCGCGGCGAGCGCGTAGACGAGCCCGAGGAAGGTCAGCGTGCGCATCAGCCCGACGACGCTGTTGAGCCCGTCGGAGAAGGTCAGCACCGTCGCGGCGGCGTACACCAGAAGGAGCGTCCCCAGGACGAGCCCGAGGTCGCTCTGTTTGGCGGCGTCGATGACGGCGGCCGTCGCGCTCTCCGGCCGATCGTCGGCCGACGGAGAAGACGAGGACGCGCTCATGCGGTCGAAACACCTCCGAAGAGCCCCTCAGGACGCAGGAGGAGCATGGTGATCATCACGGCGAAGGCGGCGGCCTCGTTGAAGTCGGAGGGGATCCAGATGGTCGAGGTCGTGAACACGATCCCGATGACGAGCCCGCCGGCGATCGCGCCGTACACCGAGCCGATCCCGCCGAGGATGACGGCGGCGAAGATCAGGAGGAGGAGCAGCCAGCCGAAGTCGAACTGGATCGTCCCGCGAAGCAGCACGTAGAGGTACCCCGAGGCGCCGGCCAGCCCGCCGCCGATGATCCACGTGGCGGTGACGACGCGCTCGGCCGGGATGCCGGTGACGAGCGCGAGGTCCTTGTTGTCGGCCATCGCGCGCATCGCGGTGCCGAGTTTGGTGCGCTGGAGCATGAAGTGCATCGCGAGCATGAGCCCGAGCGCGGCGACCACGATGGTCAGGTCGTGGGCGTTGACGGAGAGCCCGAGCGGGGCGAACGCGATGTTCGAGGCGTCGAGACTCGCCGTGACGCCGCGCCGGTCCGAGCCGTAGACGAACTGGATCACGTACCGGACGATCAGCGCGGCCCCGATCGACGCGATCAGGATCGAGATCCCGTCGCGGTCGCGCATCGGCTTGTAGAACGCCCGGTCGAGCGCCAGCGCGACGGCGGCGGTGATGACGAACGCCGCGATCAGTCCGACGAGGATCGCGACGGGCGTCGAGAGCACGTGGGCCCCGACGTCGCCCGCGGTCGCGTTGCCGGCGTCGCGGACGGTCAAGAGCGCGCGCGCCGGGATGTCGCCGAAGCCGGCGATCAGGAACGCGACGCCCCAACCGGTGAACGCCCCGGTGCTGAGTAAGTCGCCGTGCGAGAAGTTCGCAAACGAAAGGATGCTGTACGTCATCGAAAGCCCGATTCCAGCGAGACCGACGACGAGACCGATGATGATCCCGTTCCAGAGATTCGAGCCGAGTCGATCGGCGGAGAGTGCCCCGCCGAGCGGGCCTATCGAGAGCCCGACGAGTTTCGCGGCGAGGTCGACGAGGAGCAGGCCACCGAAGAGGACGACGAGAAGAAGCCCCGGTCGCGCCCGCGCCGACTCGACGATCGACGATTCAGTTGTTCCCATGTGTATGGCTCACTGACACAGGGTGAGATATGGAGAGGTAAATAACTCGCTGTTTCGGCGGAGTTCAGAGACACGAACACCTTCGATAGCTGTCGATTCGCGGCGATTCGGCGGGGCCGCGTCAGTCGCCGCCGGCGGCCCGCGCGTGTCGTCGCGCGTCTTCGGGCGCGCTCCCCTCCCGGAGCAGCGCCTCGACGAACAGCTCGCCCGCCTTGTACGAGGAGCGGACCATCGGTCCGGAAGCGCAGTAGAGGAACTCGAACTCCTCTTCCGCGACGGCGCGCCACGTCTCGAAGACGTCGGGGTGGACGTAGTCGAACACGTCGAGGTGCGAGCGCGACGGCTGGAGGTACTGGCCGAAGGTGACGATGTCGACGCCGACCTCGCGGAGGTCGCCGAGCGTCCGGTACACCTCGTGGTCGTACTCGCCGACGCCGAGCATGAGGCTCGTCTTCGTGTGGATGTCTGACTCGCGGTCCACCCGGTCGAGGACCGCGAGCGACTGCTCGTAGGTCGCCCGGCGGTCGCGGACCGGCCACTGGAGGCGCTCGACCGTCTCGACGTTGTGCGCGATCACGTCGGGCCCCGCGTCGATGATCCGGTCTATCGCGTCGGGGTCGCCGTTGAAGTCGGGGATGAGCGTCTCGACTAAGATATCCGGGTCGCGACGCTTGATCGCGCGGATCGTCTCGGCGAACTGCCTGGAGTCGCCGTCTTCGAGGTCGTCGCGGTCGACGGAGGTCAAGACGACGTAATCTAAGCCGATCTCGCCGACCGCGTCCGCGACGTTCTCCGGCTCGTCGGGGTCTAACGGCTCCATGCCGCCGGTCTCGACGTCACAGAAGTTACAGCCGCGCGAGCAGCGGTCGCCGAGCAGCATGAACGTCGCGGTGCCGGCGCCGCCGTCGCCGCCCGACCAGCACTCGCCCATGTTGGGGCAGTTGGCTTCCTCACAGACGGTGTGGAGGTCGCGCTCGCGGAGGCGCTCTTTGATCTCGGTGAACCGGGAGCCGGACGGGGGACGCGACTTCAGCCAGTCCGGCTTTCGGCGGCCGCGTTGCATACCTGAGGCTTGGCGGCCGCGGGCAAAAACGTGCGGATCAGGTCGATGCGCGCGAAGCGCCGGTCGGACTCACTCGAACGCGCCGCGCTCGACGACGGTCGCGAACTCGCCGTCGAGGTGCGCGAGCGCGACTCGGTGGGAGGTCTCCGGGTCGACCCGGCCCCCGTCGTGCGTCGTTCGCGCGTGGGTCGCGGTCGCGTCGGCGACGACCCAGACCGAATAGCCGCGATTCTCCGCCATGCGCACCGTCGTCGAGACGCAGTGGTCGGTGGTGAGCCCGCAGACGACGAGCGAGGTGTGGCCCGCCTCGCGGAGCCACTCGTCGAGCCCCGATTCGAGGAGCGCGCCGTTGACCGACTTCTCGAAGGTCGGTTCGCCGTTTACCGGAGCCGTCTCCGGCTTCCACTCGAAGCCGGGCGCGCCGGGACGGAGCGGGGAGTCGGGCTCGGTCGAGGCGTGGCGGACGTGCGCGACCGGGCCGCCGCCCTCGCGCCACCGGGCCAGCAGCGCGGCGGCGACCGACTCCGCGTCGGGGTTGTTGCGGTCGCCCCACCCCGGCTCGTCGAAGCCGGTCTGAAAGTCGACCAAGAGGAGGACGGCGTCGTCGACGCTCGGGACGGGCTCAGTCATCGCCGAGTCCCGTGGTCACGGCCGCGCCGTCGGCGTCCGTCGCGGCGTCGTCGAACCGCCGCCACGCGCCGGGCGCCAACAGCGATTCCGGGGCCTTCGGGTGGTCGCGGGTCGGGTTCAGGGGGCAGGCGTCCGGGCTCGCGTCCTCGTCTTCCCGGAAGAGGTACTGCGTCCACTCACGGTCGCCCTCGACGCCCCAGTCGCCGAGGTCGGCGTGCGGACAGACGCCGTCGTAGTCCGCCATGCGCCCGCGGATCGTGTCGCGGGCGTTCTGTCCCGCCTCGGTGTCGGCGGTGATCCCGTCGAAGACGGTCCGGGGTTGGACCGTGATTTCGAGGCCGACCGGCGAGTACCGGCTCTTCCGGTCGGTATAAAAGGGCGCCCGCGAGGTCGGGAACAGCGCCTCCCCGCCGAAGCAGAACTCGAAGCGCGGGGTGTCCGGGTCGGTCGGGATCTCCTCGGGCCACGGTTCGGGGTCGTGGACGTGGAGGAATTCGAGGACGTGCCACAGCTGCTCGTGGTAGTGCGCCTCGCCGGGGTCGCCCTCGGGCGGCGCGAAGAAGACCGCGAGCGGCGCGCGCTCGGCGTGGTCCGGGTAGGTGTCGAGGTACTCGACGAGCACGTCGCGGAACCGGAGCAGGGCCGCCGGGTCGGTGGTGGACTCGCAGGCGGCGTACAGCATGTCGCCTTCGCGTTCGACCTCGATGCCGAAGTAGCAGGGGAACGGTGATCCGTCGCGCTCGCCGAGCATCGACTCGCGGAACGCCTCGTAGTGGTCGCGGAGCCACGCGGGCGCGTCGCCGAGCCGATCGTGGAGCGTCTCTTGATCTAACAGCACGCCCTC
Organism: Halorubrum sp. PV6; assembly: GCF_003990725.2. Lineage (NCBI taxonomy): Archaea > Methanobacteriati > Methanobacteriota > Halobacteria > Halobacteriales > Haloferacaceae > Halorubrum > Halorubrum sp. PV6. The sequence goes on from NZ_CP030064.1 coordinate 2,039,766, forward strand.
GGTTCCGGGCTCGTTCATACCACTAATCGGTGACAGCCCGGCTTTTGGCTTTCGCCGGGTGTCACTCGCTCGGAATCGCGCCGGCGGTCGGTCGGCGGGGATCGATCGCTTCGACCCCGCACGCCAGCGGTTTTTTCACCGCGCGGGACCGTAATACGGGTATGACAGACCCCGATGGCGACACCGTCGAGGCGGGCGACGACGCCGGGGCGGAGGCGGCGTCCGACCCGGCCCCCGACTCCGGCGATGAGGAGGGGCCGCGGGTCGTCCTACTGGACGTGATGCCCAACGGGCGACCGGACGACGACCGGCCGCAGTACCGGAAGTCGCCGGTGGCGTACGGGCTCGGGACGGACGCGTTTCGGCTGTACGAGCTGGCGCTCGGCGACGCGGCGGACGTCTCGGTGAGCGACTGGATCGCGCTCGACGGGCCGAACGTCGGTCGGTACCGCGAGGTGACGTTCGACGACCTCACCCGGAACGCGGTCACGGAGGTCGAGTACGCGGTCGAGGCCGTCGTCGAGAGCGACGAGCGTCGGTTCGTCGAGTTCTACAACGAGGCGGGCCCGATAACGCTGCGGCTCCACCAGCTCAACCTCCTGCCCGGCATCGGCAAGCAGCTGCGGAACAAGGTCCTCGACGAGCGGAAGCGAGGCCCCTTCGAGAGCTTCGAAGAGGTTACGGAGCGCGTCTCCGGGCTCCACCGCCCGAAGGAGGTGCTCATCGAGCGGATCGTCGAGGAGATCCGCAAATCGGATCTTAAATACCGGCGGTTCGTCGAGCGCGCCGAGTGACCCGCGGCCGTCAGCGGAAGCACCCGACGGCCCGAAACGGGACTTTTACCCGGAACGGCGGAGTAACGCGGCCATGACAGATTCATCGGCGAGCACCGGCGCGGGGTACGGGGACCGCGACCCGGACGCGCTCGCCCGGCGAGCCGGGGACCGAGCCAACCCCGACCGCGACCAGCACTTCCTCGTCGACGACCGCGTCCTCGACCGGATCCCCGCGTACCTGCCCGACGACGCCGACACGAGCAGTCTCCTGGAGATCGGCGGAGGCGCGGGCGCGCTCACCGACCGGCTGTTGGCGATCGACGACGCGACGGTGTCGGTGGTCGAACGCGACGGCGCCTTCGCCGAGTTCCTCCGCGAGGAGTTCGCGGCGGCGGTCGACGAGGGCCGACTGGACGTGATCGAAGGCGACGCGCTCGACGTCGACCTCCCGCCGTTTACCGCCTGCGTCGCGAACCTCCCGTACGGCGTCTCCTCGGAGATCGCCTTCCGACTGCTCCCAGAAGGGAAGCCGCTCGTGTTGATGTTTCAGGCCGAGTTCGCCGACCGGATGGTGGCGTCGGCGGGCGACGACGAGTACGGTCGGCTCTCCGTCTCCGCCCAACACTACGCCGCGGTCGAGATCGTCGAGCGCGTCCCGAAGGAGGCGTTCGACCCCCAGCCCGCCGTCGAGAGCGCCGTCGTGTTGTGTACCCCGCGCGACCCGGAGTACGAGGTGGGCGACGAGGCGTTCTTCCTCCGGTTCGTGAAGGCGCTTTTCACCCAGCGGCGCAAGACGGTCCGGAACGCGATCCGGAACACCGGCCACATCTCCGGGCTCGACGAGCCGGAGGCCGTCGTCGACGCCGCCGAGGAGGACGTGCTCTCCCGGCGGCCGGGCGACCTCGACCCGTCGGCGTTCGCCGCGCTGGCGGAGCTGGCCCGCGAACACGGCTCGCCGACGGAGGTCTGAGCCGATGGCGTGGCGTGGGTCGCTCGGCCTGGCGCGCGGCCGCCGAGCGGCGTCGAGCGCGAATCGTAGCGAGGGGCGGCCGTGATATCCGCCCTCCTCGCGCAGAACGCGACGGCTCCGTCCGAGGTCCCCGGCGACCTCTACGGGGCGCTGACGGGGAACGCCGAGCGCGTGGCGGCGTCGCTGGTGATCCTCGGCGTCGTCCTCGGCGTGCGGATCCTCACCGGGTATATAAAGGAGCGGAGCGACGACCTCTCGTCGATCCGGCGGCTCCTCCTCTCGGCGACGGTCGCGGCGGCGACCGCGCTCGCGGTCATCTCGCTCATCGCAGTGTGGGACCGGAGCGGCGCGCTGTTCGAGGCGGTCCGATCGGCGGTACAGACCGACCAGGTGTCGAACGTGGTGTTGTCGGTGGTGATCCTGGCGGCGGCGTACGCCCTCACCGACTTCCTCGGCGGCGTCATAACCGAGGTCGCGAGCGAGAGCGCCTCAATTTCCAAACACCAGCGCGAGGTGGTGCTCCGGCTCACCCAGCTAACCGTGTACACGACCGCGTTGCTCGCGGTCGTCGGCCTGTTCACCGACAACATCGGGAGCCTCCTCGTCGGCGCGGGGTTCCTCGGGATCGTCATCGGGATGGCGGCGCGGCAGACGCTCGGCGCGATCCTCGCCGGCTTCGTGCTGATGTTCTCCCGCCCGTTCGAGGTCGGCGACTGGGTTGAGATCGGCGACCACGAGGGGACCGTCACGGAGATTTCGATCATGAGCACCCGCATCCGCTCGTTCGACGGCGAGGTGATCACGATGCCGAACGACGCGGTCCGATCGACGTCGATCGTCGACCGGTCGCGGCGGAGCCGGCTCCGGATCGAAGTTGAGGTCGGCGTCGACTACGCGACCGACATCGACCGCGCGGCCTCGGTGATCGAAGGGGCCGTCGCCGGCGTCGACGACGTGGCCGACAGGCCCGAGCCGGACGCCGTGACGAAGCGGTTCGACGACTCGGCCGTCGTGTTCGGGGTTCGCTACTGGATCGAGAACCCGACCATGCGGAAGCGCTGGCGCACGCAGACCGACGCCATGACCGCGATCAAGCCGGCGCTCGAAGACGAGGGGATCGTGATCCCCTTCCCGCAGCAGACGCTCTCGGCGCGGGACGCCGACGCGTCCGGCCCGCAGCTCGACGCCTCCGTCGAGGCCCGAGCCGCGACCCGCGAGGGATCACAGTCGGCCGCCGGGGACGGCGAGGAGGAGTCGGCGAGCGCAACGGAGGACGACGAGTCAGAGCGCGACGCGGAGGAGGGAGACCGATGACCGACGACGAGGGCGGCCTCGCGGAGCGGCGCGGGCTCGACGAGGCGGTCGTCTACCAGCCGGCCGAAGACTCCGGGTTGCTCGCGGAGGCGGCGGTGGAGACGGCGGCGGGCCGGGTGCTGGAGGTCGGCACGGGGTCGGGGTGGGTCGCACAGCAGATCGCCGAGGAGCGCGGCCTCGACGTGGTCGGCAGCGACCTCAACCCCCACGCGGCGCGGCAGGCGCACGACCGCGGCGTCGAGGGCGTCGTCGCCGACCTCCTCGCGCCGTTCCGGGCGGACGCGTTCGACACCGTGTGTTTCAATCCGCCGTACCTCCCGACCGACCCCGACAACGAGTGGGACGACTGGATGGAACACGCGCTCTCCGGCGGCGAGTCGGGGCGCGAGCTCATCGAGCCGTTCCTCGACGACGTGGGGCGCGTCCTCGCGCCGGAGGGCGTCGTTCTGCTCTTGGTCTCCTCGCTGACCGGCTACGAGGAGGTGCTCGCGCTCGTGGCCGACGCCGGGTTCGAGGCCGAGCCGGTCGTCGAGGAGTCGTTCCCGTTCGAGACGCTCACCGTGTTGGCGCTGCGGGAGGTCTGAGGCGGTCGGCTGGCATTGAGGTCTGCGGGTCGCTCGCTGCGACCGCGGCCGGGTCGCACCGGAGGGTGAGATCGGCGCCGTATAAATTACTGATAAGCATAAAGAGCATTAGCAAATATTATACGACGGTATATCGAAGTGCTGGTGATGACCGAACGAGTCGCAGCCACGCCGGGGCTGTATCCGCTTCCGGACTGGGCGAAAGAGACGCTCTCCGACCTCAAGGGCCACCAGAAGGGTGACCTCCTGAGCGGCGACGAAAGCGAGGCGATCACCGAGGAGTACGCCGACGTCCGCGCCGAGTACGTCGACGATCAGCTCGACGCCGGCCTCGACCGCGTAAGCGAGGGGCAGGGGCGTTGGGACGACATGATCGCGCACCCGCTTACCGTCCACGACAGCGTCGAGACGGGCGGTATCGTCCGGTACTACGACAACAACAACTTCTACCGCGACCCGCGCGTCGTCGACGACCTCGACTTCTCGGGCGACGTGGCGCGCGAGCTGGAGGCGGCGGCCGAACTCGTCGGCGACGCGGCCCCCCTCGCCGCGACGCTGCCGGGCCCGTACTCGCTCGCGGCGCTCGCCACGGACGAACACTACGGCGACGACGCCGAGTTCCAGGCGGCCGTCGCCGAGTTCCTCGCCGGCGAGGTCGAGGCGTTCCCGGCCCACGAGACGCTGTTCTTACTGGAGCCGTCGCTCGTCACCAGCCCGCCCGCCGAGGGCGAGGAGTCGGCCGCGACGGAGGCCATCGCGACGGTCGCCTCGGCGACCGACGCCGACGTGGTCGTCCAGACCTCCTACGGCGCGCTCGGCGAGAAGCTCTACGCCCACCTCGTCGACGAGGCGGGCGCGGACGCGCTCGGGCTCGATCTGGTCGCCGGCGACCGCGACGAGACGGTTTACAACGTCCAGGAGTTCGGCTCCACCGACTCGCTCGCGCTCGGGCTCGTCGACGGGCAGAACACGCTCGTCGAGGAGGCGGAGACGGTCGCGGAGCGCGTCGAGTGGTTCGAGTCGCAGATCCCCGCAGAAGGGTTTGACACGACCTACCTGACGCCGAACACCGAGCTGTTCTACCTGCCCGCGAACAAGTACCGCGAGAAACTGCACGCGCTCGCCGCTGCCGCGGAGGTGCTCGACTAATGGCCCGAAACCCCGAAGCAAACCGCGAACAGTTCCGCCCGCACGACCACCCGAACGACGCGTTCCTGCTGACGACCGTCGTCGGCTCGTACCCGAAGCCGAAGTGGCTGAATCGTGCCGACGAACTGGTCGACGATCCGGACTCGAAGTTCGACGCGTCGGATCTGGCGGAGGCGCACGACGACGCCTGCCGGCTGATCACGCACGAACACGAGCGCGCCGGCCTCGACACGGTCGTCGACGGCGAGATGCGCCGCAACGAGATGGTGGAGTTTTTCGCCGACCGCATCGACGGCTACGAGTTCAACGGGCCGGTGAAGGTGTGGGGCCACAACTACTTCGACAAGCCGAGCGTCGTCGAGTCGGTCGAGTACGACGAGCCGTGGCTCGTCGACGAGTTCGAGTTCACCTCCGAGGTGTCGGAACGCCCCGTCAAGGTCCCGATCACGGGGCCGTACACCCTCGGATTTTGGGCGTTCAACGAGGCGTACCCCTCCACCGAGGAGTTGGTCTACGACCTCGCCGACCTCGTCAACGAGGAGGTCGAGAAGCTGGTCGAGGCGGGCGCGCGCTACATCCAGATCGACGAGCCCGCGCTGGCGACGACGCCCGAGGACCACGCCATCGTCGGCGAGGCGCTCGAACGCATCGTCTCGGGCATTGACGAGGAGGTCCGGATCGGCCTGCACGTCTGTTACGGCGACTACTCGCGGATCTACCCCGAGATCAACGACTACCCGATCGACGAGTTCGACGTGGAACTCTGTAACGGCGACTTCGAACAGATCCCGACGTTCACGGATCCCGAGTTCGAGCCGGACCTCGCGCTCGGCGTCGTCGACGCACACACCGCCGAGGTCGAGCCGGTCGAAGAGATCAAGGAGAACATCCGGCAGGGCCTCCGCGTCGTCCCGCCGGAGAAGCTCACCATCTCGCCCGACTGCGGCCTGAAGCTCCTCCCCCGCGACATCGCGTACGGGAAGACGGAGAACATGGTCACCGCGGTCCGCGAGGTCGAAGCCGAGATCGATTCCGGCGAGATCGACGTCGAGAACCCGCTCGACGACTGAATCGGTCCATCGAAACGCGATTTAGTTGTCAATTTTCCACTGAGCTCCCGTGAGGGCACACAGATTGCGCGACGTAGGGGATGTATCGCCGTGGATCTGTTGGACTCCTTCGCCTCTGGTAGGTCGCAGAAGCCATGCGAGATGCAGAGGACGCAGTCAGCACGGGAACTATGTTATCTTCCCTCTCTGAACCCTGAACTAGCCGATAGAACGCACCTGCGTATTGAGCGTTGAGGATTCTACCAGCTCAAGTAGGTGTGCCAATAGTCGTGCGGTGGGTCGCCATGGGGCCACCATCGCAGTTGTGGTTTCCATTGGTTTTTAAATGATTATCACTTCCAGAAATGATTTGTATTCTAAGATATTTGTCCGAATATGAATCTCGTGTTGAGAGGCATAGAGCAAATAAAATATCTACTAACATGGATGTTTGTACTATTTACAAAACGAACAACTCTGAAAGGACAAAAAGAAATTACACTCCCCCACAAAACTATCAGAGTATATATATTCGACAAAGACAGTCCGGGATTAGCACAAGCAACTCCATTTGGTACAATCATATGGAACCTACATTGGACCGAGGGCCTCTCCGTTCAAGCCAAACAGCTCCTTTTAACCCACGAAGAGAGCCATAAAAACAGGAACGTTATTTGGAAGGGCATCATCTATGCGCTACTTATTCTTCTACTCATCGTCACGTATCAAAAAGCACAATTGATGCTTGAAATCGGCTTCGGAGGATTATCAGCAGCCATGCTGATCGATACTATAGGTTCTTTGACCATACCGTTTGTTACATTTTTGATTGCTATCCGAGTAGAAGAAATTATAGCAGACTATCAGTCCCTACAGAAACTTGGTGAAGAACATTTTATCGAAGGTTATCGAGAGTTGTTGGAACAAGGAGACAGTACAATTACTGGTCGGATCGTGCGCAAAATTCTATACAACCACCCGAAACAGACCGTAAAATTACACGATATGCTTAATTCGTAGGCATATTCTATCGGGTGGTTCGGAATACAGATGGAGAATATAAGATAGTTCTTGTGACGACTACAACCTCTGTATCTCGCACGGGGTTCTGACACAATGTAGGTAGATCCGTATTGTGTGCCGGTATGTAGATCGCCTGTATTGAGCGAATCGGTCTATCCTGATTTCGCCACTGCGACGTGCCACAGTCGCGCCATCTGTCTATTACACTAGTTTTGTCAGTTTCAAAGGGCTTCAACAGAGTCACCGCGGTGAATCCCCCGCTCGAACGATCCCATCGGCAAAAGACTAATTACACACGTAAGCGTAAAATTACAGTAGATTACAATGCCTGTCGATTTCGAGAGCTATCATCCGAATGACCTTCCGAATGAGGGGACAAACGGCCGACAGATTCTAGAACACCTCGCACGACATCCCGAGCTCGGGTTCACGCCGAGCGAACTCGCCGACGAACTTGAAATTCCTCGAGGAAGTGTTGGGACGACGCTAAACCGCCTCGAAGAGCGGGGGCTCGTCCGACACAAAGGCGCATATTGGGCGATCAATATCGAGGCGTACGATGCGCAAACGGCTAGCGAGATCGGCCTCCGAGCCGTCGCTGACCAGTTCGAGGGCGATCACTACGACACGAATCCCGACTGGGATGCGACACTACCAGACATCGACGCCGAGACGAGCGGAAATTGATGCTCCGGCGTGGAAGCGTCGTCGTCGCCGTCGATCCCTATGGACACACTCCTCGACGGCCCTACCTCATCCTGAGCGACGAGACACACCCGTTTGCGGGTGAACAATACATCGCCGCCGGAATCACGACGAAAGAGTACTCACCGTCGATTTCGCTCGCGGGACGGTTTGTCGAAGGCGGCCTCTCGGAACGATCGTTCGTCTCTCCGTGGGCAGTCGTCTCCCTTCGCGAGGCCGACATCGAACGCGCAGTGGCGATCGTCGACCGGACGGTGACGAGTAGCGCGGCCAAACAGGTGGCCCGATTCGTCGGATGCGACCCGACCGACTCGTAGCTCGCGGTTCCATCGCAGCAAGTGGTGCAAGCCGGGCATCGGTGACGGCCACGAAGTCGGCGACGCCATTTATAAGAGCCATCCGCACCCACCGCCGACATGGACCTCGGCCTCACCGTCGGCGACGACCTCGACCGGCTCGCGGCGTCGCCGGCGCGGTTCGACTTCTGTGAACTGGGGCTCGGCGAGCCGACGCTCGTTCCGGGCGCCATCGACCTCGAGCGCATCGACCGGGCGCTCGCCGGGCGCGACCTGGTCGTTCACCTGCCGTACAGCCAGCGGCTGGCGACGTACGTCCCCGAGATCAACGACGCCATCGTCGACTACCAGCGCCGCCTGTTGACCGCGGCCGGAGAACTGGGCGCGGAAAAGGCCGTCCTCCACGCCACCTCCGCCGACCGCGACGACGTGGCGTTCCGGGAGACGGCCGCCGACCAACTGGAGCGAATCGCCGACGTCGGCCGCGAGGCGGGCGTCGAAGTCGTCGTCGAGAACGTCGGCCACCAGCACGCCGGGCTCCAGCTGTCGGTCCTCGGCGACATCGCCCGCGAGACGGACACCCCGATCTGTTTCGACGTGGGCCACGCGTACATGGAGGGCGACAACAAAGCGATAAAGCGGTTCCTGCGCTCGCACGGCGACCAGATCTCGCATCTCCACTGTCACGACGTGCGCCGCCGCGGCGACACCCACCTCCCGGTCGGCGCCGGCGAGGTGGACTACGACCTCCTCGCGTCCGAACTCGACGGCTTCGACGGGACCGTCGCCATCGAGGTGTTCACCGACGACGACGCGCTGCTCGTCGACTCGGCGGAGCGCGTCGCCGACTGCCTCGGCGTCGACTTTTAAAAACGCCCGGGGCGGCCCGGAACCGATTTATAAGCGCGTCCGGTGCGGCTCGGGGTCAACCGGCGCGTCGGCTACGCCGAGTTGTCGTCGTCGGTCGGCGGTTCGTCGTCGCTCTGGCTATCGCCTCCGGCGTCGCTCCGGCCGCCGCCCTCCCCGGAATCGGGCTGATCGCGGGTGGCGTCCGGGTCGTCGTCGGCCGACGCTCGCTCGTCGTCGGCCTCCAGTCCGTCGGCCTCCAGTCCGTCGCCGGCCGCCGACCCGTCGTCGTCGAGTTGGCGCTTGATCGACTCCAGTTCGGACTCGACGTCGACTTCCGGCGCCGGGTCGTCCGGATCCTCTGGTTCGGCCGTCGGTTCCTCGTCGTCGTCCGGGTCGGCCACGTCGATCGTGATCCCCCGGTCGCCAGACGCGTCGGCGTCGGGCGCGTCGTCGCGCTGCCAGTCGAACGGGTCTCGGCGACCGCTCCGGGCGGCGTCGGCCTCGCGCCGCCCCTCGTCGATGCGCGCTTCGATCTCCGCCGTGAGATCGCGGGCCTCCGAGAGGATCGACCGCGACGCGGCCTCTTCCGGCAGGTCGGCCTCGGAGAGCGCCCGTCGGAGTTCCGAGAGCGACCGCGACAGCCCGGCGCTGGCCCCGTCTCGCACGTCGCCGAGGCGGTCGGCGGCCGATCCGGCCTCGTCGAGGCTCCGGCCGGGGTCCGCCAGTCGGAGCGCCCCCTGGACGAGTTCGAGCGACGCGATGGTCGTCTCCAGGAGCGCGATCACCGTCGGAATCGTGTACTGCTCGGTGAACCGGACGAGCTCCGAGAGCCGGGGCGGACGCGGCGGCCCGCGGCGGTCCTGCTCCGTCTCGCGAAGGTCGCGGCGGAGTTCGGTCAGCACGCTCTCGAGCTCGTCGAGCCGCTCTTCGAGGGCCTCGTCACGTCGGTCGTCGCGGGAACTCATACGCGGACGTATGCGGTCAGCAGATAAAAAGCCCGGCCGGGGCGGCGTCGCCGGACGCGGCGAGGCGACGGTCAGAACCCCTCGCGGAGGTGCGTCGTCCGCGTCGGGAAGAGGTCGCGGAGCGTCCCCGCGGCGTCGGCGTCGACGGCGAGGTCGCCGCCCCGTCGTAGCGCGTCGACCGAGCGATAGCCGACGTACAGCTGTGAGAGGGCGCCGACGCCGGCCGTGACGTCCGGGGCTGCGGGCGCGGTATCGAGCGGTGCGACGGCGACGGACCCGTCTTCGACGGCGACGCGGACGGTCCCGTCGTTCCAGTCGGCGAGGGGGTCGGTGACGGCCAGCGTGAAGCGGGCCTCGACGGCGGGGTCGGGCGAGAGCGCTTCGAGGGCGGCGGCGACGTCGACGAGCCGGACCATCGGACCGGTCCGGACCTCGCAGTCGACGGCTCGCGGGTCCGCCACGAGGTCGAGGAGGGGCGCGTCCGGCGGGGCGCGAATCCGGACCGCGGACGCCTGCGAGTCGTGATTCCGGAAGAATCGGAGCAGTTGGAACCACGCCTCGTCGTCCGCGACGGCCACGTCGGTGACGCGCAACACCGGATCGTTCCCGTCGCCGTCGTCGTCGAAACTGTACGCACAGATCGCCCGGAGTTCGCCGTCGCGCTCCCAGCCGTAGACGAAGGGGTCGGTCTTCCACCCCTGGAGCGTTCGCTCGCGCCACCACGCCTCCGTCCAGTCCATCGTGAGGTCGTAGCGGTCCGCCATCGCGGAGAGGACGGGCGCGACGGCCGGATAGTCGTCCTCGTCGAGCCGGCGGAACGTGCCGGCGTCGGCTCCCGCGGTCGCGATCAGGTCGTCGACGAACCCGAGCTGTGCCGGCGGCGCGGTGAGACGGCGGTAGCGGGAGGCGGTCGCCCAGCCGTAGTTCGCGTAGAACGGGTGGCTGAACGGCCACAGCGTCGAGAGGGCGACGCCGCGGTCCCGGTACTCCGCCAGCGACTCCCGGAGCACGCGCCCGACGTTGCCCTGTCGCCGGTGTTCCGGCGGGGACGCGACGGCCGAGAGCCCGGCGACCTCGCGGTCGGTCCCGCGGACCCGCAGCGAGAAGTAGTGGTGAGCACACACCGCGACCGGGTCGTCGCCGTCGTCGAACAGCCCTCGCCTGTCGGCGATGCCGTTCCGGTCGTCTGCCGCGTCGGGGTCGTACGGCCCCTCGGTGGGGGAGAAGGCGTATCGCATGAACGCGGCGAACTCGTCGCCGCGCTCGTCGGGGAACGGTCGGTACTCCATATCCCGTCGGCTCGCGGAAGGGAAATAAGTCTTCCCGGAGCGTGTGCCGGCGTCTCAGTCGAACTGCCCGCGCCGGTACTGCACCGGCCACTCGACGTCCGCGCCGAGTTCGTGGGCGGCCTCCAGCGGCCAGTACGGGCGCCGGAGCAGTTCGCGACCGAGCGCGACGAGGTCGGCCCGCTCGTTCCGGACGAGGGCGTCGGCGTGGGTCGGCTCCGTGATCCCGCCGACTGCGGCGACGGGCACGTCGGTCCCCTCGCGGATCGCCTCGGCGTAGGGGACCTGATACCCCGGTCCGGCGCTCGGGATCTGCTGGTCCGGGTGGGTCCCGCCGCCGGAGACGTCGATCAGGTCGGCGCCGGCCTCGGCGAGCAGGGGGGCCAGCCGAACCGAGTCGTCCACGTCCCACGAGTCGCGGTCGGGGAGCCAGTCGGTCGCCGAGATCCGGACGAAGACGGGCTTCCCGTCGGGCCAGACCTCGCGGACGGCGGCGACGACCTCCCGGAGCAGCCGCGTCCGGTTCTCGAAGCTCCCGCCGTACTCGTCGTCGCGGTCGTTGGTGACCGGCGACAGGAACTGGTGGAGCAGATAGCCGTGCGCCGCGTGGACCTCGGCGACCTCGAACCCGATGTCGCGCGACCGCGCCGCGGCGTCAACGAACGCCTCGATAACTTCGTCGATGCCCTCACCGTCCAGCCGCCGGGTCGCGGCCGGGTCGACGGACGCGTCTTCGCCGACCGGGTACGGCCGGTCGGTCGAAGAGACCGTCTCCCAGCCGTCGGGGTCGTCCGCGGGGATGGGGTCGCCGCCCTCGTGCGGCGGGCGGTGAGAGGCCTTGCGCCCGGCGTGCGCCAGTTGGATTCCGGGGGTCGCCCCCTGCGACGCGACGAACTCGACGGTCGATTCGAGCGCCTCGGCGTGGTCGTCGGACCAGATGCCCAGACAGTTCGGCGTGATGCGCCCGCGCGGTTCGACGGCCGTCGCCTCGGTCATCACGACGCCGGCGCCGCCGGCGGCGCGGGTTCCGAGGTGGACCTGATGCCAGTCGGTCGCCATGCCGTCGGTGGCGGAGTACTGACACATCGGCGACAGCATGACCCGGTTGCGGAACTCGGTCTCGCGCAGCGTGAACGGGGTAAAAAGCGAGCGCGTCATTGACTCCGACGACGCCCGCCACGGGCTAATGTGATCCGATTCCCCGTCCGCCTCGCCGGCGACGGACGGTCGACGCCCCGTTTTTAGGTTGACCGAAATATATAATCCACCGCACCCCTGATGGGTCGGTAATGACCGCTGGGGACCGAGTCGAACGCGAGCGCGGAGAGGAGTCGGAGGCACGACCGACGGTGGCGGCGAATCGCACCTCGCCGGACCGCACCGTCTTCACCGAGGACGGGAACACGGACGCGTGGATCGCGACCGACCTCACCGTCGAGTCACGTCGGTAGAGGTCCGCCTCCCGTTCGCGTCCGAACGCGAGTTAAAAGCGACCGCTCAGCCGAACCGGTCGCGGAGCCGACGCCACAGGCGCTCCGGGAGGCTCGGGTCGGGCATCGGCTCGGAGTCCGAGAGCGTCCATCCCGCTCGCGCTGCTGCTTCTTCTATCGGGACGTACTCGAAGCCGACGTGGGTCGCGACGCGCCGGTTCGCGGCCGACGCGCCGACGAACACCGCCCGCGGGGCGTCGGTCTCGTCGTGGATGTCGCCGAGGGTCCCCCACTTGTCCCAGTTGCGGAGCGCGTAGTCGCTCTCGACGCCGGTCGCGCGGACGAATCGGTCGACCGCCGCCGCGTCGTTGGCGACGATGCCGACGTGCCGGCTCCACGCCCGCGCCTCGGCGAACGCCGCGGGCGGGTCCGCGAGGCGCCGTGCGGCCCCGAGCGAGAACACGAGCGTCACCTCGCCGGCGCGCCGGTCGTCGTCGATGTCGATACCCATCTCCTGGCCCGCCGTTCGGGACGGAGCAGGTAAACGGTGTGGGAGACGGGTCGGAGCGGTCGGCGTGTGGTGAGACTTATCCGCCGAGGGGTCGTCGGTCGACCCCATGGAGTTCGAGGCCACCTTCGGCACGGACGCGCCGCTGATCGGTATGGTACACCTCCCGCCGCTTCCGGGGGCGCCGAAGGCGCCCGACGACGGCGCGGCCGCGATGCGCGCGGCGCTCGACCGCGCAGCCAGCGATGCCCGTGCCCTTGATCGCGGCGGGGTCGACGGGATCATGGTCGAGAACTTCGGGGACGCCCCGTTTTATCCGGACGACGTGCCGAAACACGTCGTCGCGAGCGTCACCCGCGCCGCGACCGCGATCGCCGAGGCGACCGACCTCCCGCTCGGGATCAACGTCCTCCGGAACGACGCGGACGCCGCCCTGTCGGTCGCCGCCGCCGTCGGCGCCGACTACGTTCGAGTGAACGTCCACACCGGCGCTCGCGTCACGGACCAGGGGGTCGTCCAGGGAGCGGCCCACGAGACGATCCGACTCCGGGAACGCCTCGGCGTCGACGTGGGGGTGTTCGCCGACACGGACGTGAAACACTCGGCGCCGCTCGCGGCCGAGGGACACACCGCGGAGTCGTTCGCCGACACCGCGGAGCGCGGCCTCGCCGACGCCGTGATCGCCTCCGGGCGCGGCACGGGCGAGGCGATGGATCTGGCGGCCCTAGAGGCGGTCGCCGACGAGCGCGACGCGCACGGGCTCGACACGCCGGTCCTCGTCGGCAGCGGCGTCAGAGCCGACACGATCGGCGATGTCCTCGCAATCGCCGACGGCGCGATCGTCGGCACAGCGCTTAAAAAGGACGGGGAGACGACCGCCCCGGTCGACACCGACCGCGTGGCGGCCCTCGTCGAGCGCGCCGACGAGGTTCGATAGGGCAGACGAGAAGGCTCCACGGCCGACGACGCCCCCCCGATCAGCCCCGCCGCTCCGCGAGGAACGCCTCGACTGCTTCTCGGTCCGGGAGCCCCGGCTGTGCGAACCGGAACTCGCAGTTGATCGCGGCGGCGGCCGCCGCGAACCGGACGCCGTCGTCGACCGCGGCCGGGTCGTCTTTTAAATCACTCTCGCCCCGCGGCGCGATCCATTGATCGATCAGGCCCGCGACGAAGGCGTCGCCGGCGCCGGTCGAGTCCACCACGTCGACGGTGAACGCGTCGAGGGACGCGGTGTCGCCGGCCGCCACGACCGTCATCCCGTCGGCGCCGTGGGTGAGGACCGCGCGCGGCCACCCGTCCGCGGCGCCGTCGGACCCCTCGTCCGCCCTCGTTCGGTGTGCGGCGGCGATTCGGTCGAGCGCCGCGTCGGGACCGCCGAAGTAGGCCCCGGCCGCCACGTCGCCGACGACGAACAGGTCCGCGGCGTAGAGGAGTCGGTGGATCGTCGTGGGCTCGGTCCCGCGGCCGATGAGCTCTTCGACCGGCCCCGAGAGGTCGAAGACGAGCGCCGGCGGGTCGGGCGCGGACGCGACGACATCGAGGACCGCACGCGACACCGCGTCGGGGGTGTACCCCGTCAGAAAGACGGTCTCGGTTGCGGCCAGCGCCTCGCGGATCGACTCGTCGAGAGTGAGGTGGCGAAAGCTCTCGCCCGTGGTGACGATGGCGCGCTCGCCGTCGGGGTCGCTGAGGATGAGCGAGCGCGTCGAGGGGTCGTCGCCGACGGCGACGTGCGAGCCGTCGACCCCGGTCTCGGCGAGGTGCTCGCGGGCCCGCCGCCCGTACTCGTCGTCGCCGACGCGGCTCACCAGGCCGACCTCGCGGCCGAGTCGGTCGAGCGCGACGGCGACGTTGGCGCCCACGCCGCCGAACGCGGTCGTCACCTCGTGAGCGAACGCGCCGCCGTCCGCCTCGGGGAGGTTGCTGACGGCGTACCACTCGTCTATCACCGCGGCGCCGACGGCGAGGATCGGCGGCGGGTCGGGGCGGCTCGACGGCCCCCCGCCCCGCGCGTTACGACTCACCGTACACCGACTCGTGGAGGGCCATCGCGGCGTCCTCGGCGACCGGCCCGGTCACCGTCGTGTCGCCGTCCGCCCGCCGGATCACCTCGGCGCAGGGGATGGGCACCACGCCGCCGGTGAGCGCGTCGAGGGTCTCGCCCGCGACGCCGAAGACGACCCGGCCGATCCCGGCGTAGTGGATGCCGGTCGCACACATGGGGCACGGCTCGGTGCTGGCGTACATCGTGCTGCGGGCGCGCTCGTCGGGGTCGAGTTCGCGCCCGGCCCACCGCGCGAGCGCCAACTCCGGGTGGGCGGCCAGGTCGTCGTCGGTCACGGTCTCGTTCCGTCGCTCCGCGACGATTTCGCCGTCGCAGACGAGCAGCGCGCCGAACGGGGTGTTCCCGGCCTCGACGGCCGCTTCGGCGAGGTCGATAGCGCGCTCGACGTACTCGCGGTCGGTCGGATCGGTCATACCAGCGCCTTCGTCCGCGAGAACCTAACTGTTCGTCCGATTGTGGCGGGTCCTCTCGGCCAACAGACTGCCACCCGTCACTCGTCGTCGGTCTCGGGGCCCGCCGAGTCGGTCTCGTTCGGGTCCGGCTCCTGCCGGCGCACGTCGCGGAGAGCGTCGACGGCGTCATCGGTTGCAGTCGTGCGCGTCTCGGTCGCGGCGTCCGGATCGAGACGGGTCGCCTCGTCGCTCTCGGCGTCCGAGTCGGTCGCGGCCGACTCCCCCTCATCGATCGTGTCGTCATCGTCTGATTCTGCGGACGATCCGCCGAGCCACGCGCGCAGTCGTGAGAGCAGTCCCATGGGTCAGTAGTTTTTAAACAGCAGCGCGCGCACGTCGTCTTTCGTGCGCGCCGTCTCGACGTCGCCGTCGGGCAGTTCGACCTCGTAGCGGGCGTCGCCGTCGGCCTCCCGCCACTTGTCCTCGTGGGTGTCCAGCAGGCTCATCATCGCGTTCAGTTGGCTGGCGCCGGTGTCGTCGGTGTCGTCGCCAGCGTCGGTGTCGGCGCCGTCGTCGGCGTCGCTGTCGTCGCTCGCGGCCGACCCGTCGTCCGCGTCGCCTGCCTCGTCTGCGTCGGCAGCGTCGGTCGCATCGTCCCCGGCCCCGCCGATGTCGACGTCGACCCGCGAGAAGGGGTCGGCTGCGACCGCCGCGGCCGCGTCGAGGATCGCGTCGATGAGCGCCGCCTTCGTCATCTCGCTGCGCCCGGTCACGTCGAACGCGGCGGCGACGGAGTAGAGGTCCATCTCGTCGGCCGCATCCGGGTCGCCGTGCTTCCGGTTGCGCGCCGCGAGTCGCTCGCGAGCGGCGTCGCGGTCGAAGGGGACGCCGGCGTCGCCCTCGGCATCGCCCGAGGGCGCTGGACCCGTCTCGCCGGAGAGCGCGTCGGCCGACGCCTCGCGATTCGGGTCGTCGACGGCGTCGGCCAAGTCGAGCAGGTACGCCAGCGTGTCGTCGGTGTCGACTGAGGCGTACGGCCCGGCGTGGGCGGCGGCCAGTTCCGCACGAAGCGACTCGATCCGGTCGCGGTGGTCGTCGGTGATGTCGAGTGTCGGCATGGTCAGTCGTTGTCCTCCTGAAACCGCGCGAACGCGTCCGCCCAACTCTCGGCGAACGTGGGCTCGCCCGAGTGGTCGGCCTCGACGCCGACGTAGCCGCAGTCGTCGCAGGCGACCGCCGTGGCGTCGCTGAGCGAGAACGTCGAGAGGGTGCCGCCGCAGCGCGGACAGTCGAGTGGCACGGGTGTTCGTGTGGAGGCTCGGCGCCGGTCGTAAAAAGGACAGGGGGTAACAATCATTAGAGTCGGCACAGACCGTCATGTATGAGCGAGTCGAACGACGAGAGCGCGCTTCTCGGATACTACCGGCAGTACGTCGGCGATCCGGACCGAGCCGTCGACGTGTACGCGGGGTTCGGCCTCTTCTTCGCCGGCATCGCCCTCGGGCTGATCGGCGTCGTCGTTTTCCTGTACAGCGCGACGCTCCCGCCCGAGGCGCTGTCGACGTACGCCGTACAGGAGGTCGCCGCCGTCGCCGCCGCGGTCGGGCTGCCGGCCCTCCTCCTCGGCGTCGTCGTCCTGCTGCCGGTCGACCGGCGGATGCTGTACCTCGCCGGCGCCGGGAGCGCCATCACCCTCGTCGCCGTCGGGCTGTTCTCCCGGACGTACCCGTACAACTGGAACGTCTCCACCGCGACGGACTACAGCGCGCAGGTGGTCGCGGTGTACGCCGTCGGGCTCGTCGCCGTCATCGCCGCGACCGGCGGCGCGCTGGTCGCCCACCGCGTCGAGCAGGCGACCGGCGGGGCTGCAGGCGCGGGAGGCGGAGCGGCGGGCGGCGCGACCGGCGAGGCCGCGACCGGCTCCGGCGACGAGACCGAGACGGTCACCGACGCCGAGGTTCGCGCGGACATCGAGCGCGAACTGGAGGACGCGGAGTTGACGTGGGGCGGCGTCGAGCGCTCGGAGACGCGGCGGTTGCAGTTAGACACCAGCGCCATCGACGACGTCGACGTCGACCGCGAGAAACTCGCCGGCTCCGCGAAGGAGACCCGGACGACCACCGGAACCGTCGACGACGCGGTCTCCAACTTAAAAGGCCTCAAGGGCGGCGAGGCGAAGACGGCGAGCGGGGAGGGGACCGACGATCAGGCGGCCGCGCTCCGGGAGCTCCGCGAGCAGAAGCGCCAGGAGGAGGCGGCCGCCGAAGCGGAGAGTTCGGTCGTCGACCGCGTGAAGGGACTGTTCCGCTGAGCGCACCGGGTTATCAATAGCCCTCGGCTGCGAGCGGTTCTCTGACGGGCGATTTCCGCGCGGGTGCGCGATGAGCGGCGGTCGCGTCACGCCGCCGGCGCGAACTCGAACCGCGCCCCGCCGGTCTCGCTGGCCGTCAGCCGAACCGTCCACCCGTGCGCCTCGGCGGCCTGTTTCACGATGGCCAGTCCGAGGCCCGTGTTGCCGACCAGCGTCGAGTGGCCGCTCTCGAACACCAGTTCGCGGTCGGACTCCGGGACGCCCGGCCCGTCGTCCGCCACGTAGAACCCCGCCCCGTCGGCGACCTCGCCGACGGTGACGGTGACCGTCGC